>NZ_QTNQ01000024.1 GCF_018424695.1 Vannielia litorea
GGGCGGGGCCGTTGGGCGCGGTGGCACGGCGGCGGCCAAACAGGCGCCCCAGAAGGCCGGTGGCCTCTGCAGGCCGATCGCGCGCATCCGTCGCGGTGGCGATGGCCCGCACCACCGCCCGCGGCGCGGCCGCCACCAGCGCAAAGTCCAGCACCGCAAAATCTTCTGCCATCTCCCCCTCCGGATGCCCGCGTTCTGAGCCAGGCCGACCCTAGCCTCCGGAACACCTGCCGCCAAGGGGCCGCGCCACCGCGCTCTGCTTGCGGCGGGCCAGCCCTTGCACTATAGCCCGGCGTGACATCCGCGGCCCGCGACAGGCGCCGCCACAGCCCGCATCTGGAACGGACCCCATGGCACGACGCAAGCTGGTTTACGAAGGCAAGGCGAAGATTCTCTACGAGGGCCCCGAGCCGGGCACTCTGGTGCAGTATTTCAAGGACGATGCCACCGCCTTCAACGCCGAGAAGAAGGCCACGATCGAGGGCAAGGGGGTGCTGAACAACCGGCTCTCCGAGTTCTTCATGACCGGGCTCAACAACATCGGCGTGCCGACGCACTTCCTGAAGCGGCTGAACATGCGCGAGCAGCTCATTCGCTCGGTCGAGATCATCCCGCTGGAGGTGATCGTGCGCAACTTCGCCGCCGGGTCCATGGCCAAGCGGCTGGGGCTGGAAGAGGGCACGCAGCTGCCCCGCCCGATCATCGAGTTCTCCTACAAGGACGACGCGTTGGGCGATCCGCTGGTGCCCGAGGAATACATCATCGCCTTCGGCTGGGCGACGCAGCAGGAT
The DNA here is from genome assembly GCF_018424695.1 of Vannielia litorea. GTDB lineage: Bacteria > Pseudomonadota > Alphaproteobacteria > Rhodobacterales > Rhodobacteraceae > Vannielia > Vannielia litorea_A. The sequence goes on from NZ_QTNQ01000024.1 coordinate 792, forward strand.
CTCGACGATATCGTGGCCCTCGCGCTGCGGGTGAACGACTATCTCAGCGGCGTGATGTATGGCGTGGGTATCAAGCTCATCGACTTCAAGATCGAGATCGGCCGGATCTGGGAGAATGATTTCATGCGGCTCATCGTAGCCGATGAGATCAGCCCCGACAGCTGCCGCCTGTGGGATATCGAGACCGGCCAGAAGCTCGACAAGGACGTGTTCCGCCGCGATCTGGGCAACCTGACCGACGCCTACACCGAAGTCGCCCGCCGCCTCGGCGTGCTGCCCAATGGCGGCCCGGCGGCCATGGGCAAGCCAACACTGATCAACTGAGGAGAACGCGCATGAAAGTTCGCGTTGACGTGATGCTCAAGCAGGGGGTGCTCGACCCGCAGGGCGAGGCGGTGAAATCGGCGCTGGGGGCCATGGGCTTCGAGGGCGTCGAAGGCGTGCGCCAGGGCAAGGTGATCGAGCTGGAACTGGCCGAGGGCAGCACCGAGGCCGATGTGAAGGCGATGTGCGAGAAGCTCCTGGCGAACACGGTGATCGAGAGCTACGCGATCCACATGTAACATGAGCGCCGGGGCTGCTCATCGGCCCTTGCGGTCCTCTTCGCAGCTGCGATGAGGGGCCGGGAGGGCCGAAGAGCTGCCCACTGGACGCGCGCTGCGTCAGGGGACAAACTCCACCTCATGTCTGACGCTTTCCTGATGCGCACCCGCTATGACGGGGTCCGTGAAATCTCTGGCCGGATGTGGCTTCTGGTCTGGTGCCTTCCTGTGCTCTTGCTGGGGGCGGCGTTTTTCTTTGCCGTCGAAGCGCTCTTCGCGCCCATGGGCATGGCGGAGGCCGAGGGGGAGGTGGTGGAACTGCGCGCCTACGAGGGATGGTCGCCGCTCGAAGGGGAGGTGACCAACTACGCCCCCGTCTTCCGCTACACCCGCTCCGATGGCCGCGAGGTGCGCGCCAGTGCGGGGATGTCGCATTCGGCCTGGAACTTTCCCGTCGGATCCTCCCGCACCATCCTCTATGACCCGGACACCAACGGCGATGTCCGCATCCCCGGCCCGTGGACCTGGATCATCCCCGGCGCGCTTGCCGTGCTCGGGCTGGGCACCGCGCTGCCCGCCGCGTTTGCCAGCCTTCTGCTCCTGCGCTGGCGCCGCCGGGGGGCGCAGTCCTGAGCAGCCCGCCGTATTTGGCCCTTTGCCCGGTGGCGCGCATCGCCTAACCTTTCGCTGCGTCAATTTTAGTGCCTGCCCATGCGTCTTCTTTTCGCTCTTCTGACCCTCCTCTGGGTCGCACAGCCCGCTGCCGTTGCGGCGCAGGAGCCACAGGGCTTCGACTTTCCGCATCTTCCCGGTGCGGCGCAGGAATTTTACGAAACCGCCAGGACGGGCGAGCCGACGGCGGCCTATAACTACGTTCTGCCCCTCCTGGCCGCGCCCGACCTGACGGATGCCGAGCGCCGGCAGATCCTTGGCTACCTTCGGGTTGCCTATGACGGCTATGATGTCGACGATCCGACGGGGGCCCATTATGCCGCCATGGCGGCAGGTCTTCTGACCAATATGTACTCGGCCCTGGCCGAGCACGGGCAGGCCCTGGCCTGGGCGAACGCCTGCATCGGCCTGATCGGGGACCGCTGGGAGGAACAGGCCGTCAACCTCACGCTGGGGGCCTGCGTTGAAAACGCCGCCATGGCCTTCAACGAGCTGTCCAGCTACGCCCAGGCGATCGAATACGCGGGCCTTGCGCGGCAGGTCTACCGGCTGTTCATCGAGCAGGAGCCGGAGCGGGAGTTTTACGTGGCCAACACGCTGATGCTGGAAGCCAATGCGCTGGACGGGCTCAAGCGGCACCGGGAGGCCATTGGGCTGAACGAGGATGCTCTGGAGATCTACGAGCGCGTGGCCGGGCCCGAAAGCGTGGCGGTGGCGAACATCACCGCCAATATCGGCGCCTCCTATTGGTATCTGAAAGAGCTGGAGCCCGCGCGCGCCTGGTCGATGCGGGCGCTGCCGCTGATCGACAAGCATTGGGGGCCGCACAGCTACGGTGCCTCGGTGGTGCGGGTGAACCTCGGGCTCATCGCCTTCGACCTCGGGCGGCAGGAGGAGGCGATGAAGCGCGCGGTCGAGATACTGCCCTACATCGCCGCGAACCCGAAGTCCTCGCTGAACAACCAGCGCTGGACCTTCGAGTTGATGCGCAACATCTTCGCCGCCCGGGGGCAGCGCGAGAAGGCGATCCTGTTCGGCAAGATGGCGGTGAATGCGCAGCAGGAGATCCGCGCGCTGAACCAGGGGCTTTCGGAGGAAGACACCGAGGGCCTGCGTGCCGAGTGGGGCCGACTTTATCGCGATCTTGCGGACCTGATGATCGAGGAGGGTCGGTTTTCCGAGGCGCAGGCGGTGCTGAACATGGAGAAGGAGCAGGAGGCCTTTGAGTTCCTGCAACGCGACGGCGAGGCCGATCTGCGCGACACGGTGGCGGTGCTGACCGATGCCGAGAAGAGCGACGCCGAGAAGCTGGCCGAACTGGCGTTGCGCCCGGTCGAGGCCCGCGCGGCCTGGGAGGCGCTTTCGGTGCGGCTCGATGCGGGCGAGGCGACGGCGGAGGAGGAAGAGCAGCTGTTCCTGCTGGAAGATGCCATGGCCGAGGCTGAGGCCGCCTTTGAGGCCGAGGTGGGGGCCTTTCTGGCGGAGGTGGAGGAGGTTCGGCGCGAGGGCTTTGCCGCCCGGTTCGATGCCACCGGCGCCTACCAGGCCATTCTGGAGGCCCGGGAACGTCCCTCTGCGATCTTGCAACTGGCGATGCTGGAAGAGGCCACGCACCTGTTTCTGACGCTGCCGGGTGCCACCGTGCATGAGAAGGTGGAGATCCCGCGCGCGGAGATGCGGCGGATGGTGTTTGACACGCTTCAGGCCATCGAGGCGCGCAGTCCGGAGGCCGAGGCGCATTTGCAGGGGCTGTATGAGGTGCTGTTCGCGCCCATCCGCGGCGCGCTGCGCACGGCGGGCACCGAGGTTGTGATGATCAACGCCGACGGGGTGCTGCGCTACGTGCCTTTCGCGGCGCTGCACGATGGCGAGCGCTATCTGGTGGAGGACTACGCCTTCGCGCTCTACGTTGCCGCGGTGCAGACCCAATTCGCCCGCGCGCCGCGTGCGCCGGAAAGTGCGGCGGGCTTTGGGGTGACGCAGGCGCATGAGGGCTTCTCGGCGCTGCCCGGCGTGGCGGCCGAGATCGAGGCGCTGTTCACGGCGGATGATGGCGAGGGCGTTCTGGCGGGGCAGACCCTTCTGGACAGCGCGTTTGACACCCGCGCCCTGCGCCGCACCCTGCGCAACCCGCCCGAGCTTCTGCACATCGCCTCCCATTTTGCGCTGCGGCCCGGGCAGGACGACGACAGCTTTCTGCTGCTGGGTGACGGCACGCGGCTGCCGCTCTCGGAGCTGCGGACCAGCAAGTTTCGCATGACGGGGGTGGACCTGCTCACCCTCTCGGCCTGCCAGACGGCGCGGGGTGGCGACGGCTCGGAGATCGACGGCTTTGGCGCGGCGGCGCTGATGGGGGGCGCGAGCGCGGTGCTCGCCTCGCTCTGGCCGGTCGCCGATGCGGCGACACCGGTGCTGATGGGAGACTTCTACGCCGGGCTCTACGTGCGCGGCGAAGACAAGGCCGAGGCGCTGCGCCGGGCGCAGATTGCCATGCTGCGTGGCGGTGGCGCGGGGCAGGGCGGCAACCGTGCCGCGACCGCCCTGAAAGCGGGCGGTGTGGAGGGCGCGGTGGATGACTTCGCCCATCCTTACTTCTGGTCGGCCTTCGTGCTCATGGGCAACTGGCTTTGACCGGCGATCCGGGCTAAGGCAGCGTAATCCGCTCAAAGGATAGGATTCGTTATGAAGGCCGCCATACTCACAGAGTTCCGCGCCGCGCTGGCCATCGAGAGCCTGCCGGAGCCGGAGTGCCCGCCGGATGGCGTGGTGCTGGAGGTTCTGGCCAGTGGCATCTGCCGGTCTGACTGGCATGTGTGGACGGGGGCGGACCCGGATGTGAGCCTGCCGCATGTGCCGGGCCATGAGTTCTGCGGTGTGATCCGCGAGGTGGGGCAGGGCGTGAGCCGCTGGAAGGCGGGCGACCGGGTGATTGCGCCTTTCATCCTTGCCTGTGGCGGCTGCCCCGATTGCCAGAGCGGAAACCAGACGATCTGCGCCAGGCAGGTGCTGCCGGGCTTTACCCAGGCGGGCAGCTTTGCCGAGCGCATCGCCGTGCCGCGCGCCGATGTGAACCTCGCGGCCCTGCCCGAGGGGATGGACCCGGCGCTGGCAGCGTCGCTCGGGTGCCGCGCGACCACGGCATGGCACGGGCTCACCGGCCGCGCGGCGCTGAAGGCGGGTGAATGGCTCGCCGTCTGGGGCTCTGGTGGCGTCGGGCTTTCGGCGATGATGATCGCGCGGGCGCTTGGCGCGCGGGTAGTCATGGTGGATGTCGTCGAGGAGAAGCTCGCCCATGCCAAAGCCCTCGGGGCCGATGAGGTGGTGAATGCCGCTGCAGGCGACCCGGTGGAGGCGGTGCGCGAGATCACCAAGGGCGGGGCCGATCTGGCGCTTGAGGCGCTCGGTATCGGGCAGACTACGGCCAACGCTTTGAAGTGTCTGCGCAAACTGGGCCGGATGGTGCAGATCGGCATGCCTGCGGGCGACCATGTGAACATGACCCTGCCGTGGGATGCCGTCTACTCAGGCCAGCTTGCGATTTACGGCACGCGCGGCATGCCCGCGTGGCGTTACCCTTCGCTGCTCTCGCTGATCGAGAGCGGCCAACTCGATCTTTCGCCGCTCATCGCCCGCCGCGTGGCCCTCTCAGACGCCAGCGCCGAGCTTGCCCTCTTCGACGGTGCCGCCCCTCCCGGCGTTGCCGTCATCACCGATTTCACCCGCTGACGCAGGAGACAGCCCATGAAAGCCGCCGTCATCACCTTTCCCGGCTCCAATTGCGACCGAGACCTTGCCGTGGCCTTCGAGCAGGCCGGCTTCGATGTTGCGCGGGTCTGGCACAAGGACACTGCGCTGCCCAGCGGGGTGGACGTGGTGGGCATCCCCGGCGGCTTCTCCTTTGGCGACTACCTGCGCTGCGGCGCGATTGCGGCCAACTCGCCGATCTGCCGGTCGGTTGTGGCCCATGCCGAGGCGGGCGGCTTCGTGCTGGGCATCTGCAACGGCTTCCAGGTGCTCTGCGAAACCGGGCTGCTGCCGGGCGTGCTGATGCGCAATGCCGGGCTCAAGTTCGTCTGCCGCAACGTCGGGCTGACGGTGGCCAGCGCCGAGAGCGCCTTCACCTCGGGCTATGCGCAAGGCGACGCGCTGGTGGTGCCGGTCGCGCATCATGACGGCAACTACAACGTCGATGCCGAGGGCCTCGCGGCGCTGGAAGCCGAGGGGCGGGTGGCCTTCCGCTACACCGACAACCCCAATGGCTCTATGGGGGATATCGCGGGGGTTCTCTCGGAGAATCGCCGGGTGCTGGGCATGATGCCCCACCCCGAGCGGGCGGTGGATGCGCAGCACGGCGGCACCGATGGTGCGGCGATGTTCAAAGGGCTGGCCGAGGCGCTGGTTTCGGCCTGAGCTGGCGCGCCGGGGGCAGCTCATCAGCCCTTTCAGGCCCTCTTCGCAGCTGCGATGAGCCGCCGAAGGCGCCGAAGAGCGGCCTGCGGATTGGCTCACCTCTTCGGCACCGGAGCCGTGATATGCTTTCCCAAACCCGCGCCAGGGCCTAAACTCGCGCCATGACAGAAGAGGCCTCCAAGCGGCGCGGGGTGCGCCGGACGCTCTTGCGGCTGGGCTGGGTGGTGATCCTTGCCCTGGCCGTGGTGACCGTTTGGCTGACCAACCACTATCTCACCCAGCGCTTCACCGAGACCACCCGCAACCAGGCCGAGCTGCGTCAGGCGCTGTACGCGGGCAACATCATCACCGAGTTGCAGCGCAGCCAGGTGGTGCCGCTGCTGCTCTCGCGTGACCCGTCCCTGATCGGCGCGCTGAACACCTCCGACTTTCTGACAACCTCGCAGCGGCTTATCGAGTTTCGTGACGAGATCGGCGCCAAGTCGATCGTCATGCTCGACACCTCGGGCCGGGCCGTTGCCGCGACCGACCGGAACCAGCTGGGCGCCAACCACCGCACCGAGCCGCATTTCGTGGAGGCGCAGCGGGCCGATACCACGGTGTTCACCCTGCATTTGCAGGAAAACAACGCCATGGAGTTCGCCTACTCCCGCACGATCCGGCACGACAACAAGGGCGTGGGCGTGATCGTGGTGGAGGTCGATCTTGCCAAGTTCGAGCGCCAGTGGTCGGGCATTTCCGATGCCGTGCTGGTGACGGATTCGACCGGCCAGGTGATCCTTTCGACCGAGCCGCGCTGGCGCGGCCACCAGATTGACGAGGCGCTGGCCGAGCAGGATGCGCCCTCGGCGATCGAACGGGCCATCGAGGCCACCGCCGACTGGAGCTTCATCCCGCCCGATGCCTACCTCTTCGGAGAGGCGGTGATGCGCACGGACGGGCGCATCCCGTTCCAGGGCTGGCGGATGACCTCCTTCACCGCCTACAGCTCGGTGCGCGAGCGGGTGAACGGGGTGCTGGCGCTGGAGATCATGGGCTTCGCCCTGCTGCTTGCCGGTTCGTTCTGGTGGCTGTCACGCAAGGCCCGCTCGGAGCGGCGCGTGGCGCTGCGCGAGTCGGCAGAACTTCGCCAGTTGAACCTGCGCCTGCAGCGGGAAATCGCCGAGCGCGAGAAGGCCGAACGCAGCCTTGAAGTGGCCGAGCAGACGCTTGCGCAAAGCTCCAAGCTGGCGGCGCTCGGCGAGATGTCGGCCGCTGTCAGCCACGAGCTGAACCAGCCGCTGGCGGCGATGCGCACCTATCTCGCAGGGGCCAAGCTGCTGCTGCAACGCAAGCGACCCGAGGAGGCGCTTTCCAGCTTCCAGCGGATCGACGACCTGATTGGCCGGATGGGGGCGATCACCCGCCAGCTCAAGAGCTATGCCCGCAAGGGTGACGTGGCTTTCGAGCCCTTTGATCTAAGGGATGCGGTGAGCACCGCGCTTTCGATGATGGAGCCGCAATTGCGTGCCCGCCACGTTGCGATCGCACGCAGCCTTCCGAACGCGCCGGTGATGATCCGGGCCGACAGGCTGCGGGTGGAGCAGGTGCTCGTCAACCTCTTCCGGAATGCGCTGGACGCCACGCGCGATGTTGAAGAGCCCTCGCTTGAGCTGATCCTTGCCACCGGCGACACCGCCACGCTCACCCTGCGTGACAACGGGCACGGAATCGAGGATCTCGATCATCTGTTCGAGCCCTTCTACACCACCAAGGCGCCGGGCGATGGCGTCGGTCTGGGGCTTGCCATCTCCTCGGGGATCATCAACGAGTTGGGCGGGCGTCTCACCGCTCGGAACGGAAGGGCAGGCGGCGCCGTTTTCGAGTTACAATTGCCCATGCTGCACCAAGACAGCGCCACGGCAGCGGAATAGAGCAGGACACCAGCAACAACATGGCACAGGCTATGAAGATCGCAATCATCGACGACGAACAGGACATGCGCCAATCCATCAGCCAGTGGCTGGCGCTCTCCGGGTTCGAGACAGAAACCTACCCCTCCGCCGAAGAGGCGCTGAAGGGCATCGGCCCCGACTACCCCGGCGCGGTGGTGTCCGACATCCGGATGCCCGGGATGGACGGCATGGCCCTGCTGAAAAAGCTCATGGCGCAGGACTCCGCGTTGCCGGTCATCATGATCACCGGCCATGGCGATGTGCCGATGGCGGTTGAGGCAATGCGGGTGGGGGCCTTCGACTTCCTCGAAAAGCCTTTCAACCCCGACAGGATGACGGCACTGGCCAAGAAGGCCACCCAGCGCCGCCGCATGAACCTGGATGCCCGCGCGCTGCGCCGCGAGCTTGGTGGCGGCACCACGATCATGAAAAAGCTGATCGGCGCCTCTCCGGTGATGGAGCGGCTGCGCGAAGACATCCTCGATCTCGGCCAGGCCGACGGCCATGTGCTGATCGACGGCGAGACCGGCACCGGCAAGACGCTGGCCGCCCATGCGCTTCATGCCGTGGGCAGCCGCGCCTCCAAGGAGTTTGTCATCGTCTCCTGCGCCGCCTTCGACGAGGAGGAGCTGGCCGCGCAGCTCTTCGATGGTGACCCCGACAAGGGCCGCATGCCGCTGGTGGAAGAGGCCCGGGGCGGCACGCTTTGCCTTGAGGATATCGAGGCGCTTTCGCCCGGGCTCCAGGCGCGGCTCCTGAAGTTCATCAACGAGCAGGGTGCGCCTGCCGAAACCCGCATTGTTGCCGTGAGCAACCTGCAGGAGCAGGGAAAGACCAGCGAAGACATGCTGCGGCCCGATCTCTACTACCGCCTCGCCGCGATGAAGATCACCCTGCCGCCGCTGCGCCAGCGCGGCGAAGACATCCTGATGCTCTTCACCCGCCTCTCCGAGCAGTTTGCCGAGGAATATGGCTGCGAGGCGCCTACCGTCACTGCCCAGGAGGCGGCGCAGCTGTTGCAGGCGCCCTGGCAGGGCAACGTGCGCCAACTCATCAACATCGCGGAGCGCGCCGTGCTCCAGGCCCGCCGCGGCTCGGGCACCATCGCCTCGCTGCTGATGAACGACGAGGGCGAGGTGCAGCCGGTGATGACCACCGAGGGCAAGCCGCTCAAGGAATACGTGGAGGCCTTCGAGCGCATGCTGATCGACAACACCATGCGCCGCCACAAAGGCTCCATCGTCAACGTGATGGACGAGCTCTGCCTGCCGCGCCGAACGCTGAACGAGAAGATGGCCAAGTACGGGCTGCAACGCTCGGACTATCTCGGCTGAGAAACGCCTTGCCCCTCGGGCCTGTTTGAACAAGCCTGCGCCTTGTTGATGGCCTGAGGGGTAAACGGTGGAGTTCAAGGGTATTTTCTGGCCGGCAGTCGGCGAGGTCTGGCGCGGGCGCGGTGTGGCCCTGCGGGTGATCTGGCTGCCGCTTCTCATCTCTGCCCTGACCTATGAACTCTATTGGCGCCTTCAGCCCGACGGCTACGGGCTCCTTCCGATCATTCTCGACTTCGTCGTTTTTTCCTGGGCGGCTGTCGGCTGGCACCGGGCGGCGCTGCTGGAGGAAAGGCCGGGGCCGATGGGCACGCGCTATCGCCAGCCAGTGATGCGCTATGCAGTCGGCTGGTTCATGGCCGTGTTGGGGGCGATGGTCGTCACATTGGGGGTGGCTGTTCTGCTGCTCTGGCTTGTGGGTTTGGGCAAGGACTTTCTTAGCCCGGTCACCGAACCTGATGTTTTCCTTCTTGAGGAGGAACTCAGCTTCCCCTTTAGCCTTTTGACTGGCCCCGAAAGCTTATTGGCCTTGCTCCCCGTGCCTTGGCTTTGGATCTTTCTGTTTTTCAACTTCGCCCGGGCGTTGCCGGCGGTGGCGATCGAGCGGGATTGTGTTTGGAGCCGCGCGGCCAAATCCAGCTTTCGCCGCTGGTTCGCTTCTGCCGCCGCATGGTCCGCGCTGCTCTGGGTGCCGGTGTTGGCCGCTTTCTTCGTCGCTTTCGTCGCGATGAACAGTGACGGGCTGTGGGAGCCCGGTCAGGAGGCAGTATCGCGTTGGTGGACCTCGCTGGTCGATTTTGCGTCGAGTGTCGTTTACGCCATCAACGTGCTGATCGGCGCCAGCGTGCTGACCATCGCCTTTCGCCGCACCGCGTCATTTGACGACGGCCCGGATGAGGGCGCGCGGCTTTGAGCATCTTGCGCCCCGGGGTAGAGCGGGCCTAACTGCGCGCCATGGAAGTGATCTTCTTCATCGCAATGGCGCTGCCCTATGTCGCCGCTGTGCTTGCCACCCTTGCCGTTGCCGGGGGCATCGGCCTGCTGATCTGGTTGGTGAACGGGCGGCGCGGTTGGGCCTGGGCGGTGGGGGTTGTCCTGGCGGTGGCGGCAAGCTGCATCTCGCCGGTGCTCCAGCGGGTCGAGAGCGCCCGGATCACCGCGCGCCTTGCCGCCTCCGAGCCTCAGGCCGACCGGCTGGTGCTGGAGCCCGGCGCACTGATCCACCTGCAAGACGGCAACCACGCGGGCATCACCTGCTGGCCCTGCGACTTCGCCACGCTGCCCTTCGTGACCGAGGCCGAAACCGTCAGCCTCTACCCGGCGCTGATCGACAACCGGGGGGAGCTGGTGGCGCGCACCAATCTGAACGATCCCACGCCCGACCGCGCAACGCGGGGTCGGTTTCGCTATGCCTTCATCTCCCTTCCGCCGGTCTGGTGGGAGGAGGCGCCATTCGATCCGCCCGCCTGGTATCCCGCGCCGGTGCCGGAGGATCTCAAGGGCGTGCACATGCTGGTAGCGCTTCCGCCCACCGGGATCATCCGCCCGGCGGAGCTGACGCCGCTCTACCTGCGGATCAACCGGCAATACGAGGCGGAGACGCTGTTTTCATGGGGCTTCGTCACTGAAACCGTGCAAAGCCCCTCGACGGAGGAGATCTTCGCCGATCTCGCTGCCCGCGTCACGGCAGAGTGACCGCCAGACCTGGCAGCCTTCTGGCGTGACACCACGATAAGCCCTTTCGCTTTTGCAGCATCCATGAAATAGGGAAGCGCCAACCGAACCCTCACAAGGAGAGCCGTGATGGAGATTCGCGAGGCGCTGACCTTCGACGATGTTTTGCTCGTTCCCGCCGAGAGCCACGTGTTGCCCTCGACCGCCAACACCCAGACCAAGGTGACGCGGGCCATCTCCATGAACATTCCGCTGCTGAGCTCGGCGATGGATACGGTGACCGAAGGGCGCATGGCCATCACCATGGCGCAGGCGGGTGGCATCGGGGTGATCCACAAGAACCTTTCGATCGAGGAGCAGGCGCGCGAGGTGCGCCGGGTGAAGCGCTTCGAGAGCGGCATCGTCTACAACCCCGTCACGCTGACGCCCGAGCAGACGCTGGGCGATGCCCGCGCCCTGACCGAGCGCTATGGCTTCACCGGCTTCCCGGTGGTGGATGAGAAGCACCGGGTGGTAGGGATCGTCACCAACCGCGACATGCGCTTCGCCCAGACCGATGAAACCCCGGTGAAGGTGATGATGACGAGCGAAAACCTCGCCATCCTGCGCGAGCCTGCCGACCGCGACGAGGCGATCAGCCTCATGCGCGCCCGCCGGATCGAGAAGCTGCTGGTCACCGATGAGAGCGGCAAGCTTACCGGCCTGCTCACCCTGAAGGACACCGAGCAATCGGTGCTCAACCCCACCGCCTGCAAGGACAGCCTGGGGCGGCTTCGGGTGGCGGCGGCCTCCTCGGTGGGGGATGCGGGCTTCGAGCGCAGCGAAGCGCTGATCGACAGCGAGGTGGACATCGTGGTGATCGACACCGCCCATGGCCATTCCGAAGGGGTGATCGAGGCGGTGAAGCGGGCCAAGAAGCTCTCGAACGAGGTGCAGATCATCGCGGGCAACGTGGCCACAGCCGAGGCCACCCGTGCGCTGATCGACGCGGGCGCGGATGCGGTGAAGGTGGGCATCGGGCCAGGCTCGATCTGCACCACGCGGATGGTGGCGGGGGTGGGCGTGCCCCAGCTCACCGCGGTGATGGATTGCGCGGCGGCGGCGGGCGACGTGCCGGTGATTGCAGACGGGGGCATCAAGTTTTCCGGCGATTTCGCCAAGGCCATCGCCGCCGGGGCCTCCTGCGCCATGGTCGGTTCTATGATCGCGGGCACCGATGAGAGCCCGGGCGAGGTGATCCTCTACCAGGGCCGCAGCTTCAAGGCCTACCGCGGTATGGGTTCGCTCGGCGCCATGGCGCGCGGCTCGGCTGACCGTTACTTCCAGAAGGATGCCGCCTCTGACAAGCTTGTGCCCGAGGGCATTGAGGGGCAGGTGCCTTACAAGGGCTCGGCGGGCACGGTGATTCACCAGCTCGTGGGCGGTCTGCGGGCGGCCATGGGCTACACCGGCTGCGCGACCGTCGAAGAGATGCGCCGCAACTGCCAGTTCGTGAAGATCACCGGCGCCGGGCTGAAAGAGAGCCACGTGCATGACGTGCAGATCACCCGCGAGAGCCCGAATTACCGTATCGGGTAAGTGGGTTGCGGGTGGGAGTTGAAGTGCGATGACCCCTGCCGCCCGCATCAGTGCCGCCGCCGAGGTGCTTGACGCCATCGGCGGCGGGCTTGCTGCCGAGCAGGCGCTCAGCCGCTGGGGCCGGGCGCATCGCTTTGCCGGCTCCAAGGACAGGGCCGCGATCCGCGATCATGTGTTCGACGCGCTGCGCTGCTGGCGCAGTTTCGCAGCCCTTGGCGGCGGAGAAACGGGCCGGGCGCTGATGCTGGGCCTGCTGCGCGCCGAGGGGCGCGACCCGGCAGAGGTTTTCACCGGCGAGGGCCATGCCCCGGCGCCGCTCTCCTCCCAGGAGGCGGCCTCCGGGCGGGTGCCACAAGATGCCGAGGCGCTGGATGTGCCCGATTGGCTCGCCGAGGATCTGCGCGCGGCGCTTGATGAGGGGTTCGAGCCGGTTTGCCGGGCCATGCAGTCGCGGGCAGAGGTGTTTCTGCGGGTCAATGCGCTGAAGGCATCGCGCGATGCGGCCCGCACCGCGCTGGCCGGGGAGGGGATCGAGGCGGAGTCGCATCCGCTCGCCGAAACTGCCCTGCGGGTCACCTCAGGCGCGCGCCGTCTGCGCCAGACAGCGGCCTTTGCTGAGGGGGTCGTGGAGTTGCAGGACGCGGGCTCGCAGGCGGTCTGCGCCGATATTCCGCTGCCCGAAGCGGGCCGCTTGCTCGATTACTGCGCCGGTGGCGGCGGCAAGAGCCTCGCCCTCGCGGCCCGCGCGCCGGGCCTGCGCTTCGTGGCGCATGATGCCCATGCCCAGCGGATGAACGACATCCCTGCGCGCGCGGCGCGGGCTGGTGCGGAGATCGAGATTACCGCGTCTCCGCAGGGCCGCTTTGAGCTGGTGGTCGCGGATGTGCCCTGTTCCGGCTCCGGCGCGTGGCGCCGTCAGCCCGAGGCCAAGTGGCGGCTCGACCGGGCGGGGCTGGACAGCCTCTGCAAGACACAGGCGCAGATTCTCGACACCGCCGCAGGCCTCGTGGCTCCGGGCGGCGCCTTGGCCTATATGACCTGCTCGCTGCTGGATGCGGAGAATTCCGAGCAGGCCGAGGGGTTTCTGGCCCGGCACGCTGGCTGGACCCTCGAGCGCCAGAGACGGCTGACGCCGCTGGATGGCGGAGACGGCTTTTTTCTTGCAGTGTTTCGCCGGTCCGGGCGAGGCTGAGGCGCCGGGACGGCGCGGAACCGGAACAGAATTAATCGGCGATTAACGATTTTCGGGCGACTCTGCGGTGCAACGAATCGAAGGGAGGCCAACTCGTGTCGCACTCTGCGCTGACCCCGACGCCGCTTGCGCGCACAGCGCGGGCCTTTCAGGGGCGTGCCTGGCACATCTTTGGCGTTGCGGTCGTTTTCTTGGGGGTGGGCGTGGCGCTGCCCTCGCCAATGATCTCGCTGCTGTGCATTGCGGCAGGCTCCACGCTGATGGCGCTGGTGGTGCTGATGCAGCTGCTCTCGGGGCGGCAGGCCAGCGTCGAGCAGCAGATGGCCGAAACCGTCGCGGGCTTCACCGAGCATGATTCCGCGCCCTGTTTCACCACCGGCCTCGACGGGGCCGTGTCTCACCTCAACAAGAGCGCGCGCAAACGCTTTTCCGCAGAGCCCGGAGAGACCCTGCCGCGCATTCTGCGCGAACTCCTGGCAAACCCGGCAGCCCTCCTGAGCCGCCTCGAGACGCGGGCCGAGGCGCGTGGCCATGCCAGCGAAGACGTGGTCACGCGCAAGGGCCACATGCGCTTGGTGGTCCACCGGCTGGGGGAGGAGGGCTTTCTGTGGCGGATGGAAGACCTCGTGGAACGTGACGGCGGGCGCGGCGCCGAAAGCCTCAGCCTGCCGATGATGACGGTGAACAAGGCGGGCGCGGTGCTGTTCATGAACGAGGCGCTGCGTCGCGTTCTTGGCGGGCGCGCCAAGCGGCTGTCCGATGTCATTCTCGATGCCACCGAGGAGGGGGTGAGCGGCCCCCAGCGCATCTCTGGTCCGGCAGGCGAATTGCAGTGTTACGCGGTGGAGATCGCGGGGCAGGGCGGTCGGCGCGAGGTTTACCTGCTGCCTGCGGCTCAGGGGGCAGAGCGGCCTTCAACGGTGGCCGCAACCTCGCCGGAACTGCTGGATCACCTGCCCGTCGCGCTGATGCGCATCCGGCGGGACGGCGCTGTCTCCATGGCCAACCGGCTGGCCCGCGAGTTGCTGGGCGAGGACCGGCTGATCGACATGCCGTTCTCCGAACTGGTGGAAGGGTTGGGCCGCTCGGTGCGCGACTGGGTAACGGAAGCGGCTGAAGGGCGGGGCCCGCTGCGTCCGGAAGTTGCCCGCGCCAAGCTGCCGGTGAAGGACGTTTTCCTGCAGATTTCGCTCAGCCGCGTGGTAGAGGATGGAGAGCCTTCTCTGGTCGCGGTTCTTACAGATGCGACCGAGCTGAAGACGCTCGAGGCACAATTCGTGCAGAGCCAGAAGATGCAGGCCATAGGCCAGCTCGCCGGTGGCGTGGCGCATGATTTCAACAACCTGCTCACCGCGATCTCCGGCCATTGTGACCTTCTGCTCCTGCGCCATGACCAGGGCGATCCGGATTACGGCGATCTCGTGCAGATCAACCAGAACGCCAATCGGGCCGCCAGCCTTGTCGGCCAGCTGCTGGCCTTTTCCCGCAAGCAGAACCTCCAGCCCGAGGTGCTCGACATGCGCGACACGCTGTCTGACCTCGGGCATCTTCTCAATCGTCTCGTCGGCGAGCGTGTCAGCCTCACACTGACCCATGAGCCCGACCTGCCCGCCATCCGTGCGGACAAGCGCCAGCTTGAGCAGGTCATCATGAACCTCGTGGTGAATGCGCGCGATGCGATGAAGGAGGGGGGCACCATCACCGTCGAAACCCAGACGCGAACGCTCGACGAAGAGCTCAAGCGTGACCGCGCCACCGTGCCGGCGGGCACATATGTGGTGGTCTCGGTCTCCGATGAGGGTGTGGGCATTGCGCCGGACAAGATCGAAAAGATCTTCGAGCCTTTCTGGACAACCAAGCGCCCCGGTGAAGGCACCGGGCTTGGGCTGTCCACGGCCTACGGGATCGTGAAGCAGAGCGGCGGCTACATTTTCGCCGATTCGGTGCATGGCCAGGGCAGCAGTTTTACCCTTTACTTCCCCGCCTACGAACGCCCGGCAGAGGCCCCGCGCACCGCGCTCGACACGCTGCCGCGCGAGCCGGCAGGGAAGGGCGAGGGCGTCGTTCTGCTGGTGGAGGACGAGGCCCCGGTCCGCGCCTTTGCATCCCGCGCCCTGCGCATGCGCGGCTACACCGTTCTCGAGGCCGAAAACGCCGAGGAGGCCCTTTCGATGCTCGAGGATATCGAACTCAAGGTCGATGTCTTCGTGACCGATGTCATCATGCCGGGCATGGACGGCCCGAGCTGGGTCAAGAAGGCGCTGGAAATGCGCCCCGATGTGAAGGTTATCTTTGTCTCGGGATACGCCGAAGACAGTTTCGACAGCGAACAGGCGCTCATTCCGAATTCGGTCTTTCTGCCCAAGCCGTTTTCTCTCAACGAGTTGACGGCCACGGTGCATGACCAGATCCACTGAGGGGCCAATTCGCGAGAACGCCGCCCAACGGCGGACAACGTCTTCGCCGCCGCCCGTTGTGCCCGCCCTCTAGATGTTCTTCCAATCCCCGCCGCTGATCAGCGCGTCATGGAGCCGAAAGTCCTCTTCGAGCGCCTTGGCCAGGGGGGCCGCAAGCTCTGGATCGACCTCCAGCTTGGCCTTGGGCGAGACATTCTCGGTCTCCAGCGTGATCGTCCGGTCGAGCCGGTTTTCAAGAAAGCTGACCATCTCGCCGATGTTTTCATAAGCAAAGAGATGATCGACGCCCACACGCTTGTTCTCCCGTGTCAGGAACTTCCATTGCCGGCCAAGCTTGGCGTAATCGGGTTGGGGATCCGTCAGGTAGCCGCGCAGGAAGGTCGAAAAATCCATGTCGCGCGTCGAATTGCTCTGACCGATCAGGTCGTTGCGCCGGCGGTAGCGATACCAGCTGCCAAGCCAGTCCAGCGGCTCGCGCATGGCGGCCACGGTGCGGAACGACGGCCACTCCTCTTCACCCACAATGCGCGGCATCAGCCGGTTGACCCAGGCAAATCCCATGTGCTTGACCAGCGGCGGATGGCGGAAGGCGATATCGGCCTCGTTTCCGAGGGCCGATTCCAGCGCATGCGTGCCCGTCTTGGGGGTCGCCAGAAGCACCAGCCGCGCGTCCCAGAATACCAGCATCCAAACCCTCACAACCTGCTTTGCGCCGTTTTTCGTAAACGTTCACGCTTCATTAACCAAGGGCCGTCAACACTGAGGCCATCAAGATTCATCTTGCTTTGTTCTCGTTTTGATCGCATAACTTGCGGAACAAGAGGTGAACAACAGCAGTCATTGCCGGCCCAACCGGCATGTGGAATAAGGACGGAAACCAATGGCCACAGCGAAACTTCTGGATATGGGCAAAGCAGGCAACAGCGACAAGCAGAAGGCGCTCGACAGCGCGCTTTCACAGATCGAGCGGCAGTTCGGCAAGGGCTCGATCATGAAGCTCGGCGGCGACAATGTGCTCAAGGACATCGAGGCCACCTCGACAGGCTCCCTTGGTCTCGACATCGCGCTCGGCATCGGCGGCCTGCCCAAGGGCCGCATCATCGAAATCTACGGCCCCGAAAGCTCGGGCAAGACGACGCTCACGCTGCATTGCGTGGCCGAAGAGCAGAAGAAGGGCGGCGTCTGCGCCTTCGTCGACGCCGAACACGCGCTCGACCCGCAATATGCCCGCAAGCTCGGCGTCGACCTCGACGAGCTGCTCATCTCCCAGCCCGACACCGGGGAACAGGCGCTCGAGATCACCGACACGCTGGTGCGGTCCGGCGCCGTTAGCCTCGTTGTCGTCGACTCGGTCGCGGCCCTCACGCCGAAGTCCGAGCTGGAAGGCGACATGGGCGACAGCTCCGTTGGCGTGCATGCCCGCCTGATGAGCCAGGCCATGCGCAAGCTCACCGGCTCGATCAGCCGCTCGAACTGCATGGTGATCTTCATCAACCAGATCCGGATGAAGATCGGCGTGATGTTCGGCAGCCCCGAAACCACCACGGGCGGCAACGCGCTGAAGTTTTACAGCTCTGTCCGCCTCGATATCCGCCGCATCGGCTCGATCAAGGATCGTGACGAGGTGGTGGGCAATTCGACCCGCGTGAAGGTGGTGAAGAACAAGGTCGCGCCGCCGTTCAAGCAGGTCGAGTTCGACATCATGTATGGCGAAGGCATCTCGAAGATGGGCGAGCTTATCGACATGGGGGTGAAGGCCGGCGTCGTGGAGAAATCGGGTGCCTGGTATTCCTACGGAGACGAGCGGATCGGTCAGGGCCGCGAGAACGCCAAGCAGTTCCTGCGCGATAACCCCGATATGGCGCTGGAAGTCGAAGACAAGATCCGCGCCTCCCACGGGCTCGACTTCGACATGCCGGGCGGTGAGAAGGCGGCCGCAAGCGAAGACGACGAGCTCTTCGAGGGCTGACCCAAGAGATATCCGATGACACAGGGCGGCCTGCAACGGCCGCCCTTTTCGCATTCGCCCGTGGACAGTGCCGGGGCAGGGGGCTAAACCTGCCCGGACCCACTTTCCGCCCTTTCGGAACAAGATAATGCGCACGCTCAACGACATCCGCACCGCCTTTCTCGACTACTTCGCCCGACAGGGCCACGAGGTTGTCGACAGTTCCCCGCTGGTGCCCCGCAACGACCCGACCTTGCTCTTTGCCAACTCGGGGATGGTGCAGTTCAAGAACCTGTTCACCGGGGTCGAACACCGCGATTACACCCGTGCTACCACCGCGCAGAAATGCGTGCGCGCGGGAGGCAAGCACAATGATCTCGACAACGTGGGCTATACCGCACGGCACCACACCTTCTTTGAAATGATGGGGAACTTCTCCTTCGGCGACTATTTCAAGGAGCAGGCGATTCCCTTTGCCTGGGAGATGGTGACGAAGGAGCTGGGCATTGACGCCTCCAAGCTGCTGGTCACGGTTTATCACACCGATGACGAGGCGGCCGACCTGTGGAAGAAGGTCGCCGGGCTGCCGGATGAGCGCATCATCCGCATCGCCACCAATGACAACTTCTGGCAGATGGGCAACACCGGTCCCTGCGGCCCCTGCACCGAAATCTTCTATGACCATGGCGAGAAGTATTGGGGCGGCCCTCCGGGAACGCCGGAGGAAGACGGCGACCGCTTTGTGGAAATCTGGAACCTCGTGTTCATGCAATACGAGCAGTTCGAGGACGGCAGCCGGCGGGAGCTGGAGGCGCAGTCAATCGATACCGGCATGGGCATCGAACGGGTGGCGGCCCTGCTCCAGGGCACCAATGACAACTACGGCACCGACCTGATGCGCGCACTGATCGAGGCCTCGGCCAACGTCAGCTCCTCCGATCCCGATGGCGACGGCTCGGTGCATCACCGGGTGATAGCCGACCACCTGCGCTCCACCTCCTTCCTCATCGCCGATGGTGTGATGCCTGCGTCCGACGGGCGCGGTTATGTGCTGCGGCGGATCATGCGCCGCGCGATGCGCCATGCGCATCTCCTGGGTACGAAAGACCCGATGATGCATCGGCTGGTGCCCGAGCTGGTCCGCCAGATGGGCGGGGCCTACCCGGAACTGGGCCGCGCCAAGGCGCTCATCGAGGAGACGCTGCTGGCCGAGGAAACCCGCTTCCGCCAGACGCTCGATCGCGGGTTGAAGCTGCTGGACGACGAGCTGGGTGGGCTGCCCGAGGGCGCCGAGCTGCCCGGTGCGACGGCCTTCAAGCTCTATGATACCTATGGCTTCCCGCTCGACCTCACGCAGGATGCGCTTCGTGAGAAGGGTCGGGCGGTGGACACCGAGGGCTTCGATACCGCGATGGCCGAACAGAAGGCCAAGGCCCGCGCCGCATGGGCCGGCACCGGCGATGCCGCGGATGATGCGCTATGGTATGACATGGCCGAGGAGAGCGGCGCCACGGAGTTTCTGGGCTATGACACAGAAGTTGCCGAAGGGCAGATCCTCGCGCTGGTGAAGGCCGGTGAGAAGGCTGACAAGGCGGCGAAAGGCGATGAAATTCAGCTGGTTGTCAACCAGACGCCGTTCTACGCAGAAAGTGGCGGCCAAGTCGGGGATACCGGGCTGGTGAAATCCGAGACCGGGCGCGCCGTGGTGACAGACACGCGCAAGGTGGCGGGCGTGTTCATCCATTTCGCCCGCGTCGAGGAGGGCACGCTCGAGGTTGGGCAGGGCGCGGAGCTTACGGTGGATCACGCCCGCCGCAGCCTGATCCGCGCCAACCACTCGGCCACACACCTGCTGCACGAGGCCCTGCGCGGCGCGCTTGGCGACCATGTGGCGCAGCGCGGATCGCTGAATGCGCCGGATCGGCTGCGCTTTGATTTCTCTCACGGCAAGGCGCTGTCCGCCGAGGAGATCGGTGAGATCGAGCGCGAGGTAAACGCCTTCATCCGGCAGAATACGCCGGTGGAAACCCGGATCATGACGCCGGACGATGCACGCGCCATCGGGGCGCAGGCGCTCTTTGGCGAGAAGTATGGCGAGGAGGTGCGCGTTGTCTCCATGGGCCGGGCTGATACCGGCAAGGGCAGCGACGGAAAGACATGGTCGATCGAGCTCTGCGGCGGCACGCATGTGGGCCGCACGGGCGACATTGGCGCTTTCGCGCTGACTTCCGAGGCCGCGAGCTCTGCCGGTGTGCGCCGGATCGAGGCGCTGACGGGTGAGGCCGCCCTGGCCGAGCTGCGCGGGCGCGACGTGGCGCTAAGCGAGATCGAAGGCCTGCTCAAGACGAGCGGTCCGGATGTGATCGCCCGGCTGAAGTCGTTACTCGACGAGCGCAAGAGCCTGACCAACGAAGTGGCCCAGCTGCGCCAGCAACTGGCGATGTCGGGCGGCGGCGAGGCCAAGGCGGAGGTGAAAGAGATCAACGGCGTGGCCTTCATCGCCCTGGCGCTCTCGGGCGTGACGGGCAAGGATTTGCCCGGGTTGATCGACGCCCACAAGGAAAAGCTCGGCTCCGGCGCGGTGTTGCTGGTGGCCGATGCGGGCGGCAAGGCGGCGGTGGCCGCCGGTGTCACGCCCGACCTGACCGACAAGCTCTCGGCGGTGGACCTCGTAAAGGCTGCCGTGGCAGAGCTTGGCGGCAAGGGCGGCGGTGGCCGGCCCGACATGGCGCAGGGCGGCGGGGCGGACCCGTCGAAGGCGCCCGAGGCCATTGCCGCGGCCGAAGCCATCATCGGAGGATAAAACATGCCCGCACTCTGGATCGCCCACGTCACCGTGACCGACGCCGAGGCCTACGGCAAATATGCCGAGCTGGCCGGACCGGCCATTGCCAAGCACGGCGGCAGCTTCATCGCGCGCGGCGGCAAGTTCGTGCAGCTTGAGGGCAAGGAACGCCCGCGCAACGTAGTGGCAAAGTTCCCCTCGGTCGAAGAGGCCGTGGCCTGCTACAACTCGCCCGAGTACCAGGAGGCGCTGAGCCACGCCAAAGGGGCCTCCGAGCGCGAGCTGATGGTGGTGGAAACCTCGGAGTAAGCCGTTCAGGCGTAAGGGTTCTTCGCGCTCCGGTCCTCCGAGAGCGTGCCCGTGCGGCGCGTGACCAGCGCCTCGATTGCATCGGCAAGGTGCACATCGGCAATCGCCTCGTCCCCCGCAGCCACCCGGATCTTGTGCGCCTCGGCCAGCACCTCGGCGTGGGTGCAGCCTGCGGGCGGCTCGAACTTGTAGGCGGCCAGCTCGATCAGCAGGCCGAGCGGATCCTTGAAATAGAGGGAATCCATGAAGCCCCGGTCCTTGGGGCCGGAATGGCCGATGCCGCGCGCTTCCAGCCGGGCCTCGGCCTGGTTCCACGTGGCCTTGGAGACGATGAAGGCGATGTGATGCACGCAGCCCGGCTCGGTGGGCGTGCGCCGCCGGTCGGCCTTGCGGTTCTCGTTGGTGAAGATGGTAATCAGCCGCCCGTCACCGGGATCGAAGTAGAGATGGCTTTCCTCGGCGTTGTCGAGGTTGGGCTGCTCGAAGATGAAGGGCATGCCCAGCATGCCCTCCCAGAAGTCGATGGATGTTTGCCGGTCGGCACCGGTCAGGGTGATGTGATGCACGCCCTGGGATTGGATCTTTTGCATGGGTAGGCCTCCCTTTGCTCCAAACCTAGGGCGGGGGAGGCCGCCCGGCTACCCCTCTGAGCGCGCAGCCCGCTTGCGCTCATGCGGATCAAGGTGGCGTTTGCGCAGACGCACCGCGTTGGGCGTGACCTCGACCAGCTCGTCGTCGTTGATGTAGGCAATCGCCTCTTCG
The DNA here is from genome assembly GCF_018424695.1 of Vannielia litorea. Lineage (GTDB taxonomy): Bacteria > Pseudomonadota > Alphaproteobacteria > Rhodobacterales > Rhodobacteraceae > Vannielia > Vannielia litorea_A. The sequence goes on from NZ_QTNQ01000024.1 coordinate 22,346, forward strand.
AGCGACATTGTGATGGGCGTGGTCAGCCGCACTGCTTCGTCCGAGCCCGAGGCGCGCACGTTGGTCAGCTTCTTGCCCTTCAGCGGGTTCACCTCGAGGTCGTTCTCGCGGCTGTGTTCGCCGATAATCATGCCCTGATACACCGGCGCCTGCGCGCCAAGGAACATGCGGCCCCGGTCTTCGAGGTTCCACAGCGCATAGGCCACGGCCTCGCCCGCATCCATCGAGATCAGCACCCCCGCGCGGCGGCCCGGGATGGGGCCCTTGTGGGGGGCCCAGCCGTGGAACACGCGGTTGAGCACGCCGGTGCCGCGCGTGTCGGTCAGAAATTCGCCGTGGTAACCGATGAGCCCGCGCGAGGGCACATGGGCGATGATCCGGGTCTTGCCCGCGCCTGCAGGCTTCATCTCCACGAGGTCGCCCTTGCGCGCGCCGGTGAGCTTTTCGATCACCGCGCCAGAGTGGTCGTCATCCACGTCGATGGTGACCTCTTCGATCGGCTCCAGCCGTTGACCGTCTTCCTCGCGCATCAGCACCTGCGGGCGCGAGATGGAAAGCTCGAAGCCCTCGCGGCGCATGTTCTCGATCAGCACGCCCATTTGCAGCTCGCCCCGGCCCGCGACCTCGAAGGCCTCGCCGCCGGGCGTGTCGGTGACCTTGATGGCCACGTTCACCTCGGCTTCGCGCATCAGGCGCTCGCGGATGACCCGGCTTTGCACCTTCTTACCGTCGCGCCCCGCAAGGGGGCTGTCGTTGATGCCGAAGGTTACCGAAATCGTCGGCGGGTCGATGGGTTGGGCATCGAGCGGCTCTTCGACGGCGAGCGCGCAGATGGTGTCGGAGACGGTGGCCTTGGCCATGCCCGCCAGCGTCACGATATCGCCGGCCACGGCCTCTTCGATCTCTTGAAGGCCAAGCCCGCGGAACGCCTGGATCTTGGAGACGCGGAACTGCTCGATCTTCTGGCCATTGCGGGTGAGGGCCTGAACGGTTGCACCGGCCTTGATGCGCCCCGATTCCACGCGGCCCGTCAGGGTGCGCCCGATAAAGGCGTCCGCGCCCAGCGTGGTGGCCAGCATCCGGAAATCCTCATCCGCGTACTTTTGCTGCTTGGGCGCGGGCACGTGGTTGACGATCAGCTTGAACAGCGCGTCCAGGTCCTTGCGCGGGCCGTCCAGCTCGGGGTCGCACCAGCCGGAGCGGCCCGAGGCGTAAAGGTGCGGGAAGTCGAGCTGGTCTTCATCGGCATCGAGTGCGGCGAAGAGGTCGAACACCTCGTCAAGTGCGCGGTCGGGCTCGGCATCGGGCTTGTCGACCTTGTTGAGCACCACGATGGGGCGCAGGCCAAGGGCGAGGGCCTTCGAGGTCACGAACTTGGTTTGCGGCATCGGCCCTTCGGCGGCATCCACCAGCAGCACCACGCCATCGACCATGCTCAGAATACGCTCCACCTCGCCGCCAAAGTCGGCGTGGCCGGGCGTGTCGACGATGTTGATCCGCGTGCCCTTCCACTCGACCGAGGTGGCTTTGGCGAGGATGGTGATGCCGCGCTCGCGCTCGAGGTCGTTGCTGTCCATCGCCCGCTCGGCCACCGCCTGGTTTTCGCGGAAGGCGCCGGATTGCTTCAGCAGCTCGTCGACGAGCGTCGTCTTTCCGTGGTCGACGTGGGCGATGATGGCGATGTTGCGCAGGTCCATGGGGCTCTCTTTGACTGTTCGCGCCGCGCATATCCTGCGCTGCGGCGAAAGGCTAGGGGCTATGTGACAACATACCAGTCGCGCCGGTGGTTGAAGGCCACCACGAGGTTGAGGATGACCGCGCCGAGGAGCGACCAGCCCACGGCGGAGAGCGGCAGTACGAAGGCGGCGACGGTGAAGAGCACTGCGTCATGGATCAGTTGCGTCCAACCCGCGCGGAAGCCGTATCTGTCTTGCAGGATGAGGGCGATGATCGAAACTCCGCCGAGCGAGGCCGTGTGGCGGAAGAGGCCGAGCAGCCCCACACCCGCCGCCACCCCGAAGAGCACGGCAGAGGCGGCGGGGTGGATATGCTCGATCAGCAGGAGCGGGTCCAGCGCCGCTGTCATCAGAGACATCAGCGTGACGGTGGCCAGAGACTTCAGGCAGAAGGCGGGGCCGCGCGCGGCCCATGCGAAGGCGTAGAAGGGGATGTTGATGGTGAAGAACACCAGCGCGAAGGACCAGCCCGAGAGGTAGGCGATGATCAGCGCGGTGCCCGCCGTGCCAGAAGAGATGAGGCCCGCCGCGCGCAGCAGGTGCACGCCGAGGGCGGCCTGCGCCGAGGCGATCAGGAGGCCTTGGGCATCTTCGAGGAGGGTGTAATGCGGTTTTTCGTCAGCAAGCGCCATGAGCCTGCTGTGGCGCAGGGGGAGGGTGGCGTCAAACCCGCGCGAAAGGCTGCGGGTGTGACGTGGCGTCCGTTGCCCGATGGGCGGGCCTCAGTGGCCAGTGGTTGCCGAGAAAAGATGCAGCACGAGGACGCCGGAGAGGATCAAGCCGAGGCCGAGCACGGCGGGCAGATCGAGCCGCTGGTTGTAAAGCAGGAAGCCCATGAGCGCGATCAGAACGATGCCGAGGCCCGACCAGATGGCATAGACCACACCCACCGGCATCACCCTTACCGTCAGGGACAGAAAGTAGAACGACACCGCATAGGCGACGACCACGACGGCGGCGGGCGCCAGCCGAGTGAAGCCCTTGGTCGCCGGCAGGGCCACCGTGCCGATGGTTTCCGCCACGATGGCGAGCACGAGGAAGAGATAGGTCTTGGGCATGATGGCACCGAAAGCAAGGAGGAGGGATCACGGCGCGCCGTTCTGTCCGCTGTAGCTCATGGCGGCGGGCGTGGCGAGTCATCGCTGTGTGGATGTTCACACAGAGCCGCGATTGAGTGTGTGGGTTTTCGCACGTCGAGAGCGCGGCGTTGGTTCAGGTTCGCCATGTAAACCATTGATAATGTTTCGGTTGGATAGGTTGTCTGCTGTGAGCATATTTTTGCGTTGTCAGCTCTCCGGTAGCCCCCGACAGTGCTGGCACATCTTCTGCGAAACGCGCAGACACATCCAATGGGAGGAAACAAGATGATCCGCCGGACAGTGCTCCGCGCGGCCATGATGGCCGCATGCCTTACACCGCTCACACTCCAGCCGCTCGCGGCGCAGGAGGCCTCGCCCTCCGTGACCCAGCCGCAGGCCGAAAGCCCGGCCCGCGTGCTGCTCGTGGGCAACAGCTACCTGTATTACAACGACAGCCTGCACAATCACCTGCGCCGCATGGTCATGGCGGGCACCGATGTCGAGCCGCAGTACAAATCGGCCACCATCGGTGGTGCGCGGCTGGACCATCATAACATCGATTGGCTCACCCAGCCCGGCGCGATCGGGGTGGAAGAGCCTTTCGAACTGGTGATCCTTCAGGGCCACTCCAACGCCGCGCTCTCGGAGAAGAACCAGACGCGCTACATGGAGGCTGCGAAGGCCGCCGCGGCGCTGATTTCCGAGCGCGGCGGCAAGGTCGCGCTCTACATGCCGCATGCCTATGTGGACCCGCACAAGAGCGCCGACCCCGAGAATATCCGCGCAAACGAGCGGTTCTATACCGAGGCGGGAAATGAGCTCGACGCCATCGTCATACCCGTCGCGCTGGCCTTCGAGGAGGCCTACAAGCGCCGCCCGGAGATGGCTCTGCACAAGGATTATGACGGGTCGCACCCCAGCCTGCTCGGCAGCTTCCTCGCGGCCGCCACAGCCTATGCGACGCTTTATGGCGCCGATCCTGTGGGCAATGAATACGACTACTTCGGCAAGGTCGGCGCGGAGGATGCCGCCTTCCTTCAGGAGGTCGCGCGCGACACCGTGAACGCTTACTTCGGGCGTTGAAACGAGGAAGGGCCCGCGCCGAGCGGGCCCTTTTGACTCAGCCGGTCAGCGCCTTGTTCAGGTTCTCGTCGATCTTCTCGAGGAAGCCGATGGTGGTGAGCCAGCCCTGATCGGGGCCGACGAGCAGGGCGAGATCCTTGGTCATGTGGCCCGCCTCAACGGTGTCGATGATGACGTGTTCCAGCGTTTCGGCGAAGGCGCGCAGGGCGACGTTGCCATCGAGCTTGGCGCGGTGCTTGAGGCCCCCGGTCCAGGCGTAGATCGAGGCGATGGAGTTAGTGGAGGTGCTCTTGCCCTCCTGGTGCTGGCGGTAATGCCGCGTCACCGTGCCGTGGGCCGCCTCGGCCTCCACGATCTGGCCATCCGGGGTCATCAGCTGCGAGGCCATCATGCCCAAGCTACCGAAGCCCTGCGCCACGGTGTCGGACTGCACGTCACCGTCGTAGTTCTTGCAGGCCCAGACGAACTTGCCGTTCCACTTGAGCGCGCAGGCCACCATGTCGTCGATCAACCGGTGCTCATACCAGATGTTCGCGGCCTTGAACTTCTCTTCGAATTCAGCTTCGTAGATCTCCTGAAACAGGTCCTTGAAGCGTCCGTCATAGGCCTTGAGGATGGTGTTCTTGGTGCTCAGATACACCGGCCAGCCCACGTTGAGCCCGTAGTTGAAACTGGCGCGGGCGAAGTCGCGGATGCTTTCATCCTGGTTGTACATGCCCATGTAGACGCCCGCATCGGGCGCATCATAGACCTCGCGCTCGATCACCTCGCCATTGGCGCCTTCCCACTTCATCGTCAGCTTGCCGGCGGAGGGAAAGTGGAAGTCGGTCGCCTTGTACTGGTCGCCAAAGGCGTGGCGACCGACGACGATGGGCGAGGTCCAGCCGGGCACAAGGCGCGGCACGTTCTTGCAGATGATCGGCTGGCGAAAGACCACGCCGCCCAGGATGTTGCGGATGGTGCCGTTGGGCGAGCGCCACATCTTCTTGAGGCCGAATTCCTCCACCCGCGCTTCGTCGGGCGTGATGGTGGCGCATTTCACGCCCACGCCCACTTCCTTGATCTTCTCGGCGGCGTCGATGGTGATCTGGTCGTCGGTCTCGTCACGCACCTGAATCGAGAGATCATAATAGAGCAGGTCGATGTCGAGGTAGGGTTCGATCAGCTTCTTCTTGATGAAGTCCCAGATGATCCGGGTCATCTCGTCGCCGTCGATCTCGACCATCGGGTTCTCGACTTTGATCTTCGACATTCGCGCGTCTCCTTGAGGCCTTCGGCATCCTTGGCGCAACCTGGTTAAGCGCCGGCAAAACTGCGGCGGCCACTTGGGCCGCCGCGTGTGATTTATCCGATGATCGCGTTCAGCGTTTCGCTGGGGCGCATCACCGTGGCCAGTTTGCCTGCCTCGTTCATGTAATAGCCACCCGTGTCGGCAGGTTTGCCCTGCGGCGCGGCCAGCTCGCCGGTAATTTGAGCCTCGCCCTCGGCCAGTGCCTTGGCAATGGGCGCAAACTCTTCGGCCAGCTCGGCGTCGGCGCTTTGCGCGGCCAGCGCCTCGGCCCAGTAGCGGGCAAACCAGTAGTGGCTGTCGCGGTTGTCGGGCTCGCCCACCTTGCGGGAGGGGGAGCGGTCATGATCGAGGATGCCTTGGGTGGCGGTATCTACCGCGTCGCCCAGCACCTTGGCTTTGGCGTTGCCCTTAACGTCGGCGAGGAAGCGGAAGCTCTCGCCCAGCGCGCAGAACTCGCCGAGGCTGTCCCAGCGCAGGTGGTTCTCTTCGTGCAGCTGCTGCACGTGCTTGGGGGCAGAGCCGCCGGCGCCGGTCTCGAAGAGGCCGCCGCCCTGCATCAGCTTCACGATGGAGAGCATCTTGGCGGAGGTCGCCAGCTCGAGGATCGGGAAGAGGTCGGTCAGGTAGTCGCGCAGCACGTTGCCGGTGATGGCGATGGTGTTCTCTCCTCGCGTGATCGTCTCCAGCGACGCACGGGTGGCCTCGCGCGGGGCCATGATCTCGAACTTGTCGGCCACGCCCTTGGCTTCGAGGATCGGCTTCACGATGGCGATGAGCTGCGCGTCATGGGCGCGGTTTTCGTCGAGCCAGAAAATCGAACGATAGCCGGTCGCCTTCTGCCGTTCGATGGCCAAGTTCACCCAGTCTTCGATGGGGGCCTTGCGGGCCGAGGCGGAGCGCCAGATGTCGCTCTTCTTCACCGCATGCTCGTGCAGCACCGTGCCATCCTCCAGCACCATCTTCACCGTGCCATCCTCCGGGATCTCGAAGGTGGTGGGGTGTGAGCCGTATTCCTCCGCTTTCTGCGCCATCAGCCCAAGGTTCTGCACCGTCCCGGCGGTGGCGGGGTTCAGCTTGCCGTTGGCTTTGAAGAACTCGATGGCCTCGTCATAGACCGGCGCATAGCTGTTGTCAGGGATCACGCAGACGGTGTCATGCTCCTTGCCGTCCGGTCCCCAGCCCTTGCCGCCTGCGCGGATCAGGGCGGGCATGGAGGCGTCGATGATCACGTCGCTCGGCACATGCAGGTTGGTGATGCCCTTGTCAGAGTTCACCATATACATCGGCGGGCGGGCATCGCGGCACTCTTCGATGGCTACCATGATCTCGGGCTCATCCTTCACCTTGTCGAGCAGCGCGCCCATGCCGCCGTTGGGGTTGACGCCGAGCGCTTCCAGCTTGTCGCCGAACGTCTCGAAGACCGGCGCGAGCCAGGCCTTCACCGCGTGGCCGAAGATGATCGGGTCGGAGACCTTCATCATCGTGGCCTTCATGTGCAGCGAGAACAGCACGCCCTCCTGCTTGGTCTTCTCGATCTCGGCGGCAAGGAAATCATCCAGTGCGGAGGCAGACATGAAAGTGGCATCCACCACCGTGCCTGCGGGGTAGCTGACGCCATCCTTGAGCACGGTCGCGCCGGAGGCGCCCTCCAGCACGATCTTCGCGGTGGCGGCTCCGCCAAGGGTGGCGCTCTTCTCGTTGGAGAAGAAATCATCGCCGTCCATCGAGGCCACGCGCGTCTTGCTGTCGGCGGTCCACTCGCCCATGCGGTGCGGGTTGGCCTGGGCGTAGTTCTTCACCGCGCTCGCCGCGCGCCGGTCGGAGTTGCCCTCGCGCAGCACCGGGTTCACCGCCGAGCCCTTGATGGTGTCATACTTGGCGCGAACCGCCTTTTCTTCATCGGTTTCAGGGGTGTAGGGGTAATCAGGCAGGGCGAAGCCCTTGTCCTGAAGCTCCTTAACCGCGGCCACGAGCTGCGGCTCGGAGGCCGAGATGTTGGGCAGCTTGATGACGTTGGCCTCGGGGGTCTTCACCAGCTCGCCCAGTTCGGCGAGGTCGTCGGCGATGCGCTGATCGTCTTTCAGGTGCTCGGGGAAGGTCGCCAGGATGCGGCCCGCGAGCGAAATATCCTTGGTGCCCACCGAGATGCCCGCCGCTTTGGCGAAGCGCTGGATGATCGGCAGAAGCGAGGCGCTGGCCAGTTCCGGGGCCTCGTCGACCTTGGTGTAGATGATGTCGGGCGTGTTGCTGTCGGCCATGTTGGAGCCCCCTCGCTAGCTGTTGTTAAGGCCCGCCGCGCACCTGCTGCGGCGCGGAATCGGGATGTTGCGGCTGTCCTATCCCATATCCTTGGCGCATGGAAGGTATGCCGTTGTATACCGATTGTCGCAGGCCTCAGCTTTCCGAGGCGCGCAGGGCTGCCGCAAGGGTCTGCCCAAGCTCCACAACCGCGTCGATCTGTTCGGGGCGCTTCAGGGCGCCGTGCAGGCGGATTGACAGGCCGTCACGGCCCCGGATGATCGCCGGGCGCGCGCTGCGGGGCAGGGGGCTGGCCGGGATGGCGGGGTGCAACGCTATGGGGCGCAGCGCATCCTCTGCGCCGGGTGTCGCCATCAGCAGTGCCGGACTGCCCTCCAGCGGCACCGGCTTCAGGTCGGGCACCTCCTCGGCCATGCTGCCCAGGAGCTTGCCCAGCATGGCCTGCGCCAGCCCGCCGCCCAGCATGCCGGAAAACCGCTCCACATCGGCGGCGCGGCTCGCCGGGATGTCGTGCGTCAGGATCGAAAGGCCGTGGGGCAACGCAAGCGACCGGTCGCGCCACTCGGTATGGCGGGTCGAGGTGCTGGAGCTCGAACTGCCCGAACGCTGCACCACGATCCGCAGCTCCCAGCCCTCGCGTGGGCTGCCGATGCGCGTGACCGTCCTGCGGCCCTCCCGCCCGGTGGCAAAGCTCCACCCCGCCGCCGCACAATGGGCGCGCAGCAGAGCCTCGCGCTTCTTTGCCCACCACAGCAGCGCCCCGACCAGCGCGATCTGGCCGAGGAAGACCACCGAAACAAGGATGATGATGGCGGTGTTCGACACGCGCGCGCCCTCCGGCAAGTTGCGCCGCCACCCTAGCCACGCCCCGCCGCCCTGTCACCCGACCCGCGACAGCGCGCACATCTCATGGTAGAATGCCACCATTTCCTGCCGGGTCTGCCCGGAGCATTTGACACTGGAGCATTACCCATGAAGCGCATCGCGATTTTCTGCGACGGCACCTGGAACACGCCAGACGCGCCGCACCCAACCAACGTCTTTCACCTGCACAGCATGGCCCGGCGCACGGCGGAGGATGGAACGACCCAGATCCTCAAATACATCCCAGGTGTCGGCACCGGCTTCGGCAAAACGGGGTGGCGCAAGAAGCTCGACAAGATCACCGGCGGGGTGTTCGGTGTCGGCGTGACGAAGAACATCCTCGCCGGCTACACCTTCCTGATCGAGCAGTACGAGCCGGGGGACGAGATCCACATCTTCGGTTTCTCGCGCGGCGCGTTCACCGCCCGGTCGCTGGTGGGCCTCATCCGCGCCTCGGGCCTGCCGCGCCACACCGAGGCCTGGAAGGCCCCGGAGGCGCTCAAGCGCTACCGCAGCGCCGATCCGGCCACCAAACCCTCCAGCGAGGAGAGCCATGGCTTTCGGCTCGGCTTCTCGCCCGATGTGGTCACCTCGCAGAAAGAGGCCGACTGGCGCACGGCTCAGGGCCATCCGCCGGTGCCGCTGCTCACCGTCACCTACCTCGGCATCTGGGATACCGTCGGCGCGCTCGGGATTCCGGGCTACTACAAGTGGCTGGCGCAGATCTTCAACCGCAGCCAAGGGTTTCATGACACGCAACTCAGCTCGATGGTCATGTCCGCCCGCCACGCGGTGTCACTCGACGAGCGCCGCAAGGCCTTTCCCCCCACGCTCTGGGGCAACCTCGGTGAGTTGAACCGCGAAAACCCCGAGCAGGCGCGCAGCTACCAGCAGCTCTGGTTCGCGGGCGATCACGGCTCGGTCGGTGGGGGTGGTGATATTACCGGCCTGTCCAACATCGCGCTGCGCTGGATTGTCGAAGGCGCGCAGGAGCAGGAGCTGGAGTTCGACGGCACGGCGCTTTCGGTGCTGGAGGCGCAGGAAAACCCGCTGGAGCCTTCGCTCTTCAACAAGTCCGGTCCGCCCGGCTTCTTCACCCGCATGCTCCGCCGTCGCGTGCTGCACCGCGTCGGCCGGATGAAGGTGCCGGACCCGGCCACGGGCGGCACCACCGAGGTCTCCATCGGCCCGGATTACGTCTGGGATATCTCCACGCCCGCGCGCACCCGCTACCGCGCACTCGATGCGTACAGGCCGCCATCCCTCAAGCCCTTCGACGCAGACCTGTGCGCCGACCACTGAGCGTCGACCCTGTTCATTTTCTTGCGGAAAATACCTCCGGGGGTGTGGGGGCTGGCCCCCACTGGCCGAGCAGGGCCGTCAGGCCGCACGGTCAGGGCAGGGCGCCCCTCAGCCGTCTTCCCGCTCGAAAAAGGCGCGCACCTTCGGCCCGATCCAGGCCCAGAGCCCGGGCGCGCCCCGTTCCATCGTGGGGCGCAAGCGAGCCTCCACCTTGCCGTAATCCACGCCATAGGGTGTCCAGCTTGCGCCGCCGTTGGCGAGGTTCAGCAGTGGCGGTTGAAACCGGTCGAGCGCCTTGGCAAAACGGGCGTCCGGGGTTTCGGCGGCCTCGAACTCGTCCCAGAGCGCGCGCAGTTCGGCGCCCTGCGCTTCGGGCAGCATCCCGAAGATCCGGTCTGCCGCCGCCTGTTCGGCGGCCTCGATCGCGGCCTGGTCCAGCCCGGCCTCGAAAATCGGCGCATCGCCCGCATCGATTTCCACCAGGTCGTGGATGAGTGCCATCCGGATCACCCGGTCGATGCGCACGCCCTCGGGCGCCTCTCCCTCCAGCACCAACGCGGCCAGCGCCAGATGCCAGCTGTGCTCGCCCGAGTTCTCGTGCCGCGAGCCATCCGCCAGCTTCGACGCCCGCTCGATGCCGCGCAGCTTGCAGGCCTCCGTGAGGAAAGCCGCCTGCCGGTCGAGGTCAGTGGTCAATGACCGTCATCCATGAGCTGCGGGCCCGTGTCCTTCTCGAGGAAGCCCTGCTCGATCTGCTTGGTCAGGAAGGCCCGCGCTCGGCGTTCGGCCAGGCGCACGCGGATCGAGGTCATGAAGGCCTCTTCCATCGTGGTCGAGGAGGTGCCCAGCTTCTTGGCCACGGCGCGGATCACGTCATCCTCGTCGCCCAGCTTGGCGGCATTTGCAATCGTGTCCTTCGCCAGCTCGTCTGCAAGGTCTTCCAAAACGCCCATCACGGATCTCCCGGCTTCGTGGTTCTGCTCGCCCGCATTTGCTTAGAATCCTGCACGAAGTTCAACCCCGCACCGCGCCTCTGCCCCCTTTGCGCCATGTTTCGGGCCGAGTGTCGCCACGGGTCGGGGCGTGAAGAAGGATCAGGGCGATGGGCATCTTGAGGAAGCTCGCAACATTCGCAAAAACCGAAGACGGCAGCGCCACCGTGGAGGCCACCCTCTGGGTGCCCGCGATGATCGGGCTCATCTGCCTTGCGGCGGATGCCTCTTTCATCTTCTTCGGGCAAAACCAGGCCTACAGGGTGGTGCAGGACGCAAACCGCTCGCTCTCCATCGGGCGGCTGTCGAGCTCTGACGAGGTGGAAACCTACATTACCACGCAGCTCGCCTCGCTCTCGCCCAATGCCGTGGTGCAAAGCTCGGTGACGCAGGGCATGGTCAACTCCTATGTCCGCATCCCCAGCTCCGATCTCGCGGCGACCGGGCTGATCAACTCGCTCCTGACAACCACTATCACCGTGGGGTCGCGGCACTTCGTGGAGTATTGAGCCATGGCTGCCGCGCCGGCCTGGCGCCGGCTGCGCTTCTGGCGAGACGATTATGGCGGGGTGACCGGCCTCGGCATCATGCTGACGCTCACCACCTGCGTCATCGCCGCCATCGCGCTTGATGTGGCCCGGCTGCGCGCGGCCCAGAGCCAGCTTCAGATCATGGCCGACGCCGCCGCCCATGCCGCGCTCTACTATCGCGATACACACTCCGCCGCCGAAGCCAAGGAGATGGCGCTCGACGTGGTGGGCTACGGCATGCCCGCCGATGTCTACGGCGATGTGCTGCGGCCCGAGGATATCACCTTTGGGACCTGGTCCTACGAGTTGCAGGCCTTTCGCCCCTCCGACACCTCCCGCGATGCGGTGCTGGTGACGACAGAGCGGATTGCCGAAAATCAGAACGGCATTACGCCCTATCTCTTCGGCTTCGTCGGGCGCGATACCTTCGACGTGGCCACCAACTCGGTCTTCACCACCTACCGGCCCACCTGCTTCAGGGAAGGGTTCGTGGCCGAGGAGGTCGTGGATATCCAGTCGAACAACAACTATTACAACGGCTTCTGCATCCACGCGAACGGCCATGTCGAGCTGAACTCGAACAATGTCTTCGAGGCCGGCACCATCGTGTCGATGCCCGACACCGGCGATATCGTGCTGCCCCAGTCCGGTTTTGAGACCAACGAAGGCCTGGAGGCCGCGCTGCGCTCCGGCGTCTACCGACTGCGCATCATCAACCGGCTCCCCGCCATCATCCAGAACTTCATCGACGAGCAAGACACCTTCCTGCCGGACTACATCACCACCACGACGGCGGTGGACCTCTCGGGCAAGACCCTGACCGAGGCCGATTTCCAGACCGGGCGGCTGCACCGGGCCATGGGGGCGAACAACTGCAAACTCACCCTCTCGCCGAGCGTGCCGCTAGAACGGATCGTCCTGGTGACGAACTGCGAGGTGAAATTCAGCCAAGGCACCCAGTTGCATGACGTGGTGATCGCCACCACCAACACCGGCGCCAAGTCGATGAACGCCCCCTCCACGCTCCAGGTCGGGCGCGACGACCACTGCGCCGAGGGCGGCGGCGCGCAGATGCTCAGCCTTGGCGGCATGGAGTTTGCCTCCGACCTGCGGATGTATGGCGGCCAGCTGGTGGCCAAGTCCAACATCGAATTCTCGGCCAATGCCGACGGGATCGAGGGGGCCTCGATGATCTCGGGCACCCGGATCGACGGCACCTCGAACATGAACATGGGCTTTTGCGTCACAGGCATGGAAGACAATTACGAGGCGGCCTATTTCCGGATGGCGCAGTAAGGGCACGGGGGTAAGCTGCTCGCGATCCGCCGCGCCCCCGCTCCCCGCACGCGCGGCCGGGCCCCGAACGCCAAAGGGGAGCCAAGGGCCTGACCAGAACAGGCCCAGCAGAAGGAGCGAGCAGGATGACGACCCAAGCCCTTGTCGCCGGCTATTTCGCGCTGTGCTGCGCGGCCATGTCCCTCAGTCTGGGCCTGTCGGAAATCCTGCTGTTGCGGGCGCTGGGTCAGGGGCTGCCCGCCGCCGGACTGCTTTCGGCGGGTGTGGCGGGCTATGCTGCCGGGCTGCTGTTTGCCCGCCGCACGGGCGAGGTGCCCGCGGGCCTGCCGCTTCTGGGGCTGCTCGCCGCGATGGCCGGGGTGATCTTTGGCCTTACTGTTGGCCAGCCCCTGCTGATCCATGCGATCTTCGGGGCGGGCGCACCGGTTCCGCCCCTGCACCAGCTTCCGCCTGTCGTGGCCAACGGGCTCGCTGCCGCAACCCTCTGCATCACCCTCGCCACCGTCCGTGCCGGGGCACGCGGCTGGCTGGAGCGCGCGGAGACGGCGGGCGCAGCGCCCGCCTGAGCCGCGTCAGCGGGTGGTTTCGGTCAGGCGGCGGCGCACGTAGCCGTCCACCTCGCCCAACATCTGGTCCATGTAGGGATCTTCAAAGAAGTGCCCCGCACCCTCGATCTCGGTGTGAGTGATGGTGATGCCCTTCTGCTCGTGCAGCTTGTCCACCAGCGCGTGGGTGTCCTTGGGCGGCGCCACGCGGTCGGCTGTGCCGTTCAGGATCAGCCCAGAGCTGGGGCAGGGCGCGAGGAAGGAAAAATCATACATGTTCGCGGGCGGCGAGACACTGATGAACCCGGTGATCTCGGGGCGCCGCATCAGCAGCTGCATCCCGATCCACGCGCCAAAGGAGAAGCCCGCAACCCAGCAATGCTTGGCGTTGGTGTTCATCGACTGGAGGTAATCCAGCGCCGAGGCGGCATCCGACAGCTCGCCGATCCCCTGGTCGTACTCCCCCTGACTGCGCCCCACGCCCCGGAAGTTGAACCGCAGCACCGTGAAGCCCATCTTATGGAAGGTGTAATGCAGGTTATAGACGACCCGGTTGTTCATCGTCCCGCCGAACTGCGGATGCGGATGCAGGATGATGGCGATGGGAGCGTCCTTGACGCCTTTTTGGGGGTGATACCTGCCTTCGAGCCGACCCTCGGGGCCGGGAAAAATCACTTCGGGCATACCTGACCTTTTTTGTCCTCTTTTATGCCCGGGGGCGGTTGACGCTTTCGCGGGCCGAAACTAGAATTATTCTAAATCGGCGCGAACCCACCCGGACGGGTGCGATGGAGGTAATTGCCATTGCCTTCGTCGTCAATGCAATTTGGCCCCTCGGGGGCTCTCAGCCGCAAGGACCGGACGTTTGAAGCTTTCGACCAAAGGACGCTATGCGATGGTTGCCCTGGCCGATCTGGCCCTGGCGCAACGCGGCGACGAGGGGGCGCTCGTTTCTCTTGCGGCCGTGTCCAAGCGCCAGAGCATCTCGCTGTCCTATCTCGAACAACTCTTCGTCAAACTGCGGCAGGCCGGACTGGTGGAGAGCGTGCGTGGCCCGGGCGGCGGCTACCGCCTTGCGCGCTGCCCAGACGAAATCCGCGTGGCCGAGGTGCTGGAGGCGGTCGACGAGACGGTGAGCGCGCTGCACACCGGGGCAGGGGCCAAGGGCGCTGTCTCCGGGTCGCGCGCCCAGAGCATGGTCAACCGCCTTTGGGAGGGCCTTTCCTCCCATGTCTATGTCTACCTGCACCAGGCCACGCTCGCCTCGGTGATCGAAAAGCCGATGGCGACCTGCCCCGCGGTGCCGAGTTTCTTCGAGGTCGTTGACGAAGAAGAAGCGGAGGCCGAAGCGTGAGCCAGCGATCCAGTCAGGGCAAGTTCACCGCGAATGCCGTGACCCCATCCGTCATCGGGGCCGCGCCTTTCGTCGGGCGCCTGTCCGACATGGCCGATACCGTCGGCATGGATGAGGGCTTGTCCCTGCAATACCTGCACCGCCGCGTGGCCGAAGCGGCCAACGCACGGCGGCGGGCGTCGGGCCTGTTCGGGAGGCTCTACAATGCGATGACCGGCTCCGATGCCGCGCGCGTCGAGCTGAGCGGCGCGGTGCTGCTGACGGTCACGCGCGTTCTTGGCCATGACCGGCCCGAAGGTGTGGTGGCGGCCAGCCGGATTTCCCTGCCTCTGGAGGCCGCCGAGCGCCTCCTGGCGGATTACTCCGTCCGTTTGAAGGAACGGGGGCTGATGGCATGAGCCGTACCTACCTCGATTTCAACGCCACGGCGCCGCTGCTGCCCGAGGCACGGGCGGCGATGCTTGCGGCAATGGAGATTGTCGGCAACCCCTCCTCGGTGCACGCCGAGGGCCGGGCCGCGAAGGCCGCAGTCGAGCGGGCGCGGGCGCAGGTGGCCGCAGGCGTCGGCTGCAAGCCGCAGGAGGTGGTGTTCACCGGCGGGGCCACCGAGGCGGCGCAGGTTCTGGCCGCCGGGGCCGTGGTGGAGCCGATGGCGCATGATGCGCTCTGGGCGCACCATGCCGGCGAGGGCCGGATCTACGCCATGGGCCTTGCCAACAGTGAAACCGGCGTGATCGCCGAACTGCCGCAGGAGCGCCCCTGCGAGCTGTTGCTGCTCGATGTGACTCAGGCCGTGGGCCGCATCCCCTTCGCCTTTGGCTGGTCGGGCGCCGATCTGGCCATTCTCTCCGCCCACAAGCTGGGCGGCCCCAAGGGCGTCGGCGCGCTCATCGTCCGCGAGGGGCTGGATATCGCCCCCTTGCTCAAGGGCGGCGGGCAGGAGATGGGCCGCCGCTCCGGCACCGAAAACGTGATTGGAATTGCAGGCTTCGGGGCCGCAGTTGAAGCTGCGCAGAAGCGGCTGGAGGCGGGTGACTGGGCCCGCGTGGCAGAGGCCCGCGACATATTGGAAGCCAGGGTGGCAGAGGCTGCGCCGGACACCATATTCGTGGGGCAAGAGGCCAAGCGCCTGCCCAACACCAGTTGCTTTGCAGCGCCGGGCTGGAAGGGCGAAACCCAAGTGATGTCGATGGATCTCGCCGGGTTCGCGATCTCCGCCGGGTCGGCCTGCTCCTCGGGCAAGGTGAAGGAAAGCCGGGTGCTTCGCGCCATGGGCTTTGACGAGGCCACCGCCCGCTCGGCCATCCGGGTCTCTCTGGGGCCCGACACAACCGAGGATGACATCGCCCGCTTCGCCGAGAGCTGGGCCGCCGCATACAGGAAACACCAGGCGCGGGTTGCGTGAAGAACGCACCCCAAGCCGTTGAAAGGAAAGACGATGAACGATCTTGACGTGAAAGAAGGCGTGGACGCCGAAACCGTGGAAGCCGTGAAGGCCATGGGGGCCTACAAATACGGCTGGAACACCGACATCGAGATGGATTTCGCCCCCATGGGGCTGAACGAGGAGATCGTGCGCCTGATCTCGGCCAACAACGGCGAGCCGGAGTGGATGACCGACTGGCGGCTTCAGGCCTTCGAGCGCTGGAAGCAGATGGAAGAGCCCGATTGGGCGATGGTCGACTACCCCGAGATCGACTTCCAGAAGCAGTATTATTACGCCAAGCCTGCCTCGATGAAGGAAAAGCCGAAGTCGCTCGACGAGGTCGACCCGGCGCTGCTGGCCACTTACGAAAAGCTCGGTATCCCGCTGAAAGAACAGATGATTCTGGCAGGCGTCGAAGGGGCGGAGAGCGCCCCGGCCGAGGGCCGCAAGGTCGCCGTGGATGCTGTGTTCGATAGCGTCAGCGTGGGCACCACCTTCAAGGCTGAGCTGGCCAGTAAGGGCGTGATCTTCTGCTCCATCTCCGAGGCCATCAAGGAACACCCCGAGCTGGTGAAGAAGTATCTCGGCTCGGTCGTGCCGCAGGCCGACAACTTCTATGCCTGCCTCAACTCGGCCGTCTTCTCCGACGGCTCCTTCGTCTACGTCCCCCCGGGCGTGCGCTGCCCGATGGAGCTTTCAACCTACTTCCGCATCAACGCCGAAAATACCGGCCAGTTCGAGCGCACGCTGATCATCTGCGACAGCAACGCCTACGTGTCCTACCTCGAAGGCTGCACCGCGCCCCAGCGCGACACCTCGCAGCTGCATGCCGCCGTGGTCGAGATCGTGGTGATGGATGACGCCGAGGTGAAGTATTCCACCGTGCAAAACTGGTTCCCCGGCGATGAGAACGGCAAGGGCGGGATCTACAACTTCGTCACCAAGCGCGCCGATTGCCGCGGCGACCGCGCCAAGGTGATGTGGACCCAGGTGGAAACCGGCTCTGCCGTGACCTGGAAGTACCCGAGCTGCATTCTGCGCGGTGATGAAAGCCAGGGCGAGTTCTACTCCATCGCCATCACCAACAACATGCAGCAGGCCGACACCGGCACAAAGATGATCCATCTCGGCAAGAACACCCGGTCGCGGATCGTCTCCAAGGGTATCTCGGCGGGCAAGGCGCAAAACACCTATCGCGGCCTCGTTTCGATCCATCCCAAGGCCAAGGACAGCCGCAACTACACCCAATGCGACAGCCTGCTCATCGGCTCCGACTGCGGCGCACACACGGTGCCCTACATCGAGGTGAAGAATAACAGCAGCCGGGTAGAGCACGAGGCCACCACCTCCAAGGTCGACGACGACCAGCTCTTCTATTGCCGCCAGCGCGGCATGGACGAGGAAGAGGCCGTGGCGCTGGTGGTCAACGGATTCTGCAAGGAGGTGTTGCAGGCCCTGCCGATGGAATTTGCCATGGAAGCCCAGCAGCTTGTGGCGATCTCGCTGGAAGGGTCGGTTGGGTGAAGTTTGCCGCAGTTCCGCGAGTCACCACGGTAGAATCAGGCCACTCAACCAAGGGAGAGTCGTATGATTTCATTCAACCAACTGACAGAAGTTATTAAGGGATACTGTGACCTCGGAAACGATGTTCGCCTGCGTGGCTGTGAGCACACGGAGCTTCAATTCTTGCTGCACGGCGAAGTCGTCGCCCACCTTTTTGCCGCAGGCGACGATTTGTATGCCTTTCGTGAGCAGGGCGGCGAGGTGCGTAAATCGTGGCTCACAGACATTATTTCGCACATCAGCGAGGTTTTGAACCGCAATCGTGTGAGGGCTTTGGATATATGATCACCACCACCACCCCCTCCGTCGAGGGCAAGTCTATCACCTCCTACAAAGGCATCGTCACCGGCGAGGCGATCCTTGGAGCCAACATCTTCCGCGATCTCTTCGCCGGCATCCGTGACATCGTCGGCGGGCGCTCGGCGGCCTATGAGCAGGAGTTGGGCCGCGCCCGCGAGACCGCGCTGCGCGAAATGGAGGAGCGCGCCGCCGAGCTTGGCGCCAATGCGGTGGTGGGCGTCGATCTCGACTACGAGGTCATCAACAACATGCTGATGGTTTCCGCCTCCGGCACGGCGGTGACCCTCTCGTAAGGCGCTGAAATGCAAGGTTTGTTCTCGATATTCACGATGCGGAAGACCATGCCGCCGCAGCCGGAGCGCAGGCTTCTGGCCCGGGGGCTGGTTGCACCTGCGGTATCGGGTCTTGGGCGCCAGCTGGAGGCCCGGAGCAGGGCCGGGCGAGGTGACGCAACGTTGCGAAATCGGGCGCTGAAGTGTTTACCATGTCAACGTTTTTGGACGCTCAAACCCCAATCCTGCCCCATTCCCTTGGTAAACCTCGTCTTAACGCGCGAGACGAGGACCGAGGCACCACGCAGCCATGGCCAACATGGATACCTTCAACAGCCGGATCACCCGGATCAACAAGGGCAAGCAGTGGGCGCCCGACGGGGTGGTGCATGCGCCGATACAGGCCGCGCGCCGCAAGGGCCGTCGCGGGCCGGTTGCGCGGCTGTTTCACGGCATTTCCCTGCCCATGGCCTTCGGGCTGGGGCTCATCGCCATGCTGGTTGCGCGCTATGCTCGGCTGGCGGTGAGCGGGGTGCCCGAGGGCGGAGGAGTGCTGACCGAAACGCTGCTGATCGACGCCGTGCTGGCGTTGGTGCTCAGCTTCGTGCTGGCGCAGATCGTCTCGATGCGCTCCATCCCGCAGGTCATGGTGTCTGCGCTCGGCGTCGCGACCGGGGCGCTGACGATGCATATGGCCGTCCACCGCGCGCCGGATCTCTTCGTGCAGATCTTCGGCCCGGCCTGGGTGAATGCCGTGGTCACCACGACCGACCCGAACATGGTGCTCTACGGGCACCTGTTGCAGCGTTTGCCGGTGTAGGGAGTAATGGTGATGTCGCAGCAGGACTTTCAGGATCGCCTTGCCCGGTTGGGCACCGCGCCACAACCCGGCGCAGCGCCAGCGCCAGCGCCAGCGCCACAGCCGCAGTCGCGTGCCCCCATTCGCGCTGCCAACACCGAGCCGGGGCCGATGGACGTGGCCCGGGGGCTGATCCTTGGTTTCCTCGCCAGCCTTGGCGCTTCGATGGTGGAGTTTCACCTCTGGCTGGGCGGCGACGCCATGGCCTATATCGACGGGCGGGGCTCGATGGTGGGCATCGTGGCGATCATGGCCATCGCCTATGTGCTGGGGCATGCCCTGCCGGCGCGCGGCTTTCTGGGAACCGGTGGAACGGTGGCCGGGGTGCTGGCAGAAATTCTGTGGTTCGAGTCCATGCTTCCACATATAGCGCCCGGCTTGGCCGCCACGCTCTTCAACGACCAATACGCCTCGCTGATCCGCGTGGGCTATTCAATCACGCTCTTCTGACCGGCCCGCAGGGCTGGCTTCAAACGCTCCCGGCAGCCCCACGGGCCGCCGGGCCATTCGCCATGAAAAGGTAAGAAAAATGCTGGAAATCAAAAACCTCCACGTCAAACTTGAAGAAGAGGACAAGCAGATCCTGAAGGGTGTCGACCTTACCGTCGAGACAGGCAAGGTGCATGCCATCATGGGCCCCAACGGCTCGGGCAAATCGACGCTGTCCTACGTACTTGCCGGCCGCGAAGGCTATGAGGTCACTGAAGGCTCTGCGGTGATGGATGGGGTCGATCTGCTGGACCTCGAAACCGAAGAGCGCGCCGCCGAGGGGCTGTTTCTGGCGTTCCAGTACCCGGTCGAGATTCCGGGCGTCAGCAACATGACCTTCCTGCGCACTGCGGTGAACGCGCAGCGCAAGGCCCGTGGCGAAGACGAGATGAGCGCCACCGATTTCCTCAAGGAGGTGCGCGCCAAGGCGAAGAGCCTCAAGATCGACGCCGAAATGCTGAAGCGCCCGGTCAACATGGGCTTCTCCGGCGGCGAGAAAAAGCGCAACGAAATCCTGCAGATGGCCATGCTGGCCCCCAAGATGTGCGTGCTGGATGAAACCGACTCCGGCCTCGACGTGGACGCCATGAAACTGGTGGCCGATGGGGTGAATGCGCTGCGCTCCGAGGGGCGCAGCTTCCTCGTCATCACCCATTACCAACGGCTGCTCGATCACATCAAACCCGACGTTGTGCACATCATGGCCGATGGCCGTATCGTCAAGATGGGCGGGCCGGACTTGGCGCTTGAGGTCGAGCACAACGGCTATGCCGACATTCTCGCGGAGATGGCGTGATGGCACGGCAAGCAAACCGCAAGGAGGCCATGGCGGCCGACCGGCGGGCACAGGCAGAGGCCCGTCTGGGTGCCACCCCCATGCCCGCCGCCTCGGGCTGGTCCGCCGCGCCGCGCCAGGAGGCTTTGAGCCGCGTCGTTGAAATGGGGCTGCCCCATCGCCGCGACGAATACTGGAAGTTCACCGACCCCACTACGCTCAGCCAGCCCGAGCCGGTGGAGGCCGCCACCTTCGATCCGCAGGAAAGCCTGATCTTCGGTGCGGTCGACAGGCTGCACCTGACTTTCGTGGATGGTGTCTTCGATGCCGAGGCCTCCGACAGCCTCGAAGGGGAGGGCATCGAGATCGCCCGGCTGTCCGAAGCCGAAAGCGCCGATATCCACTGGGCGCAGGGCCTCTACGGCACGCTGGAAGCCCGGGGCCAGAGCCCGGTCGCCCGCCCGCTTGCCGCGCTCAACACCGCGCTGGCCGCCGACGGCATCCTGATCCGCGCGACGCAGAAGGTGAGGAAGCCCGTGCACATCACCTACCTGCACCAGCAGACCGCCTCCGACGCGATGTTGCACCATGTTGTAAAGGTGGAGCCGGGCGCCGAGCTGACCCTGCTGGAAAACGGCCCCGCCGCAGCGCGCTTCAACAAGGTGCTGGAGGTGGACGTGGCCGACACAGGCGCATTCCACCACATCCGCGCGCAGGGGCGCGACCATCAGCGCCGCGCGGTGAGCCACATCTTCGCCCGTTTGGGCGAAGAGAGCACCTTCAAGAGCTTCACCCTCACCGTCAACGGCGTGCTCACCCGCAATGAAGCGGTCATCGAATTCACCGGTGACAATGCCACCGCCCATATCGCCGGGGCCTGCCTTGGCGATGGCACCTTCCACCATGATGACACCGTTTTCATCACCCATGACGCGGTGAACTGCGAAAGCCGGCAGGTCTTCAAGAAGGTGCTGCGCAACGGGGCGAAGGGTGTTTTCCAAGGCAAGATCCTGGTGAAGGAAGGCGCGCAAAAGACTGACGGCTACCAGATCAGCCAGTCGCTCCTGCTGGACGATGACAGCCAGTTCCTCGCCAAGCCCGAGCTGGAGATCTACGCCGACGATGTCGCCTGCTCGCACGGCTCAACCACCGGGGCGATCGACGAGGATGCGCTGTTCTACCTGCTGTCGCGCGGCATCCCGCGCAAAGAGGCGCAGAGCCTTCTGGTGCTGGCCTTCGTGGCCGAGGCCATCGAGGAGATCGAGAACAAGGATCTCGCCGGTGAGCTGACCGAGCGGCTTGCCGCCTGGCTCCAGCGGCACAGCGGCTGAAGGGCAGGGGGCGTCGTGGCCATTACCACCAACATGCTGGCCAGCTGGCGTGCGCCGCGCGCCACGCTGCGCCGGATGCTCGCCGCCGGGCAGCGCGAAGACAGGGCGCTCATGCTGCTGATGGCGGGCTGCTTCGTGATCTTCGTTGCCCAATGGCCCCGGCTGGCGCGTGATGCCGAGCTGGCCCAGCGGTTGGGCGAAGAGGCCGAGCAGCCCCTGCAAATGCTGATCGGCGGCACCCTTCTGGCCTGGCTCTTCATCATGCCCATCGTCTTCTATGCCCTTGCGGGGCTGTCCCATCTTGCGCTCCGGCCCTTCGGCGGGCGGGGCAGCGCCTATGGCGCGCGGCTCGCGCTGTTCTGGACGGTGCTTGTCGTCTCGCCGCTGATGCTGCTCTACGGGCTCACCCGGGGCTTCATCGGCAACGGGCCGGAGGCCACGCTCGTGGGGGTGGTCGTTATCGTCGGCTTTTTCGCCCATTGGGGGCTCTGCCTCGCCGAGGCCGAGTTTGGCCCCTCTGCTGATGGGGCCGCCGCATGACCGAGGCCCCCAACCTTCTGAAACTGCTGGAGCTTTGCGCCCGTCGCCCGCGCGAGGCGATGGAAACCGTGATGGCGCTTCGGTTGCCCTCTACCGTGGCGTGGCAAGTCTTCGCTCTGGTGCTGGTGATCGAGTTGATCTTTGCCCAGCTCCTCGGCCTCATGCTCGGCCCAACCGAGGCTCCCGAGGGCGCGCTTGGCCCCGCGCTGGCGCTCAACCCGATCCTGCTGGGCGCGATCCAGGCCTGCCTGCTGACCCTGATGATCTTCGGCATCCACTGGGTCGGGCGCGCCTTTGGTGGCGCCGGGCGGCTGGAAGATGCGATCCTGCTCATGGCGCTGCTGCAATTTGCCCTCGTCGTGCTTCAGGCCGTCGAGATCCTGCTGATCGTGCTCCTGCCTGGCCTCGCCGCCGGCGTGCTGTTCTTCAACGTCTTCGCCTTCTTCTACCTGCTGACAAGCTTCACCACGGCGCTGCACGGCTTCAGCCGCCCTCCGCTGGTGTTCCTCGGCATCCTTCTCACCGGATTGGGCGCCATCTTCGGCCTGTCCATCATCCTGTCGATCATTTTCGCCGCAGCAGGCGTCACGATTCCCGGAATGCCCACCAATGTATGACGTCAACGCCATCCGCGCCGACTTTCCGATCCTCGCCCGCGAGGTCAACGGAAAGCCCCTCAGCTACCTCGACAATGGCGCCTCGGCCCAGAAGCCCCGCGCCGTCATCGACGCGGTGACGCAGGCCTACGAGATGGAATACGCCAATGTGCACAGAGGCCTGCACTTTCTCTCCAACCTCGCAACCGACAAATACGAGGCGGTGCGCGGCAAGGTGGCCCGCTTCCTCGGCGCGCCGCGCGAGGAAGAGATCGTCTTCACCTCCGGCACCACCGAGGGGATCAATCTCGTGTCCTATGGCTGGGCGGCACCCCGGCTGGAGGCGGGCGACGAGATCGTTCTGAGCGTGATGGAGCACCACGCCAACATCGTGCCCTGGCACTTCCTGCGCGAGCGGCAGGGCGTGGTGCTGAAGTGGGTCGAGCCCGAGGCCGACGGCTCGCTCCCGGCACAGAAGGTGATCGACGCCATCGGCCCGCGCACAAAGCTCGTGGCCGTCACCCATATGTCCAACGTGCTGGGCACCGTGGTCGACGTGGCCGCCATCGCCAAGGCGGCCCGCGAAAAGGGCGTCGCCACCCTCATCGACGGCAGCCAGGCGGCGGTGCACATGCCCGTCAACGTGGCCGAGATCGGCGCAGACTTCTACGCCATCACCGGCCACAAACTCTATGGCCCCTCCGGCTCTGGCGCCATCCACATCCGCCCCGAGCGTATGGCCGAGATGCGCCCCTTCATGGGCGGTGGTGACATGATCCGCGAGGTCTCCCGCGAGGCCGTGAGCTACACCGACCCGCCGATGAAGTTCGAGGCCGGCACGCCGGGCATCGTGCAAACCATCGGCATGGGCGTGGCGCTCGATTACATGATGGACCTCGGGATGGAGAACATCGCCGCACATGAGGCCCGCATTCGTGACTATGCGCGCGAAAAGCTCTTCGGCCTCAACTGGCTCACCGTGCAGGGCGACGCGCCGGGCAAGGGTGCGATCTTCTCCTTCACCCTCGAAGGCGCGGGCCATGCGCATGACATCTCCACCGTGCTCGACAAGCGCGGCGTTGCGGTGCGGGCAGGGCACCATTGCGCCCAGCCGCTGATGGAGCACATGGGCGTCACCGCCACCTGCCGCGCCTCCTTCGGGCTCTACAACACCGAGGAAGAGGTGGATCGGCTGGTCTCGGCGCTGGAACTCTGCCACGAGCTTTTCGCCTGAAAACGACATTCAGGGGTCGTATTCAGGCCGCCACCTGCTAGTCTTGCCGCATTGCAGCAACAGACGAGGCCGCAGTGGCACTGACCGAAGCCGACGAGATTTCCGAGATTGCATTTGCCTTCATGGGCTCCAAGGCGCTCTTCGCGGCGATCGGGCAGGGGGTCTTTTCTCACCTTGCCAAGGGGCCGATGACGGCGGAACAACTGGCCGCCGCCACCGATCTAGATGCGCCGCGCGCCGAAACCCTGCTGACGGCGCTCGCGGGCCTTGGCCTCGTGACTGTGGCGCAGGGCCGCTACGCCAACTCCCCCGCCGCCGAGAACTTCTTGGTGAAGGGCGCAAAATATGACTTCTCCGACTATCTGGAGCGCCAGGTTGCCCGGCAGATGTATCCGCTGATGGACCAGATCGAAGAGGCGCTCACAGGCTCCTTGCCCAAAGAGGCCACCGCCTCCTACGCCCAATGGTTCTCCGACCCGGAGGAGGCGCGGCTCTACTCCGAAAGCCAGCACGCCGGCTCCCTCGGCCCGGCGCGACAACTGGCCAAAACGCTGGACCTCTCCGGCGCCCGCCACCTGCTCGACGTCGGCGGCGGCACCGGCGCCTTTGCCATCACGCTCTGCGAGGCCAACCCAGAGCTGCACGCCACCATTGTCGATTTCCCCAATGTGGCTGCCCTGGGGCGAGACTACGTGGCCAAGGCCGGGCTGAGCGACCGGATCACCTATGTCGAGGGCGACGGGCGTGACGACATCTGGCCAAAGGCAAATGATCTGGTTCTGATGTCCTACCTCTTCTCCGGTGTTCCCGCCGAGGCCCACGCGGGCCTGGTCTCCCGCGCCTTCGCCCATCTCGCGCCGGGCGGGCGCTACCTGATCCACGATTTCATCGTGGAGGCCTCCCGCGAAGGCCCCAAGCTCGCCGCCCTCTGGCAGCTCCAGCACACCGCCTTCACCCCCGAGGCGCGCTCGCTCGATGCGGGCACCCTGGCCGACCGGTTGGGCAAGGCGGGCTTTGACTCCGTCTCCGTCGCGCCGCTGATCCCGAAGATGACCATGCTCGCCAAGGCCCGCAAACCCTGACCCGGCCCTGAATTTCCCGATTGCGGGGGCAGGGCAGGGCCGTTATACGAAGCGCCACGCGGACCCATAGCTCAGCTGGATAGAGCGCTGCCCTCCGAAGGCAGAGGCCAGAGGTTCGAATCCTCTTGGGTCCGCCAATCGATCCGACATAAGTGTTTTTAACAAGGGCTTGCCTGATCGCCAGATGGGTCAGCCCCCAATATGCCCTCCATCCCGTTCCCTATGGATGGCAAATGCTCCGATTTGTGACGGTGGGGTTTTGGAGGGTAAGCCGGTCCGAACCACGCAAGTTTGGGTCTTTTGCCTACCCCCTTTCCCGTGCGCCAAACCGGGACGAACACATTAATCCTCTCGTTGGCGCGCACCTGCTGCGGATCATGCGCCTATTTGAGTGCCGCCTGCGACCTTTGAGCGATTTGACTTCGCTCAAGACACACCTCCACTGTCGGCATCCCGGCCTCCTGCTCCTTGATCATCCCGATTATCTGCGCCTCGGTGAAACGGTTCTTTCGCATGTGTCTGCTCCTTCAGAGTTGGCGCAGACTCTACTTCCGGTGAGGGATTTCGCTGGGGGCAGGTCAGTTCGTTTGGGCGCGAAGCGGGCGCTTGCCGCGCTCACCACGAAGGTCCGCTTCGGGCCGGGACCGGCCTTTCACTATTCTCGTTGACCCTCTTGGCCTGAAGGCGTTTGGGTGGGTGTTACGGGTGTTTGGTATCGGTTTAGATGGCCGGTTCTGTCGCGCGCGGTGAGCGTCCCTGGAAGCCCCGTTGTCGGGCATAAGTTGATCACGACGGCATCGCATCAGGGATGTTGGCATGCCGGGTCTGATCAGTGTTGATCGGCTTCACCACAAGTAGTGCACGGTCCCGTAGTGACCTCGGCAAGAGGGTTGTCTTTCGCAGCTCCGTGAGGCGCAGACATTAAAGGAAGGATGGGGCATAACGCGGTGTAAGGCTCCTAATTCCTCTCCTTCGATCTCGGTGGCAGAAGCCAGCTTCACGGTATTGCCGGGTCAGCGGTAGTCCATTGGGTGACACTAGCACGCTGGCCGGTGCCTCAAATTGCCCAATCGACCTGGGGCAGGTTTTGGGCGGAGGAAGGTCGGGTTTTGGCGAGCCTGTCCCGGTGGGCGATGGGCTATCCTTGTTTGTGGCAGTGCGCAGCGCCGGAGGCGATCAGGGTTTCGATCTGGTCGGGCGTGTAACCTGCCGCTGCCAGGATCTCGTCGGTATGTTCGCCGATGGAGGGGGCGGGGCGTTCGATGCTTGGGTTGCCTTCGGACATCAGGAACGGGGCAACCGGCACCTTATGTTTGCCCTCGCGGCCCAGCGGGGCAGGGGTTTCCTGCAACAGGCCGCGGGTGGCGAGCTGCGGATCGGCAAGCGCTTCTTCCATGGTGCGGATGCGCCCTGCGGGCACCTGGTGCTGGCGGAGGAAGTCCTGCCACTCGTCAGCTGTGCGGGTGAGAAACACCTCCTGCAGCACGGCCTCCTCGGCGGCGTGGCTTTCGAGGCGCTCCGCATTGGTTGCCTTCACCATGTCCGGGCGGCCCAGAGCCAGCCAGAGGCGCTTTTGCTGGCGCATGTTTGCCGCGCCCAGCATCAGCAGCCCGTCGGCGGTTTCATAGGCGCCGATCCCGGCCAGGGCGAAACGATTGCCCTCGGGCTTGGGGGCCTTGCCGCCGATGTTCAGGGCCGCGATATGGGTGCTCATGAGCATCAAGGTGGCGTCGAACATGGCGAGATCGACGTGCTGGCCGCGACCTGTCTGGCTGCGCTGGAACAGAGCGGCGGAAATGGCGAAGGCGGTCATGTAGCCGGTGGCATAATCGACCACGGGCGCACCGGTCTTCAGGGGCGCGCTCTCTTCGCTGCCGGTGAGCGCCATGAGGCCGGCGACGGCCTGGAAGACGAAATCGTACCCGGTTTCCTCGCCGCGCGGACCCTCGCGGCCGAAGGCGGAGACGGAGCAGTAGACGAGCCTGGGGTTCAGCTTGCTGATCTCGTCGTAGCCGAGACCAAGGGCCTCAAGTGCGCCGGGGCGGTAGTTCTGCACGAAGACATCGGCGTCCTTCAGCAGGGCCTTCAGCACCTGTTGCCCGCCTTCCGTCTTGAGGTCGAGGCCGATTGAGCGCTTGTTGGCACCCTGGGCGAGGTAGGTGGTGCCCATGCTGGCCGCATTCAACTCCTTGTCGGGGCCTTGCTGGCGCACCTGGTCGGGGTCGTCGGGGCGGTCGATCTTGATGACGTCGGCGCCGAGCACGGCGAGCTGGTATGCGGCGAAGGGGCCGGCGAGGACGTGGGTGGCGTCGATGACCTTGAGGCCTTCAAAAGCGCGGGGCATGGGGGGTGTCTCCTGATGGGTGTGTCGGCGCCTCAGGGGGCGTCGTTCTTGTGGCCAGCGCGGCTGGTGAGCCGGGTGAGCCATTGCAGGTTGGGCATTATCACGAAGATGCGGGCGAGGTGCATGGCCGTCACGAGGGCGACGTCCTGTCCGAGAATACCCGCAGTGAGCGCCATTTCGGTGGTGCCCCCAGGCGCGAAGCCGAGGACCATGGTGGGGAAGATGGCGTCGAACACTCGACTGGCCAGCCAGGCCCCGAACACGCAGAGCACGAGCAGCAATGAGGAGGTCACGAGCACCGAGCTCACGAGGCTCTTGCGTTCAGTGAAGGTGCGCCGGGTGAAGCAGGAGCCGAGCCAGGTGCCGAGCACGACCTGGGCCAGCGCCAGCACCGGCTGCGGAATGTCGAACGCGGGCTGACCCAGCGCCGAGAGGGCGGCGGCCATGAAGAGCGGGCCGAGGAAGAAGGGGTTGTTCAAGTGCAACAGCTTGAACAGGGACGGGCCGACGATAGCGCCGGCGAGGGTGACGCAGAAGGCGACGAGGCCGTGATCGACCTCGGGCGGGGGCAGCGCGGCGGAGGTGTCACCCGCGAGGTAGAGCATCAGCGGAAAGATCGTGACGACAAGGGCGATCCGCATGGTCTGGGCAAAGATCACCGGGGCGGGCGCGACACCGTGGTGCTCGGCCAGCACCCCCGCCTCGACGGGGGACGTGGGGACGACGGAGAGAAAGGCGGTGACGCCGTCGGTGCCGTAAATCCGCCGCTGGAAGATGCTCACCACAACCGAGGCGGCGATGATGAACAGGCTCACGAAGATCAGCAGCGGGGCGGTTTGCAGCAGAGCGTGGAAGGCCGCCGGGGTGAAATGCGCGCCCACGAAGGTGGCCACGGTGACCTGGCCGAAGGGGCGGGTTTGAATCGGGACGCGCACGACGAGAGTGCCGGTCGCCGTAAGGAGGCCGGTTGCGATCAGAGGGCCGATCATCCAGGGCAGGGGTATTCCGATCAGGCTGAAGACCAGCCCCGCGATTCCGGAAGCCGTGTAGAGGGCAGCGAGCGCGCTAAGTGACTTCAAGTGACGGCATCCTCTCGGAGGCGGATCAGGGCATCGAGCATCACCACGCCTGCGCCGGGCGCGAGGATTGCCACCGGGTTCACTTCGGCCTCCTCGATGGCGGGCGCGAGGGCGAGGCGGGAGAAGGTGGCCACAGCCCGAGCGAGGGCTTCGAGGTCGCCTTCGGCAAACCCGCGATATCCGCGCAGGGGCGCGAAGCCCTTTACGGCGGAGACCATCTCGCGGGCGGTGTCCAGAGTGACCGGTGCGCAGCGGGTGGAGCTGTCGCGGTAAATCTCGGTCAGCACACCGCCCGCGCCGACGGTCACAACGGGGCCGACCAGCGGGTCGCGGGTGAGGCCGATGATCGCCTCGCCGCGGCCGGGGCGCATTTCCTGCACCAGCACGCCCTGCAGGAGGTAGCCCGGGGTCGGTGGCATCGGCTCGGTGCTTATCGAAAAGGGCACCCCCGGCTTCACCATTGGCAAGCCCTCCACCTTCATGAACGGCGAGACCTGGTCGCAGCTCTACTTTGACAACGTCTACGTAC
>NZ_QTNQ01000025.1 GCF_018424695.1 Vannielia litorea
GGGCTGGCCCCCCACTGAGTGTTGTTGGGTGTGGGGGTGCGCCCCGCAACCGCGTGCCCAAGCCGCCGGGAGGCCCACCCCCGGCGGCAGGGCCTCTCGCGCAGGCCGCGCAGCGCCCCTTTCCCAACCCGTCGGCATGGGCTACCCCTGCCCCATGACCCACCACGCGCACCTCGACGCCACCGGCCTGCTCTGCCCGCTCCCGGTGCTGAAAACCGCCAAGCGCTTGCAGGCGCTGGCGCCGGGCGAAGTGCTGCGGGTGGAAACGGACGATCCGGCGGCCCTGATCGACATGCCGCATTTCTGCACCGAGTCGGGCCATGGGCTTCTCTCTCAAGAAGAGAGCGCCACCGGCATAACCTGGCTTATCCAGAAGACGTAGGCGCAACAAAAAAGGAGCGCGCCCGTCAAGGCACGCCCCTCTTTGATCTCCAGTCCCAGAGGGCTCAGCGCCCGAGAGACCACCAGCCTTTCCGTTTCGGCTTCGCGGGCTCGTCCGGGGCTTCGGCCTCGGCGGTTTCCAGCACCGGCTCGGCGGCAGGCTCGGCCTCGGCCTCAACCTCGGGCGCGGCAGCCACTTCAGGCTCGGGCGCGGGTTGAGCAGCCTCCTCCGTCGCGGCCTCGGCGCTTTCTGCCGCTACCATTTCCTCTGCCGCAGCCTCCGCCGGGGCCTGATCGGCTGCGGGGGCTTTCTTCCGCGTCCGCCGGCGCTTTGGCTTTTCTTCGGCCACGGGCGCTTCGTCAGGCACCTGTTCGGCAGGCGCCGTTTCAGGTGCCGGCTCTTCGGCCTTGCCCGCGTCTCCCTCGGCCTTTGCCTCCGCCGGAGCCTCGCCCTCATCGGCCTTCTTGCGCGAACGGCGACGACGGGTGCGCTTGGGCTTCTCCTCGCTTGCGCCCTCTTCGGCCTCGGCGGCCTCTTTCGGGGCCTCGCCTTCGGCAGCCTTGGCGGAGCCATCGGCCTCGGCCTGGGCGTCACCAGAAGTGTTGCCCTCGGACTGGGCATCGCTCTGCGTTTCCGAACCATTTTCGTCGCCAGTGCCGCCACCGCGACGGCGCCGACGCCTGCGGCGCTTGCGCTTGGGCTTGTCCTCGCCCTCCTCGGCCTCGCTCGCCTCGGGCTGCGCCTGGGCCTGCTCTTCTTCTTCCTCGTCGATCTCCGGCAAATCGGTGGTGTCGATCGAGATCACCGGGGCCGTAACCTCGGCGATGGAGCGGGTGGCCGTCTTCAGCTTCTCCAGGGTGAAATCGGGCGAGATCATATGCGCATCCGCCTCGAGCCGGACCGAAAGGCCGTAACGCGCCTCGATCTGGGCGATGTGCTCGCGCTTCTGGTTCATCAGGAAGTTGACGATCCCCACCGGCGCTTTCAGCAGCACCTCGCGGCACTTGCGGCGGGTGCCCTCTTCCTCGATCTGACGCAGGATGGCGAGGCCGATGCTGTCATCCGAGCGCAGCAGGCCAGTGCCATGGCACGAGGGGCACGGCTGGGTGGAGGCCTCCAGCATGCCGGGGCGCAGGCGCTGGCGGCTCATTTCCATCAGGCCGAAACCGCTGATCCGGCCCACCTGAATGCGGGCGCGGTCGGTCTTCAGCTTGTCCTTGAAGCGCTTTTCCACGGCGTTGTTGTTGCGCCGCTCATCCATGTCGATGAAGTCGATCACGATGAGGCCCGCAAGGTCACGCAGGCGCAGCTGGCGTGCCACCTCTTCGGCGGCCTCCAGGTTGGTCTTCAGCGCGGTCTCCTCGATCGAACCTTCCTTGGTGGCCCGGCCGGAGTTGACGTCAATCGCCACCAGCGCCTCGGTCACGCCGATCACGATATAACCGCCCGACTTGAGCTGCACGGTCGGGTTGAACATCGCCGCAAGGTAATTTTCCACCTGGTAGCGTGCGAAGAGCGGAACGCCATCGTTGTAAAGCTTCACGTTCTTGGCGTGGGACGGCATGATCATCTTCATGAAGTCCTTGGCGGTGCGATAGCCGGTCTCGCCTTCCACCCACACCTCGTCGATCTCCTTGGAATAGAGGTCGCGGATGGTGCGCTTGATCAGGTTGCCCTCTTCGTAGATCGGCGCGGGGGCGGTGCTCTTCAGCGTCAGCTCGCGGATCTGCTCCCACAGGCGCTTGAGGTATTCGTAGTCGCGCTTGATCTCGGTCTTGGTGCGCTTGGCCCCGGCGGTGCGCACGATCAGCCCGGCGCCCTGCGGCACCTCGATCTCCTGCGCGATCTCCTTCAGCTTCTTGCGGTCGGCGGCGTTGGTGATCTTGCGAGAGATGCCGCCGCCCCGGGCGGTGTTCGGCATCAGCACGCAGTAACGGCCCGCGAGGCTGAGATAGGTGGTCAGCGCCGCGCCCTTGTTGCCGCGCTCTTCCTTGACGACCTGCACCAGCATGATCTGGCGCACCTTCACCACTTCCTGGATCTTGTAGCGGCGCGGGCGGGGCTTGCGGGGCTGTCGGATCTCTTCCTGCACATCCTCGTCGGCAACCGACTCGATGTCTGTGTCCTTGTCGGCCGCCGAGGTCTCTTCCTCGTCGCCCTCGTCGGAGCCGTCATCATCGTCGGCCCCGTCATCGGAACTGTCGTCAGAGCTTTTGTCAGCATTCTGCGCTTCGGGCGCGGCTTCCGGCGTCGCCTCATCGGCCTTCGCCTCTTCCGCACCGTCGTCGGCAGCGGTCTCACCGGCCTTCGCCGCGTCTGCCTCGCTCACCAGCGTGTCGGTCTCATCTTCCTCGCCGAGGTCGACAACATCCATCCCACCAATCGAGCCATCCACCTCCTTGGTGGCCACGGCATCACTGCTCTCGGTCTTCTTGGAGCGCGAGCGGCGGCGGCGGGGCTTCTTGGGGGCCTCATCCTCGGCGGCCTGCGCCTCGGCATAGGCCCGCTCTTCCTCCAGCAGCGCCTGACGGTCGGCCACCGGGATCTGGTAGTAATCGGGGTGAATTTCGCTGAACGCGAGGAATCCGTGGCGGTTGCCGCCATAATCCACGAAAGCCGCCTGGAGCGAGGGCTCCACGCGGGTCACTTTTGCAAGGTAGATATTGCCGGCTAGCTGGCGTTTGTTGACAGTTTCAAAGTCGAACTCCTCGACCTTGTTTCCGTCGACCACAACCACGCGAGTCTCCTCGGCGTGGGTGGCGTCGATAAGCATTTTCTTAGCCATATAAACTCGTTGCACGGCGAAGCTCGCCCTCGCCCTGGCGGGCTGAGATGAGAATGGCCGTGTCTGGATAGGGCGAATGCGCGGGACATGCGGGGCAGGACGCGTGCTGATGCAGCTTCCCTTGCCTCGTCTTCTATCCTCACGCGTTGCATCGCGGTTTGTCTCCGACGCGTCCCGGCCATGTGGCGGTCGCGCCCGTTTGGGGGGCATGGCCTGCGTGCTGCGGGCCGGGCCATTTGGCCCGTCAAGTCAGTGCTTTCGGGGCCGGTTAACTCTGGCGGACGTGCGGCGGCGGCGCGAGGCGCTCGCTGTAGGCCCGTCCCTGCCAGGGAAATCGCTCCGGACCATCTCGGGGTACATCCCCCGGACCGTCCGTGGATCGACCATAACGGAGGCCGGCGTGAAATGACAATGGCAAAAGCACCGAACGGGCACACGCGGGAGTTGAAGAAACCGAGACGCGCGGCCAGTCTGACGCCTGATCGCTCAGCAGCGTCAGGTACGCTCGACACAGGACGGGCGACACCACCCAAGCCGGGACGTGCCCCGGCACCCCGGCCTCACCGATAAAGCAGCGACCGCCCCTGCGCGAAGAGGTGCACCTTTTCCGGCGCCGCCGTCAGCCGCACGGTCTTGCCGCGGATGTCGCGGACCACGCCGGGCAGTTTGGCGATCACCGTATCGGTGTCCTCGTCCATCTTCGGCGCGGCGAAGTAGAGCTGCGTCACCTCCCCCAGCGCCTCGGTGATATCCACCTTGCCTTCGAAGGCGTAGTTCTCATCCTCGGTCGGCACCATGTCTTCGGGACGAATGCCCACATTCACCTCGCGGTTCATGTCAGCCTCCGTGCTGGGCACGTCCGACCAGATCATGCCGCCGCCGTCGCCCACGGTGACGCCGGTGCGCTCGCCCGTTTCCACGATGACCCCGGCCAGGAGGTTCATCGCGGGCGAGCCGATGAATTGCGCCACAAACTCGTTCTCGGGCCGCTCGTAAAGGTCCAGCGGGGTGCCCACCTGAGCAATCCCCTTGTTTGCGAGCACCACGATACGGCTGGCCAGCGTCATCGCCTCCACCTGGTCGTGGGTGACGTAGATCATCGTGCTCTCGGGCATCTGCTCCTTGAGCTGGGCGATCTCGATCCGGGTCGCCACACGCAGGGCGGCGTCGAGGTTGGAGAGCGGCTCGTCGAAGAGGTAGACCTTCGGGTCACGCACGATGCTGCGCCCAATCGCCACCCGCTGCCGCTGCCCACCCGAAAGCGCCTTCGGGAGCCGGTCGAGATATTCCGTCAGTTGCAGCTTCTGCGCCGCCGCATCCACCGCCGCGTCGATCTCGGCCTGGCTCTTCTTTGCCAGCTTGAGCGCAAAGCTCATGTTCTCGCGCACCGTCATATGCGGGTAGAGCGCGTAACTCTGGAACACCATGGCGATGCCCCGCTCGGAGGGCGGCACATCGTTCACCACCTGCCCGTCGATCTCCAGCGTCCCGCCGGTGATCTTCTCCAGCCCGGCGATCATCCGCAGCAAGGTGGATTTGCCGCAGCCCGAGG
Organism: Vannielia litorea; assembly: GCF_018424695.1. Classification (GTDB taxonomy): domain Bacteria; phylum Pseudomonadota; class Alphaproteobacteria; order Rhodobacterales; family Rhodobacteraceae; genus Vannielia; species Vannielia litorea_A. Next base: position 4,720 of record NZ_QTNQ01000025.1, read on the forward strand.
GCCCGACGAAGACGATCAGCTCGCCGGTCTCGATGTCGAGATTGATGTTCTTCAAGACATCGACGGTGCCGCCATAGGTCTTGGCCACATCGGTCAGTTTCAGCTCCGCCATGGCGGTCTCCTCCCTCGTGTTCTCTCAGCGGCCCATGAGGGCAAAGCCCCATGGCCCCAGCGTCACCCGGCCTTCGCCAGGGGCAACGGCCCCCAGCGCGCGCGCCTCATCCAGCGCGCTCCAGCCCTCGTCAATGTCACGCACCACTTCGCCCTCGCCGAGATGGAAGAGCGCCAGCACCTCCCGGCCTTCCAGCGTCCGGCGGATCACAAGCAGATCGCCCTCGGCCTCGATCTGCTGCGCGCCACGCGCCAGCACCTCATGCGCCTTCCGCAGCGCCACGGCGCGGCGGTAGTGTTCCAGCATCGAATCCGGGTCCCCCTCCTGCTCGGCCACCGACTTGGGCAGGTGCTCGGGCGCCACCGGCAACCAGGGCCGCGCGGCATTGCCGTGCGAAAAGCCGCCATGCACGCCGCCATCCCAAACCATCGGGGTGCGGCAGCCGTCGCGGCCCTTGAACTCGGGCCAGAACTGGATGCCGTAAGGGTCTTGCAGGTCTTCGAAGGCCACATCGGCCTCGGGAAGGCCCAGCTCTTCGCCCTGATACAGGCAGGCCGAACCCCGCAGGCACATCATCAGCACCACATAGGCCCGCGCCGCCGCATCGCTCAGGTGCCAGCGGCTCATGTGGCGGGGCACATCGTGGTTGGAGAACGCCCAGCAGGCCCAGCCCTCGGCGGCCACCTCTTCCATCTTGTGCATGGTTTCCGCGATATAGGCCGCCGTCGGAAGGTTCTTCGACAGCAGCTCGAAGGCGTAGCACATCTGCATCCGGTCCTCGCCCCGGGTGTATTCCCCCAGAATTTCGAGGCCCCGCTGCGCGTCGCCCACTTCGCCCACAGCAGCGGCGCCGTAGGGCTTCATCACCGCGCGGAGTCTCTCAAGAAATTCAAGGTTCTCCGGCTGGTTCTTCGAGTAGATGTGATCCTGCCAGTTATAGGGGTTCACCGCCGGCGCGATGTGATCGTTGCGCAAGGCCGGGTCCAGCGGCGGGTTGTCCCGCAGCTGCTTGTCATGGACATAGAAGTTGATCGTATCCAGCCGGAAGCCATCCACCCCGCGCTCAAGCCAGAACTCGGCCACCCCCAGCAGCTCGTCCTGCACCTCCGGGCAATGGAAGTTGAGGTCGGGCTGGCTGGTGAGGAAGTTGTGCAGGTAGTACTGCATCCGCCCGCCATCCCACTGCCAGGCGCTGCCGCCAAAGATCGACAGCCAGTTGTTGGGCGGGGTGCCATCCGGCTTTGCCTCGGCCCAGACATACCAGTCCGCTTTCGGGTTCTGCCGGTGGGCGCGGCTCTCCACGAACCACGGGTGCTGGTCGGAGGTGTGGCTGAGAACCAGATCGATCAGCACCTTCAGCCCCAGCTCATGCGCCCGCGCAACCAGCGCGTCGAAATCCGCAAGGCTGCCGAACATCGGGTCCACGTCGCGATAGTCGCTCACGTCGTAGCCGAAGTCCTTCATCGGGCTCTTGAAGAACGGGCTGATCCAGACGCCATCCACCCCGAGCGAGGCAATGTGATCGAGCCGCTGGGTGATGCCCGCAAGGTCTCCCACCCCGTCGCCCGTGCTGTCCTGATAGCTGCGCGGGTAGACCTGGTAAATCACCGCCCCCCGCCACCAGTCGGGATTGGCCGCCCGTGCCTGAATTGCGCCCTTGATACTCGCTTTCATGTTCATATCCGTTTACTTCACCGAACCGGCCAGCAGGCCGCGCACGAGGAACCTTTGCATTGCGAAGAAGACGAGGAGCGGCACCGAGATGGAGACAAAGGCCGCCGTGGCCAGGATCTCCCAGTTGCCGCCCCGCGTGCCGAGAAGCTCGACGATCTGCCGGGTCATCACCGTGGTGTCGCCCGAGCTGTCGATCAGGAAGACCAGCGCGACCAAGAGGTCATTCCACGTCCAGAGAAACTGGAAGATGGCAAAACTGGCCAGCGCCGGAAAGCTGAGAGGCAGGACGATCTTGGTGAAGATCTGAAAGTCCGTCGCCCCGTCCACCTTGGCATTCTCGATGATGTCTCGCGGCAGGCCCACCATGTAGTTGCGCAACAGGTAGATCGCCAACGGCAGCCCGAAGCCGGTATGCGCCAACCACACCCCCAGGTAGCCCTTCCCGATGCCGATCTCGTTATGCAGCTTCAACAGCGGAATGAGCGCCAGCTGCAACGGCACCACCAAAAGCGCCACGATGGCCGCGATCAGCAGCGCGCGGCCCGGAAAATCCATCCAGGCCAGCGCATAGGCCGCGAAGGCGGCAATGAGGATGGGGATGATCGTCGCCGGGATGGTCACCGTCAGCGTGTTGAAGAAGGCCTTGGCCATGCTGTCCGTCCGGTCGCCCGAAAACAGCACACGCTCGTAGTTGGCCGTGGTAAACTCCGGCGGCGTGGTGGTGGTGACGAACACGCGCTGCCCCCGCCCGCTGATCTGCTCACCGTTGCCGCGCCAGGTATAGCTGCCGTCTTCCTCCACGGTCATGCTCTCGCCATCGCCCATGTCCGCTGTTTCGCCCGGCGCAAAGGCGCCGACATCGCGCGACGACACACCATAGGCGCTCAAGCTGCCCCCCTCCTCACCAAAGAGATTGCCGGTGACAATGAAGCCATCGCCATCGGCCACGCGCAGATCATCCGGGTCGCCGGTGCGCAGCTGCACCACCTGTTCAGTCGGAAACAGCGCCTTCCACCACCCCGTCGCGCTGATCTGGTCCGCGGTGCGGAAGGACGAAACGAAGAGCCCCACCGTGGGGAAGATCCACAGCAACACCAGCGCCACGACCGAGATATTCACGGCCCAGCTCAGCGAAGACTTCTTGCCTGCGATATTATCCATGATCTTCTCCCATCCGGTCGAGGGCCATCACCGCATCTCCTTCCGGGCGTTATAGACGTTCCAGACAAGGATCGGCGTCACCAGCAACATGATGACCATGGCGCTGGCCGAGCCCACGCCCCAGTCGTTGGCGCGGAACAGCTTGTCATACATGTAGTTGGCCAGCACCTGCGTCTCCCATTGCCCGTTGGTCATGGCAAAGACGATGTCGAAGATCTTCAGCACCACGATGGTGATCGTGGTCCAGACCACGACGATGGTGCCCATGATCTGCGGCACTTTGATCTTGAAGAAGATCTGGAAGGGGTTGGCCCCGTCCACAATCGCCGCCTCTACCGTCTCTTCGGGGATGCCCCGCAGGGCGGCGGAGAGGATCACCATGGCAAAGCCGGTCTGGATCCAGATCAGCACCGCCATCAGGAAGAAGTTGTTCCAGAACGGCACCGTCAGCCAGGCCGTCGGCTCACCGCCAAGGCTCACGACGATGGCGTTCAGCACGCCGATCTGCTCTTCGCCCGCCGCGCGGTAGTCATAGACCAGCTTCCAGATCACCGCCGCGCCGACGAAGCTGATCGCCATTGGCATGAAGATGATCGACTTGGCGACCGCGCCCCATTTGATCCGGTCAGTCAGCTGGGCGGCCAGCAGGCCGAAGACGGTCGAGAGTGCGGGCACCACGATCAGCCAGAGGATGTTGTTGAACAGCGCCTCACGAAACTTCGGATCGCCCGCCATCTGGGTGTAATTCTCCAGCCCGGCCCACTCATAGCCGCCGCCCGGCACCCTGTTGGTCAGCGACAGCCGCAGCGTCTCCACCACCGGATAGGCCAGGTAGAGACCAAGCGCGAAGACGGCAGGGGCCAGAAACAGCCAGGGTCGGATCATGTTGGCGCGATTGATGTTGCGCCCGGCATCGGGCCCGCGCGGCGGAAACAGCACCTTGTCGAGAAAGAAGTTCGAGGCCCAGAAGTAGCCGATACAGCCCCCCACCCCGAGGATAATGGTAATCAGTCCCAGAAATGCCGGATGCATGGCGCCCCTCCCCGGTTGCCGGTGTCGGGCCGCCATCTGCGGCGACCCGTAGGGTGGGCAATCTGCCCACCTTGCCTGTCAGCTTACTTCGCCGCGTCCCAGCTCTGCTGGATCTCGCTCGTGACAGTGCCCACATCCTTGCCGCCCACGTAATCGACCATCCCGGTCCAGAAGCTGCCCGCGCCGACGGCACCCGGCATCAGGTCGGAGGCATCGAAGCGGAAGGTGGTGGCGCCGAGCAGGATGTCGTTCATCTTGCGCAGGGTCGGATCACCGAAGGCATCGAGGTTCACACCGGTGTGCGGGGTCAGGAAGCCCTTGCGCGCCATCCAGATCTCATGCGCTTCCGGCGTCTTCAGAAACTCGATCAGCTCATGCGCGGCGGGGCTGTCGTTGGTGATCGCCCAGACCGTGCCCGCGCCCAGCACCGGCTGGCCCAGGTCTCCCTCACCCGAGGCGGGGAAGTAGAAGAAGTCCACATCCTCGCCCACCACGGAGCCTTCAGGGAAGAAGCTGGGGATGAAGCTCGCCTGCTTGTGCATGTAACAGGCCGGCGGCGCATCGAAGAGGCCCTTGGGGCTTTCGCGGAAGTCGGTGGTGGCCACCGCGCCGGTGCCGCCAGACACCCAGTCATCGTTCAGGGCAAACTCGCCAAAGGCCTCGATCGCGCCTACCACCGCAGGGTCGGTGAAGGGGATCTCGTTGCTCACCCACTTGTCGTAGACATCCGCCGGCTGGGTGCGCAGCATCATGTCTTCCACCCAGTCGGTAGCCGGCCAGCCCGTGGCGCCACCCGAGCCAAGCCCGATGCACCAGGGCGTCTCGCCATCCTCGACGATCTGCGCCGAAAGCGCCTTCAGCTCCTCCAGCGTCTCGGGCACCTCGTAACCCGCGTCCTCGAAGTTCTCCGGGATGTACCAGACCAGGCTTTTCACATCGACCTTGTAGAAAAAGCCATAGAGCGCGTCGCTGCCATCCGGCCCGGCATAGGTGCCAAGGTCGACCCAGCTCTGCCCCGCGGCGTAGTTTTCCTTCACCCAATCCTCGGTCCCGTCCGCAAGGGGCGTGAGGAAACCGCGCTGCGCCATGACGGCGGCGAGGCCGGGCTGCGGGAAGACGGCCACATTGGGGGCCGAGCCCGCCTCGGCGTCGATCACGATCTGCTGCTCGAAGCTGTCGGAGCCGCTGTAGCGCACGTCATGGCCGCTCTGCTCGGCGAAGGCCTGCAGCACCGCCTGCACATGCTCCTCGTCCGCACCAATCCACGGCCCGGCCACCGTGATCTGCTCGGCCAGCGCCGGTCCGCTCATCAGCGCCAGCACGGCGCAGCTCGTCTTGATGGAATGTCTCATGAATCTATCCTCCCGGTTGTGGCGCCACCCTCTGGTTCGCGCCGTCATTTTGCCCACGCCCTCATTCTCCGCACCGATCCGACTCGGCATCTCAAAGCGCTTTGGATAATTGCAGCATGACTGATTGCATGACGCACGTCAACCGAGCCCCGCCGCATGGCTTTTGTTTTCAAGGGGAATTTCGCAGCCGCAGCATAAGCACAGCCGGAAGGCAACTCTTTGACGCCAGCAATTACAGGCGCTAATCTGGTCAAAAGTTAAAAGCGCTTTGAAAGGCCCCGCGCTCATGAACCTCAAGCAACTCGCCGCGAATCTGGGCCTGAGCCAAACCACCGTCAGCCGGGCACTCAACGGCTATCCGGAGGTGGCCGAGAGCACCCGCAAGCGCGTGCTTGCTGCCGCAACGCAGCATAACTACCGCCCCAACACCCGCGCAAAGAGCCTGGCAACGGGCCGCGCCATGGCCATCGGCCACGTCATCCCGATCAGCACCAACCACGAGATGCTGAACCCCGTCTTCGGTGACTTCATCGGCGGCGCCGCCGAAATCTACGCCCGTGCGGGGTATGACATGATGCTCACCGTCGTCCCCGACGATGCCGAAGATACCGCCTATCGCTCCATGGCCCAGCGCAATTCCGTCGATGGCATCGTCATCCACGGCCCGCGCCGGGACGATCCGCGCATCGCCCTGCTCAAGGAGGTCGGCCTGCCCTTCGTGGTGCATGGCCGTGCGCCGGTGGACGACCACGATTATTCCTGGGTCGACGTCAACAACCGCCGCGCCTTCGAACGCGCCACGCTGCACCTCGCCGACCTTGGCCACAGCCGCATCGCCCTGCTGAACGGGTTGGAGCACATGGATTTCGCCATGCGCCGCCGCGAGGGCTTCGAAGCCGCGCTGTCCGCCCGCGGGCTTGCGTTCCGCCCCGCGTATCACAGGTCCGAAGAGATGACCGAGAGCTACGGATACGAAGCCACCGCCGACATGCTCGCCCGGCCAAATCCGCCTACCGCCATTCTCGCCTCCTCGCTGATCACCGCCCTCGGCGTGCGCCGCGCGGTGGAAGACAGGGGCCTCACCATGGGTCGGGACGTGTCGATCATCACCCATGACGATGATCTCGGATACTTCAAGAACGGCGGCGAAGTCCCTGTTTTCACGGCCACCCGAAGCTCCGTGCGTGAGGCGGGCCGGATCGCGGCCGAAATGCTGCTTGGCCTGATCGACGCGCCCGAGACCGGGCCGAAGCAGCACATCCTCGAGGCCGATCTCACCATCGGCACTTCCACCGGCCCCGCCCCCCGATAGGACACCGCCATGCTCCGCCACACCCGCGCCGACTTCCCCGAAGGCTTCCTCTTCGGCACCGCCACCTCGGCCTATCAGATCGAAGGCCATGCCCAGGGCGGCGCCGGGCGCACGCAATGGGATGACTTTGCCGCCACCCCCGGCAACGTGGTGGGGGCCGAGAACGGCGCCCGCGCCTGTGACCACTTCAACATGTGGCCGCAAGACCTTGATCTGATTGCGCAAGCCGGGATCGATGTTTATCGCTTCAGCCTCTCCTGGGCCCGCGTGATGCCCGATGGCGTCGGCCCCGCCAACCCCGAGGGCGTCGGCTTCTACGACCGGCTGGTGGACGGCATGCTGGAGCGCGGGTTGAAGCCCGCCGCCACACTCTATCATTGGGAGCTGCCCTCGGCCCTGCTCGACAAGGGCGGCTGGCGCAACCGCGACATCGCCAAGTGGTTCGCAGACTACGCCTACACCATCATGAGCACCCTGGGTGATCGCATCTGGTCCGCCGCCCCGATCAACGAACCTTGGTGCGTTGGCTGGCTCTCCCATTTCATGGGCCTCCACGCGCCCGGCCTCCGTGACATCCGCGCCACCGCGCGGGCCATGCATCACGTCTGCCTCGCCCATGGCGAGGCGATTGCCGCCATGCGCAGCCTCGGCATGGGCAATCTCGGTGCCGTGTTCAACTTCGAGTATGCCCAAGCTGCTGACGATACCCCCGAAGCCGCCCTCGCCGCCCGCCGCTACGACGGCATCTACAACCGCTGGTTCCGCTCCGGCATCTTCAAGGGCGAGTATCCCGAGGATGTGCTGGAGGGCCTTGGCCCGCACATGCCTGAGGGCTGGCAGGACGATTTCGCCACCATCACCGCCCCGCTCGATTGGTGCGGCCTCAACTATTATACCCGAAAGCTCATCTCCCCCGCCCCCGATCAGCCCTGGCCGCATTGCACCGAAGGCGCCGGCGACCTGCCGAAGACGCAGGTGGGCTGGGAGATCTACCCCGAGGGTCTCTTCCACTTTCTCACCGACACCGCCTCCAATTACACCGGCGATCTGCCGCTCTACGTCACCGAGAACGGCATGGCGTGGGATGATACGCCGGGTGAGCCGGATGAGGTTCGCATCGCCTACCTCGACGCCCATCTTGGCGCGGTGCGCCATGCGCTCGATGCGGGGGTGCCGGTGAAGGGCTATTACATCTGGTCGCTGCTCGACAACTTCGAGTGGTCGCTGGGCTACGGGCCGCGCTTCGGGCTGGTGCATGTGGATTACGACAGCTTGCAGCGCACCCCCAAAGCCTCCTATGAGGCCCTGAAGGCCGCGCTGAGGACCAACGGATGACCCAAACCGCCCTGATCGCCGATATCGGCGGCACCAACACCCGCCTCGCCCTCGCCCAGGGGCCGGAGCTGGACGCATCCAGCATCAAGCGCTTTCGCAACGCCGATCATGCCAATTTCGAGGCCGTCGTGTCCGCCTACCTGCCGCAGGTTGGGGCGCCGGTGATCTCGGGCGCCTGCGTCGCCGCCGCCGGGCCGGTGGTCGATGGGGTGGCCGAGCTGACCAATATCGACTGGACGCTGGACATCCCCACCATCGCCCGGGCCGCTGGCTGCGCGGAGGTGGCGCTGCTGAACGATCTGCAAGCCCCCGGCCATGCCGTGGGCCGGATCGCACCCGAGGGGCTCTTGCCGGTCATCACCACGGCCACACCCCTTTCGCCGGAGGCCACACGTCTTGTCGTCAACGTCGGCACCGGCTTCAATGCCGTGCCCGTGCACAGCACAGCCACGGGGCGCTTTGTGCCCCCTTCCGAAAGCGGGCATGTCAACCTGCCGATCCGCACCGAGGCCGACCTGCGCCTGTCGCATTACGTGGATGACAGCCACGGCTTTCCCGCCGTCGAAGAGGTGCTGTCGGGGCGCGGGCTGGAAAATGTCTATCGCTGGCACTGCGCCGAAACCGGGGCAGCGCCCGAGCTGCGCGGCAGCGAGATCATCGCCGCCGCCGAAGCCGGCCAGAGCCCCCAGGCCGTTGCGGCGGTGCAAACCTTCCTGCGGTTTCTCGGCACCGTGTCCGGCAACCTCGCGCTGGAGCACCTGCCCTTCGGCGGCGTCTACCTCGTCGGCGGCGTGGCCGTGGGGCTGGCAGGGCTGCTGAACGGCGGCGCCTTTGCCGAAGGCTTCCGCGACAAGGGCCGTTTCGGCGGTTTCATGGAAGATTTCCCGGTGACGCTGGTGCGCGATGACCACGCGCCGCTGATCGGCTGCGCCAGCCACCTCCACGAGCGTCGCACCGGCTGATCCTTCCACGGCGACACCGCGGTTGAAGAATCCTCGCCGCGGCGTGCGATTTCCTCACTCGGCGTAAGTCAATCTTAAGAACTCTCGGGCATCCCTGCCTCATCCAACCGACCGGATGAAGGAGTCGTCCCATGCTTTCGCCCTTCGCCCCGCATTTGAAGGAGCCAGCCCGATGAGCGATGCCAGCCTGCGCCTCTCCCTGCCCGAGCGGCTCGATCTGCCCGCCGCGGCCCCGCTGCGCGAGGCGGTGCTCGAACACGCGGGCAAGCCGCTCGTGCTCGATGCCAGCGCCTGCGAAAGCCTTGGCACGCCCGGGCTGCAAGTGCTGCTCGCCGCCGCGAAAAGCTGGCGCGAAGCGAACACGGACCTCTCGGTGGAAGGGATGAGCGAGGCCTGCGAGGCGCAACTCGCAATCTTCGGCCTCACACCTCAGGACCTTTGCAGCAAGGAGCTCGCCGAATGAGCCTCAATATTCTTGCGGTGGATGACAGCCGCACCATCCGCGACATGCTCAAACTCGCCCTGGCTCAGGCCGGGTTCGAGCCCCAGGTCGCCGAAGACGGGCTGCACGGGCTCGAGGTGCTCGAAGACATGGTCGATGACGGCACCCCGCCCGACGCGATCATCACCGATATCAACATGCCCCGGATGGATGGCTTCGGCTTCATCGACGCGGTGCGCGCCAAGGACGAGCACCGCGCCGTGCCCATCCTCGTGCTCTCCACCGAAAGCGCCGATGAGTTGAAAGCCCGCGCCCGCACCTCCGGCGCCAGCGGCTGGATCGTGAAGCCCTTCGACCCGGTCAAACTCGTGCGCGCCATCAACATGGTCGCCGGAAAGGGAGCCGCCTGATGTCCAACGACCCGATGGCCGAAATCCGCGCCAGCTTCTTCATCGAGTGCGAAGAACTGCTGGAAAGTCTGCAGGACGGGCTCACCGCGATGGACGACGGCGATACCGACTCCGAAACGATCAACGTCTGTTTCCGCGCCGTGCACTCCATCAAGGGCGGTGCCGGGGCCTTCGGGCTGGAAGAACTGGTGCGCTTCGCCCACCGGTTCGAAACCGTGATGGATGAAATCCGCAATGGCCGCCTCGAGCCCACGCGCGACACGATTGCGCTCTTCTTCCGTGGCGCCGACGTGCTCTATGACATCGTCCGCGCCTCCCGCGACGGCGAAACGCTCGATCAATCCACTACCGAGGCCGTATTGAGCGATCTGGAAGCTCTCGTCGGCGGCCGGATCGAGGAGGAAGAAGCCGAGGAAGAGATCGACTTCGCGCCAATGACCCTGTCCCTCGATCCGCTTGATGCGGAGGGCGACGACGAGGCCGCCGGAGAGGCGCCGCCGGGCGTCCACGTCCGGTTTCACCCCGCCGCCGAGCTCTTCTCCTCCGGCAACGAGCCGCGCCACATGCTGGCGGCCTTGCGGGATTTCGGTGAGATCCAGACAACCTGCGATCTCTCCCGCCTGCCTGCCCTCGCCGATCTCGTGCCTGAAGAGGGCGCCATCGGCTGGGACGTCCAGATCACCACCACCGCCCGAAAGGAGGAGGTCTCGGAAGTCTTCGAATTCGTCGACGGGCTCTGCGAACTTTCGATCGAAGTCAGCGGCAGCCCCGCCGCAGGCCTGCCCGACCTCGACAGCATCGTCATTCCCGGCACCGTCGATGACGCCGACAGTCCCGCGAGCGCGGCTGCCGAGGAGTCCGAGCCAGACCCGGAGCCCGAGCCAGTGGCACCTGCCCCCGAACCTCCCGCCGCGCGCGCGCAGGCGCCTGAGGCAAAACCCGCCGCGACACCCGCAAAGGAGGGCAAGCAGGCCGCCAGCGGCGCGAAGGCCACCGTGCGCGTCGATCTCGACCGTATCGAACGGCTGGTCAACCTTGTCGGCGAGCTCGTCATCAACCAGGCCATGCTGAGCCAAAGCGTGGCCGAGGCCGGTATCCCGGCAAACTCCACCGTCGCCTCGGGGCTGGAAGAGTTCCTTCAACTCACCCGCGACATCCAGGAAAGCGTGATGATGATCCGCGCCCAGCCGGTCAAATCCCTGTTCCAGCGGATGTCCCGGATCGTGCGCGAAAGCTCCGCCATGGTGGGCAAGTCCGTGCGCTTCATCACCGACGGCGAGCAGACCGAAATCGACAAGACGGTGATCGAGCGGCTGGCCGATCCGCTCACCCACATGGTGCGCAACGCGGTCGACCACGGGCTGGAAACCACCGAAGGGCGCATCGCCGCCGGCAAGCCCGCGGATGGCGTCGTCACACTCTCCGCCGCGCACAAGTCGGGCCGCGTCGTGCTGGAAATCAAGGATGACGGTGGCGGCATCAACCGCGAGGCGGTGAAGGCCAAGGCCGAGGAAAAGGGACTCATCGCACCCGGCGTGCCGATGTCGGACCAGGAAATCGACAACCTGTTGTTCCTCCCCGGCTTTTCCACCGCCAAGGAAGTGTCGGATCTCTCCGGTCGTGGCGTCGGAATGGACGTGGTGCGCAGCTCGATCCAGGCGCTCGGGGGGCGTGTCACCATCACCTCCGAGCCCGGCGTCGGGACCACCTTCTCAATTTCCCTCCCCCTGACCCTGGCCGTGCTCGACGGCATGGTCGTGGAGGCGGGCGGCGAAATTCTCGTGGTGCCGCTCGGCTCCATTTCCGAAACGCTCACGCTGCAGGCCAGCGACATGGAGCAGTTGGGCGCCGGCACGCAGCTGGTGCGCATCCGCGAAGAGTTCGTGCCGATCCTCGACATGGCCGTGCAGCTCGGCTTCCGCACACCGCTGGACAGCTACGAGGGCAGCTCCGTTCTGCTCATCGCCATGGAAGACAATACACGCTCCGCCCTGGTGGTCGACCGCATCGTCGAGCAGCGCCAGGTCGTCATCAAGGGGCTCCAGGAGAGCTACGGGCGGGTGCCCGGCATCGCCGCGGCCACCATCCTCGGCAACGGGCGCATCGCCCTCATCCTCGACCCGGCCGATCTGATCGCCTCGGCCGGCAGCTCGCGGACCATGCAAACCTTCGATCTTGCAGGATAATCCCATGACAAACACCGACGACAACGCACAAGACCCAACCCGGCAGGAGCTGCTCAGCTTCCACGTCGGCGCCCAGGAATATTCGATCGACATCATCTCGGTGCGCGAGATCCGCAGCTGGACAGAGGCAACCCCCCTGCCCCATGCCCCGCCCTACGTGCGCGGTGTGATCAACCTGCGTGGCACCGTGCTGCCCATTATCGACCTCGCCAAGCGCCTGAGCATCCCCGCTGGCGAAAAGAACGAGCGCAACGTGATCGTTGTCGTCCAATCCGGCGAAAACACCGTCGGCCTGCTGGTGGACGCGGTCTCCGACATTTTCGCAGTCTCCGAATCCGAGCTGCAAGCCCCGCCCGATATGTCCGCTGATGGCTCGCTCAAATGCGTCCGTGCGCTCACGATCCACGAGGAACGCATGCTGCGCGTGCTCGATCTCGCCGCCGTGCTTCCCAACATTGATGCAGAGGCCGCGTGAGCACAGCCCAACACATATCCGCCAGGGTCGTGTCGACCCTTCCCGCCGCCCCGGCGCCCGAGCCGATGTCGCCCGAGAAACGCGCCCAGTTTGACGCGATCTCCCGCATGGCGCGCGAAGCCGCGGGGCTGAACATCGTGCCCGAGAAATCGGCCATGGTCTTCTCGCGCCTGGGCAAGCGGCTCCGTGCGCTCGGGCTGTCCAGCGTCGATGACTACATCGCTCTGATCCAGGGGCCCGACGCCGCGGAAGAGCGCGAAAACCTGATCTCGGCGCTGACGACGAATGTCACCAGCTTCTTCCGCGAGAACCACCACTTCGAGTACTTCGCTCAACAGCAGTTGCCCGGCCTGATCGAGCGGGCGCGCTCGGGCAACCGGGTGCGGCTCTGGTCGGCGGCCTGCTCCTCCGGGCAGGAGCCCTACAGCCTTGCGATGGTGGTGCTCGAGCAGTTCCCGGATGCCCATCGGCATGACCTCCGAATTCTGGCAACCGATATCGATCACCAGATTCTCGCCGCCGCCCGTGCCGCCACCTACAGTTCCGATTTGGTCGCACCGCTGAAGGCGAATGGGCGCGAGCGGTTTCTGCGCCCGGCAGAGAGCGGCGACGTGATGGTGGCGGATGAGGTGCGCGCGCTGGTGGCGCTGCGGCGCCTCAACCTCATGGGCGATTGGCCGATGAAGGGACGGTTCGATGCCATCTTTTGCCGAAACGTCATGATCTACTTCGATCAGCCGACCCAGAACCGGCTCATATCCCGCTTCGCAAAGGTCTGCGCCGATCAGGCCGTTCTCTACCTCGGCCATTCCGAACGAATAGACCCTGCGGCAAATGCCCCGTTCCGTCAGGTCGGACAGACGACCTTCGCCTTCGATCCTTCCGCCTCCCCCCACGTTTCGTTGCGCCACGGCGCCCATCAGGAGTAACCCGATGTCCCTCCGCGAAAAGCTTCACGTCATGGTGGTCGACGACATGTCCACCAGCCGCGGCCTGATTCTCCAGGCGCTCGACGCCATGGGGGTGACCAACGTGCGCTACACCGCCGACGGCAACGCGGCCCTGGCCGAGCTGGAGAAGAAGCCCGCACACCTGGTGATCTCCGACTACAACATGCCGGGCATGGATGGCTTGCACCTGCTCAAGGCGCTGCGTACCCATGCAAAGCTCAAGGGCATCGGATTCATCCTGATCACCGGCAAGGCCGACAAGCAGATCATCGATACCGGCCGCGCGCTCGGTATGAACAACTTCATCAAGAAGCCCTTTCAGCCCAAGGATCTGCATGCCTGCATGGAAGCCGTGGTGGGCCGCCTGTGACCGCTTCGCCTGCCCCCCACATGCGTCCAGAGGATCTGCCGATCTCGGCCTTGCTGTCTCGCCTTGCCGATACGCTCGATGGTCTGGCCGCCCGAACCTCGCAGATGCAGGATGATCTCGGAAGCTTCCTGACCCAGGCAAGCCATCCCTCGCGAGCGCAGTTGCGCGAGCTACAGGGTCTCGACCTGATCCACCAAACGCTCGACGATCTGCGCGCCGCAGCCCATCTCGCCGCGGATGCCGCCGGACGCAACGACCACATCGATATCGTCGCCCTGGCCGACCTTTTGCGCCTCGAAAGCTGCCGCATCGCCCTGCTCCAAGGCGGGGAAGCCGCCCTGGAAGAAGAGCGCCCCAGCGGTGAGGTGGATTTCTTCTGAGCAAGGTGTGCCAACGGGATGATGCCCGTTAGGGGAGGATCCTTGCCATCATGAACGACACTTCCCATCTGTGCATGGCCCCGCTTGCTGCGTGCGGCCCAACTCGGCCCAACCCAACCGACGTGCAAGGCTAGCACCAAAGCAGGCCGACGACCGGACCTCGAGCACCCGTCCAGACTTGTCGGTCGGCGATTGCCTGTGGCTCAAATCATGCGCAGGTTTTGCCCCAGTGCCACCGCCGGACATGCCAAAACCGCATCTCTCCGGTCGGGCTTGTCGCCCGATTGGCTCCGCCCCCTCCCCGGTCCCGATAGAAGAGCGCCGGCGGCGGGCGGGTGCTCCGCCTCATGCCGGCGCAGGTTCGCTCTGGATCAACTTACAGCCTCGAGCATGTATGGAGTTCACTCGCCGGCAGGCTCTTGCCATGAACGGCTCTAGAACAGCTCCAACGCATCGTCGGCAGCCACTGCGGGTTTTGGCGCCTCCAGCACCGGCTCTTCGAACTTCGCGATCAACATCTGTCGCGCCCGCCCGCTTTCCGGCCAGAACTGGACGCGCCGACCCTGCGTTCCCCCCAGAGACTGCCCGACGAGCGGGATCGTCTCTCGCTCGAGGAAGTCGAGAACGAATGCACCGTTCCGTGCGCCGATATCCGACCTGGCCTTGATCATCCTGGCACCGCCAAACACCTTGGCGCTCAGGTTGTCGCGCCGGGCACCGGCCTTGAGCATGCCGTTGATCAGCAACTCCATCGCATTCGCACCAGCGGCCGCCTGGTAGAGGTCGGTGCCGCCCCCGCCGGGCAAGAGGATGTGGTTCATGCCGCCCAGCCGCGCCTCACCATCCCACAGGCACACGGAAACACAGCTTCCGAGGATTGTCGTCAGCATCGCCTCCGGATCCCCGGAAACCCCGAATTCGCCCTGCGCTACATGCTGTGTGGCCCCCGGTCTCGTCATCTGTCGCGCGCCTCCCGGCCACATAAGGTTAGAACTTTCGCCCCGATGTCGCCGAGCGGCACAAGCGCCTCGGCAGCGCCGGTCTCCCAGGCGACCCGCGGCATGCCCCAAACGGTGCTGCTCTCCCGGCTTTGTGCCAGGGTCCGGGCACCCGCAGCGCGCAGCGCGCGCATACCCTCGGCCCCATCCCGCCCCATTCCGGTGAGAAGCACCGCGAGGCTGCGCGCCGCAAGCGGCCGCGCCGACAGGAAGAGCCGATCCGCCGATGGGCGATGACCGCTCATCAAGGGGGCTTCGACGAGGCGACAACTTGGCAACGCGCGGCGCCCTTTCCCGGGCACAAGCTCAAGATGGTGGGCCCCGCCCGGGGCAAAGACAACCATGCCCTGTGTCATTTCGAGACCGTCCCGCGCCAGGGCAACCCGGGGCGCCACCAGCCCGGACAAGCGATGCGCAAGGCTCTCCATGAATTGCGGCGGCATATGCTGCACCACGGCAATGGGCGGCGCATTTGGCGGCATCGCGCCAAGCACCCGCTCCAGGGCCTCGACCCCCCCGGTGGAGGAGCCGATCAGAACGACCTTGCCGTTCCAATGAAAGCTGGAATGGTCCGGGGGCACGGGCCGGGACGCGCGGGGTTCGACCCGCGCCAGCGAGGCCTCGAAGATCCTGTCGGCAACCTCGCAGGAGGCTTCGGGCTGGCCGAAGCCGTCCTTGCCGAGGCAGTCGATGGCACCCATGGCCAGCGCCTCCACGGCAAGGTCGCTGCCCGGTCCCGTCCCCGATGAAAGCATGACGACCGGCAGCGGGCGCAGGGCGATGATTTTTTCAAGAAAGCTCAGCCCGTCCATGCGCGGCATCTCGACATCGAGCGTGACGACGTGGGGATGGGTCTTCTTGATCACGTTCCGGGCTTCGAACGGGTCTCCGGCCTGGCCCACGATGTCAAACCGACCGTCGGCCTCCAACAGGCGGCTCAGCATGGCACGCATGATTGCACTATCGTCGACGATGACCACACGTCGCCTTTCGTCCATCTGCTCAATGCCCTTCTCAGGTGTCACCAGGTGGCCGTGCCCTAGAACTCTTCCCAGTCGTCATCGTCTGCGGCGACGGCGAGGGCGGCACTTCCATCGGCCTGTGGCAGCGAGGTCCGACCGCTGCGGAACGTGGGAGTCGGTGTCACCACGGCATCGCGCGCTTCCGGCTCGGGCCCCTTCGCGGGAAGCTGAGCGACGACGCCCGGCGTGGCTGGCGCCCCGGTCTCTTCACCCGTGTCTCGCTCTGCGGCATCCCCTTCTGCGCGGGCGCTCGCCTGGTCCTTGTCGTGCGGCCCCATCGCTGCGGCCTGCGCCGGGGCCGGCGCAACCTGCGCGGGGGCACCGCTGTTCGCCGGCTGCCCGACGTTGAAGCGGCCCACGGTCAGCTTCAGCGTATCCGCCTCGCTCGAAAGCGCCTGACTTGCGGCATTGGTCTCTTCAAACATCGCCGCGTTCTGCTGGGTGACCTGGTCAAGCTGGTTCATCGCGGTGTTGATCTCGTCCAACCCGCTGGACTGCTCCTTGGCCGACTGCGCAATCTCGGCGACATGGCCGGCAATATCTGACACGCTGCTGACGATGCCGCGCAGCGCGTCGCCAGTCTGGCCGACGAGGTCGACGCCCCGTTTCACGTGGTCGCCCGACGAGGAAATCAGGCCCGAAATCTCGCGCGCGGCATCCGAGCTGCGTTGCGCCAGGGCCCGCACCTCGGAAGCCACGACCGCGAAGCCCCGGCCGGCCTCCCCGGCCCGTGCAGCCTCGACGCCCGCGTTGAGGGCCAGCAGGTTGGTCTGAAAGGCGATATCCTCGATCACGGTGATGATCTTGGAAATCTGGTCGGAGCTGCTGGAGATCTGCCCCATCGCGGCCACCGCCTCGCTCACCACCAGGCCGCCCTTCTCGGCATTGCCGCGGGCCTCCGTCACCATCTGGTTGGCACGGTCCGCACCCTGGGCGGCGGAACGGACGCTCGAGGTGAGCTCGTCAAGGGCGGCTGCGGTTTGCTCGAGGGTAGTGGCCTGCCGCTCGGTGCGGCGCGAAAGATCATCGGCGGACGAGGCAATCTCGCCCACTTCGCGGTGAATTGCACCCGCATTCTCCATCACCATGGCGATGGCCTCGCGCAGCTTGCCTGCCGCCTCGTTGAAGTTCAGGCGGAGCTCATCGTAGCCCTCGGCAAACTCCTCCTCCAGAACCTCGGTCAGGTTGCCCTCTGCAAGCGCCGTCAATCCGACGCGCAGGCACTCGACAACCTGGACCTGAGACTGGGCCACCCGCTGTTGTTCGTGCTCGGCCTCGAGCAGCTTGTCGCGATCCTCGGTGACATCGGAGCCCATGAAGAGGAACATCGCCGGTTGGCCATCGGTATCGAGAACGGGCGAGAAACCGCCCTGGAGCCAGTGCATCGCACCATCCTTGCCGCGCAGACGGAACAGGCCAAAGACATTCTCCCCCTGTTCCAGACGGTCGAGCACGGCCCCGTTTGCGGCATCCTCCTCGGGATCGAAAGCGAATACATCCAGCGCGCCCTGGCCAACGAGGTCTCCGGTGGCACAGCCAAGAACCTCGGCCATCGTGCCGTTGACCTCGGTGATCCGGGCGGAGCGGTCCAACTTGATCGTCGAGAGGAAACGATCAATCGTAACCATCAGCGCACGATCCATGAACTCCCGGGTCGCATTGGAAATTTCCACCACCGTGCCGATCATCCGGCCCTGATCGTCGGACACCGCGCCAAGGCGCATTGCAAATCGCGTGTCGTCGAGGCGGAAGTAGAGCGTGGTTGGCAGGGCCTCGGGCTCGGCCATCGCACGCTGAAGCGACTCCGGGTTGGGCATGAGGCGATCGGCTCCCTGCCCGGTGAGCGATACGCTGCCATCGTGCAGCCCGCCGGCTGCAAAGATGCTGGAATGGTCGGCAAAGAAGCTCTCGGCGGCGGCGTTCGCGTAGGTCACGCAGAGGTCCGAATCCAGCATCAGCATCGCCGCCGAACTGGCCTGGAACCCGGCGCCCCGGAAGATGTTGTCCGTCTCGGCCGCGCGCGCCTCCAGCAGAGTTTCGCGCAGCTCGTCGGCGCTGCGGGACATGTCGCCCAACTCGTCCCCGCGGTCCGCACCCGCGATCGGTGCATCGTAGTTGCCCCGCACCAGCCCCATCAGCCCCGCCCGAACACCGTTGACCGGGCCGACGATGCCGCGCGAGAGGCCGAAGCCGACAAGCGTGGCCAGCACCAGCAGAACACCACCACCGATGGCCGCCTTCATCAGCAGCAGGTTGATCCCGGCGAAGGCGGTCTGGTTGGACATCTGGGCCGCGATGGCCCAGGTGAAGGCGCCCAGTTCCACCGGCGCATAGGAAGACAGCCCCTGCTCCCCGGTCGTGATCTCGCCCTCGATGTGCCCACTCTGCCCGTCGAGGGCGAGCTGCAGCGCTTCGTCCTCCAGCCGATTGGCGGCGTCCTGGCCTTCCTTGTTGCGCGGCAGCATGTCGGGGCCCACGAGGAGCGTTTCAATCTCGGCGCTGTCGCTGAGCAACGAGGTTATCTGGTCGGTCGGCATCTGCACGGCGAGTACACCCAGCACGGCCCCATCGGGCGCGGTGATCGCAATGCCCGCAAAGCCGGCGGCGTCCCCGTTGGAGGGGCCGTATGACGCGAAGTCGACGAAGAATACCGGGTTTTCCATCCCAGCGCGCTCCACGGCGCCGCGGAAGGCGGTGCCAAGTCCGCTGTCCGACCACGGGCCGTCCATCAGGTTGGTGGCGAAGTCCAGCTCCTTGAAGACGGAGTAAACGAGGTTGCCCTCGGCATCGAACAGGAACACGTCGTGATAGCCGCGCGCCTGCTGCAGAGCGCGGAAGAAGCCGTGATACCTGCGGTGCGCAATGGAGTAGCCGGACCCGTCGCGGGCAAAGTCATAAAGGTGTTTCTCGCCCACCGGATGCGGGTTTTCCTCGATGTAGATCCTCTGAAGCTCGCCGGTTGGATCGTCAATTGCCCCATAGGCGCCGCCCAGTTTCTGCAACGCCGAGGTCACCGTATTCTCGGTTGCGTTCACCGTAAGGTCCGAGCGGATCGTATCCACCCAGCTCTGAACCGAGGCCCGATCCTTATTCAGCGTGGTGTCGAGGCGGGCATAGGCCGCGCCCTCGGCGTTGCGCCAGCCTTCAAACGCCAGAAGCGCCAGGAATCCCGTGACAGTCGCCGCCACGGTGAGGAAAATCAGAAGGGGCAACTTGGTTCGCAGTTTCAGATTGCGCAGCATGGGTCTCAACATCTCCGAAGCCGTGGCACGAGGCGCGCGCCCGGGAGTGGGCGGGCCGGTCTTGGCTTCGGAAATGCCGCAAGGGTGCTAAAATAGGTTTAACCGGGGCCAGATTTTCGACCGCCCGGCGCGCCTGCGGCTCAGACCGGCTGTCGCAACCGGGCCAAAACTGTCCAGGCCAGCGTCGCGGCACCCAGTCCGCAGGCCGCGATCGCCCCTACCATCGGCACCGCCGTGTCATCGTGGAACGGCCCCGCCAGCGCCACCGCCAGCCCACCGGCCACCATCTGCAATGTGCCCCCGAGGGAGGAGGCCATGCCGGCGATCTCGCCGTGGTCATCCAGCGCCATCACCATGGTCGTCGGAATCACCAACCCGAGAAACGCATTGCCGATGAAGAGCCCGGCCATCACCACCCCAAGGCTGCTGCCGCCCGTCGCCACCACCGTGAAGAGCACCGCGACCGACAGGGCAAACCCGCTGACACCGGCCAGCACCACCCGGGTCAGCCCGAGCCGCTCCGCCAGCGGCCCGGCCACCTGGCTCGCGCCGAAAAAGCCCGCAGCATTCACCGCGAAGGCCAGCGAAAAGCCCGTGGGGCTGAGGCCGAACTCCTGCGTGTACACGAAGGGTGCCAGCGAGAGGAACACGAAGAAACTCGCCATCCCGAGCCCGCCCACGAAGGTCAGCCCCATGAATTTCACGTCCCGCAGCAGCACCCCGCAGGCCCGGCTCAGCGCCTTCACGTTCACCTTCACCCGGCGTTCGGGGGGCAGCGTCTCGGGCAGGGCAAAATGCATCAGTGTCACGCAGGCCACGGCCGCGACCGCCAGCACCCAGAAGATCGCCCGCCACCCGGCCAGCGCCGCCACGCCCGAGCCGGCCAGCGGCGCCAGCATCGGGGAGACCGATATCACCAGCATGATCAGCGCCATCATTTTCGTCGCCGCCGCCCCGGTGTGCAGGTCACGGATGATCGCGCGCGGGATCACCATCACCGCCGCCCCGCCAAGGCCCTGCACAAAGCGCCAGCCCACAAGCGCCTCCAGGCTGCCCGCCATCGCCGCGCCCACCGAGCCCAGGGCAAAAAGCCCAAGCCCGAAGTAAACCGGCAGCCGCCGCCCGGACTGGTCGGCCCAGGGGCCATAGACAAGCTGCGCCAGACCGAAGGCGATGAAGTAGGCAATGATCGTGGCCCCCATCGCCGCCTCGTCCACGCCCAGCGACAGGCCGATCGCGGGCATGGTGGGCAGATACATGTCGATCGCGAAAGGGCCGACCATCGACATCAGGCCGAGGATCAACGCCGAGCGAAAAAGCCCTTGAGACTGTGACATGGGGTATCCTTTCAGAGCGGGCCGCAGGAAAACGCTTCTATGCGGCGCCGGGGGCAACCTAGCGATCCGCCCCTTCCCGTCCAGCCCGGCAGGCGAAAATTCTTGCTCCCGTCATGCATCTGCTGACAAATGCGCCGCATGAGCACCCAGCCCACCCCTTTCGCCACCCATGTCATCACGGGCCACGGCGGCTGCCCGATCTCGGTGGCCGAATACGGCGCGCCCGAGGGGCCGCCGATCCTCTTCGTTCACGGCTGGTCACAGTCGCACCTCTCCTTCGCCCGCCAGTTCACGGCGCCCGAACTGGCCCGCTTCCGGATGGTGGGCTTCGACCTGCGCGGACATGGTGCCAGCGGCAAGCCGGTGGAGGCCTCCGCCTATACAGGCTCCGAGCCCTGGGCGGGTGACATCGCCGCCGTGATCGATGCGCTCGCCCTCACCCGCCCGCTCCTTCTGGGCTGGTCGATGGGCGGCAAGGCGCTCTGCGACTACCTCGCGCTGCACGGCGATGCGGCCCTCTTTGGCACCGCCATGATCGGCACCGGCCCCACCTCCGGCAAGTTCATCCCCCCCGAGGCCCGCGAGCTGCGCATGGCCGACAGCGCGGTGCTGGCCAAGGGCATGCTCTCGGAGGTGCTGGCCGAAAACCTCGCCGCCACCGAGGCCTTCCTGCGCGCCTGCTTCCACCAGCAGCCCGCGCCGGACGACTTCGCCACCATGATGGGCTTCAACATGATGTGCCCGCCCGAAATTCGCGGCCAGACCCGCCAGCGCCACGCCGATTATCGCCCCGCCGCCCGCGCCACCACCCGCCCCTGCCTCGTCGTCTGGGGCGCGCACGAACGGATCATGCCGCGCCCGATCTTCGACGAATGCGCCGCCACATTCGCTTTCGCCGAACCGCATGTCTTCGAAGACTCCGGCCACGCTCCCTTCTGGGAAGAGCCCGCGCGCTTCAACGCTCTGCTGGCAGAGTTCGCCGGCCGCCTGGCTGGAACATCCGGCTAAAAGGTCATCACCTCAAGACTCGCCCCGCCCCGCGTCTCGCCCGAAAGATCGCGCGTCACCTCCAGCCCAAGCCGCAGCCCCGGCCTGTCGACAAGGTTCAACCGCGCGCCCACTTGCGGCCGGTAATTGTTCTGCGAACTCGGACCCACAAAATGTACCCGCCTGAGCGCATTGGCCGCCAAGGGTGAATACTCCGCCACCTTGCCCAGTATAACATCCTGCCAGAGCAATTCGTCGATCACGTGCTGGAGCGCGTCGGGAGTGTAAATTTTCTCACCGTCCGGCCCCAGCGCGACAAAACCGAAGGTGTCGATGTGCACGCTGCAAATCCCCGACGACACAGCCACATGCAGGCTCGGCACTCCAATTTCCCGATAACCCTCCCCCTGCGTGGCGCCGGCCGCCACCGCATCGCAGAAATGCCTTCGGTTGTCGTGCTCGAACGCGGCTCGTTTCAGTGCCGCTTCGAAGAGGTCCGCGTCGCGCGGCTGAAACTTGAACCCCACGCCATAGGTCTTGCCCAGCGACTTCACTGCGCTGATGTGGGATGGCAGATTGATGTGATGCCGGTCGTGAAACCGGGAACAGATGTCCTTGTAGATATCGCTCGACAACAGCGCGCCGAAACCCACGGTCTTCAGGTCCGCTTCCTCCGCCATTTTGGCTCCCCCCTTTTTTGAATGGCGCGAGTATAGCACAGATCACCCCGCCACGCCGGGACGGATCGCGGGCGGCTGAAACCGGGCGCAGGATAAAGCGGGCAGAGGGTTTGCAATGCAGGCGCAGCATTGCAGATGCAGATTCCCGGCTGCATGGATTGTGCATGGGATGTGCATGGGTTGTGCGGGGGTAGTATCAATTTACCCCATTTGCATGAGCAATGGCGCCTAACCTGATGTTTTAAAAATTAAAAGCTTCATTAGAACACTCAGATCAAGGCCACACATCGCTGCGCCGCGGAAACTTTGCAAACCCCACATAAGATACTGATCTAGAAACATAAATCTCCGCGTTCACCAAATATCAACGCGTCTCGCCCATCATCCATTGACCGTCCGGATAAAACGCGTGAAACGCAAAGGCGAACATCAGGTCATGCGCCACGTCCCGCCCCTGCGCGTCGCGCACGCGGATATTGCCAACGTCCCGTCCCTTGGCGATGGCCGCGGTGTCGAGGGCGCTGGCCTGCCCCGCGCGCCAGCTGATGACGACCCCCGCCTCGCGAATCTCGCCAGCCTCCGCCACCCGGGGCAAAGGCCAGGCGCGGGTACCGACGCGCACGACACGCGCAAGGGCGGGCACGCCATGGGGCGGCATTTCACCATTGAAAAGAAAGGGATTTTTCGAGCGATCGTATCCGGCATAGGGGTTTCGCCCATAGGGCCTGCCATGGCGCGGTTCGGCCATCACCCGGCCCTTGGGATTGCGGGCTGCAAAGCTTTCCCAGCTCTCCATCCAGCTTGGCACCTGCCGCAGCTCCGTGCCCGTCAGCTCGCCCACGATGGCCTCCCCCACGGCCTGTTGCCACCAGCTCTCGGTCTGGCGATCATACATCACCATGTCGGAGTGCCGCAGCTTTCCGGTTACACCGAACTCCAGCACTTGCCCCCTCACCCGGCGGTCGAAGGCGAGGGCAGAATTGCAGAGCGGGCAATAGGTTACGGCAACCGGCACCCCCTGAAAGCGATCGTTCACGATCTCATGCCAGATCAGGTAGCGCAGCGGATAAGCCCGCGCCTTCTTACCGATTTCAAGGGTGATCACCGGCTCCCTCGCGGCCAGCCTCGCCCTCTCCACTGGGATGAACCTCGGTCCGGACAGCGCCGGTATCCCGTCCTTGCCCGGCCCGCCCGACATGATCTCCACCCAGCTCTCGACGCTGGTCTTCGAGAAGTCCGTGCGCGGCCATTCGTGCTTCCAGAAGCCCGGGTCGGCCAGCGCCGCCCCTGCGCTCAACAGCAGCCAAACCCCTGCCCGCAAAAGAAAACCCATGGCAGCCTCCCCCTTATTTCGGGTCAAGGATGCCATGGGCTGATCGTCTCACATAGCCCGCTCACGCAGGCTTGAGGTCACTCCTGAAGGATGACGCTCTCCATCACGTCGGGGTTTTCCACCACACCGCTGCCGGGCACGCCAAGGGTGATCTGGTCAACCACCTCCATGCCCTCGATGACATGGCCCACAACCGTGTAGGCCCCGTTCAGATGATCCGCCGGGGCAAACATGATGAAGAACTGGCTGTTCGCGCTGTCCGGATCGGCGGTGCGGGCCATGCCCACAGTGCCGCGCACATAGGGCTCATCGGAGAATTCCGCAGGCAGGTCAGGCAGATCCGAGCCGCCGGTGCCCGCGCGGCTCAGGTCTTCGCCCTTGCCGAACTGCACGTCACCGGTCTGGGCCATGAAGCCCTCCATCACCCGATGAAACACCACGCCGTCATAGGCCCCGGCCTCGGCCAGCGCGGTGATCCGCGCCACATGCTCGGGCGCCAGATCGGGGCGCAGGTCGATCACGATATCGCCCTTGCCTGCCACCGTGATCGCAATGTTCGGCCCGTCGGTGTCTTCCGCCGCCACGGCCTCTGTCACGGTGCCGTTGGTGAACAGGAAGAAGGCCGCCAAAAAGGCCAGCCCGACGGCGAAGATGCCGCCTGCAAAGACCCTGCCATCAGACATCGGCCGCCACCTTCACGCTCTTCATCACGCCCGGGTTCGCAGGCGGCTCGCCACGCGGGATCGCATCCACATGCTCCATCCCGTCGATCACCCGGCCATAGACGGTGTAATTGCCGTTGAGAAAGTGAACATCATCAAAACAGATGAAAAACTGGCTGTTCGCGCTGTCGGGGTTCTGGCTGCGCGCCGCGCCAAGAACGCCGCGATCGAACGGCAGCTTGTTGAACTCCGCCGGCACGTTGGGCAGATCGGAGCCGCCGGTGCCCGCGCGCCGGGTATCACCGCCCGCCTTGCCGTGGGCCACGTCCCCCGTCTGGGCCATGAAGCCCTCGATCACACGGTGAAACACCACGTTGTCATAGGCCCCGGCGCGGGCCAGCTCCTTCATCCGAGCTGAATGCTGCGGGGCCACGTCAGGCAGCAGCTCGACGGTCACGGTGCCGCCTTCGAGCTCGATCAGGATTGTGTTTTCGGGGTCTTTGATTTCGGCCATTCTCGCCTCCTCGGTCATAAGTCGCGCGCACCCTATGCGCCGCATCCTGAAAGGGAAAGCCCCGCGTTGACCCTGCCGTTCAAACCGGCGAGAACAAGACAACAGATGGAGGTGGTGATGGCCTGGAAAACCCTTGATGACATGGACTTGAAAGGCAAGCGCGTGCTGGTGCGGGTCGATATCAACGTGCCCGTGGACGATGGCAAGGTGACCGATACCACAAGGATCGACCGGATCGTTCCCACCGTGAAGGACATTCTCGCCAAGGGCGGCAAGCCGATCCTGCTGGCCCACTTCGGGCGCCCCAAGGGCAAGGTGGTGCCAGAAATGTCGCTGGAGGTCACCCTGCCCGCGCTCTCCGAGGCGCTCGGCCAAAAGGTTGCCTTCGCCGATGGCGGCTGGGATGCCGCCGTGGCCACGCTCTCCGAGGGCCAGGTGCTTCTGCTTGAAAACATGCGCTTCTTCCCTGGCGAAGAGGCCAACGACCCGGAGTTTGCCAAGGAGTTGGCCGCTCTGGGAGACATCTACTGCAACGATGCCTTCTCCGCGGCCCACCGCGCCCATGCCTCCACCGAGGGCGTCGCCCACCTGCTGCCCAGCTGCGTGGGCCGGAACATGCAGGAAGAGCTGGAAGCGCTCGAAGGCGCGCTTGGCGACCCGATCCGCCCGGTCGCCGCCGTGGTGGGCGGCGCGAAGGTGTCCACCAAGATCACCCTGCTCTCCAACCTGCTCGACAAGGTCGATCACCTGATCATCGGTGGCGGTATGGCCAACACTTTCCTGCTCGCACAGGGCCATGAGATCGGCCAGAGCCTCGCCGAAGCCGAGATGACCGGCACCGCATTGGAAATTCTCGAAAAAGCCAAAACCTCCGGCTGCCAGATCCACCTGCCGGTGGACGTGGTCGTGGCTGAGGAATTCAAGGCCCGCGCCCCGCATAAGGTCTGCCCCGCCGAGGAGTGTCCGAGCGAGGGCATGATCCTCGATGCCGGGCCGAAGACCGTGGCCAACATCTGCAAGGTCTTCGACGAAAGCGAAACCCTCATCTGGAACGGCCCGCTCGGCGCCTTCGAGATCATGCCCTTCGGCGCCGCCACCTATGCCGCCGCCCGCCAGGCCGGGGCGCTGACCGACAAGGGCGAGCTGATCACCGTGGCCGGCGGCGGCGATACCGTGGCCGCGCTGAACAACGCCAAGGCCAGTTACCAGTTCACCTATATCTCCACCGCCGGGGGCGCGTTCCTTGAGTGGATGGAGGGTAAGACCCTGCCCGGCGTGGCAGCGCTGGGGGGTTAACGCCGCACCCGCTGGGTTTCGATGACGAACTGATAAGGCACGTCGAGTGGCGGGCCGGAGGTTTGGCGCATCACGATATCAATGGCGTTCCCGACCACGATATTGGGGCCGATGATATCTCCAAGCGCGTAGAGGCCCGCCTGCGCAGCGCCGCTGAAGAGCCCCTGCCGATAGAGCCGCCGCACCCCGCCGGGCAACAGCACGTGCATCTCCACCGCAACGGCCTGGCCATCCACCAGCTCGGTCAGATCGACCCACCCGGCAAGGTCGAACGCGGCAGATCGCACCTCGACGGTCTCTTCATCATTGCCAGGCCTGGCTTCGAAAACGCCCTCTTCATAGACCATTATCCGCTTCAGATCGGCCAGGATCACCGGATCTTCGGGCGGTTCCTCGGGCGGGGGCCAGCCCGGTGGCCATTCGGGCGGCCATTCAGGCGGGTGGAAGATGTTGATGATCCAGACAATCAGGCGCTCCAACTCGTGGATCTCGTCCTTGATCGACACCGGCGGGATCGCCCGCTCGTGGCGCAGCCCGTCTGGCCCAACCGGGTGCAGCTCGCCCTCGGGCGGGGCGGGCGGCGGCGGGGCGATGCTGCCAAGGCAATCCCATTCGGTGTTGTAGAGCGTGCGCCCGAGCAGCTTGGTCAGGCAGTCGATCTGAAGGCGCAGATCATCGAGTTCCTTCCCGATCGAGTTGCCCCGGTTCTCGGTGTCATCGCGCGGATCGGTGATCAGCTTGTCGGCCCCGGCGCGAGGGAAATCGCCGCCATGGACGCGAGCCCAGAGATATTCGAGCTTGCGCTCGATATCCCACAGGAACCATAGCACCGATCCGCTCAACTCTGGCTCTTCCACCGGCCCGTCCACTGGCGGAATGCGCTCTGCCCCCTTCTTGTCGTCCACCTTCACCAGCGGCTTGCCCAGCACCTGATGCAGGAAGCGCTCGACCTTGGCCTCCAGTTCCTCAACGTCCAAGGTGAGTTCGTCGACCTTGTCAGGACCGCTGTCGATCAGTGTCTTGAGCTGGGGCAGCAGAATGGTGAGGTCTTTCAACACCGTCTTGAGCTTGCCGTCTCCCAGAAGCTCCACAATCTTCTTGAGGGCCGTCACGATCCAGTCCACCGCGGTGGAGAGCACCTTGGACCAGTCTACATCTTCCAGCTCGTCGCCCAGTTGCGACAGGGCCAGCGCCAGAAGCGGCGAGGTGCCCGCCAGGGCCAGGCCGCGCAGCATCGTGGCGCGGGCCTCGTCATCGCCCTCGGCCAGCGCCAGCGCTTCGCTCATCTCTTCGCGGATCGCATCGATACAGCCCTTCGCCGGCGCGCGCAGCCCCACGGCCAGCGGCCCCAGCGCGGCTTCGGCGAAGTAGCGCTCGGTCTCCTTGAGGATGCCTTCGACCTGTTCGAAAAACGCTTCCGGCTCGTGGCTACCATTCGCCATGGAACGCCCTCCTCTACCGCCTAAGGAATGTCAGGTGACATTATAGCACAAAACGCCGCGTTCGGTTAGCCGCGGCTTCAACCGGGACGTTAGCGCAACCACCTTTGCCTTCCCTCGCGGCCCCCGCTATCCCTCTGCACAAACGTCAATCACGAGGGACGACCCATGCCGAACGCCGAGCAGAAACAGAAGATCGCCGCGGGACAAGGCTTCATCGCCGCGCTCGACCAGTCGGGCGGTTCCACTCCCAAGGCGCTCAAGCTCTACGGCGTGGACGAAAGCCGCTACGGCACCGATGACGAGATGTTCGACCTGATCCACGACATGCGCTCGCGCATCGCCACCGCGCCCGCCTTCACCGGCGACAAGGTGATCGGGGCGATCCTGTTCGAGAAGACCATGGACCGCGATATCGCCGACAAGCCCGCGGCCCGGTTCCTGTGGGAAGAGCGCGGTGTTGTCCCCTTCCTGAAAATCGACAAGGGCCTCGAGGAAGAGGCGAACGGCGTGCAGCTGATGAAGCCCATCCCCGGCCTCTCGGAGTTGCTCACGCGCGCTGTCGAGAAGGGCATTTTCGGCACCAAGGAGCGCTCGGTGATCCACGCCGCCAACGCGGAGGGCATCGCCGCAAATGTGGCCCAGCAGTTCGAACTCGGCGCGCAGGTTGTCGAGCACGGCCTCGTCCCGATCCTGGAGCCCGAGGTGAATATCAACGCGCCCGACAAGGCCGAGGCGGAGGCGCTGTTGCTGGCCGAAATCGCCAAGCGGCTCGATGTCCTGCCCACCACCTCCGACATCATGCTCAAGCTGACCCTCCCCGAGGAGGCCAACCTCTACAAGCCGCTGGTCGATCATCCGCGCGTGCTGAAGGTGGTAGCCCTCTCGGGCGGCTATTCGCGCGACGAAGCCAATGCGAAGCTGGCCCAGAACACCGGCATGGTGGCCAGCTTCTCCCGCGCGCTGACCGAGGGGCTCTCCGATGGGCAATCCGACAGCGAGTTCAACACCACCCTCGGCGACGCGATCGGGGCAATCCACGCGGCCTCGATCGCCGGGTGAGCCTCGCCGCCCGCCCCTGCCCGGCGCGTTAACGAAATTGCCACAGCACGGGTGATAATTTCGTCGCGCCGGTTCATTAGGGGATTCACTTGGCGCCGCATTCGTGCAAATCTGCGTGGACGAGGCCCGCAAAGAGGCCCGCGCAAACGAGGCACGAGGGTATGAACTTTTCCCGCAGACGACCGGCTTTCGGTGTGGTGATCTATTTCGCCCTGACGCTGTCGCTCGGGCTCTATTTCACCTTCGCTGCCGTTCAGGGCGATTATGGCCTGTTCCGCCGCATCGAGATCGAGGCCGAAGCGAGCGAGCTTCAGGCAGAGCGCGATCGCCTCAAGACCGAGGTGGCGGTGTTGCGCAACAAGACGCACCGCATGTCGGACGACTACCTCGACCTCGACCTGCTCGACCAGCAGGCGCGCGACGTACTGGGGCTGATCCGCGCCGACGAGATCGTCATTCGCTGAGCTCGTCTCTGCGCTGCGGCATCGCGCGGTGCGCCCCCGCCCGCGTTCCATCCACCTCCGCTCCGGACGTTAACTCCCTGTCAACACAGGCGGAACACCGCCTGCTCCTCCTGCGTTAAAATTTCATGTGCATCCCCCGTAGGGCGATGATAAGACATGGTTCAACGTTAAACTAATTTCTGACTCGGGGAGGAGAGGCTGCCATGGCGGCTCGGAAGACCACCAGAAAGACACCCGCAAAATCCAACACATCCAAGGAAGAGCTGCTGGCCTACTACAAGGACATGCTGCTCATCCGTCGCTTCGAGGAAAAAGCCGGCCAGCTCTATGGCATGGGCCTGATCGGCGGCTTCTGCCACCTCTACATCGGCCAGGAAGCCGTGGTGGTGGGGCTGGAAGCTGCGGCGAAGGAGGGTGACAAGCGCATCACCTCCTACCGCGACCACGGCCACATGCTGGCCTGCGGGATGGACCCTAAGGGCGTCATGGCCGAGCTCACGGGCCGCGAGGGCGGCTACTCCAAGGGCAAGGGCGGCTCGATGCACATGTTCTCCAAGGAGAAGCATTTCTACGGCGGCCACGGCATCGTCGGTGCACAGGTGCCGCTCGGCGCGGGCCTCGCCTTTGCCGACAAGTATCTCGAAAACGGCGGCGTAACCTTTACCTACTTCGGGGACGGCGCGGCCAACCAGGGCCAGGTCTACGAGACATTCAACATGGCCGCGCTCTGGAAGCTGCCGGTGATCTTCGTCATCGAGAACAACCAGTACGCCATGGGCACCTCGCAGAACCGCTCCACCTCCACCGAAGACATCCACACCCGTGGCACTCCCTTCGGCATCCCCGGCGAGATCGTCGATGGGATGGACGTGCTGGCCGTCAAGGCCGCTGGCGAGAAGGCCGTGGAGCACTGCCGCAGCGGTGAAGGCCCCTACATTCTGGAAGTCAAAACATACCGGTATCGCGGCCACTCCATGTCGGACCCGGCCAAGTATCGCACCCGCGAAGAAGTGCAAAAGATGCGCGAGGAGCGCGACCCGATTGAGCGCGTCCGGGCGATGTTGCTGGAGGGTAAGCACGCCACCGAGGACGACCTCAAGGCCATCGACAAGGAGACAAAGGAAATCGTCAACGAAAGCGCCGAATTCGCCAAGGAGAGCCCCGAGCCCGCGCTCGAGGAGCTCTGGACGGACATCTACGCCGACGTGGCGCCGCAGGAAGCCTGAGGGGAGGACTGACAAATGGCAACTGAACTGCTCATGCCCGCGCTTTCCCCGACGATGGAGGAAGGCACGCTTGCAAAATGGCTGGTGAAGGAGGGCGACACCGTGTCGTCCGGCGATATCCTGGCCGAGATTGAAACCGACAAGGCCACGATGGAATTCGAGGCCGTGGATGAAGGCGTGATCGGCAAGATCCTCGTCTCCGAGGGCACCGAGGGCGTGAAAGTGAACACGCCGATCGCCGTGATCCTTGAAGAAGGCGAGGATGCCTCTGCCGCTGAGACTGTTTCGTCCAGCGGTGGTGAAAGTGCGGGCGCCGAGGAAGCGGCCGAGGAAAAGCCCTCTGCCCCCGCGGCTGCCAAGCCCGAGGCCGAGGCGCCGACGGAGCTCATGGTCGACAGTTCGCCCGACTGGCCCGAAGGCACCGAGATGGTGCAAACCACCGTCCGTGAGGCCCTGCGCGATGCCATGGCCGAGGAAATGCGCAGCGACGAGACGGTTTTCCTGATGGGTGAGGAGGTGGCCGAATACCAGGGTGCCTACAAGGTCAGCCAGGGGCTGCTCGACGAGTTCGGCCCCAAGCGGGTGATCGACACGCCGATCACCGAGCACGGCTTTGCCGGCATCGCCGTTGGCGCGGCCTTTGGCAGCCTGCGCCCGATTGTCGAGTTCATGACCTTCAACTTCGCCATGCAGGCGATCGACCAGATCATCAACTCGGCGGCCAAGACGCTGTACATGTCGGGCGGCCAGATGGGCGCGCCGATGGTCTTCCGCGGCCCCAATGGCGCCGCCGCCCGCGTCGCCGCCCAGCACAGCCATGACTACGCCGCCTGGTATGCCCAGGTGCCCGGCCTCAAGGTTGTGATGCCCTACTCGGCAGCCGACTACAAAGGCCTGATGAAGACCGCCATCCGCGACCCGAACCCGGTGATCTTCCTGGAGAACGAAATCCTCTACGGGCGCAGCTTCGATGTGCCCAAGCTGGATGACTTCACCATTCCCTTCGGCAAGGCGAAGATCTGGCGCGAGGGCACGGATGTGACCTTGGTCAGCTTTGGCATTGGCATGCAATATGCGCTGGAAGCCGCTGAAAAACTTGCAGAAGACGGGATAAGCGCCGAGGTGGTCGACCTGCGCACGCTGCGCCCGATGGATACCGCAACGGTGATCAAATCGGTCATGAAGACCAACCGCTGCGTGACCATCGAAGAGGGCTTCCCGGTCTGCTCGATCGGCAACCACATCTCGGCGGTGCTGATGCAGGAGGCGTTCGATTATCTCGACGCTCCGGTTATCAACTGCACCGGCAAGGATGTGCCCATGCCCTACGCGGCCAACCTTGAGAAGCACGCGCTGGTGACCACCGACGAGGTGATCGAGGCGGTGAAAAAAGTGACATACCGGTAAGGAGAGAGAGCGATGCCCACCGAAGTTCTGATGCCCGCCCTCTCGCCCACCATGGAGCAGGGCACCCTTGCGAAATGGCTGGTGAAGGAAGGCGATACCGTCTCGTCCGGCGACCTGTTGGCCGAGATCGAAACCGACAAGGCGACGATGGAGTTCGAAGCCGTTGACGAGGGCACTATCGGCAAGATTCTCGTCGAGGAAGGCACCGAGGGCGTGGCGGTGAACACCCCCATCGCGGTCCTGCTCGAAGAGGGTGAAAGCGCCGATGATATCGGTGCTGTCTCCTCTGGCGGCGGTGCCGCGAAAGAGGAGACAGCGGCTGAGCCCGAGAAGCAGGAACGCTCCGGTGAGCCTGCTTCGACGTCCTCCGGCGCGGTCGAGAAGTCCGACGTGAAGGCCCCGGCGGCCCCCGAGAAGGATGGCGAACGCGTGTTCGCCTCGCCGCTTGCGCGCCGGATCGCCAAGGAGAAGGGCATCGACCTGACCGCCATCAAGGGCTCCGGCCCCAAGGGGCGGATCGTGAAGGCCGATGTGGAAAGCGCCAAGCCCGGCGCTGCGCCTGCCAAGGAAGAGGCCAAGGCCCCTGCCCCGGCTGCCGCCCCTGCCCCGGCGGGCCCCTCTGCCGATGCCATCGCCAAGATGTACGAGGGCCGGGAGTACGAGGAGGTCAAGCTCGACGGGATGCGCAAGACAATTGCTGCGCGTCTCACCGAGGCCAAGCAGACCATTCCGCACTTCTACCTGCGGCGCGACATCAAGCTCGACGCGCTGCTGAAGTTCCGGAGCCAGCTGAACAAACAGTTGGAAGGCCGGGGTGTGAAGCTTTCGGTCAACGATTTTATCATCAAAGCCTGTGCCCTTGCGCTCCAGTCTGTGCCCGACTGCAATGCGGTCTGGGCCGGAGACCGGGTGCTGAAGCTGAAGCCCTCGGATGTGGCAGTCGCCGTGGCCATCGAGGGCGGGCTTTTTACCCCCGTTCTGAAAGACGCCGACACCAAGTCGCTCTCGGCTCTGTCCGCAGAGATGAAAGACCTGGCCACTCGTGCCCGCGACCGCAAGCTGGCGCCGCATGAGTACCAGGGCGGCACATTCGCCATCTCCAATCTCGGCATGTTCGGCATCGACAACTTCGACGCCGTCATCAACCCGCCGCACGGTGCAATCCTCGCTGTGGGTTCCGGCGTGAAGAAGCCCGTGGTGGGTGACGATGGCGAACTGACTGTGGCGACGGTCATGAGCGTTACGCTCTCGGTCGATCACCGGGTGATCGACGGGGCGCTTGGGGCTGAATTCCTCAAAGCGCTGACGGATAACCTCGAAAACCCCATGGTCATGCTGGCATGATATGGTTGGCGTTCCTATCTAAAGGGTAGGAACGCCACATTTTTTGGAGCCTTTATGGTCGAACTGATGGTTGTTGCCATTCCGCTGGTTATTGTGCTGGTCCTTCTGACCGTTGCCTGCACCGTCATCACCAAGCAGCAACATGTTCGGTTCATCGAGACCTTTGGGCGATACAGCGGCACCCGCGCTGCCGGCCTGTCCTTCAAGCTTCCCTACCCAATCCAGATCGCCACGCCGAACTTCTCTCTGAAAATCCAGGAAGTCGGGCAGGACGTCTCGGTAAAATCGAGTGACAACGCCTTCGTGATCGTGCCGATCCGGGTGCAGTACGCAGCAACCGAGGCGCGTGCGAACGATGCCTACTACCGCCTCGAGGATCCCGAGCGCCAGCTGACCTCCTACATCGTCAACCAGGTGCGCTCCACGGCAGCCGGGATGGAGTTTGCCGAATTGTTCTCTTCAAAAGACAGGTTCGAGGAAGATGTGGCAAGCACGCTCTCCGAACAGTTGAGCGGCTATGGATACAGCATCGAGAACGTCTTGGTCGATGACCCCCAACCTTCCGACGAGTTGCGCAAGGCGTTCGACAAGGTCCTAGCCTCGCGTCGGTTGCGGGAAGCCGCACAGAACGAGGGCGAGGCGGTCAAGATCAAGGCTATCCTGGAGGCGGAAGCCTCAAAGGACGCCATGATCCTCAAGGCTGAGGGCTATGCCGGATTCCGGGAAATCATCGCCAAAGGCAACGCTGCCGCGCTACAGGATTTCGTGGGAGAGACGGGCGTTCCGGCAACGGCTGTTCTGGATTTCTTCGCACATACGAATTCGATGGAAGCCCTGCGGGATGCCGCGAGCGCGGGCGGCAAAACCGTGCTGGTGACGGGTGAGAACCCCACGGCGGCCCATGGTCTTTTCGCAGATGAAAGTGCCGCTAAGCCGCGCCCCGATGTTGCCACGCACGAAGCCTAGTCTTCGCGCATCTCACGCTGTCGCATCGGCATGCTGTCGATCGTTTCGAACAGTGTCTCCACCCGAATCGGCGTGTCGGATCTCAGCTTGATGCCGCCATCCTTGCCAACGAGATACATGGCAAAGCCCATTGGCGCGAGGCGGGTGCGCAGGGCCGATGGGCTGGCGGGGTCGGTGTCGGTCAGGACCACGATGTCGCGCTCAGCCAGCCCATCAAAAGCGCCGCGAAGGGCCTCCACCGCTATGCGATACTGAGCGTCCTCTGGGTTGTCCGCGAACAGGAGCACCGGGCGGTTCTGCCAGCGATAGACCTTCAGCGCATTCGCTTCAGACGCCAGGCTTTGCACCAACTCCTGCGCGCCGGCACCGCCACCCAGCCCGACGGCCACGAGGGTGAGGGCGAAAGTGGCGGGGCGCGGTAGGGGCGAGAAGGTCATCGGTTGCTCCTGCATGAGGTCACCCTGTAAACGCGCACCCCGCAACAGCAGATCGCAACCTCACCTTGTTGTGACCAACCGCCACTCAGGATTCATTATTTTGCGAGAGAGCAGTTTCGGGCTACGCTGCTGCAATCATTTTAGAAAAAGAGACT
Organism: Vannielia litorea; assembly: GCF_018424695.1. Taxonomy (GTDB): domain Bacteria; phylum Pseudomonadota; class Alphaproteobacteria; order Rhodobacterales; family Rhodobacteraceae; genus Vannielia; species Vannielia litorea_A. The sequence continues at coordinate 39,444 of NZ_QTNQ01000025.1, forward strand.
TTATCCATGAAACCACCCACCTATGCCGAGGTCGAGGCTGTCGTCAAAGAGGTGCTCGCAGAGAGCGCCGCCTACAAGGCCCTCGCATATGCCCTTGGGGGCGTAGCGAACATCGCAGGCAAGATCCATTCCGCCATCGTCTCCATCGTGAAATCGACCGCGAGCGAGATCGGCGATATCGCCCGGCTCATCAAGGGTCGTGTCAGCGCCACCCTCACCAAGGTCCTTGGAAACGCGAAGACCCTCGTGGGCGTGCTGCTGGATTTTGTCGACCGTATCGTCGACAAGCTGGTCCGGGTCATGAAGGTTGCCGGGAAGACCGCAGCCAAGATCGGCAAGTTCGGCGCCAAGAAGGCCGTCGAGATGGGCAACACCGCCGAGAAGATCGCCCGCAAGATCACCAAGACCGGCGGCAAGCTGATCGACTTCGGCGAGGACGTGTTCGACGCGGTGTTCTGACTTCGCCCCTCGCTGCGCGCGTGCCTCAGTCGGCCCCGCCCAGAAGCTGGTTCATCGAGACGGAGGGCTGTGAGCAGCCCGCCTTGCCGACGATTTTCGCCGGCACGCCCGCCACGGTGCTTTCGGGCGGCACGTCATGCAGCACAACCGAGCCAGCGGCAATGCGCGAGCAACAGCCAACCTTGATATTGCCAAGCACCTTGGCGCCGGCACCGATCAGCACGCCATCACCAATCTTCGGATGGCGATCTTCATCCTCCTTGCCCGTGCCACCGAGCGTAACCGAGTGAAGGATGGAAACATTGTTCCCGACCACGGCGGTTTCACCGAAAACGATGGAATGGGCATGGTCGAGAAAGATGCCACGTCCGACGCGGCAGGCTGGATGGATATCGACACCGAAAGTTTCGGAAATGCGCATCTGGAAGAAATACGCCATGTCCTGCCGACCCTGTGTCCACAGCCAATGGCCAATGCGATAGGCCTGCACCGCCTGGTATCCCTTGAAGTACATCAGGGGTTGAAGGAAACGATGGCAGGCCGGATCACGCTCATAAACGGCGACGAGGTCCGCTCGGGCAGCCTGGCCGATCTCCGGGTCGGAAGCGTAGGCCTCATCTGCAATTTCGCGGAGGAGTTGTTCCGACATCTCGCCGGACGTCAGCTTCATCGAGATACGAAACGCCAGCGCCTGCTCCATTGACTTGTGGTGCAATACGCAGGAATGCATGAGCCCGCCAAGAAGCGGCTCGAGGCTGATGGCCTCTTCGCCTTCACGGATGATCCTGTCCCATACTGGATCGACTTCGCTCAGCTTACTCTTTGTCTGGGCCATGGCCATGTCCTTGCGCATCCTGCTAGCCTTCTAGCCCAGATAGGCCAGCTTGACCAATTGCAAAGGATAATGGGGAGGAAAACCGAAGATGATGAGTGAAGCGAAGCAACAAGGCTTCAAGACGCGTCTTCTGGCACGGCTGGACGAAATCGCGGCCGGTGAGGCGCTGGGGCGGGCGGGCAAGCAAGTGGTGAAACTCGATCAGCAGGCCGTCGGTCGCCTCAGCCGCATGGATGCCCTGCAGTCCCAGGCCATGGCTCAGGCCGCCAGCAGACTGCGCGCAGGCGAGGAACGCCGGGTAAGGGCAGCACTGGTGCGTATCAAAGAGGGCGAGTACGGCTATTGTGCAGAGTGCGGAGAATCCATTGCTTTGGCGCGGATCGAACACGACCCGGCCGTGGCATTGTGTATTTCCTGCGCTGGGAGCTAGGCCCTAAATCGCCAGCCCCCGCCCGGTCCGATACCTTGCCACCGCATCCAGCACCATCGCCCAACACTGGGCGTAGTCCAGGTCTTCAAACGTACGCGCAGGGTCACGCGGATACCGCGCAACAGCGGCGGCAAGGGTGCCGTCGCCCCACTGCGCGTGCGCCCGCCCGGTAACCTCTCTAAATCTGTCGGCAGCATCGGCGGACGCTATGAAGCGCAACAGCGCAACGCGCCTGGTACTGGCCGGCAACGGCAGCAAGACCCGCACCACCTCGCAAACATCGCTGTGGTGAAGCGGACGCATCAAAGGCCTGGCAGGTCGATCGTGTAATAGTGTGCCGCCAACCGGATGGCGCCACCGGCGAAGTCACCGCCAACAGCAGACAGCTTCAGAGCACCGGCGGAGTACCACGTGGTAGGCGTACCCAGCATGCCGGTGCAGTAAGACCCCTGCCCAAGGCCAAGGCCCGAGCCGAACTGGCTCTCGGAGCCCTCGATCCCAAGGGTCCAGCTCGTAAGGGATCCGGTGATCGCAGTCAGCACCCGGGCCGAGACGGCAAAGACCATCGCGTTGGCTGGAATCTGCGTCGCGGTCGTATTGGTCGCACCCGCCGAGATCACATGGTCAAACTCCAGGAGCGCCATCCGAGATGCCGCACCGGAGGGGCTGGCGGCCATCAAAGGCGGTTGCCACTCGGTCCCATCCCAGAGCGCATCCGTCGCGGTGTCCACAATCCAGGCCCGCCAGCCGACCTGCGGCAGCAGAAAAACCCAGCCACCGTTGTCGCCAATGGCAATCTGCCCCGACTGCCCCGCCCATCCGTTGACGGCCCCCGCAGGCACAAACCAGCACTCTCCATCTACCACGACGGTGGGCGGAACGGATGTCGAAACGGACTGAAGTCGCAGCTGCGCCAACCCGTCGAGGCGCATCAGGGCGGCGTTCACCGTCACGTGCTTCTGCGCCTGGCTGGCCTGAACCATGGGCAACTTAAGCTGGGTTGTCTCATTCATGGATGTCTACCTTTCCAAAAAGCCCAGGCCCGAAACGCTCGGAAACCTGTGCAACATGAACTTCGAAAGCCCCTGTCACCCCGTCTGCGCTCTGCAAGGCGGCTGTGTAGGCCCACGCCGGGGTGTCCAATGAAACTTCGCGCTTGACGGCACCGGAGTGGACGACCCGAAGCAGATATGCCTCGCTCACCTCGCCCAGGGGCACCTCTGAAACCTCCCAGCCATCTCCATCAATCCGCGTCCGGCGGATCCAGCTGAGGTGAAGATCACCGGCCTCGTCCTTGCGACCGGAAAGATGGACGGGCGCGTAGGGCCTCAGGCCGTTGCCGTCAAAGGCCTCCTGCCGCTCCACGTAGGACGGATCAGTGTAGGGCCGACCAGCCGGGCCAATCCGGTAACTGCGGGAAAGGCGTCGGGAGGAGCTGGCCAGTTCGATCTGCCCAAGGCTCCCGTTCAGCAAGACCACGAGGCTGCCGACGGGCCATTCATCCGGCATCAGGGCATCACTGCCCAGCTGTCCCCGCAAACGCATGCTCAACTCGTAGGTGTTGCCGGCGATCAGCTCTGCGTTCGCAAACTGGAAGATCTCCCAGTTGCCCGCGCTCCCATCGCCGATGGCCATGGCGTTGGCACCGGACAGAACCTGTGCTTCTGACGCCGAAGAGAGTGCGCCCGCACTGAGCCTCACCCTGAGCGGCACGCCCCGCTCCCACAGGCCGGGACGCCCCCGCGCGAGTGCCGTCTCCGTCACGCCTATTGTCGCCCGCGCGGAGATCAAACGGTTCAACTCGTAGTCGAGACCGGTAGATGACCCATATACCGCGACGGTGCCGTGCCAGGGCCGCGCCGTGGCCGCGACATGAGGCGCATGCTCCACTTCGTCTCCGGTCAACAGCGGGAGATCAAGGAAGAGCGGAAAGACGGGAAGAGGTGGCACGAATGGCTCGATGGTCGCAGGATCCTCGATCGCGTCACTGGGCTTGTAGATGTTGGGTTCCACCCGGACCGCGTCGATGATCTGGCTGGCCGCCTGCTCCACCCGATCCACCCTGTAATGGGCCATTCGCCCCTCGGTCGGCAGGGTGACCACATCGCCGGCCCCGATGGAGAGCATGGACGGAGGCAGGGCAAAGCGAGCTGTATCCCGCGCCACCCGGCTTTCCGAAAGCCACCGCTCAACGATCCCCTTCGCCTCGGCTTGCGTGAGGGCCAGAGGCAACTCCGACTGTGACACCGCGAAGCTCTCCTCATCCGGAAAGATTGCCTCTACAGCGCGCGCCTCATAGGCTCCGTTGTTCTCGACGTAGTTCAAACGCACTTTTCCGGCGGTCTCGGCAGAAGGCGCACGAACAAGCGTGATGTCCGCGTCCAGATCCTGGGTCACCGCGAGCGTATCGCGGCTGATCTCAGCGTCGCTGCGGCCAGTGCGGCTCTCAAAACGCAGCTGCCCTTCGCGCTCCACGGCATCGAACCCGAAGGCCAGCATCAACGGTTGCAAGGCGGAGCGCGCGCCAGACAGCTCCGTGATCGTGTAGCCGCGAACCAAACCGAACAGTGAGCGCAAGTCGAGCGCATCCAGGGCGAGGCCGGACCGGAGACATATTTCGGCAACAACCGCGGGCAGCGCCTCGGTGGTCACGCGACCGTTGAGCCAATGCCCCCTCGCGTAGTTCTCCCCGTCGCTCCAAATATCCAGGGCTGCCGGAAAATAGGGGAACGGTCGCGCATCCCAGGCCCAGACATGCGCCCGGCTCATATCCACCATTGTCCCCCCGTACTCTGAGGAGACAGGGTTTTGCGCCGGATCCTCGAAATGCGCCGTCATCGCGCGAAGGTACTGGGCCTGGATCAGGTCGTCGCGTGTGCCGTCCGAGTAATGTGGCAGCCCGCTCTCGGAGCTCTTCGCATCCAGAAACTTGTTTGGCTGGTTGGTGCCCTTGTCCAGCGCCGCGCAGCCCAACTCGGTGAACCATATGGGCTTGGCTTCGGGGAGCCACGCAGTCGGCGTCGCCTGCCGCACCCCTCCGATCCGCTCATGATGCGTGTTCTGCCACCAGCCCTTCAGATCCTTGTAACGGAAGACCCAGTTTTCTCCATGTGCCACATCGGCAATTGGAGTGCGCACCTGTGCGTCGCGCGCCGCATCGTGGGCATAGTACCAGTCAAAGCCCTCGCCGCCCGCAACGTTGGCTTTCAGATAGTCGAGGTTATAGATGGCGCCAGCCGCAACGTCGGCATGGTCATCACCGTCCCGCCAATCCGAGAGCGGCATGTAATTATCGATTCCAATGAAATCGATGCTGGCATCCGCCCAGAGCGGGTCGAGATGAAAATAGACATCGCCTGAACCGTCCTGTGGATGATAGCCGAAGTACTCACTCCAGTCTGCCGCGTAGCCAATCTTGCACGCCGGCCCGAGAATGTCGCGCAACTCGCTCGCAAGATCCTGCATTGCAGCAACCGCCGGAAACCCGGCCGCGCCCCGGATCTGGGTCAGGCCGCGCATCTCGGAGCCGAGGCAAAACGCATCCACGCCGCCCGCGGCAACGCAGAGATGAGCGTAGTGCAGAATAAACCGCCGGAACGACCACTCGTTCGGCCCCGCATAGCTCACACGCGTTCCGTTTACGCTGAAGTCCAAAGCGGAGGCACTGCCGAAGAAGTCGGCCACTTCGGCATCGGCGGCTGCCGTCCCGTCCGGCGAGCCGGCGCGCCCGGCAGCCACCGATTGCGTGATCCGTCCGCGCCAAGGCAGTTTCGGTTGATCGCCTGCACCGCTCCACGGGTCCGGGAGCCCGTTGCCTTCAAGCTGATCCATCAGGATGAACGGGTAGAAAACCAACTCCTGGCCGGAGTCCCGCAGCGCGGTGATCGCTTCCACAACGGCCTCGTCAGCCGGTGTTCCGCCATAAATCGGTCGTCCGTCCTCGTTCTGAGGCGTCAGCCCCGCCGTGGCGCGCGTTTCATCGCTGACACGCCATGCCATCGGTTTTCCATCAAAGTCCGCCTGTTCCACCTTGGGCCTGATCTGACAGGTCCCGCAGCGCAGATCATCTCCAAACCAACTGACCACGAGCGAGACCGAGCCGCAGGCGGGAAGCTCTTCGTCAAGGGTGCCGATGGACAGCGCGAAATCCGTTTGCCCGGTCGGGTTGTTCACATTGGCCGATTGGGTCTCACCCAGCCCGAAATCGTAATGAACTGGCGTCGTTGCCAATGCGTATTCCCCGGTGCCCGGAACGAGGGCCACCGCCTGCACGACCCGGCTCAGGCTTCGGGCCTCCGGGGTATCGACCTCCTCGCCGACCGGGCGCACAACCTCGAACGAAAGCTGAGGCACCCGGTTGCCGAAATCACCCAACTCGAGATCCTCGATCACGACATAGGCCACGCCCCGATACGCCGGAACGCGCCCTGCCCCCTCGATGGCCTCCATCTTCGGGTCCGGAAGCTGCTCCTCGCTACCGGTGTAGACACGCATGTTCAGATCGTCCGGAGCAAGTTCGACCCCATCTGCCCAAACGCGCCCAACCCGGCTGATTTCCCCCTCGCAAAGGGCTACCGCCAGGCTGATCGAATAGGAGTAGCTGCGCACCGTCGGTCCGCTGGGGGCCCCCTTGCCGCCCGTGCTCTCGTCGCGCACCGTTTCCTTGAATTGGGTCGCCCAGATCACCTGCCCGCCAATGCGCATCCGCCCGTAGAGCTGCCCGATCGGAGCACCCTCGCTTGCGCCGGTAACGCGGAAGCGCTCCACCTTGCCGGTTTCAACAACCTGGCTCCCCTGCCCCATCAGACGCTGGTCGATGACCCGCCCCAAGGTGGCCCCGATCGCGCGGCCAATGACAGCGCCGGAAAGCCCCAGAAAGGTGCCCCCAAAGGTCGAGCCAAGCGCAGCCCCCGCAGCGGAAAGTACAATCGTTGCCATCAGTTACCCCCTTCGGGAAATTCGAACCTCGCCACCACGCGCCGCTCCCAGGCCCGGGTAAACGAGCTTTCCACCACTCCGTGGCCGGAAAATGCATGGATAAATGAGGCATTGCCGCCGACGCGCGCCTGAATGCCCAGATGCTTGGCGACCGCGCCGCTCCGCATCCGGAAGAGAACCACGTCACCAGGGGCGGGCGCCTCACTCGCCGCCTTCTCACGCAGATGCCGCCGCGCAGCCGCCCAGAGCACCTCTTCGCGCGACGTCTCCGACCAGTCGCGGCTATAGGCCGGAACCGGCTCCGGCTCGCACCCCCACAGGTCGCGCCAGATCCCCCGCAGAAGCCCGAGGCAGTCGCAGCCGGCACCCCGGCAAGAGGCCTGATGGCGGTAGGGCGTTCCGACCCACCGCCGTGCTTCCGCAACGGCTCGATGTGGCCCGCAGCTCTCCCGCTTATCCATCCAGAGTGCCTCCCAGACCGGCGAACAAGCGGCTCCCAAACTTGCTTCCCCCTTCGTTCTGACCGCTGCGTTTGGGGTAGCTCATCAGCCAGTCCTCGCCCGGGATATGTGGAAAGCCCCTGAAGTTCAGGAAATTGTCAAACCTCAGTCGACAGGTCTCTTCGCGCTTGTCACATCCCGCTTCCAGTCGAACGATGTCACCCGCCGCGATCTGCCCCGGCAGTTTCTGCCACAGCTCCACCACCCGGCCACTGTTGGAGAGCGTGTCGTTCTTGATGATCCCAACCAGACCGGCCGACTCCCCGGTCAAAACGCGCAGCCTGCCGCGTTCGAACCACCGCAGGTCAAACTCATCCATGCCCTCAAACCGAAACACCCGCCCGTCATCCACGGCCTCAGCCGGCACTTCCGCCGCGTATCCGGGGGCAGTCAGGTCAAACCGGCACATTCCGTCCCCCAGCACGGCAGAGCACTGCGGCTGATAAACCCGCCCCTGCGGCTGGTTGAGCGTTTCGGTCAGCCCCCGCAGCTCTGCCTCGAAGGCGCCGTTCGACCGCGAAACCTCGCCAATCGTTCCGCGAAACAACAACAGTCGGGCTGAAGGATCGGTCCAGTTGACCATCCACGCGCGCACCTCCGCACCGTCATAGCGACCGGCCTGAAGATCTTCCTCGGTGATCGCCTCGCTCATCAGGGCACCCAAGGCCTCGGTGTTGTCCACCGACAGCCCGGTGCCCTGCACCAGGGCCTTGGCAGTCAGGCCCGTGTTCGCCCGAAAGGAGATACCATCGAACGAGAGGCTCTCATCATGATCGGTGAAGCCCAGCACCTCGCCCTCGGCCCGCGTCACGGACCAGCACCTGCACACCGTCGTGATGCCGCCGCCCAGATGCGCATGAAGCGCCTCTGCCGCTTCCGTAGCCTCCGCCCCACTCACAGCCGCAACTCCACCACCGGCACCGTCGGAACGTCACCCGCCTTGAAGCTGGCCACGCTAGTCTGGATGCGATCGGTGTCGAAGCGCACCGGCACGTCAAATTCAAACCCGGCCGTCACTGAGAAGCCGATCGATGGCGCATCCTCGAAGGTAATGATGCCCGTCGTGGCATCGACCTCGAAGTGCAGCCCCTCGCGATAATAGGTGCCCTCGATCCCGGCGGTGACGGATCCGGCCACCGGCTTGGTGATCGGGCGGGTATAGGAGGCCCCGCCCGAGCTGTAGGACTTCGAGAGCTGAAAGCTCCGTGTCACGCCGTCGCCGGTGGCGATCACCTCGTCCCGCCAATCCGGCGTGCCGCTCGCCTTTCCGGTCTTGTAATCTGACCAGTCTTTCCAGCGAAACCCGTAGAGCTGGCCCCGGCGCGCCTCGAAGAAAGCCAACAGCGTTTCCACGTCATCCAGCGAGCGCATGCCCAAGCCCGCGTCATACCGGCGGCGCGAATGCGCCCAGGGGGTGTTGCGTTCCTCGTAGCCGTTCGCCAGCGTCACGATCTCCGTTCGCCGCTCCGGCCCGCCCACCGAGCCAAAGCTCAAGCTCGCCGGGAATCGCACCTCGTGAAATCCCATCACTCCATCCTTCCAATTGCTGCTCTCGGTCGTGCCGTCAGCGGTTGCGCTGCCCCTGCGAAAGCGCGCGCGTCATCTGCGCGGCCACCTGGGCCCGGCTCCGCTCAAAACCGCGCACGTCCGGCGTCGAGATGTTCATGACCACGTTGATCGGTCGCGCGCCCGCCCCTTGCGTCTTCACGCCCAGCGAGCCATCGGCGCCGCGTGCCAGCGGCATGATCGCCTCGGGCCCGGCTTCTCCCATCAGGCCGTGCCCGTTGCGCATCGGGAAGTACGTAGGCGAAGACACCACGCCGCCCCGCGCGAAAGGCTGCACCCGCCCCTGCGAAAAACTCCCGCCCTTTTCGAAGGCCAGACCCCCGGTGATGAAACTCTCCACCCCCTGCCCGATCAGGCTGCCGAAGTGGTTGGTGATGGGCTTCATCGCGGCGTTGTAGGTTGCGTTGATCATCGACTCTGCAACCGTGCGCAGCGCCTCCGAAAGCCGCATGCCGTCAAAGATCAACCCGTCGAACGCCTTGCGCAGCCCGCGCCCGATCTGGCTCGAGAGCTGACCGACATTGGCCTGCGTCACGGTCAGGCTCGATTGCATCCGCATCAGTTCACTATCAAAAGCCGCCGCCATCTGCGCGGCTCCGGTAAAGGCGCTTTCAAGCGCGTCCACCTGCGCCTCCAGGGCATCGGCCCCGTCCATGTCTGCCATCGCATCATTCCTTTGGTCTGTCTGGGAAGGCCTCGGCCAGCTCGGCCAGCCGGGCCCGTGTCAGTGGCGGCGCCGCGCCTTCCAGGCCGAGCATCACCATCAGCTCCACCGGGGTGAGCGCCCAGAACTCTGCCGGCTTCAGCCGCAACTCCAGAAGCCCGCGGCGCAAGAGCCCGCCCCAATCCATGTCAGCTGCTCTTCGGCATGGCGAAGGCACGCGCCAACAGCTCCGCCGCAACCCGCGCCGCCTCAACCGGTCCGCCACCGATCTCGACAGTGCGCAGATCGGCGGCCTTGCCCCTGTCTCTTATACACCTCTGACGC
>NZ_QTNQ01000026.1 GCF_018424695.1 Vannielia litorea
GGGCAGGGCGCCGAAGCGGCTGGCGATGGTGTCCACCTCCAGCCCGGCGAATGCGACTGTAGCGGAGGTGACGGCGACCGCCACGAGCAGGCCGGGGAAGCGCGGAAAAGCCCGCCGCAGCGCCACGATCAGCACGGCGGTGGCCAGCCCGATGCCCAGGGCCGCGCCGTTGAGGCGGGCGCGCGCGGCCCAGAGCGCTTCGAGCTTGGCGAAGAACTCGGCAGGCATGTCTTCCACCCGCAGGCCCATCACGTCGGCCAGCTGGCTGGTGGCGATGATCACCGCGATTCCGATGGTGAAGCCGTTGATCACCGGCTCGGGCACAAGCGAAATCAGCCGCCCCGCCTTCAGCAAAGCGGCTGCCACGAGGATCAGCCCCGCCATCAGGGTGGCCAGCACCAGCCCGTCATAGCCGTGCTCGGCGATCACCCCGAAGACCACCACGATGAAGGCCCCCGTCGGCCCGCCGATCTGCACGCGGCTGCCGCCCAGCGCCGAAATCAGGAAACCCGCCACGATGGCCGTGACTAGCCCCTTCGCCGGGTCGGCCCCCGAGGCGATGGCGATGGCGAGGCTGAGTGGCAGGGCCACCATGGCAACCGTCACCCCGGCCTGCACATCGGCCAGCAGTGTCGCGCGGCTGTAGCCGCGCAGGGTGGTGAGGATCTTGGGCTTCATCGCAGAGCGTCCGGGCGCAGAATACCGCCTGCTCCTGCAATGCAGTGGCGCAGACGGCGGGTCAACCGTGGCACGTGGCCGCGTCCGCGCCCCGTAGGTCGAGACGTGCCCCGGCCTACCCCTTCAGATGCGCCTCAAGGTCATCCAGACGGTCATGGCCCCAGAATAGCGCGCCATCGTCCACCACGTAGAAGGGCGAGCCGAAGGCCCCTTTCTCCACCGCTTCGTCGAGGTTGCGGCCATAGGTCTCCGCGCCTGCCAGCAGCCCCCGGTCTGCGAGGCCCGGATCGAAACCCGCAGCCTCCAGGCAGGACCGGATCACCTCATCCTGCGCAATGTCCTTCTCCTCGGCCCAACAGGCGCGCAGCAGACCGTGGGCCAGCGCACCCACATCGCCGCCACCCTCGGCCTGAGCGGCGATGAGGGCGTAGGAGGAGGGCGCCATGTTGGTGGGGAAATGGGCCGGCTGGAAGTTCATCGGCAGGCCCGTTTTGGCTGCCGCGCGCTTCAGCTCCTGCATCCGGTAGGCCTTGCGGTTGGGGTGCCGCTCGCCCGGCGGGGTGCCGCCGGTGCGGGCGAAGAGCGCCATGATATCCACCGGCTTGTAGGCGATGGTGGCACCGCTTTCCGCCGCGATCTCCTCCAGCCGCATCCCGGCAAGATAGGTGAAGGGGGAAATCGTGGAGAAAAAGTAATCGATATGCGGCATTTGCACCTCCCTGCGCGCGGCTTTCTGGCCCTGACGGTAGGCCGGTGCTATGGGGTGTCAACGTTTCGATTCTGCCATGCGCGAGGGGACACGCGATGCCCAATCCCACCGAACCCAAACTGATGTCCGGCAATGCCAACCTGCCGCTCGCCAAGTCGATCTGCCGCCGGATGTCGATGCATCGCGGCATGACGGTGGGGCTGGTGGATGCGCGGGTGGAGCGGTTCAACGACCAGGAAATCTTCGTCGAGGTCTACGAGAACGTGCGCGGGGAGGACATGTTCATCATCCAGCCCACCTCCAATCCGGCGAACGACAACCTGATGGAGCTGCTCATCATGGCCGATGCGCTCAAGCGCTCCTCGGCCGCCCGCACCACCGCGGTGATCCCCTATTTCGGCTACGCCCGGCAGGATCGCCGCACCAAGGCGCGTACGCCGATCTCGGCCAAGCTGGTCGCCAACCTGATCCACGAGGCGGGCATCGAGCGGGTGCTGACGATGGATTTGCACGCGGCCCAGATCCAGGGCTTCTTCGATATCCCCGTGGATAACCTCTACGCCTCCCCGGTCTTCGCCCTCGATATCGCACACCACATGAAAGACAAGCTCTCCGACGTCATGGTCGTCTCCCCCGATGTCGGCGGCGTGGCCCGTGCCCGCGAGCTGGCCCAGCGCATCGGCGCGCCGCTCTCCATCGTCGACAAGCGCCGCGAGAAGCCCGGCGAAGTGGCCGAGATGACGGTGATCGGCGACGTGAAGGACAAGGTCTGCATCATCGTGGATGACATCTGCGACACTGCCGGCACCCTCTGCAAGGCTGCCGAGATCCTGATGGAAAACGGCGCGACCGAGGTGCACAGCTACATCTCCCACGGCGTGCTCTCCGGCCCCGCCGTGGAGCGCATCACCAAATCGGTGATGAAGAGCCTCGTGATCACCGACAGCATCGAGCCGACCGATCCGGTAAAGGCCTGCCCCAACATCCGCATCGTGCCCACCGCTCCGATGTTCGCTCAGGCGATCCTCAACATCTGGTCGGGCACCTCGGTGTCGTCGCTCTTCGATCACAACACGCTGGTGCCGATCTACGAGGGCTTCTACGGCACCGATGTCTGACGCCGCGCCGCCACCAGCGGCAGGATCGCCAAGACCAGCAGGGCGCTGAGCACAAAAGGCGCGCCCGGCCAGTGCACCACCGCGTTCTCCGCCGTGAAGGCGCGGAACAGCGGCGTCAGGATCAGCGGTGCCAGCACGGCGGCCAGCGAGGCCAGCGCCGCGATCACACCCTGCACCATGCCCTGCTCATCCTCCCGCGCGATATTGGCGGCCAGTGCAGTGAGCGTGGGCGGCACGATGTCGGAGAGCGCAGAGAGCGGCATCACCAGCACCACCACCCAGGTTGCACTGGCAAAGCCGAAGACAGCCATGGCGAAGGCTGAAATGCCCAGCCCGACGATCACCAGCCGCCGTTCGCCCAGCCACCGCACGGCCACTGGCATCACCACCGCCTGCGACAGCGCCATGAGCACCCCATAGGCCGAGAGCGAGAGGCCCACCGCCAGCGTGCTCCATCCCAGCGCCGCCTTGCCCCAGAACGCCCAGAGCACCGGGTAGACCATGTTGGCAAACTCGAAGAGCCCGAGGCAGATGAGCGGCACCGCGAGGCCGGGCAGGGCGAAGGCCCGGTGGAAGCTGGCGAAGGGGTTGATATCTCGCGCACCGAAGGGGCGGCGGTTCTCGGGCTTCAGTGACTCCGGCAGCACGAAGATGCCCAGGGCCAGGTTGGCGGCGGCCATAGCGGCGGCCACCCAGAACGGCGCCGTCACATGCCAGCCAGCCACCACCCCGCCCAATGCCGGTCCCAGCACGAAGCCCACTCCAAAGGCTGCGCCAATCAGGCCAAAGCGGGCCGCGCGCTGTTCTTTTGGCGTGATATCAGAGACATAGGCCGTTGCGGTGATATAGGTGGCCCCGGCAATGCCCGCGAGCGTGCGGCCCAGCAACAGCATCCAGAAGGTGTTTGCCAGCGCCATCAGCACGTAGTCGAGCACAAGGCAGGCCAGCGCGACCAGCAACACCGGCTTGCGGCCCCACGCGTCCGAGATCGAACCTACGATTGGCCCGAACACAAACTGCGCCCCCGCATAGGCTGCCATCAGCACCCCGGCCCAAAGCGAACCCTCGCCCACGTTCCCCGCCCCGACCCGCTCCATCAGGTCGGGCATGATCGGAAAAACGATCCCGATCCCGATGGCGTCGAGCATCAGGGTGGCGAGGATGAAGAAAAGCGGGCCATTCAGGCGGGGCATGCGGGCTTCTGGCCGCACGGACGCCGCCGGGCAAGCAAAATCTCGATGACAGGCAGCTTCAGGCCCGTTGCAAAACCTGCTCCATCGTCGGCCCGCGCAGCCCGAGTGAAAGCCGCTCGCCACGCCCCGGGGGGATCCGCTGGCCCGGTTCAAGCGCCGGTGAGAGCCGTTTCATGTAGCGCCGAAGCAAGTCCACGGTCAGCCTCTTTTGCAGAGGGGCCGCCGCAAGATCGTCCTCCCAGCCAAACGGCCTGCCCGTTGCCCGATACTGCCATCGGCCCGCCTCGCGCAAAAGGCTGATCCGCCGGGCGCTGCCCGAGGCATGGGTGCCATAGAGATAGGCCGGCTGGTGCGGGCTCTCCGAATCATGCCCGAAGCGGATGACTGGGGCAGCCAACCGTCGGGCCAGGGCCGTGACGGGCATCAGCCCGCCCTCCGGGGCGCGCACCGACCAGGCGTAGGGGCCCTCGATCAACGTCAGCATCTCGTCACCATCGGGCGATCCGAAGCGGAGCGGCGCGAACCATCCACAAAGCAGGCCTGTTACCAAACCTGGAGCCTTGAGCGGATCGGATGTGTCACCGGATGTCAGCCGGATGCGGCGAACGATACGGGAGCGGATCGGTTCAGCATTCCGGTGGTCCGATTCCCATGCGCCGAAAATGCCCGCAAGCGCACGCCTGACCTCGGCGGGAGGGGCGAGGGCGACGCAGGTCGAGAAGGGGGCGTTGGGCGTCATGGTTTTGGCCTACTGCCCCGACGCGGCGAAATTGCGGAAAGATCGTGCAGGCAGGGGCGGATCGGCAGGCAGGCGCGCGGCGAGCCGCTCAGTAGATCTCCCAATCGTCCTCGTGGCGTAATTCGCCAATGGCCATCCAACTCGCCCGTACACGGGCCACGCGGGTGTCACCCCATGTGCGGAAGACAATCTCGAACCCCGCTTCCGTGATGCCCGTGGCCGAAATATCGGCACGTTGGTTTGTCTTCTGGTCCATGTCCCACATGGCCAGAGTAACCATAACTGTAGGGGGGCTGCGGAAGGTTTCGGAAAAGCTGATGGCCCTGCGCGATTGGCGCGGGCCGGTGCCCGTCCACATCTCGCCGCCGTCTTCGAAATCCGAAAACAGCACGACGGAGCCCTCATCGACCCCGACAAGGTGATTGCGCAGGCGTTTCATTCAGTCTGTCAAAACCCGTCTTCCCTGGACCTTGGATAAAACAGGATTTGGGCCAAAATGGGAACCAAAAGGTAAATGGCCCCGCCGAAATTTTCGACGGGGCCAATCTATCATGTTGTCCGGAGGGCTATGCCGCTCAGGCGTTCGCGCGCACCGAGAGGCCCAGATCGTTGCCAAGTGCCGCAATGTCTGCGGCTGTCTTGGCCAGGGCGTCCAGGTCTTCCGGCGAGGCATTGTCGCGCGCGGCGGCGGCATCGGAGAGAAACTCCTCCAGCACCTCGGCGGTCATTTCTTCGGCGGGCACGGCGTGCTCGGCCAGAACGGTGGTCGCGCCGGTGTTGATCTCGGCAAAGCCGCCGATCACGGCGTATTTGCTCTCGGCCCCATCCTCACCGGTCACCGTCAGCACGCCGGGGCGCAGGGTGGTGATCATCGGGCTGTGGTCGGGCATCGCCGTCAGGTCGCCTTCGGCACCCGGGATCTGCACTGCCTTCGCCGCCAGCGAGGCCAGACGGCGCTCGGGCGAAACCAGGTCGAATTGCATGGTGTCGGCCATCATTGGCTCCTGTTGGTTGAAGGTGCCCCCCGCGCCTCAGCAGGGCAGGGGGCGCCAGTCTCTTAGGCGGCTTCCGCAGCCATCTTCTCGGCCTTGGCCTTCACCTCGTCGATGCCGCCAACCATGTAGAAGGCACCTTCGGGCAGGTGGTCGTATTCGCCGGCCACAACCGCCTTGAAGGAGGAGATGGTGTCTTCCAGCGGCACCTGAACGCCGTCGGAGCCGGTGAACACCTTGGCCACGTCGAACGGCTGGCTGAGGAAACGCTGGATCTTCCGGGCGCGGGCCACGGTCAGCTTGTCCTCTTCCGAGAGTTCGTCCATGCCGAGAATGGCGATGATGTCCTGAAGCGACTTGTAGCGCTGGAGGATACCCTGCACGTCACGGGCGACGTTGTAGTGCTCTTCACCCACGATCAGCGGGTCCATCAGGCGCGAGGTGGAGTCCAGCGGGTCCACGGCAGGGTAGATGCCCAGCTCCGAGATCGCGCGGTTAAGCACGGTCGTCGCGTCGAGGTGGGCAAAGGTGGTTGCCGGGGCCGGGTCGGTAAGGTCATCCGCGGGCACGTAGACGGCCTGGATCGAGGTGATCGAGCCGTTCTTCGTCGAGGTGATCCGCTCCTGCATGGCGCCCATGTCGGTGGCCAGCGTCGGCTGGTAGCCCACGGCGGAGGGGATACGGCCCAGGAGGGCCGACATCTCGGAACCGGCCTGGGTGAAGCGGAAGATGTTGTCCACGAAGAACAGCACGTCGGTGCCGGTCGCGTCGCGGAACTGCTCGGCCAGCGTCAGGCCGGTCAGGGCGATCCGGGCACGGGCGCCGGGAGGCTCGTTCATCTGGCCGAAGCAGAGCGCGATCTTGGAGTCGGGCAGGTTGTCCGGGGTCAGAACGCCGGATTCGATCATCTCGTGGTAAAGGTCGTTGCCCTCACGAGTCCGCTCTCCCACACCGGCGAAAACGGAGAGGCCCGAGTGCACCTTGGCGATGTTGTTGATGAGCTCCTGAATGAGCACGGTCTTGCCCACGCCGGCACCGCCGAAGAGGCCGATCTTGCCGCCCTTGGCGTAGGGGGCCAGCAGGTCGATCACCTTAATGCCGGTCACCAGCACTTCGGCTTCGGTCGACTGGTCGGCGAAGTCGGGCGCGGGGGCGTGGATCGGGCGGTATTCGTCGGCTTCGACGGGGCCCTTCTCGTCCACCGGCTCGCCGATCACGTTCAGGATGCGGCCCAGGGTGGCGGTGCCCACGGGCACGGTGATGGCGGAGCCGGTGTCGGTCACTTCCTGACCGCGCACGAGGCCCTCGGTGGCGTCCATCGCGATGGCGCGCACGGTGTTTTCGCCAAGGTGCTGGGCCACTTCGAGCACCAGCTTCTTGCCGTTGTTCTCGGTTTCCAGTGCGTTCAGGATCTCGGGCAGGGCGTCGTCGAACTGCACGTCGACCACGGCGCCGATGACCTGGGTCACTTTGCCTTTTGCGTTAGCCATTGTCGTTTCCTCTTCGTCAGAGCGCCTCGGCGCCCGAAATAATCTCGATCAGCTCGTTGGTGATCACGGCCTGGCGGCTGCGGTTGAACTGGATGGTCAGCTTGTCGATCATCTCGCCCGCGTTGCGCGTGGCGTTATCCATCGCGCTCATCCGGGCGCCCTGTTCCGAGGCCCCGTTCTCCAGCAGCGCGGTGAAGATCTGCGTGGCCACGGCGCGCGGAAGCAGATCGGCCAGAATGGCCTCTTCCTCGGGCTCGTAGTCATAGATCGTCGCGGCCTCCTCGGCAGCTTCCTCCGTCTCCTCGAAGTCGGCGGGGATGATCTGCTGCGCGGTCGGCACCTGGCTGATGACGCTCTGGAACACCGAGTAGAAGATCGTCGCTACGTCGAACTCGCCCGCATCGAAACGGGTGAGCACGTCGCGGGCAATCCCCTGCGCGTCGGTGTATCCCAGCGACTTCACGTTGCTCAGGTCCACGTGACCGACGAACATATCGCCGAAGTCGCGCTTGAGCTGCTCGCGGCCCTTCTTGCCCACGGTGAGGATCTTGACCTCTTTCCCGCTGGCCTGAAGATCACGCGCATGGGTGCGCGCAAGCTTGACGATCGAGCTGTTGAAACCGCCGCAAAGGCCCCGCTCGGCGGTCATGACCACCAGCAGATGCACCTTGTCGTCGCCGGTTCCGGCCAGAAGGCGCGGCGCGCTGTCAGAGCCCGCAGAGGCCCCTGCGAGCCCGGCCATCACGGCATTCATTCGCTCGGCATATGGCCGTCCGGCCTCGGCAGCTTCCTGTGCCCGCCGCAGCTTCGCGGCGGCCACCATCTGCATGGCCTTGGTGATCTTCCGAGTGCTTTTGACACTCTCGATCCTGTTCTTAAGATCCTTGAGGCTCGGCATGAGCTATCTCCCCGGCCAGCCTTAAGCGAAATCTTTGGCGAAATCGTCCAGAGCGGCCTTCACCTTGTCCTCGAGCTCACCCTTCACCTTGCGGTCGTTGTTGGTGATGTCGTCGAGAAGATCCTGGCATTTGCCACGCAGGTGAGCCAGCAGCCCCTGCTCGAAACGGCCCACGTCGGAGACGGAGACGTTGTCGAGGTAGCCGTTGGTGCCTGCATAGATGACACAGACGATCTCGGCGTTGGTCAGCGGCGAATACTGCGGCTGCTTCATCAGCTCGGTGAGGCGCGCACCACGGTTCAGCAGGCGCTGGGTGGCGGCGTCGAGGTCTGAGCCGAACTGGGCGAAGGCGGCCATCTCGCGGTACTGGGCGAGCGACAGTTTCACCGGGCCGGCAACCGAAGACATGGCCTTGGTCTGAGCGGACGAACCCACACGAGACACCGAGAGGCCGGTGTTCACGGCGGGGCGGATGCCCTGGTAGAACAGCTCGGTCTCAAGGAAGATCTGGCCGTCGGTGATCGAGATCACGTTGGTCGGAATAAAGGCCGACACGTCGCCACCCTGGGTTTCGATGATCGGCAGGGCCGTCAGCGAGCCAGCGCCGTGGTCCTCGTTCAGCTTGGCCGAACGCTCCAGCAGACGGGAGTGGAGGTAGAACACGTCACCGGGGTAGGCTTCGCGGCCGGGCGGGCGACGCAGCAGCAGCGACATCTGGCGGTAAGATACGGCCTGCTTGGAGAGGTCATCGTAGATGATCAAAGCGTGGCGGCCGTTGTCGCGGAAGAACTCGGCAATCGAGGTCGCGGTGTAGGGGGCCAGGTACTGCATCGGTGCCGGGTCCGAGGCGGTCGCGGCCACGACGGTGGTGTATTCGATCGCGCCGGTCTCTTCGAGCTTCTTCACCAGCTGCGCCACGGTCGAGCGCTTCTGGCCGACGGCGACGTAAACGCAGTAGAGCTTCTTGCTCTCGTCGTCGCCCGCGGCGTCGTTGTAGCTCTTCTGGTTCAGGATGGTGTCGAGCGCCACGGCGGTCTTGCCGGTCTGACGGTCGCCGATGATCAGCTCGCGCTGGCCGCGACCGATCGGGATCATGGCGTCAACCGACTTGAGGCCGGTGGCCATCGGCTCGTGCACCGATTTACGGGGGATGATGCCCGGCGCCTTCACGTCGGCGATGGCGCGCTCGGAGGTTTCGATGGCGCCCTTGCCGTCCACCGGGTTGCCGAGGCCGTCGACAACGCGGCCCAGCATGGCGTCGCCCACCGGCACGTCCACGATGGCCTGGGTGCGCTTGACGGTGTCACCTTCCTTGATGTCGCGGTCGGAGCCGAAGATCACGACACCGACGTTGTCGGTTTCGAGGTTCAGAGCCATGCCCCGGATGCCACCGGGGAATTCAACCATTTCACCGGCCTGGATCGCGTCGAGCCCATGCACACGGGCAATACCGTCACCGACGGAGAGCACGCGGCCGACTTCGGCAACTTCGGCCTCCTGGCCAAAATTCTTGATCTGGTCCTTGAGGATTGCGGAGATTTCCGCAGCTTGGAGAGCCATTAGCCGACCTCTTTCATTGCGTTCTGGAGGGAAGACAGCTTCGAGCGGATCGAGCTGTCGATCATCTGGGAGCCGAGCTTCACGACGAGGCCGCCAATCAGGGCGTCATCGACGTGCATCTCGAGTTTCACGTCCTTGCCGACCTTCTTTGCGAGGGTATCGGCGAGTTTCTTCTGCTGGTCGTCGGAGAGCGGCTGGGCCGAGGTGACTTCGGCAGTCACCTCGCCTTTCTCTACGGCGATCATTTCCTTGAGGGCCTTCACCAGCTGGGGCAGGGCGAAGAGGCGGCGGTTCTGCGCCATCAGAGCCAGCGTCGAGACCGTCAGGTCATCGAGGCTCATCTTCTTGGCCACCGCCGTCACCCCTGCTTCCTGCTGGGAGCGCGAGTAGACAGGGTTGGAGATCAGGTCGCGAAAGGCGTCGCTGTCATCCAGGGCCGCGCCGATGGTGTCGGCGTCGGATTCAAGTGCAGTAAGTTTCTTGTCGCTCTTTGCGAGGTCGAAGAGCGCTGATGCGTAGCGCGCGGCGATGCTTGCGGATATCGAAGCCGTCTCGGACACGTCCACCCCTCGTTGTCATTATGGCCCGTTCGCTTGGGCTCTGGGCATAGATCGGGTGTTGCCGTCACCGGCACCCCCCGAAGTCGAGGGGTGTCTAGCAGACGGTTTATGGGCTCGCAACTGCTTTAACAGGTGTTATTTGTGGTGAAAAATTACGCGTTTTCAGTGCATTGGCTCCCCTGCGACAGTTTGGTGTCATTTGGCTGCGGCTTGGCCGGGGGAATCTCTTATGGCACGGGATGCCATTGTATACTGTCGCGCCGCGCGTGATTTTCCGTTGCGTGGCGGTGCCTTATCGGATTCGCCGCCGCGCTTGGCCGCCGTCGGGCGCGCCGGAAGCCCCCGACGGCAGCACGCCTGCGGTTTGACTTGAGGCAGAACAACGGTCCTGCCGCTCAGTTCACTGCAAGCGCAATCTCACCGCGCCAAACCGTGACGCTGGCCATGTCGATCGCTTCGAGGAATGGTGCGTTTCCGGGGGCGGTGCCAATCGCCGCCGCCGCACCCTTTGCCGCCGCCATGCTCTGCCATTCTATCTGTTCGGTCCACAGGCCGTCGCTCGAACATGATAGCCTGCGCGCAACGAAGCCGTCGCGGTCGCGGACAAACGCGTTAACTGCCCGAGCGGCGGCCTCGAAGTTGCTGCGGTCCACATCCGGCTTCAGTTTGAAGGTGACGGTTTCCATGACGTGAAGTCCCATCCTTCGGTCCTTTCTTTCTGGGAGATGGTGAGACCGTTATGCACATGCAGTCTGACAGCCCCTGTCAGGAGTGGTCAGGCCGACAGGTAAGAAAGGGGGGCTGCTGACACTGGCGTGGCGCTTGTTGCGTGGCCGCTCGCGTTAACCTGTGTTGCCCACGGACGCGGCGTATCGCCGTAGGTATGGGTTGTGCATGGGTTGTGCATTGAATGTGCATGTGCACATTTGCACATGAGCGGGCGGTAACGAAACGCACGCGCGCATCGCGGGAGATGTCAGGCGGGCTTTGCTCCAGCGGGCTCCAGCACCTCCAGCGGGGCACGCTTTCGGGCGGGTCGCGCCTCGCCGCCCGGTGCATAAACCCGCTTGCTGGCCTCGAGGATAAAGACGCCACCGGCGAGGTAGCTGGAGATCTTTCGCCCGGTTTTTTCCAGGAAGTTCGAGGACTTGACCCAGAAACGCCGATGGCTCGGCGGGCTGAACAGGGCGGCGAGGTGGCGTTCGGGGACAAAGCCGTTCGCCTTCAACTGTGCTTCGAGTTGCCCCAGCGAGTATGGCCGCCCAAAGCCGAACGGTGTCACATCCCGCCGCGCCCACAGCCCGGCCCGGTTCGGCACGATGAACATCGCCCGCCCGCCGGGGCCCAGAACCCTATGAATTTCCTCAAGAAGTCGGCCCGGATTGTCGGTCGTCTCCAGCCCGTGCAGGCAAATGAGCTTGTCGACCTGCCCGGTCGTGACGGGCCACAGCGTTTCCTCGACCAGAACCGAATGGTTCGGCCCTCCGGTCGGCCAATGCGCCACCCCCTGCGCCCCCGGCATCAGCGCCATCACCCTGCGCGCCTCAGCGAGGTAGGGCCGCAAGAGCGGCGTGGCAAAGCCGTAGCCCACAACGCTCTGTGCCTTCGCCTCCGGCCAAAGCGCCGTGACCTGATCCCGGATTGCACGCTGCGCCACACGCCCTAGCTGGGTACGATAGTAGAAGCTTCTCAAGTCGAGAACGTCCAGATGCATCTGGTTGCCGGAGTCCCATGGTTGGGTCAGTCTGGGCAGACCATATCAGCGCGCCAAGGAAACGCCATGCCCCTCGATATCCTTACCGTCCCCTGCCTGTCCGACAATTACGCCTATGTGGTGAAAGGCCCTGACGGGGTCTGTCTGATCGACGCGCCCGAGGCCGGGCCGATCATCGACGCATTGGAGGAAAAAGGCTGGAAACCCGGGGTGTTGATGATCACTCACCATCACCACGACCACGTTGGCGGGGTCGAGGAACTGCGCGAGAGATACGGGCTGAAGGTGATGGGCCCCAAGGCGGAAGAGGCCAAGCTGCCCCCGCTCGACATGGGGCTGACCGAGGGCATGAACGGCGGCGAGGGCGAGGGCTACACCGTGCCGCTCGACGTGCCGGGGCACACCCTCGGCCACATGGCCTTCCACTTCCCCAATGGCGGCGCTCTTTTCACCGCCGACAGCCTCATGGCGCTCGGCTGTGGGCGGGTGTTCGAGGGCACGATGGAGCAGATGCACGACTCACTTCAAAAGCTCGCCGCGCTGCCGCCGGAAACAATGGTCTACTCCGGGCATGAATATACCATGGGCAACGCCAAATTCGCCCTGACGGTCGACCCGGATAACCCCGCCCTCCAGGAAAGGGTTAAGAAAGTGGCAGCCATGCGCGAGGCCGGTGAACCGACGGCACAGGTTTCTCTGGCAGAAGAGCTGGCGACCAACCCCTTTCTGCGGCCCTCCGATCCGGGCATTCGGGCCACACTGAACATGAAAGACGCCTCCGATGCAGAGGTTTTCGCCGAAATCCGCCGTCGAAAGGATGCGTTTTGAGATCACCGCACTATAGTGCCGCCACCAATGCCGACGGCACGCCCGAAGGCCCCCTGCGCGCAGATCACAATTTGTGCATTTCGGGGACTGGGGCAAAAAACTTCTCAGAAAAGACTTGAAGGTTCGGGTTTTCCACCGAACTTTAATCATATGAGGCCACGGTCAAGGACGGGCCCGACCCTCCTCGGCCACCAGGGAAAGGAGCACATCGCGTGCCATCGTTTTCGAACACCCTCGAGCAAGCAATCCACGCAGCTCTGGCGCTTGCGAATGCACGCCGCCATGAGCTCGCCACGCTGGAGCATCTCCTGCTGGCGCTGATCGATGAGCCTGACGCCGCCAAGGTGATGCAGGCCTGCTCGGTCGATCTGGACGAACTCCGCAGCACACTCAACGACTTCATTGATGAAGACCTGTCGACTCTCGTCACCGAGATCGAAGGCTCCGAAGCCGTGCCCACCGCCGCTTTCCAGCGTGTCATCCAGCGCGCCGCGATTCACGTGCAAAGCTCCGGCCGCACTGAAGTGACCGGCGCAAACGTGCTCGTGGCGATCTTTGCCGAGCGCGAGAGCAACGCCGCCTTCTTCCTGCAGGAGCAGGAGATGACCCGCTATGACGCGGTCAATTTCATCGCCCACGGCGTGGCGAAAGACCCGGCCTTCGGCGAAACCCGCTCGGTTTCCGGCGCGACCGACATGGAAGATGAGGCCGCCTCCGCCGAAACCGTCAACGCCGAGCCGGAAGAGAAGGAGAGTGCGCTTTCCAAGTATTGCGTCGATCTGAACGCCAAGGCGAAGGACGGCGATGTCGATCCGCTGATCGGGCGTGAGCATGAGGTGGAGCGCTGCATTCAGGTGCTGTGCCGCCGCCGCAAGAACAACCCGCTCCTGGTGGGTGATCCGGGCGTCGGCAAGACGGCCATCGCCGAGGGGCTGGCGCGCAAGATCGTGCAGGGCGAAACGCCCGAGGTGCTGTCGCAATCCACCATCTACTCGCTCGATATGGGCGCGCTGCTCGCCGGCACCCGCTATCGCGGTGACTTCGAGGAGCGGCTGAAGGCCGTGGTGACCGACCTTGAGAAGCACCCCGATGCGGTGCTCTTCATCGACGAGATCCACACCGTTATCGGCGCCGGTGCCACATCCGGTGGGGCGATGGATGCCTCCAACCTGCTGAAGCCCGCGCTTCAGGGCGGCAAGCTGCGTTGCATGGGCTCCACCACCTACAAGGAGTTCCGCCAGCACTTCGAGAAGGACCGCGCGCTGAGCCGCCGGTTCCAGAAGATCGACGTCACCGAGCCTTCGGTGGAAGACAGCGTGAAAATCCTCAAGGGCCTCAAGCCCTACTTCGAGGACCACCACGCCATCAAATACACCGCCGAAGCGATCAAATCGGCTGTCGAGCTCTCGGCCCGATACATCAACGACCGCAAGCTGCCCGACAAGGCGATCGACGTGATCGACGAAGCCGGTGCGGCCCAGCACCTCGTGGCCGAAAGCAAGCGCCGCAAGACCATCGGCACCAAGGAGATCGAGGCCGTGGTGGCCAAGATCGCCCGCATCCCGCCCAAGAACGTCAGCAAGGACGATGCCGAGGTTCTGAAGGATCTGGAAACCTCGCTCAAGCGCGTGGTCTTCGGGCAGGACAAGGCGATCACTGCACTGTCCTCGGCAATCAAGCTGGCCCGTGCGGGCCTGCGCGAGCCCGAGAAGCCCATTGGTAACTACCTCTTTGCCGGCCCAACGGGCGTTGGTAAAACGGAAGTTGCCAAGCAGCTCGCCAGCCAACTCGGTGTGGAGCTGCTGCGCTTCGACATGTCGGAATACATGGAGAAGCACGCGGTCTCCCGCCTCATCGGTGCGCCTCCGGGCTACGTCGGCTTCGACCAGGGCGGCATGCTCACCGATGGCGTCGACCAGAACCCGCATTGCGTGCTCCTGCTTGACGAGATCGAAAAGGCGCACCCGGATGTCTACAACATCCTCCTGCAGGTGATGGACCACGGCAAGCTGACCGACCACAACGGACGGACGACCGACTTCCGCAACGTGATCCTGATCATGACCTCCAACGCGGGCGCCGCCGAACAGGCCAAGGAGGCCATCGGCTTCGGGCGTGACCGGAGGACGGGCGAAGACGAGGCCGCCATTGAGCGCACCTTCACGCCGGAGTTCCGCAACCGTCTGGATGCCGTCATCAGCTTCGCGCCGCTCGGCAAGGAAACCATCCTTTCCGTCGTCGAGAAGTTCGTGCTGCAACTCGAGGCCCAGCTGATGGATCGCGATGTGACCATAGAGCTGACGCCGAAGGCCGCCGAGTGGCTCGCCGAGAAGGGCTATGATGACAAGATGGGCGCCCGTCCGCTGGGCCGGGTGATCCAGGAAAACATCAAGAAGCCGCTGGCGGAAGAACTTCTGTTCGGCAAGCTGACCAAGGGCGGCATCGTCAAGGTCGGCGTGAAGAACGGCGAGATCGACCTGCGGATGGAAGAGCCGGCGAAGGCCCGCATCGGGTCGCGCAAGAAGCCGCCGCTGCTCACTGCGGAATGACGCAGGCCATACGACATTGCGGGGAGCGCCTTCGGGCGCTCCCTTTGCACATCCGGGGCCTGTTTCTGGCTCTCGCCCCGTTGCCCGCCTTCGCCGATCCGCCCCTGCTCGGCCTGCCGGTGGACTGTGCGCTGGGGCGCGATTGTTACATCCAGCAGTATTTTGACCGCGACCCGGACGACGGAGAGGTTCTGGATCACGGCTGCGGCGCCCTGGCCAACGATGGCCACGGCGGCACCGATTTTGCCGTGCCCGCGCTGAGCAGCACGGCCGCCGGGGTCACTGTCATCGCGGCTGCCCCGGGCACCGTTCTTGGCACGCGCGATGGAATGCCCGACATCTCAGTTCGGGATGCGGGCGCGCCCGATCTCGAAGGCCGGGATTGCGGTAATGGCGTGGTGATCGACCACGGCGATGGCTGGGCGACGCAGTACTGCCACCTCAGGCAGGGATCTGTCGTCGTGGAGCCCGGCCAGCGCGTGGCCATGGGCACGCCGCTGGGTCAGGTCGGCATGTCCGGGCGGGCTTCTTTTCCGCATGTTCATCTGACCGTCAGGCACGGGCCCGAGAAGGTTGACCCCTTCAATCCCGACCCGGGCGCCGCGCCCGCCTGCGTTGCTGAGGTCGGGGGGCAGGCAGTGGCGCAAACACCGCGCGTCACGCCCGGTGGCCGGGATGGCCTCTGGCTCGACGCGCCGCCCTATGTCCCCGGCGGGCTCATTGCTGTCGGCTTTGCCGACAGGGTGCCGGCTATCTCTGACATTCGCACGGGCCTGCGCAGCGCAGCCGTCACCGCGCCGAAGGCCCCGGCGATGGTGGTCTGGGGCTATGCATTTGCGGCGCAGGCTGGAGACGAGATCGAGATTGTCTTTGAAGGACCAGAAGGCGAGATCGGGCGCCACGTGGATGTGCTCGAAAAGTCCCAGCCCTTCGTGTTGCGCGCTTACGGCAAGCGCACCCCCGCCGCTGGCTGGGCCTGGGGCACCTACCGCGGAACCGTCATTCACCGCCGGGGTGATGCCGAACTCGGCCGTCGGTATATCGAGACCGAGGTAAACTGAAATCCGCCGGCTTTCTCGCGGAAAGCCGGTGCCTTACCGCAGGAAGCCGATTGCGTAGGTCGTGGCCATCTGGTGGTTTGCGAGGTAGGCGTCGAGCTCTTGCTGCACCGGCTGGCCGCCCGGCGCGGTGCCGGTTTCCACTGCGCCCAATCCGCCGGTTATGAACAGGCAATCGAGCCCTTCGCCCATCGCCCCCTTCACATCCGTCAACACCCCGTCCCCGATGCACAGGATCGGCCCCGACGGGTCGCCGCCCACCTCGGCCAGACGCGCGCGGGCAAGGTCATAGATCGGCGGATGCGGTTTGCCGAAGTAAAGGCTCTCACCCCCCATCTCGGTGTAGAGCTTTGCCAGCGCCCCGGCACACCACTCCCGCGTCTCACCGCGGTCAACGACGATATCGGGGTTGGCGCAAAGCAGCTTGAGGCCCTTCTGCTTGGCATAGAGCAACTGCCCGCGCATCTCCTCGGGGTCGGCGAACGGATCGAACGGCCCTGTGCAGACGATGCCTTCAGCCTGTTCTAGGTCAACCCGCTCAATGGTGACCGGCTCCTTCACCAGGTGGAGGGGCTCGAAAAAGGTAAGGTCAAACTGGGTGCCGACAAACCAGACCTTCTGGCCGACGGCGCCCTGGAACATCGCAGCCCGTGCCGAGTCCCCGGAGGTGGCGATCACGTCCCAGGCATCATCCGGCACGCCCCACTGGACGAGCTGTTTCTGCACCTCGGCCCGGGCCCGGGGCGCATTGGTTAGCAGCACCACCTTTTTGCCGGCGGCGCGAAATTCCTGAAGCGCGGCAACGGCTTCGGGGAAGGCGGTGACGCCGTTGTGGACGCAGCCCCAGAGATCGACGAAGGCCGCGTCATACAAATGCGCGACCTCCGAAAGGTTTTCGATGACCCGGCTCACGCCTCAGACCTTGAGCGCGGGGATGATCTGCTTTTTGCGGCTCATGATGCCGGGCAGCACAACCGTGTCACCCGCGACGGTCGCGCCAAAGCTCTTCTCGGCCACGGTCTTCACCAGGTCGTTCGGCACCAGCAGTGTGGCCTCTTCCTTCAGGATATCGATGACGAAAAGCAGCACCTGGTCCACGCCATCCTCGGCGGCCACGATCTTCATGCTTTCCATCAGGCTGTCCTTGCGGTCGAGCACGATCTTGGGCGCGGTGGTCTCCAGCACCGAAACGCGAAACTTGGTGCCGTCCACGGGGTATTCCTTGGAGTCCATCCGCAGCAGTTCGGCATCGGAAAAGGCCGACACGTCGGACTTGGCTTCAAACATCTCGGAGGCATAGGCGCTGAGGTCGAGGCCCAGGTCGGCGGCCAGCTCTTCGGCCAGTGCCTTGTCCTGCTCGGTCGTGGTCGGGGAGCGGAATTCCAGCGTGTCCGACAGGATGCAGGAGAGCATCAGCCCCTTGATCCCCTCGGGCATCTTGGCGGCGTTGTCGCCCATCAGGTTGTGCATGATCGTGGCGGTGCAGGCCAGCGGCTTGATGGTGATGTCGATCGGGCCCTTCGTCTCGATGCCGCCGGTCAGCTTGTGGTGGTCGATGATCTGCAGGATGTCGGCGCTGTTGATCGCCTCGGGCAGCTCGGCAGGGTTGTTGGTGTCGACGATAATCACCTGCTCGCCCTCGCTCACGCCCTCGATGATGCTCGGCTGCTCATAGCCCCAGCGCTTCAGAACGAAGGCGGCCTCGGTGTTGGGCTCGCCCAGCAGCACGGCTTCGGCGGGCTGGCCGCGATGCTCGCTCATGTACCATGCCCAGATGAGCGGGGAGCCGGTGCTGTCGGTGTCGGGGGATTTGTGGCCAAAAACCTTGATCGTCATGTCTCGCCTGCGTCTGTGTTAGGAGTCGCGGGCCTTGTAGCGGGGTGCTCGCGCGATGTCACCCGCCGAGCGCGCCGGGGCGGCGGGCATTTGACCGCAGGCCACCTGTTCGTTAGTTTCCTTGGACCGAAGAGGAGTTTGGACCGATGCGCAACAAGGCCTGAAACCGCCATCATCCCTGACCGCCTCCCTTGATGGGAGCGCCCTTCGATCTGGAGTACCCTGACAATGGACAATGCAAGCTGACACCGCCGCGGCGGTGCGCCGCCCTTATTCCTTTTGTCAGACGAAGTGAGGCACTTCATGCCCCAGAACCGCAAATCCCGCCGGGCCGCCAAGGCCGGCGCCCGCAATCCCCGTTCCACCGCACGCCCAGCGCCGCGCCGCCTGCCTGATCGGCAGGCCGCGCGCCCTGCGCCCAAGCAGCGCGGCGGGCGACCGCCCCTCTTCCCCGGTCGCACCGGGGGGCGGTAACACATGGCGCACCGTCCGGCCTGATCTGGCCGGGCGGTGCTGTTACAGGCCTGTCATCACCACCGGATAGAGCGAGGCCACCAGTAACAAGGCCATGGTGATGTTGAACGCGCGCAGGCGGGCTGGGGAGGTGAGAAGCCGCCGGATCTGCTGGCCGAGCGCCGTCCAGAGGCTGATCGACGGAAAGGCGACAAGGGCGAAAGCCAGCACGACGGCGGCGACGGCAGGCAGGCTGTGGTCGGGCGCATAGAGCGACAGGCCAGAAAGCGCCATGGTCCAGGCCTTCGGGTTGACCCATTGGAATCCTGCCGCCTGAAGGAGGGTGAGGGGGCGGCCCTCGGCGCTGGCCGCTTTCGGCGCTCCGGCGTTGGCAATCTTCCAGGCGAGCCAGAGCATGTAGCCCACGGCGACGGTCTTGAGCACCATGTCGGCCTGCGGCAGCACCTCGAAAATCGCCATGAGGCCGCCACCGACAGCGGAAAACAGCACCAGCATCCCGACAACGATCCCGAACATATGCGGCAGCGAGCGGCGGTAGCCGAAATTGGCGCCCGAGGCGAGCAGCATCATGTTGTTGGGGCCCGGCGTGGCGGTGCTGACGAAGGCAAAGCCGATGAGGGCGATCAGGAGCGAGTCTGACATGGTGCAAGTATTGACCGAGCGTTGCCGCATGTGCTTGCGTTTTCGCGGGTTCGCAGCGCACAGTGAGCAACAAATGACGAAGATCGACGATTTAAGCCGCCGAATATTGCGCGAACTCAGCCGCGATGGCAGAGTCAGCAATACCGAATTGGCCGAACGCGTCGGCCTGTCTCCCTCCGCTTGTCTGCGCCGGGTGCAGGAGTTGGAGCGCAGCGGTGTCATCAAGGGATACCGCGCGGTGCTCGACCCGGGCGCGATGGGGCAGGGGTTTGTTGCCATGCTCGGCGTGGGCCTCTCGGTGCACACCAAGAAGAGCCAGGAAGATTTCGAAAAGGCCATGGCCCGGGCCCCGCAAGTCCGCGAGTGCCACAACATCACCGGCGTGATCGAATACTTGCTGCGGGTGGAGGTAGAGGATATTGCCGCGTTCAAGCTCTTTCACACCGAGATTCTCGGGGCCTTGCCACAGGTGAACTCGATCACCACCTATGTGGTCATGGGCTCTCCCAAGGACGAGCGCGGATAGGGCGAAATTTCCGCAAAGCTCTGGTTGACTCCCACTCATCTCCTCCTTACATCGGCTGCGTTATCACTCTCCCCAGGTGAGTGCTAACAGCAAGATTAACCTCGAACGAAGGAGCGTTCAGAGATGGCATTTACCCCGCTTCATGACCGCGTTGTCGTCCGCCGCGTCGAATCCGACGAAAAGACCGCCGGCGGCCTCATCATCCCCGATAGCGCCAAGGAAAAGCCCGCAGAGGGCGAAGTGATTGCCGTTGGTGCCGGTGCACGCGACGACGCAGGCTCGCGCATCGCCCCCGATGTGAAGGCCGGCGACCGTGTGCTCTTCGGCAAATGGTCCGGCACCGAAGTTCAGATCGACGGCGAAGAGCTGCTGATCATGAAAGAGTCCGACATCATGGGCGTGATCGCCTGATCCACCAGAATTTCACCAACGTCCCCAGAGACATAGGAGAAGAGAAACATGGCAAAAGACGTCAAGTTTGATACCGACGCCCGCAACCGGATGCTGAAGGGTGTGAATATCCTCGCCGATGCGGTGAAGGTCACCCTCGGCCCCAAGGGCCGCAACGTTGTGCTCGACAAGTCGTTCGGCGCGCCCCGCATCACCAAAGACGGTGTGTCGGTGGCCAAGGAGATCGAACTGGAAGACAAGTTCGAGAACATGGGCGCCCAGATGGTGAAGGAAGTCGCTTCCCGCACCAACGACGAGGCCGGCGACGGCACCACCACCGCCACCGTGCTGGCCCAGGCCATCATCAAGGAAGGCATGAAGTCGGTCGCCGCGGGCATGAACCCGATGGACCTCAAGCGCGGCATCGACCTCGCGACCGCCAAGGTGGTTGCGGCCATCAAGGACGCCGCCCGCGAAGTGAACGACTCCGCCGAAGTGGCGCAGGTTGGCACCATCTCCGCCAACGGCGAAGCCGAGATCGGCCAGCAGATCGCTGACGCGATGCAGAAGGTCGGCAACGAGGGTGTCATCACCGTCGAAGAGAACAAGGGCCTCGAGACCGAGACCGAAGTTGTCGAGGGCATGCAGTTCGACCGTGGCTACCTCAGCCCCTACTTCGTCACCAACCCCGACAAAATGGTCGCGGAGCTGGAAGACTGCATGATCCTGCTTCACGAGAAGAAGCTGACCTCGCTTCAGCCGCTCGTGCCGCTGCTTGAGCAGGTGATCCAGAGCCAGAAGCCGCTGCTGATCATCGCCGAAGACGTCGAAGGCGAAGCGCTGGCGACCCTCGTGGTCAACAAGCTGCGCGGTGGCCTGAAAATTGCTGCCGTCAAGGCTCCGGGCTTCGGCGATCGCCGCAAGGCCATGCTGCAGGACATCGGTATCCTGACCGGTGGTCAGGTGATCTCGGAAGACCTCGGCATGAAGCTCGAGAATGTCACCATGGACATGCTCGGTACCGCCAAGACCGTGACCATCACCAAGGATGAAACCACCATCGTGGACGGCCATGGCGAGAAGACCGAGATCGAGGCCCGCGTTTCCCAGATCCGTCAGCAGATCGAAGAGACCACCTCCGACTACGACCGTGAGAAGCTGCAAGAGCGCGTGGCCAAGCTGGCCGGCGGTGTTGCCGTGATCCGCGTCGGCGGCATGACCGAAGTGGAAGTGAAAGAGCGCAAGGACCGTGTGGACGATGCGCTTAACGCGACCCGTGCTGCCGTTCAGGAAGGCGTGGTTGTCGGCGGTGGCGTTGCTCTGGTGCAAGGTGCCAAGTCGCTTGACGGCCTGACCGGTGCCAACAGCGACCAGGACGCCGGCATCGCCATCGTCCGCAAGGCGCTCGAAGCTCCGCTGCGCCAGATCGCCGAGAACTCCGGTGTCGACGGTTCGGTTGTGGCTGGCAAGATCCGCGAAAGCGATGACAAGGCCTTCGGCTTCAACGCTCAGACCGAAGAATATGGTGACATGTTCAAGTTCGGCGTGATCGACCCGGCCAAGGTGGTGCGGACTGCTCTGGAAGACGCGGCCTCTATCGCTGGCCTGCTGATCACCACTGAAGCGATGATTGCCGACAAGCCCGCCAAGGAAGGCGCCGGCGGCGGTGCCCCCGACATGGGCGGCATGGGCGGCATGGGCGGCATGATGTAAGCCAGCCCGGCTTTGAATTTGGGAAAGGGCTGCCCTCGGGTGGCCCTTTTCTCTTTGTGCAGCGTGATTGACCCGCGAAAACGGCGTTAAATCCACTTCGCGAGGCTAGGGGGGGCGCTCGGGCTGAAGGACGGTAGGCCATCCGCTCCGTGGTGGGGCGGCGCTTATTTTCATGGAGAATTCAAGATGCTCGTCAGACTGCTTTCGTCGCTCCTTCTCACCCTCTCTTTCCTTGCGTCCCCGGCTGTGGCGCAGATCAACCTGGACATTCCCGAAACCGAAACTCCGGATGGCGATGGGAGCAATCCGGGCGGAGGGCTTGAAGGCTATTGCGTAGGCTGCTGTGCGGGCGGCGTGAGCGACCCGGGCTGCTGCGACGCTTGTGGCTGCCAGTGTGGGCTGCTTGGTTGCAACACCTACAGCTACATGGGAACGGCTCAAATACCGCTTCACGTCAACATTGCTGTCCGCAAATCGGTGAACGAGGGCATTGACCGCTTGGAAAGGACTGAGCGCGGTAAGCGGCTTGCCTCTGTTCTGATAAACCGGATCGACCGTTTGACCGCGATCTATGAAAAGGCCCCCGAATTGCAGGGGCGCACCGCTCGCGCGATGGTCAAGTTCTGGCCTTGGGATATGTGGACGAAGGGCGGTGACGCCGGCCACAAGGTGACGCCGGAGGCGATGCAGGAGCTTCGGGGCATCCTCACGACGGTATCGCGGATCGACGCAGATATGGGTGGCTCAGAGATCGGCGCGACCATTGACAAGGAGGTTTTGCCGCAGCTGACCCGTGCACTCGTCGGACGCCCCTACGATGAGGCGTTCGCCTGCTTCATCGGCGCTGCCAAGTGCGACTAGCAGTTTAACGCAAGGGTAGTCGGGCCGCTCCGTGCGGCCCCTCTTTTATGGACGTTGGCCTCATGTGGGAATCAGCGCTCGAACCATCGCCTCGGTCAGCTTACCGCCTGCCTTGCGATCAAAGCCCGCAAACATCGGGCCGGAATTGACTTCTAGAATGCAGAGGCTTCCGTCCTCCGGGCGCGTCTTCAGGTCGTAGGCGCAAAAGCTGAGGCCTAGGTCTTCGGCCAGCGTGAGGAGCTTGTCGCCGATCCCCGCCGGCAAGGTCAGGTCTGGGCGATACGCGAGGCTGCTGTCACGGGTCGAGCGATGGTCCAACGCGGGGCTGTCGAGCTCGAACATATGCAGCGCGCCGCCAACCACGAAGGCGCGGTACTCCGGGTAGACCAGCCGCTCCTGCACGAACACCGGGTTGGGCGCGGCCTCGTCTTTCCAGTCGGTCGCCGCGTCGGCCTCTTCGAAGGTGGCGCAATGCGCCCCGCCCGCTGCGGGCTTCACCACGCAGCCCTCGCCGAAGGCCGCAATCGCCCGCCGATCATTGGTGACGAGCGTGCGCGGCACCTGCAGCCCGGCCCGCGCGGCCTGCACCAGAAAGGCGCTTTTGTTGCCTGCCGTCGCCGTAGGTGCGGGGTTGAAGCTGTTGACCGTTTCCGTGCTCTGAAGCCAGCCGTCGATCATGGAATACCACGCCATCGAGCGGTCCACCCGCATCGGGTCGCCGGTGCTGGGGTTGAACACGTCGTAGCGTAAGAAGCCGCCTGTCACCTCCAGAGGATGCCCGTCTATCGAGAGGGCGCCACTGGCAAAATCCCAACTGACGGGAGGCTCCTGGTCTGGCCCGTGGAAGATGCCCGCAATCGAAACCCCAAGCCGCCGGGCTGCCGCGGCAAGCGCGTGGAGGTTGGGGTCGTTCGCGCCGCCTGCGATGAGCAGATCGGCGCGAAACGGGGTTGGCTCGGCCATTTACCGGCGGCCGAAGGGGTTGCGGTTGCCCAGCGCAGTGAACGGATCGAACGTGCCCTCGCCGGTCACCCCCTTGAACCCGCCACCCTCTTCGCCGGTTGCGGCCGTGCTCGGGTCACCTCCCGGCTCTTCGCCGGTCGCTGCTGTCGAGGCGCCGCTTTCGGCAATCACCGGGCTGCCGCCCGGCCCGCCCTCGCCGACAAAGCCTGTGCCGCCTTCTTCGCCAAAGGCAAAGGTGGTAGGAGGCCCTTCCTCTCCGAGCGCGGCGGTTTTCGGGCCTTCCTCGCCCACAAAGGCCGTCTTGGGCCCTTCCTCGCCAATGGCCGCCGTCTTCGGGTCTTCCTCCCCGAAAATCGGCGTGGTTCCGGGGCCTTCTTCGCCAACGAAGGGCGTTGTGCCCGGGTCTTCCTCGCCCATGATCGGCGTGGTGCCGGGGCCTTCTTCCCCGACGAACGGCGTGGTGCCGGGACCCTCCTCGCCCTTGAATGGGCTGGTCTCGGGGCCTTCCTCGCCCACGAATGGCGTTGTCTGCGGGCCTTCCTCGCCCAGCGCCTTGGTGGTCAGATCCTCGCCGATCGGCAGGGTGGGCGGGCCCTCTTCGCCGATGGCCAGCGTGGTGAAATCGCCACCGGGCCGCAGCATCTGGATCGGGTCGTTGCTGCGTGCCACCACCCGGACACCCACGATCCGCTCCACGTCGTCTTTCCAGACGAAGGAGGCCGCGGTGGGCGAAATCACCTGTGCCACGATTCCGTCGGGCGGCTCGGCCACGAATTCCAGATCGAGGATGCCGTCGGCAGAGAGCTTTTTCTCCAGCGGCTTCAGTTCCGGCGCGCTCCACCCTGCGGTGGTGGTATCGCCGGTGACGCTGATCGAAAGCTGCGGGGGCTCGCTCTTGAGCACGTTGAGCTGGATCGAGTTGATGCGGAAAATCTTCATCTTGGCCATGGAAACCTCCTTGGCTCATGTCGTTGAAAATGGGTCTTGCAAATGCGGTGGCCAACAAGGGCGCCACACGCATAAGGATAAAGCGGCGGCCGCAGATCGCCGTGAATGAATAAAGCGTTACGTTGATGCGGAGCTTCACGGCGCGTTCACGCAATCAAATTCCTGCCAGTCTGAGCGACACTTAGCGCGGAGGCATGGCGAGCACGGCGCAACTTCACCACGTTGCACGGACGGAAACATCGCCTGCGCAACTGGGCGCAGAGCAGGAATTCACGGCGATGGCCCACGCCCGAATCGTTAAGATCCAATCCCCCGAGGCTTCCACTTGGACATTTCACGCCTCCGGCTTGGACAACACGCGCATTTCCACTCGATAACCGTCCAAAACGGCGCTGTTTGGCGGAAAGGCTTGCCAGATATGCCCTCCCACAGGAAGCTTGGCAGACGAGATGCATTTTGATCACGACGGTCGGTCTTCGGCCAAGACATTCGGAGAAAACCATGGGCTACGACATTTTTTGCACCGGCGTCATCGTCGAGCCGGGCGGTGGGCGGCACAGGTATCGGAACTACCAGAAATATGACCGTGACTGGGGTGACGAATGGGCCATCGACTCGATGATCGACACCGGGCTCTCGTTCAAGGGCCTTAGCACCGGCGGCTCCATCCCGGGCGCGCAGACTGTGGCCCTGACGGCGGAGGCGGGGAGCATGCTGTTGCGGCGGCAGATTGCCCAGGCGCTGACCTTTCTCACGGTGCATGCCGAGGGGGAGATGTCGATCTTCCTCGAGGCGCGGCCGATCCTCGGGTTCAATCGCGGGGCATGGACGGAGATCAAGTTTCGCAAGAACAGCTGGGAAGTCGCTTACCGAAAGCTTCTGAAGTTCATGGATGAGAACGATGTCAACAAGATGGGCCCGCTGATGGATCTGCTGGCCTGCCTCAACGAATGGTCCCTCGAAGCCAAGCGCGGCTACTACTATTTCATCATGACGTTCAAATGGTGAAGGCGATTTGATTTTGCAGGCCCGGGCGCCGGGCTGTAAGCCTTGGCGATGCGCATTATCCTGCTTCTTTGTCTCACCATGGGTGCCTTCGCCGCCAATTCCCTGCTGACCCGTGCCGGGATCGAACGTGGCGGGATCGGGCCGATGGAGTTTGCGCTGGTGCGTGTGGCGGGCGGTGCCGCGATGCTGGGGTTGCTGCTGGCGCTGCGGCGGCAGGCCTTGCCGCTGCGGGGCCGCGCTGTGGGAGCGCTCTCTTTGGCAACCTACATGCTCGGCTTCTCGGCGGCCTACCTTACGCTTGATGCGGGGTTGGGCGCGCTTGTGCTGTTTGGCGTCGTGCAGGTGAGCCTCTTTGCACTGGCCGCCATGCGGGGCGAGGCACTGGGCGGGCGGCGTGTTGCAGGGGCGCTGGTGGCGTTCGGGGGCCTCGTGGCCCTGCTGTGGCCGGGCGGGTCTGCTGCCGTGGATCCGGTGGGCGCGGCGCTGATGGTGGCGGCCGGGCTGGGTTGGGCGGCCTACACTGCTGCCGGGCGGGGTGCGCCTGATGCGCTTGCGGCCACTGCGGCCAGCTTCCTTTTGTGCCTTCCAATGGCCGCCATTGCTGCGCTGGTGCTTGGCGCGGGCGCGTGGGGTGCGAGCGGCGTGGCGCTGGCTCTTGTCTCCGGGGCCGTCACCTCCGGGCTGGGCTATGCATTGTGGTATGCCCTGCTGCCGCGCATTGCCTCCACCACCGCTGCCGTTGTGCAGCTTTCGGTGCCGGTGATCGCGCTCGCCGCGGGCGCGCTGCTGCTTGGGGAGGCCCTGGGTCTGCGAATCCTGCTCGCTGGCGCCGTGGTGCTGGGCGGCATCGTCCTCGCGCTCACCGCGCCAAAGGCTCCAGCGGGTCGTAGCCGAAGCCGCGGCTGAAGGCGACCTGGCCGAGGCTGTCGGGCTTGTGTTCCAACGTGGCCAACTCGTCCGGCGTGACCCAGCGGCGGCGGGTGACAACGCGTTCGGGATCCTGCCAGTCTTCCCGGACCTCGCCCGCAATGACGGAGCAGCGAAAGAAGATCTCCACCTGGTGAAATCCGGTTTCCTCCTCGTGATACTCGTTCACCAGGCAGGGCAGTCCGACCTTGACGGTGAGGCCGGTTTCTTCGTGGACTTCACGGGCAAGGTTGGCAGGGAGGGAGCTGTGCATCTCTGCGCCCCCGCCAGGCGCGCACCAGAGTTGCACCGAAGGGTCGGCCCAGGCGTTCACGATGAGCAGGCGGCCCTCTTCGACGATGATGGCGCGGGTGGCGATGCGGATTGGCATGGGCGCAACGTGACGCTGCGGCGCGCGGGTGGCAAGGGGGGCATCTGGACCCTATCTGCTCATCATGCGCGTAATGCTCCTACTCATTCTCGCCCTCACCGCAGCTCCTGCCATGGCGAAGGACTGCGTGGTGCTGCTGCACGGGCTGGCGCGCGGCACCGGCTCCATGGCTCCGCTGGAGCTGGCACTCGGCGAGACAGGCTACAACATCGTGAACCAGGGCTATCCCTCCACCCGCCAGCCGGTGGAAGATCTGGTGGCTACCGTGC
This sequence comes from Vannielia litorea, assembly GCF_018424695.1. Classification (GTDB taxonomy): domain Bacteria; phylum Pseudomonadota; class Alphaproteobacteria; order Rhodobacterales; family Rhodobacteraceae; genus Vannielia; species Vannielia litorea_A. Next base: position 27,014 of record NZ_QTNQ01000026.1, read on the forward strand.
CGGATGCCTACGCCCGATGCGAAGGAGAGCAGGTGCATTTCGTCACACACTCCATGGGGGGCATCCTGCTTCGGATGTGGCTGGAAGAGGCCCGCCCTGAGCGGCTCGGTCGCGTCGTCATGATGGGCCCGCCCAACGAGGGTAGCGAACTGGTGGACGAGTTAGGCGATTGGGCGCTGTTCGATGCGGTCAACGGCCCGGCGGGAGACCAGCTGGGCACGGATGCGGGCAGCGTCCCGCGCCGGTTGGGGCCAGCGTGGTTTGGCCCCGGAATTATTGCGGGCACCCTTAGCTTCAACCCGGTCTATTCGTCGATCATCCCGGGCCCTGATGACAGCAAGGTGTCGGTGGAAAACACCCATGTGGAGGGAGAGGCTGACTGGATCGCCCTGCCGGTGACCCACACCTTCATGATGACCAACCCTGTGGCGATGCTGCAGGTGATGACCTTCCTCGAACGCGGCAGCTTCAACCCGGAGCTCGGCTACGCCGACGCCGTGGCCGCAGGGCTAAAGGAAATCACGGAGTAGGGTGGGCAATGTGCCCACCATTCGAGCAAAGCACTGTCAGGACTCAGAAGGTCCGCAGATTGGTCACCCTACGTGATACGGTTCACGTGCCCCATCTTGCGCCCCGGGCGCGCCTCGGCCTTGCCATAGAGGTGAATCGCGGCGTGTGGCTCGCGGGCAATGTCGGGCACGCGGTGGATGTCATCCCCGATCAGGTTCTCCATCACCACATCTGAGTGCCGCTTGCCGTCGCCCAGTGGCCAGCCGGTAATGGCGCGGATGTGCTGCTCGAACTGGTCGACGGCACAGCCGTTCTGCGTCCAATGGCCGGAATTGTGCACGCGCGGGGCAATCTCGTTGACGATAAGCGCGCCGGGGGTGACGAAAAGCTCCACGCCCATTACGCCCACGTAATCCAGCGCGTTCAGGATCTTGCCGGCCAAAAGCGCGGCATCGGTTGAAAGCCGGGGCGGGATCTTGGCGGGAACGGTCGTGGTGGCGAGAATGCCGGATTTGTGCACGTTCTCGCCAAGGTCGAAGCACACCACCTCGCCCGTCAGCCCGCGCGCGGCGATGACGGAAACCTCGAGCGAAAAATCCACGAAGCCTTCAAGGATGGCCTCTGCGCCATCCATGGCGGCCCATGCAGTAGGTGCATCCTCGGCCGCCTTCAAACGGGCCTGTCCCTTGCCATCATAACCCAGCCGCCGGGTCTTCAGGATCGAAGGGGCGCCGATTTCGGCGACGGCTTCTGCCATCTCGGCCTCGGAGGCGACTGGGGCAAAGGGCGCCGTGGTCAGGCCGAGATCGCGCAGGAAGGTCTTTTCCGTCAGCCTGTCCTGGCTCACCCGCAGGGCCTCGCGGCCCGGGCGGATCGGGCGGATGGCCTCCAGCGTGTCGAGCGCGGCGGTGGGGATGTTCTCGAACTCGTAGGTAATGACATCCACGCTGGCGGCAAAGGCCACCAACGACTCGGAGTCGTCATATTGCGCTTGAGTGAGCTGGGCAGCCACGTCGCCCGCCGGGGCCGCGCCCGGCTCGAAGATATGCGCCTTGTAGCCAAGCCGCGCGGCGGCCACCGCGAGCATCCGGCCGAGCTGGCCACCACCGAGAATACCGATGGTCGATCCGGGCGCAAGCGGCTCAGTCATTCTGCGGCTCCTCCGGGATAGAGGCGGAAAGCGCCGCGCGCCATGCATCGAGCCGTTCGGCCAGCGCCGCGTCCGAGACGGCAAGAATGCCGGCGGCCATGAGGCCTGCGTTCACTGCACCAGCCTCGCCAATTGCCATGGTGGCGACGGGAAAGCCGCGTGGCATCTGGACGATGGAATAGAGGCTGTCGACGCCCGAAAGCGCCCGCGTTTGCACCGGCACCCCGACCACGGGCACGCGTGTTTTGGACGCCATCATGCCGGGCAGATGGGCAGCGCCCCCCGCACCGGCGATAATCACCTTCAGCCCGCGCCCGGCGGCCTCCTTGCCGTAGGACCAGAGCCTGTCGGGTGTGCGGTGGGCCGAAACGATCTTCGCTTCCCAGGCCACCCCCAGCTCGTCCAGAATATCGGCGGCGTGCTTCATCGTCGGCCAGTCGGACTGGCTGCCCATGATGATGCCCACGATCGGCTCTGCCATGCTTCAGGCTCCTCTCCCCGCGAAAGAGCGGCCTTTATAGCCGCGCCGCAGGCTTACGCAATGATGTCGGGGTATAGCTCGTCTTCGATGCGGGCGATCTCGTCCTTCAGCGCCAGCTTCTTCTTCTTCAAACGTTGCAGGGTGAAGGTATCGCCCTTGCCCTTCTCCTGAATCGCCTTGATCGACTCGTCCAGATCGCGGTGCTCGCGTCGCAGCACCTCCAGCTTAACGCGGAGCACGTCTTCATGGCTCATTTCACCGGGGGCGTTCATCGGGGGCGGTCTTCGGACTGGTGGCAAGTGCGCCGATCATATGCATTTTCCCGCCCCGCTCAATGGCCAGCCCTTGCCGCACGGCGCTTCACTCCCCATATTTGGAAAGCGGTCGCCAGTATGGGGCCGCATTCCGCATCGTCGCTTGAGCAAGAGGGCTGTGCCAGATGAGCAAACTCACACTCGGGTCTCACCCGTTTCTCCTCGGCTTCGAGCAGCTTGAACGGCTGGTCGAACGCACCGCCAAGTCTGGCAGCGAGGGGTATCCTCCCTTCAACATCGAGCAATCCGGCGAGAATGCCTATAGGATCACCCTCGCGGTGGCAGGTTTCTCGGAACAGGATCTCGCGATTACGGTTGAGGATTCACAGCTTGTCATTCGCGGTCGCCAGTCGGACGACGAAGATGGGCGGGTGTTTCTGCACCGTGGCATCGCCGCGCGTCAGTTTCAGCGCAGTTTCGTGCTGGCCGATGGCGTCGAGGTGGCCGGCGCGAAGCTGGAAAATGGGCTCTTGCACGTGGATCTCAACCGCGCCGAGCCCGAGACCGTGGTTCAGACGATCAAGATCGATCGCGGCTGATCTGCGGTGGCCCGGGGAGATCGGGCCGAGGGACGCGCAACCTGTAAAGGAGACGTGTGATGGACACGAAGTTTGCTGAAGACATGTCCGAGAGCGCCGAACGGCCGATTGTCTATGTCCGCAAGGTCGAGGCGGGTGACCTGCCAGACGAGGTGCGGGCGCAGGCTGAGGCCGTGGGTGACATTTACGCGGTGCACAACACGGAAGGCGAGCGCCTTGCCCTTGTGCAGGGCCGTGAGTTGGCCTTCGTTCTGGCCCGCCAGCATGACATGGCGCCGGTGACAGTGCACTGATTTGAGCATGGGAGCCTGCGGCAGCAGCCTCAGGCACGAGGCGATCAGGCTACGCTGACCTTGCCTGCGCTCCCGTTGCCGCCCCAGATGCCATAGGCGTCTTTCATGTATTGGGCACAAAGGCGGTTGGCCTCGTATCGGTCGGCCCCTTCGATGACGGATTGATTAAGAGCGTCGACGTGGCGGGCCTCGGAGTAAGTAAAGCGAGATGCACCTGCCACCGCCCAAGGCCTGTAGCCATTCTTCACGCAGATGCCCGACAGCCAGACATCGTCGACCGTCCACATGATGTCGGGGATGTTAAAGGCGTCTTCGTCAAAGAAACGGGGTCGCACCATGACACCGCCGACGCCTTCGAACACATCGGTGAAGCCCGAGGTGCTGAACCTGTTGCGCCAAGGCTTTTCAAATTTTCTCAGAGAGAGTTTCCGCAAGCGCAGGTGCGTTCGAAGCTTGCGAAATTGGAAGTCCAGATCGGTCCGCCTGCTTTGCCATTGGCCCATCGGATGGTGCTCTTCGGCGTCGGCCTCTTTGTCGAAGAACGGCAAGTTCCATCCAGAAGAGCACAGCGGGTTATCGGGTTGCAGCTTGCGCGCTACGACCAACTGCCTGGCCCTGTCACCCTCGTAGATGAGGTCATCATCTTAGAAAAGGATGTCGGATTCCGGCGCATAAGCGAAGTCACGCAGCGCGTGCAGCACCTTCGAGGCGGCGCCAAAGTCTTCTTCCGGCTGGCGAATTTCCACGCCAGCAGGAACCGACGGCAGATCGCCCGCGTAATCAGGAAAGCGCCTGTAAACCTTGGGGATGTAGAGGATGACCTTCTCCACAGACACATCCTGAGCGACCAGCGCTTCCAGCGCTGGGCCAAGGCTTTCAGACCGCGACGGAATGGATGAAAGCGATTTAAACAGCATGGGCCTACTCGTGGACAGAGTGCGCCGAAGCGATCTCCGGCGCACTCTGTGCGTCAAATGACGGATTTTCAAACGGCGGCCACGAGGCCCATCTGTTCCAGCTTGAGCAGCACCTGGTGGGCGCAGTTGTCCACGTCGGTGCCCTCGGTCTCAACCCGCAGCTCGGGAGTCTCCGGCACGTCGTAAGGGTCTGAGATGCCGGTGAACTCCTTGATCTTGCCTTCACGGGCCAGTTTGTAGAGGCCCTTCCGGTCACGCCGCTCGCACTCTTCGATGCTGGTTGCCACGTGGATTTCCACAAAAGCGCCGTAGCTCTCGACGTCCTCGCGTACGGCCCGGCGGGTGGTGGCATAGGGCGCAATGGGCGCGCAGATGGCGATGCCGCCGTTCTTGGTGATCTCCGAGGCCACGTAACCGATGCGGCGGATGTTCAGGTCACGGTGCTCCTTGGAGAAGCCCAGCTCGGAGCTGAGGTTCTTGCGGACGATATCGCCGTCGAGCAGCGTCACCGGGCGGCCGCCCATTTCCATCAGCTTCACCATGAGCGCGTTGGCGATGGTGCTTTTGCCCGAACCGGAGAAGCCCGTGAAGAACACGGTGAAGCCCTGCTTGGCCCGCGGCGGGCGGGTCTTGCGCAGCTCGTTCACCACTTCGGGAAAGCTGAACCACTCCGGGATCTCGAGGCCCTCGGCCAAGCGGCGGCGCAGCTCCGTGCCGGAGATGTTGAGGATGGTCACGTCATCCTTGTCCTTGATCTCGTCCATCGGCTCGTACTGCGCCCGCTCCTGCACCCAGACCATGTGCTTGAAGTCGACCATTTCGATGCCGATCTCGTCCTGATGCTCGCGGAACAGGTCTTGCGCGTCGTAGGGGCCATAGAAGTCTTCCCCGGCGGAGTTCTTGCCGGGGCCTGCATGGTCACGGCCAACGATGAAATGGGTGCAGCCGTGGTTCTTGCGGATCAGCCCGTGCCAGACGGCCTCGCGCGGGCCGGCCATGCGCATGGCGAGGTTCAGCAGGCTCATGGTGGTGGTCGCGCCCGGGTACTTGTCGAGCACAGCCTCGTAGCAGCGCACGCGGGTGAAGTGATCGACGTCGCCCGGCTTGGTCATGCCTACCACCGGGTGGATCAGCAGGTTGGCCTGGGCCTCCTTGGCGGCGCGGAAGGTGAGCTCCTGGTGCGCGCGGTGCAGCGGATTGCGGGTTTGGAACGCAACCACACGGCGCCAGCCGAGCTTGCGGAAGTAGGCGCGCAGCTCGTTGGGGCTGTCGCGGCGGGCGCGGAAATCATAGTGGATCGGCTGTTGCAGGCCGGTGACGGGGCCGCCGAGGTAGATCTTGCCCGCCTGGTTGTGCAGGTAGTTCACCGCCGGGTGAGCGCTGTCGTCGGCGCCAAACACCTTCTCGGCCTCGCGGGATTTGTTGGGCTCCCACTTGTCGGTCACGGTCATGGTGGCGAGGATCACGCCTTCCTGATCGCGCAGGGCGATGTCCTGCCCGATCTCGACGGTCTCGGCGAAGGTTTCGCCCACATCGAGGGTGATGGGCATGGGCCAGAGGGTGCCATCGGCAAGGCGCATGTTCTCGACCACGCCGTCGTAGTCTTCCTGCGAAAGAAAGCCTTTCAGCGGGTTGAAGCCGCCGTTCATCAGCAGCTCGAGGTCGCAAATCTGGCGCGGGGTCAGATCGTGCGAGGTGAGGTCAGCGGCTTCGACTTTCAGCTTCTGGGCGCTCTCGTAAGACACGTAGAGTTCCGGGATCGGGGCGAGGTTGTTCTGCATCAGGGTGCTCCTGTATTTCAGTGGTATCAGGTCGCTCACCGAACCTGTCAGTTCAGCATGAAGAGCGGTGTATTCGGCGAATTTTCGGGAGAGGAACGCGTCAATCAGACGCTCTTTCTCGGCCTGCCCGGCCTTGGTGAGCGCATAGGCAAATCGTTGGCGGCGGTCTGGGCCGGCGCGTTCTTCTATGGTGATGAGGCCTGCGGCGGCGGTGGCGCGCAGCTGAGTGTTGAGCTTGCCGAGAGAGACCTTGAGGGCCTCGGCGATGCTGCGCTGGCTCGCCTCCGGCGCCCGTTCGAGTTGGCGCAGCAGTAAGAACAGCTGGTCCTCATTGGGGAGTAGGAGCTTTTCGGATTGGGTGGTCATGGCGGGGCGGGCGACTCAAAGTGTGTTCAACGATGAACACATGTCACTCTTTGGCCGTCCGCGAAAGACCCAAGTTGTCGCAGGAACGGTTTGTTGCCGAATTGCGCCCCCAGCCGCAGCGCGCAGTTGCGAGCCCGCGCGCTCATTCTGCGCGAAGGGAGTAAAACCCGGGTTAACCGCGCGATGGCGCTTGTTGCGGAGCGCAAAAGAAAAAGGGCGCCGCCCGTCTTTCGGACTGCGCCCTTCTCGGTTCGTTCACGGAAGGCTCAGGCGCTTTCCGGCTCGTTCGCAGCTTCGGGCGCCGGTTCTGCGGCGTCACCCTGCTCGGCCAGCCAGCGCTCGGCGTCGAGCGCGGCCATGCAGCCCATGCCCGCGGAGGTCACGGCCTGGCGATACTTGTGATCGGTCAGGTCGCCCGCGGCAAAGATGCCGGGCACCGAAGTTTCGGTGGTGCCGGGCTTCACCTTGACGTAGCCGCCGTTGTGCAGCTCCAGCTTGTCCTTCACCAGCTCGGTCGCGGGGGCATGGCCGATGGCCACGAAGACACCTTTGGCGGGAATCTCGGTGATCTCGCCGGTTTTGGTGTGCTTCACCCGCACGGCTTCCACGCCCAGAGGGTTATCCTCGCCCACGACTTCCTCAAGCTCATGAAACCACAGGGTTTCGATCTTGGGGTTCTTCAGCAGCCGGTCTTGCAGGATCTTCTCCGCCCGCAGCTCGTCGCGCCGGTGGATCAGCGTCACCTTGCTGGCGAAGTTGGTCAGGAACAGCGCCTCTTCGACGGCAGTGTTGCCGCCGCCGATCACCACGATCTCCTGGCCGCGATAGAAAAATCCGTCACAGGTCGCACAGGCCGAAACGCCGAAGCCCTTGAACTTCTCTTCGCTGTCCAGCCCGAGCCACTTGGCCCGCGCGCCGGTGGCCAGGATCACCGAGTCGGCAGTGTAGGTGTTGCCGGAGTCACCCTTGGCGACGAAGGGGCGGCTCTCTGTATCGAGCTCAACAATGATATCGCCAATGATCTCGCAGCCCATCGCCTTGGCGTGGGCTTCCATGCGCACCATCAGGTCTGGGCCCTGAACCTCGGTATCGCCGGGCCAGTTCTCGACTTCGGTGGTGGTGGTCAGCTGCCCGCCCGGCTCGATGCCCTGCACCAGGATCGGGTTCAGCATGGCGCGGCTAGCGTAAACGCCCGCTGTGTAGCCCGCAGGGCCTGAGCCGATGATCAGGGTCTTGGTGTGGCGCGTCTCGCTCATGGCGGCCCCCTTGCCTCTCTGGAATCGATTGTGTCAGGCCATATAGGCCCGCAGGCAGGGGAGAGAAAGGGCACCATCGCATGTCAGGCATGCGCATTCTATTTCTTGCGCAAATGCGAAACATTCTTGCGCGTGACGGCGCTGCGGCGTACAAAACGGCAAATCGGAGGGGCAGATGGCCGCATCGAAGCTGGACGAAATTGATCGGAACATTCTCGCGCAGCTTCAGGCTGACGGGCGAATGACCAACGTCGCACTGGCCGAAAAGGTCGGCATCTCGGCCCCGCCCTGCCTGCGTCGCGTCCGCGCGCTGGAGGAAGCGGGCTATATCAAGGGCTACCACGCGGATGTCGATAGCCGCGAGTTGGGCTTTGAGGTGCAGGTCTTCGCGATGGTCGGGCTGAACAGCCAGGCCGAAGCCGATCTGGCCGCGTTCGAGCAGCGGTGCCGTGAATGGCCGCTCGTTCGCGAGTGCCACATGCTGAACGGCGAGATCGACTTCATCCTCAAATGCGTCGCCTCCGACCTCTCCGGCTTTCAAAGCTTCCTTACCGGCCAGCTTCTGACTGCGCCCAACGTTGCCAGCGTCAAGACGTCCTTGGTGATCCGCTGTGCCAAGGATGATCCGGGTGTGCCTTTCGACGTGCTCGAAGAACGGCTGGCCAAGACCGCATGACCTTTTGAACGGAAACGGCCCCGCCGAGAGTGCGAGGCCGACCTTATGGGATATGGGGCTGTAAGCCCTCAGGCGGCGCGCAGGTTTTCCAGCTCGAACGCCGTCAAGCGCGGCACGTGCATGTTGCCGAAGTCTTCAAAGCTCTCGACATGGGGAAACAGCGCAAGGAACAGGGCCGACATCTCGCGGTCGTGCATGGCTTCAGACTTGAAGCCGGGATGGAAGCTCTCCACCTCCACACCATTGGCGAAATAGGTCTGCTGGCCGGCAAAGCAGAGTTGCCAGACCTTTTGAGGCGACAGGGGCGAAATCTCGATGACACTGACGCCATCGATGAAAGCGCGGGCCGGGGCGAAGGCCTCTTCTGCGCCGACGGCATGCATGCAGGCCGCGCTCCGGAAGAGCAGCCGTGCCCTCGGGCCGAGCATAAGGTCCGGCGCGGGGCGGCCGAGGCCGAATGTATCGGTTGCCACGCGCACCATCTTTTGCGGCTCATGCCCGGGCGCCCGCGCGGCCAGTTCGCCACTTTCCGGGAACACGGTCATGGAGCCGATCCAGAGCAATTGCTGTGGCCCTTGAGGGGTTTCGACAAAAGTACCGGGGAGCAGGTCTTCCACGGCCGTGAGGCCATCGACCGTGGAAATCAGCGCCCCGCGCCCGAGGGCGGAGAAGGCATCTTCAAACAGGGGGGTGGCCGGGGCCACCCGCTGAAAATCGTCTATGTCACCGTTGGAAGCGAGATATGAAACCTCGAAGCGGCGGGTGAGAGGCATCACCCGCCGAGGTTTCGAGCGAACGTCTGGTTGAGACGCCCAGGAGGTTTGCCCCGTGGGGCCAATCTGGTCCGTCGCGAGGCCAGCGACGGCGCGGTGAGGGTACACCATGCGATATCACCTTTCGGTTCGATCACATCTGCCTGGCCCCCACCAAAGAGCGCAGAAGGATTTGTCTTGAGGAAGAAAATGGCGGCGAGAGGCCGGGACTGTCAAAGTTTACCGGCGATTTAGCGCAGGTCCGGGGCCAATCCGGCGCGGCTGCGCGAAATTGTTTCTGTGCTGTGGTGCCCGTTGCCACATTCTGATTCCTTTGCGAGCGCCGCCGTCGCGGAATCAGGCAGCCCGCCGGGAGGTCCCGGCGGGCTGTTCATGTGCCGGGCGGGAACGCGCCCGGCGAGGGAAACACGATCTGCGGCGATCAGGCCGTGAGCAGGTTGAGCCGGTCCAACCGGCTGCTGCGGCGGGCGATCATTGCCGCGCGGCGCGCGCCGCGCGCCCAGGGCATCTGCACCTTCTGGGCCTCTGTGGCTGTGGTCGACTGCTTGATCCAGCGCGTCTTCATCTTCTTCTTCTCCTGCTCGTAACGGTCTTTGCCTGCGGGCTTGTTGCCCGTTCTCGAACAATCTCACCTGAGACTGGGGCGTTGTTTGGGCGAACACGGAGAATTTTCGGAGAAATTGAGCGGCTTGCTATGAAGGGCAGTTCGCCATCCGCGGTTCGAAGCAAATGCCTGACAAACAAGGGGAAGGCGCTCTGGAGAAACAGTTTTGCGGGCGGCGGCGGATTGTTTCGGATCCTCAATGCGGCGCGGGCGGGGCGGGGCGCGCCCCATTCCGGCCAGGATCAGAGTCGGATTACCGAGATCAGCCGCCCGTAATCGGCCTCGCCGCGATGGGTTGTCCGGCGGAAGGAATAGAATCGCTCCGGATCGGAATAGGTGCAGTGGCCGGTCCATTCTGCGGTACCCACCCCTGCCTGTCGCAGCATGTGCAGCCCGAAGCCGGGCAGGTCGAACTGCATCCGGTCACCCTCGCCCCCAGCAAAGAAGCGGCTGAACTCCGGGTCTTCGGCCATGAAGTCGTCGAAGAACTCAGGGCCGACTTCGTAGGCGCGCTGGCTGATGGATGGCCCAATGACCGCTGCGATGTTCTCGCGCCGTGCGCCAAGGGCTTCCATGGCCTCTACCGTTGCCGCCAGCACGCCGGACAGCGCGCCGCGCCAGCCCGCGTGAGCGGCACCTATGACGCCCGCATCGGGATCGGCGAAGAGCACGGGCTGGCAATCGGCGGTGAGGACCGCGATGGCCAGACCGGGTGTTGCCGTTACCAGCCCATCGGCCCTGGGTTTCGTGCCGGTGATCGGCTCGCTCACGGTAACCACATCCGGCGAGTGCACCTGGTGAACCGTCAGCAAGGCCTCCGGTGCGACCTCCATTGCGCCGGCCACGCGGGTGCGGTTGAGCTCCACCGCGTCCGCAAGATCCGAGGAGCCGCCGCCGCAGTTGAGCCCGCCGAAAACCCCCGAAGAGGCCCCGCCTTTGCGGGTGAAGAACCCGTGGGTGACGGGGCCGAGGGCCGGTGCGGTGATGATCTCAAGGGTCATTGGCTCAGAACCCGGGCGGCGTGGCCGTGCTGGTGGGATGAAGGGCGAGACACTTGAAGAGCCTCCCCATTTCCTCGGGGTGGGTCAAGCGGCGATGGGCGGCAATGTGGCTGTCGAGCGCCGCGCCGGTCAGCTGCTGCGCCAGGGCCTGTGCGCGCTGGGTGATCCCGAGCCGCTCGAGAAAGACGCCCTGCGGGGTCAGAGGCGCGGCCTCTGCGGGGCCACGGGCGGCGGCGAGGGCGCCGAAGTCGACATGGGCCGTCAGGTCGGCTTCGCCGGGTGTGGCGAGCACGTCAACCGGCTCGTGGGCCTTCAGGGCCTGAAGCGTGTCGCCACGGGAGATCGCGGCGCCATAGTCGATCACGAGGGCCGCCCCGGCGCGATGCTGGGCGATCCGCTGGCCGATCGCCCGCATGAATCCGGCGGCAGGAGCGCAGGTTTCAACGATTTCGCCGGGCCGGGTATCAGCCTCGCGCGCGGCCAGTTCGGGCAGGTCGGCGGCGCGGGTGGTGAAGCCAAGCCCGCCGCCTTGGAGGCCCACGCAGCGCTCGTCCCAACCGCGTTCAGTGCGGATGAACTGGCGGATCGGGAGAGCATCGAAGAACTCGTTGGCGATGAGAAAAAGAGGGCCGCCGGGAAGGCTCTCGACGCTGTCTACCCAGCGCGGATCATAGGGTGTCAGCCGTTCCGCCTGAGCCTTTTGCAGCTCCGGCGAGGTCTCCACCAGCACGAGCCTTGCCGCCTCGGTGAAACCCGGCACACGCCGCGCCGCGCGCAGGGCATCGGCCATCAGTGTTCCCCGGCCCGGCCCAAGCTCGGCCAGCACGAAGGCACCGGGTGCGCCGTGGTCCATCCAGACCTGCGCCAGCCAGAGGCCGAAAAGCTCACCGAACATTTGCGATATTTCGGGCGCAGTGATGAAATCCCCCGCCGTGCCCAGCGGGTCGCGGGTGGTGTAGTAGCCGTGGTCCGGATCGGTCAGGCAGGCGGCCATATAGGCATCCACGCCCATGGGCCCCTCGGCTTCGATCCGGGCGACGAGCTTGGCGGCGAGCGGGGTCATGCCGGGGTGGCGCGCCTCTTGCGCAGGAGCGCCCAGAGGATCAGGCCGATGCCGAGGAAGACCATCGGCAGGCTCAACTGCTGGCCCTTGGTGATGCCCCATTCGCCCAGCCGCATCACGTAGCCTGCCGGATTGTCAGACGTGATGAACTGCTCGTCGGCCAGCCGATAGAACTCGACGATAAACCGCGAGATGCCGTAGCCCGCAAAGAAGACGCCCACGGTAAGGCCGGGCACCTTGAAGGCGCCGCGCAGCGCCATGATGAGCAGGATGGCCCCCAGCAGCAGGCCTTCAAGCCCCGCCTCGTAAAGCTGAGACGGATGCCGGGCGACCTCGGTGCCGTAGTAGAACCATTGCCCCGCAACCTCGCAGGGCTGACGGGTTGGATCAAAGCACATCGAGGGGAACTTGACGCCCCAGGCCACATCGGTCGGGCGGCCATAGAGCTCGGCGTTGATGAAGTTGGCAACGCGCCCGAAGAAGAGGCCGGGCGGCACGCAGACGGCGAGCAGATCGGCGACGTGGATCTTGGCAACGGCATTGCGAACGCAGAACACCCAGACCGCGAGAACCACGCCGAGCATGCCGCCGTGGAAGGCCATGCCGCCATCCCAGACGCGGATGATCTCACCCGGATTATCGAAATAATACCCCGGCTTGTAGAACAGCACATAGCCCAGCCGTCCGCCGAGGATGATGCCCAGCACGATCCATGTGAGCATGTCGTCGGCCTTTTCGCGGCTCATGGGCGATGTGTCGCCCGGCCAGAGCGTGGCACGGCTGACGAGGGCAAGCCCCATCCGCCAGCCGATGAGGATGCCCGCTATATAGGCCAGCGCATACCAGCGCAGCGAAAACTCAATGCCGAAAAGGCCGATGGTGAAGATCGCCGGGTCGATCTCGGGGAAGGGGATAAGCGCCTGCATGGGGCGCAATTGGCCGCGCGGGGTGGGCGGTGTCAACCTTGCACATTGGCACGCGGAGGCCCATATGAGAGCCACGGTGCGACAAAGCCCTAACGGAGGCCCCATGCAGACCCGCAACAAGCTCTTTGACGACTTCTCGCAACTGATGACCAACGCCATGGGTGTGGCCCAGGGCGCGAAGGATGAGGCGGAGACGGCGCTGCGCGGCTGGATGGACCGATGGCTGGTGGACCGTGACTTCGTGACCCGCGAAGAGTTCGATGCCGTGCGCGCCATGGCGCAGAAGGCCCGCGAGGAAAACGAGGCGCTGAAGGCCCGGCTGGATGCGCTGGAAGAGGCTTCGAAGACGTAAGACGCGTAGAGCGACTTTAACAAGCGGCGCCTTTTGGGCGCCGTTTTCGATTCCGGCCGCCAGGTTCCGCAGCGGCACGCGCCGTATTTCGTGGCTGCTCAAGACTTGTCCACAACTTATTGGTGGATGCCGCAAGATTTGGCTTTACACCACGGCGTGTTCCCGCGCACGATATCTAGTAAGGGCGGTGGGGAGCCCCACCGGACCTAGAGCAGGCAACAAGTTCTGGCGGCCGCAGAGCCAGCGGGACGAACCATAGAAGGGGCCGGGCATGTCACTTTCCGAAACTTACTTGGAATCCGAGGATCTTCACCCGATCGACATCGTCGAGACGCTGGCGGAGCACAACGCCTGGGATTTTGACCGCATCGCCGACGACCAGATCGCCATGGCGGTGGAAGGCCAGTGGCGCACCTACTCGATCACCCTCGCATGGTCCGGCTATGATGAAACCCTTCGCCTGATCTGCACCTTCGAGATGGAGCCGCCGGAAGATAAGCACGGCGCCCTTTACGAAGTGCTTAACAGCGTGAACGACATGTGCTGGGCCGGCGCCTTCACCTTCTGGGCCGAGCAGAAGCTTATGGTCTATCGCTACGGCCTCGTGATGGGCGGCGGGCAGATGGCGCACCCCGAGCAGATCGACAAGCTGATCGGTGCTGCGGTGAGCGCGGCGGAGCGCTTCTACCCGGCGATGCAGCTCGTGGTCTGGGGCGACCGGCCCGCGAAGGACGCCATGCAGGTGGCGATTGCAGAGGCCTACGGGCGCGCCTAAGTTGCCCCCCGAAAGGGGGGGCTGACCCATGGATATGAAAGACATTGCAGCCCGGGGCCTCGTGCTTCTGGGCTGTGGCAAGATGGGCGGAGCGATGCTGGCCGGGTGGCTGGCAGACGGGCTGCCACAAGAGGCCGTCACGGTGCTGGACCCACAGCCATCTGACTGGCTGAAATCGCTCAAGGGCGTGAATCTCAACACGGAATTGCCTGAAAGCCCGGCGGTGGCGATCATCGCGGTGAAGCCGCAGATGATGGGCGATGCGCTGCCCGCGCTGAGGGCGCTGGGCGCCGATACCGTCTTTGTCTCCATCGCGGCGGGCACGCCGATTGCGGCCTTCGAGGCGGCGCTGGGCGATGTGCCGGTGGTGCGCGCGATGCCCAACACGCCGGCTGCCGTCGGGCGCGGCATTTCGGCGGTGATCGGCAACGCGGCGGTGAGCGCCGAACAGCTCGACATGGCCTGCGACCTGCTGAGCGCCGTGGGCGAGGTGGTGCGGCTGGAGAATGAAGACCAGATCGACGCTGTCACCGGCGTCAGCGGCTCGGGCCCGGCCTATGTGTTTCACATGATCGAGGCGCTGGCGCAGGCCGGTGAGGCCGTGGGGCTGGCCCCCGAGATGGCGATGAAACTGGCCCGCGCGACGGTCTGCGGCGCGGGGGAACTGGCCTACCAGGATGACGCCTCTGCCGCGCAACTCAGGGTCAACGTGACATCGCCCAACGGCACCACCCAGGCCGGGCTGGAGGTGCTGATGCCAGAGCTGCCCGAGCTGATGCGGCGCACAGTCGAGGCCGCGACGAACAGAGCCAAGGAATTGAGATCATGAGCGAAATATCATTCGACGACTTCATGAAGGTGGATATCCGCGTGGGCAAGATCACCCAGGCAGAGCCCTTTCCCGAGGCCCGCAAACCTGCCTTCAAGCTCTGGGTGGATTTCGGCCCCGAGATTGGCGTGAAGAAATCCTCTGCCCAGATCACGAAGCACTACTCGCTCGACGAACTGGTGGGGCGGCAGGTGCTAGGCGTGGTCAACTTCCCGCCTCGCCAGATCGGGCCGGTGATGTCGGAAGTGCTGGTGCTGGGGGTGCCGGATGACGAGGGCGAAGTGGTGCTGCTTGCACCGGGCAAGGATGTGCCTCTCGGCGGGCGGATGTTCTGACGGGGCGGGCGGGTCGCGCTACCGGCCCATCGCGCTCCGCCAGTGGCGGCGGCAGAGGCTGAGATAGGTCTCATTGCCGCCAATCTGCACCTGGTCGCCCTCGCGCAGAACCTCGCCATCGGCCCCCATCCGCACAACCATCGTCGCCTTCTTCCCGCAGTGGCAGATGGTGCGCACCTCGCGCATCTCGTCGGCCAGCGCCAGCAGGGCGGCGGAGCCGGGAAAAAGCTCTCCCATGAAATCGACGCGCAGCCCGTAGCACATGACCGGCACGCCGAGGTCGTCAACCGCGCGCGCCAGCTGCCAGACCTGATCCTTGGTCAGGAACTGGGCTTCATCGACGAAGATGCAGGCGCAGGGGCCTGCGGCGAGGCGGGCCTCTATCTTGGCGAAGAGATCTTCCTGCGCCGTAAAAGTATCGGCCGCCGCTTCCAGCCCGATCCGGCTGCCAATGGTGCCCTCCCCGGCGCGGTCATCGAATGCCACATTTAGCAGATAGGTCTGCATCCCACGCTCTATGTAGTTGTGCGAAGCCTGAAGCAGGATGGTGCTCTTGCCGGCGTTCATGGTGGAGTAATGGAAATACAGCTTGGCCATGCGCTCTGTTTACCATTGGCTTTAGACGGGGTCAGTGGCGGAAAGAGCACAGCCACAATCCATGCACAACCCATGCACAACCTATGCATACGAGAATTCACCGCGCGGGCGCTCGAATCGGAATTAACCCTTTGCGCGGAAACTGACGGGCGAAAGGAGCCCCCCATGCCCATCGACCCGACCAAGATGACCAAGACCGAACGCCAGAACTTCTTTTATGGCGTCGACGCCCTCAGGATGATCGAGCACGACATCCACGACCGCCTCTGGGATCTCAAAAGCTGCCCGCGCGAATGGCACGACATCTGGCAGGAGCACGACCGCCGCGACCCGAAACGCACCCGGGTAACGATCGCGCTGGATGCGGATGTGGTGAAGTTCTTCAAGGCGCTGGGGCAGGGCTACCAGCCCCGGATCAACCGGGTGCTTCGCGCCTTCATGCACATGCGGCTGGCCAAGGTGATCGATGGGCCGGACGTGAACGACTATATCCTGCGCCCCGAGGAGGTGATGGCGGCCAAGACCCGGCGGCGGGTGGAGTATGGGGATAGTGAGCAGGGGGTGTGAGGGCGGCGGTGCGCGGCCTGATCAAGCCGCGCATCCTGTTCATTTTCTTGCTGAAAATACTCCCGCCGGAGGCACACAAAATAGATAGTGTGCGCCGCAGGCGCTCAATTGGAGCGCGTTACGCCTCCTGAAGCGACCGCACCACCAGCTCGCCTTCGTCCCGCGACTTCATCGCCAGCGCTGCCGCGTGGCTGGCGGCGAGGGTGGTGAAATAGGGGATACGGTCGGAGAGGCAGACGGCGCGCATGCTCCGCGAGTCCTCGACCGATTGCGCCCCTTCGGTGGAGTTCATCACCAGGCAGATTTCGCCGTTCTTCATCGCGTCCACCACATGGGGGCGGCCTTCGTAGGCTTTGTTCACCACCTCCGCCTCGAGTCCGTGCTCGGCGAGGAACGTCGCTGTGCCGCGGGTGGCGATGAGGGGGAAGCCGAGGGCGGTGAGCACCTGGGCGGTTTCCACCAGTTGCGGGGTCTTGTCGTCTTCCTTGATCGAGAGAAACACCTTGCCCGCGCCGGGCTGGGGCAGGTGGGTGCCCGCGCCCATCTGGGCCTTGAGGAAGGCGCGGGGGAAGGTGCGATCCCAGCCCATCACCTCGCCGGTGGAGCGCATCTCCGGCCCGAGCAGGGTGTCGACGCCGGGGAAGCGCCCGAAGGGCAGAACAGCTTCCTTGACGGAGAACCAGGGCGTGCGGAAATCGGCGAGGCTCAGCGGGTCGCCCATGGGGATGGGCGTGTTCTCGTCGACCTGCACGTGGGGTGCGGCTTGCGGGAAATCTGCCAGCTTCTCGCCGGCCATGAGGCGGGCGGCGATGGAGGCGATGGCGCTGTCAGTGGCCTTGGCGACAAAGGGCACGGTGCGCGAGGCCCGCGGGTTGACCTCGATGAGGTAGATTTCGTTTTCGCCCTGCGCGTTGGCCTTCACCGCGAATTGCACGTTCATCAGGCCGACAACGTGGAGCGAGACGGCGAGGGCCTTGGTTTGCTCGATCAGTCGGTCGATGACCTCGGTGGGCAGGGTGTGGGGCGGCAGCGAGCAGGCCGAGTCGCCCGAGTGCACGCCGGCCTCTTCGATGTGCTGCATGATGCCCGCGACGTGGACGTTTTCGCCGTCGCAGAGCGCATCCACGTCCACCTCGGTGGCGCCGGAGAGGTAACTGTCGAGCAGCACCGGGCTGTCGCCGGAGACCACCACGGCCTCGTTGATGTAGCGTTCCAGCCCCGCCATATCGCGGACGATCTCCATGGCGCGGCCGCCCAGCACGTAGGAGGGGCGGATCACCAGCGGGAAGCCGATCTCGGCGGCGATGGTGAGCGCCTCGGCGTCGGAGTGGGCGATGCCGTTCTTGGGCTGTTTCAGGCCGAGGCGGTTGACCAGATCCTGGAAGCGCTCGCGGTCTTCGGCAAGGTCGATGGCGTCGGGGGTGGTGCCGAGGATCGGGATGCCCTCGGCCTCCAGCGCATTGGCCAGCTTCAGCGGGGTCTGGCCACCGAACTGCACGATGACGCCGTGGAGCGTGCCCTTCTCCTGCTCGACGCGCAGAATTTCCATCACGTGCTCGAAGGTGAGCGGCTCGAAATAGAGCCGGTCAGATGTGTCATAGTCGGTCGAAACCGTCTCGGGGTTGCAGTTGACCATGATCGTCTCGTAGCCCTGCCCGGTGAGGGCAAAGCAGGCGTGGCAGCAGCAATAGTCGAACTCGATGCCCTGGCCGATGCGGTTGGGGCCGCCGCCGAGGATCACCACCTTCTTGGCGTCGGAGGGGCGCGCCTCGCATTCCACCTCGTCCATCGCCGGGTGCTCGTAGGTCGAATACATGTAGGGCGTCTGGGCCTCGAACTCGGCGGCGCAGGTGTCGATCCGCTTGAAGGAGGCGACCACGCCGAGGTTGAGCCGTGCCCGGCGGATGTTGGCCTCGTCCCGGCCCGTCAGCCTGGCGAGGCGGGCATCGGTGAAGCCCATCATCTTGACGTGGCGCAGCCCGGCTTCGTCCATCGGCAGGCCGTCATGGCGTAGTTTTTCCTCGGCTTCGACGATCTCGCGGATACGGGCGAGGAACCACGGGTCAAACGCGGTGGCGGCGTGGATGTCGTCATCCGAAAGGCCATGGCGCATGGCCTGGGCGATGACGCGGAGCCGGTCGGGGGTTTGCTCGGAGAGGGCCTTGGTGACGGCCGCCGCATCGGGCGCGCCGGGGATGTCGATCTCATCAAAGCCGGTCAGTCCGGTTTCCATCGAAGCGAGCGCCTTTTGCAGCGACTCGTGGATGGTCCGGCCAATGCTCATTGCCTCGCCCACGGATTTCATCGCCGTTGTCAGCTCGGGCTTGGCACCGGGGAACTTCTCAAACGCGAAGCGCGGGATCTTGGTGACCACGTAGTCGATGGTCGGCTCAAAGCTGGCGGGCGTCACCTTGGTGATGTCGTTGTCCAGCTCGTCCAGCGTGTAGCCCACGGCCAGCTTGGCGGCGATCTTGGCAATCGGAAAGCCGGTCGCCTTGGAGGCCAGCGCCGAAGAGCGGCTCACCCGCGGGTTCATCTCGATCACCACCATGCGGCCATCGGCGGGGTTCACCGCCCATTGGACGTTGGAACCTCCGGTTTCGACCCCGATCTCGCGCAGCACGGCGATGCTGCCGTTGCGCATGATCTGGTATTCCTTGTCGGTCAGCGTCAGGGCCGGGGCCACGGTGATCGAGTCGCCGGTGTGAACGCCCATCGGGTCGACGTTCTCGATCGAGCAGATGATGATCGCGTTGTCCGCCTTGTCGCGGACCACCTCCATCTCGAACTCTTTCCAGCCCAGCAGCGACTCGTCCACGAGGATCTGGCCCACGGGGGAGGCATCCATGCCGGTGCGGCAATAGTGGATGTAGTCTTCGCGGTTGTAGGCCACGCCGCCGCCGGTGCCGCCCAGCGTGTAGGCGGGGCGGATGATGGCGGGCAGGCCGATGTCTTCCAGCTCCGCCAGCGCGGCCTGAACACCAGCGTCCAGATCACGGTCGCCGCCCTCGCGCAGGGGGGCGGTGACGATGGTGGCCTTGGGGTTTTCCAGCCCGATGCGATCCATCGCCTCGCGGAAGAGGGCGCGATCTTCCGCCATTTCAATGGCTTCGCGCTTGGCGCCGATCATCTCGACGCCGAACTTGTCGAGCACGCCCATCTCTTCGAGCTTCAGCGAGGTGTTCAGCCCGGTCTGGCCGCCCATGGTGGGCAGGAGCGCGTCGGGGCGTTCCTTCTCGATGATCCTGGCCACAACCTCGGGCGTGATCGGCTCGATATAGGTGGCGTCGGCAAGCTCCGGGTCGGTCATGATGGTGGCCGGGTTGGAGTTGACGAGGATCACCCGGTAGCCCTCTTCGCGCAGCGCCTTGCAGGCCTGGGCGCCGGAATAGTCGAACTCGCAGGCCTGCCCGATGACGATGGGCCCCGCCCCGATAATCATGATGGACTTGATATCGGTTCTTTTTGGCATGGTCGTTCCCCGGGTCGGCGCAAATTGTCGTGGGTTATAGGGATGGAGAGGCCGAGGGCAAGGGGGTGCGGTGCGGTTGGTGACGATTAGCGGTGCGCGCGGGGG
>NZ_QTNQ01000027.1 GCF_018424695.1 Vannielia litorea
TCTCGCAGGGGCGGGGGCTGGTGGCTTCGGGCAGGGCGAGCCGCCCGGAAAAGCGTAGCGCGCCCCGGAAGCTGGCCCAAAGTCCGGCGCGGTCATGGACCAGCAGGCGCACCGGGCTTTCCCAGCAGCGGCCCGTGGCCTGCGCCCATGTCTGGAACGGTTGCCAGGGCGGGCCATCGAAGGGAAAGAGCGCCTCCGCCCCCAGCGCCTCGGCCATTGCTCCGATAACCCGGCGCGACCAGCGATCCATCGGGTCATCGCCATGGGCGAACTCGGGGGTTGCGGTGACATGTTCCCACACGCCCGCGCCGGGGCCGAGAAGCAACAGGGTGCCGCCCGCCTCGGGGTGGAAGCCGCCGTAGATCTCCAGGTGATGTTCCGCCGCCGCCCGGGCCGCGGCCTCGTAGGTCACTTCACCTCGCGGCGGATGAGCGAGCCCGCGCCATGATCGGTGAAGAGCTCCAGCAGGGTGGCGTTGGGCGCCCGGCCATCGAGTATCACCACCGCCCGCACGCCGCCTGCGATCGCATCCAGCGCGGTCTGCGTCTTCGGAATCATCCCGCCCGCGATCACGCCGCTCTCGGTCAGCTCCTTCACGTTTTCCGGGGTGAGCTGGGTGATCACCTCGCCTTCGGAGTTCTTCACGCCGCTGACATCGGTGAGCAGCAGCAGGCGGTCGGCCTTGAGCGCGGCGGCAATCGCGCCCGCGGCGGTGTCGCCATTCACATTGAAGGTTTCGCCATCGCGGCCCGCGCCGAGCGGGGCCACGACCGGGATGTAGCCATCTTCATGCAGCTGGCGGATCACGTCGGGCGTGACCTCCACCGGGTCGCCCACCAGCCCCAGCTCCGGGTCGGTCGGGTCACAGACCATCATGTTGGCGTCCTTGCCCGAGAGGCCCACGCCACGCCCGCCCTGGGCGTTGATCGCCTGCACGATGCGCTTGTTCACGGTGCCCGAAAGCACCATTTCAACCACCTCGATCGTGGCTGCGTCCGTCACCCGCTTGCCCTTGATGAATTCGCTCTCCACGCCCAGCCGCTTCAGCATGTCGTTGATCATCGGGCCGCCGCCATGCACCACCACCGGGTGTACGCCTACGAGGTTCATCAGCACCACGTCGCGGGCGAAGCTGGCCATGCCCTCGTCGGAACCCATCGCATGGCCTCCGAGCTTTATGACAACGGTCGCGCCAACGTAGCGCTTGAGGTAGGGCAGGGCCTCGGAAAGGGTCCGGGCGGTGGCGATCCAGTCGCGGTTCATGACGTTCTGCTTCTTCATCTCTGGCGGCCTCGAAGGGGTGCCCCATTCCTATGCTGCCCCGGCGGGCGTGCCAAGCCAAAGGCGGATGACTGCCGCGCAGGGGCTGGCCAGAGGCGGCGAAACGGTGCCACAGTGGCGCGGCAGGGAGGCCCGGATGCCGTTCGAATTTGCCACCATCGGCCTCAACCACGGCCACATCTACGGCCAGACCGAGGCCATGCTGGCCGCCGGGTGCACCCTCACCCGCTTCGCGGCAGAAGAAGACGAGCTGGCCGCGCGTTATGCCGAGGCCTTTCCGCAGGCCACGCGCTGCACCGTTGACGAGATCATGGCCGATGAGTCCATCCGCCTCATCGTTGCCGCACCCATCCCGGCCGCCCGCGCCGCGCTGGCGATCCGGGCGATGGAGGCGGGCAAGGATGTGATGGTTGACAAGCCCGGGTGTCTCACGCTGGACGAACTGACCGCGATCAAGGCAACCCGGGAGGCCACGGGCCGCATCTGGTCGGTGCTCTACTCCGAGCATTACCGACAGAAGGCCACGACGCGGGCGCTGGAGCTGGTGCGTGATGGCGCGATCGGCAAGGTCATTCACATGACGGGCTTCGGCCCCCACCGCATCGGAGACTACGGCAAGCGCTACCCGTGGTTCTGGGATCCGGCGCAGAACGGCACGATCCTCACCGACATCGCGGCGCATCAGTTCGAGCAGTTTCTTGCTTTCACCGGTGCGGTTTCAGCCCGCGTGCTTCAGGCCTCCGAGGCCAACCACGCTCACCCGCAATATCCCGGTTTCACCGATTACGGCCACGCCGTGGTGGAGGCGGATACCGGGGCGCTGGGCTTTCTGCGGGTCGATTGGTTCACCCCCGCAGGCTCGCCCGTCTGGGGCGATGGCCGCACGTTCCTGACCGGAACGAAGGGCACCATCGAGTTGCGCAAGTACATGGATATCGAGGGCCGTGCGGGTGGCGACCACCTCTTTCTCACGGATGCGCAGGGCACCCGGCACGTCGATTGCACCGATACGCCGCTGCCCTACGGCCCCGCACTGCGGGACGACGTGCTGAACCGTAGCGAAACCGCAATGCCGCAGCCCCACTGCTTCCACGCAACCGAACTGGCCCTCAAGGCTGCTGCCCTCGCGCGAGACTCGGCGTAACGCAAAGGGCGCCTCGCATCGGGGGCCACGTTGCGCCACGTTGCCCCTTGCCGACAAGGCCTTCGATGGCGCATAGGGTATGCCCGAAAGGAGGCCCGATGCCCGAAATTACCACCAGCCTCAACCTGCTCGCGCTCACTTCGCTCGCCGCATACCTGCTTGGCTCCGTGCCCTTCGGGCTGGTCATGGCACGCGTGTTTGGCCTCGGCGACCTGCGCAAGATTGGCTCGGGCAACATCGGCGCCACCAACGTGCTGCGCACCGGCAACAAGCTGGCGGCCTTCCTCACGCTCATTCTGGATGCGGGCAAGGGCGGCATTGCCGTGCTGGTGGCGCGCTGGCTTCTGGCGGAGGATGCGGCGCAGGTGGCGGCGCTCTTCGCCTTCCTCGGCCACCTCTTTCCGGTCTGGCTGAAGTTCAAGGGCGGTAAGGGGGTGGCCACCTTCCTCGGCACCCTGCTGGCGCTGCACCCGCTTACCGGGCTTGCTGCCTGTGGCACATGGCTGGTGGTGGCGCTGGCCACCCGGCTCAGCTCGCTTGCGGCGCTGATCTCGGCGGCCACCTGCACCTTCTGGATGTTCACGCTGGGCTACGGCAGCGGTTTCTTCCTCGGGATTGCCCTGACCGTGCTGATCTACATCCGCCACGTCGAGAACATTCAGCGGATGAAGGCGGGCACCGAAACCCGGATTGGCGAGAAGAAGACTCCTTAGGCGCTTCGGCCTCGCCGCAAAAGAAAGCCGGGCCCAAAGGCCCGGCTTGTCAAGCAGATATAGCTGCGGCGCGCCTTAACGCACTCCCATTCTTTCGGCTGCGTCGGCAATGCGGCGGAGATTGTGGTAGTTGCCGATGACGATGAAGATGAGCGCTGTGTAGATCACGGCGGCAATCGGGGCAAAAATGATTGCTAGGAGCCCGGCAATTTCGCCATTGATCAGAGCAAAAATCCCACCACCAACGCCTAACAGCACGATCAGTGCCGCAACAACCCAGACAATGATTTCAAAGACCTTGATCAAAGTGTCACGCATCGAATGATTTCCCTCTTCGCGTTCAATGATTTGTGCTCAGACCTTGGCCCCTTTTTTACCGTTGGGTCAAGCAAAGTTAACATTTCCGTGTGCTCCCTCCCGGATTGTGACGGAAGTTTTCACGAAAGCCTCACGCGAGGGGGCCGTCAGTAGCTGTAAGCGCCGTAAATCCGGCTGAGGTCGCCGTTCCAGTCGGTGTCGTAATGCTCCAGCATCTCGTCGGCGAGGGTCTGACCGGTGGCGACGCTCTCCTGCAAGGCGTTCAGGAAATGGGTCTCGTCCGGAACCATGCCGCCCGAGCCGGGCCGCGCACGGGCCTTCAACCCGGCCTCGGCAATTGCCAGCGCCTCGCGGGCAAGGTCGTGGATCTTCATGCCGTTCACTTCGCCGTCCAGCGCCTGCTCGCCGGCGCAGACGTGCAGCTTTTGGCGCGTCTCGGCGTCCCAGCCCTTCACCATGTCCCAGGCGGCATCCAGCGAAGCCTGCTCATAGGTCAGCCCGACCCAGAAGGCGGGCAGGGCGCAGAGCCGCCGCCACGGCCCGCCATCGGCGCCGCGCATCTCGATGAACTTCTTCAGCCGCGCTTCGGGGAAGATCGTGGTCAGGTGATCGGCCCAGTCGCTGAGCGTAGGCGTCTCGCCCGGCAGCGCGGGCAGCTCGCCCTTGAGGAAATCACGGAAGGACTGGCCCAGCGCGTCGATATACTTGCCGTCGCGGTAGACGAAATACATCGGCACATCGAGCGCGTATTGTACCCAGGCTTCGAAGCCGAAGCCCTCATCGAAGACGAAGGGCAGCATGCCCGTGCGGTCGGCATCGAGGTTGCGCCAGACATAGTTGCGATAGCTCTTCACCCCGTTCTTCTTGCCTTCGAAGAAGGGCGAGGAGGCGAAGAGGGCGTTGGCGATGGGCTGGAGCGCGATGGCCACCCGCATCTTCTGCACCATGTCGGCCTCGGAGCCGAAATCGAGGTTCACCTGCACGGTGCAGGTGCGGCGCATCATGGTGGTGCCGGTGGTGCCGACACGGCCCATGTAGGCATCCATCAGCTTGTAGCGGCCCTTGGGCATCAGCGGCATCTGGTCATGGGTCCAGATCGGTGCCGCGCCGAGCCCGATGAAGCCCACGCCGATCTCGTCGGAGACCTCCTTCACCTCGCGCAGGTGTTCGTTCACCTCGTCGCAGGTCTGGTGGATGGTCTCCAGCGGGGCGCCGCTGAGTTCCAGCGCGCCGCCCGGCTCGAGGCTCACGTTGGCGCCGTCCTTGGTGAGGCCGATGAGGTGCCCGCCCTCCTCGACCGGCGCCCAGCCGAAGCGGTCGCGCAGGCCGGAGAGCACGGCGTGAATGGAACGCTCGCCCTCGTAGGGCAACGGCTTCAGCGTGTCCTTGCAGTAGCCGAACTTCTCGTGCTCGGTGCCGATCCGCCAGTCTTCTTTCGGCTTGCAGCCATCGGCCAGGTATTCGGCAAGTTGCTCGTGCCGCTCGATGGGGCCGCCGCCGGACTGGGGGATAGACATATGGGGCTCCGGGTGTTGCAGGCCGTTTGAACCGTCAGACTTGGCGGCATGAGCGGTGAAGTCAATGCACCAGAAGTCTGTCCTTCTGCCACACGATGAACAGCCGCGGCTCGGTGCTGCCCGAAGCCGCGATGACCTGCTCGTAACGGGCACCGGGGAAGGCGGCAAGGGCATCGACCATCTTCTCGGAGCCTGCGGCGGAGGCGGGGATGCGCACGGTGCCCTCTGGTGTGACCCAGAGCCAGAAGAGATCATCGGTCATCGGGCCTTCGCCCGTGGTCTCGATTTCCACCCGCACCACCTCGGGCAGTGAAATCACAGCGCCGCCCTCGCCGGTGAGATAGCGCAGCGCGCCCTCGTCCAGTTCGATCACCCCGCGCCCGCCGGAGCGGGGCCGGATGCGGGCACGTTGCAGCCCGGCCCAGAAGCCCAGCAGGCCCACGGCGATGAGCGCAACCGAGAACCACCAGGCCAGCCCCGAGGTGCGCAGCCCCAGCCAGACCCCGACGGCGATGATGACGGCGCCGGCAATGCACTCGCGCCAGCGGAAGATCTGCGCGCGCGCTTCGGGGCGGATCAGGCTCATGCCATCACCTGCACGGGCGTCGGGCGCGTGAGGATGGCGATGCGGTAGCGGCCCACCAGCCGAAAGCCGATCGCCTCGTACATCCGGGCCGCCGCATCATTGTTGGCAAAGAGCACCGCCACCTCGGCCCCCTTTTCCCGCTCTTCGGCCAGCAGCGCCAGCACCACCGCGCGGCCCCGCCCGGCACGGCGCAAATCGCGCGGGGTGTGGACGGAGCCAAGCTGCACCATGTTGCCCACGCGGGCGTTGATCCCTGCCATGGCCACCGGCCTGTAGCCCTCTTCCAGCAGAATCCGCAGGTTGTCCTCCTCCACCACCCGTGCGGCCCGTTTGCGGGCATCGGCGGAGGCTTGCAGCTTGTTGGGGGCAAAGCCGGTGTCGAGAAAATGCTCGAAGAACCAGCTCTTCAGCATTGGCTGGTCCTCGGGCTGCGTGGGCCGGATCTGCGCGCCCGGATCTTCCAGCCCGGCCAGCTCAAGCCGGTAGAGCGGCTCATCGTGGTTGAGGGTGAACTCCGCGCCAGCAAGGCCCAGCCCGGCAAGCGCGGCCTGCACCTGCCCGGTTTCCCCCGTCATCCCGGCCACCTTCCGGCCTGCCAGCACGTTGATGACCGCCTCCCAGAAGCCGGGGATCTCCTCGGGCACCTGCGCCATCAGGAAGCCCTCGTTGTTGCAGCCCGCCACCGCGCGAATCTCTCCCCGCTCGGTCTCCGCCAGCCAGAAGGTGGTGGCATGGGGGTGATCGGAGGGCGCAAGCCCGTGGGTGGCGAGGTTGCCGCGCAGAAACATCGAGGTGTTCGGATGCTGCGCCAGAAAGGCCTCCAGCCGCGCCTCCTCGCCCGGCTCGGCGCGGCGGATCATTGCCAGTCTCCATGGGTCGTCTGCCAGAGCGTCAGTGCAGCGACGGCGGCGGTGTCGGCGCGCAGGATACGCGGGCCAAGGGCGACCGCGTGAGACTGGGGCAGGGCGATGAGCCGCGCGCGCTCGCTCTCCGAAAAGCCGCCCTCCGGCCCGATCAGCACCGCCCAGGGCCCGGCCTCGCCGCCCAGCTTGCGATCCTCGCCCACCAGCGCCTCGTTGCAGAACATCAGGCTGCGATCTTCCGGCCAGCCATCGAGCAGCGCCGCCAGCTTCACCGGCTCGGCCACCTGGGGCACGAAAGTGCCGCCGCATTGCTCTGCCGCCTCCACCGCATGGGCCTGCAAGCGATCCACCCGCACCCGCTCGGCATTGGTGAACTCGGTCAGCACCGGCACGATCCGCCGCGCGCCCATCTCGGCGGCCTTCTCAACGATGAAATCGGTGCGCGCCTTCTTGATAGGCGCGAAGCAGAGCCAAAGGTCGGGCGGCGAAACCTGCGGGCCGGTCTGTTCGCGGCATTGCAGCACCGGGTTGCGCTTGTTGGCCACGATCACCTCGGCCAGCCACTCGCCCGCCTCGCCGTTGAACAGCGCCACCCCGTCACCCACCGCCAACCGCATCACTGCGAAGAGGTAGTGCGCCTGTTCCCGCGACAACGCAACGGTTTGCTCAGGCCCGAGCGGTTGGTCTACATGGAGGCGGGTTTTTGCTTTCATGGGGCCAGAGATATGCACGCCGAGACCGAAACGCCAGACGTGCAAGTGGCGGATGCAGTCAGCGGCAACTGGGTGGACCGTTGGGCCCCCGCCGCCGCGCGCCCGTACTTCCGCCTCTCGCGGCTCGACAGGCCGATCGGCACATGGCTGTTGCTGCTGCCCTGCTGGTGGGGCGTCATGCTCGCCGCCGCCTCCACCGGCTGGCGTTGGTTCGATCTCTGGGTCATCGCCGGCTGCGGCCTCGGGGCCATCCTGATGCGCGGCGCGGGCTGCACCTGGAATGACATCACCGACCGAAACATCGACGGCTCGGTTGCCCGCACCCGCTCGCGGCCCATCCCCTCGGGCGCCGTCTCGGTGAAGCAGGCGCTGGCCTGGATGGTGGCGCAATCGCTCGCGGCCTTCCTCATCCTGCTCACCTTTCCGCCCACGGCGATCTGGCTGGGCATCGGCTCGCTGGCGCTGGTCTGCATCTACCCCTTCGCCAAGCGCTTCACCTGGTGGCCGCAGATCTTCCTCGGGCTGGCCTTCAATTGGGGCGCGCTGCTGGCCTGGGCGGCGCATACCAACAGCCTCTCGCTCGCGCCGGTGTTTCTCTACATCGCTGGCATCTCCTGGACGATCTTCTACGACACGATCTATGCCCATCAGGACATCGAGGATGACGCGCTGATCGGGGTGAAATCCACCGCCCGCCTCTTTGGCGATAACTCGCCGTCGATTCTCCGGCTGTTTCTCGCGCTGACCGTAACGCTGTTTACGGTGGCGGTGATCGCGGCGCTGATCGAGCCTGCCACGCCGCTGGAACTGGCCCTTGCGGCCTGCGGGGCCTGGGCGATGGGCTGGCACCTGGCATGGCAGTTGGGCCAGCTCGACATCGACAACCCGCAGACCTGCCTCAGACTGTTTCGCTCCAACCGCGACGCGGGGCTGATCCCTGTGCTGTTTCTCGCCGCCGTCATCCTTCTGTGATCGCACCATGATTGCGCCCATGGCCCCGGCGTTCTAAAGCAGGGTCCAACCCGCAGCTGCGCCGGAGTTTTCATGCGCCTCAGCCCCAAGCTCGTTACCCTCGCCGCGCTCGTTCTGGCTGCCGCGCTCTGCTACGTCAGCGCCACGGCTGCGGCGGGCCTGATCGAGCGGGGCTCGCAATCGGCGGTGAAGACGGCGCTGATCGAGGGCGGGCACGATTGGGCCGGGGTGGAAACAGACGGGCTTCAGGTGATCCTCTCGGGCACAGCGCCCTCGGAGGCCGCGCGCTTCCGGGCGCTCTCGACCACCGGAAGCGTGGTAGACGCCTCCCGCGTCATCGACCAGATCGAGGTGCAGCCCGCCAAGCCGATCGAGGCGCCCAAGTTCTCCATCGAGATCCTGCGCAACGATGAAGGCGTGTCGATGATCGGGCTGATCCCCGCCGAGGTGGACCGTGACGCTTTCGCCGATCGCGTTGCCCTCGCGGTGGGGGAGCGGGTGGGCATCACCGACCTGCTCGAAACCGCCGATTACCCCCTGCCCGAGGGCTGGGACACGGCGGTGGAGTTCGGCCTTTACGCGCTCGAAATGCTGCCCCGCTCCAAGGTCTCTATCTCCGCCGACAGGGTGGCGGTGACGGCGATCAGCTCTTCAGGCGCCGAAAAGCGCAGGCTTGAAACCTCGCTGGCGCGCGAGGCGCCCGAGGGCGTGCGGCTGGTGGTTGATATCACCGCGCCCCGGCCCGTCATCACCCCCTTCACCCTGCGCTTCCTGATCGACGAGAGCGGCACCGCGCGCTTCGATGCCTGCTCTGCCGACACCGAGGAAACCCGCCGCCGCATCCTCTCTGCCGCCGCCTCCGCCGGGCTTCAGGGCCGGGCCGATTGTGTGCTGGGCCTCGGCGTGCCCACGCCCGATTGGGCCGAGGCCGCCGAGCAGGCCATCGCCGCCGTGGGCGAGCTTGGTGGCGGCTCCGTCACCTTCTCCGATGCCGATATCTCGCTGGTCGCCCTCGCGGGCACCGAGCAGACGGCCTTCGACAAGGTGGTCGGCGAGCTGGAAAGCAACCTGCCCGACGTCTTCTCGCTTACCTCCAAGCTGCCCGAGAAGGCCAGTGTCGACGGCACCGGCGAGGCCGAGCAGGGGCCGCCCGAGTTTGTCGCCACGCGTTCGCCCGAGGGCCGGGTGCAACTGCGCGGTCGCGTGACCAACGAGCAGGTGCGCGAAGCGGTGAAGAGCTTTGCCCAGGCCAGCTTCGGGTCCGAGGCCGTCTATCTTGCCACCCGGCTGGACCCTGACCTGCCCGATGGCTGGCCGATCCGCGTGCTGGCCGGGCTGACAGCCCTGTCGGAACTCAACAGCGGCTCCGTCGTGGTGCAGCCCGCCTACATCGAGGTGCGCGGCATCACCGGCAACCCCGACGCCAAGGCCGAAATCGCCCGCCACCTCGCCGAGAAGCTGGGCGAGGGCGCGCATTTCGAGATCGCCGTGACTTACGAGGCGCGGCTCGATCCTCTGGCCGACCTGCCCACGCCCGAGCAGTGCCTTGCCAAGATCGTGGCGATCAACGAGGCCACCAAGATCACCTTCGAGCCGAGCTCCACCGAAATCACCGGCCCCGCCGTGGGGGTGATGGACAAGATCGCAGAAGTGCTGAAGGGCAAGTGTTCGGAGATCGAATTTGCCTTCGAGATCGGCGGCCACACCGACAGCCAGGGCCGCGAGACGATGAACCAGCAGCTCTCGCAGCAGCGGGCCGATGCCGTGCTGAACGCGCTGATGGAGCGCCGCGTGCTGACCGGCCGGATCACCGCCATCGGCTACGGCGAAGAGCAGCCCATCGCCGACAACGAGACCGAGGAGGGCCGCGAGGCCAACCGCCGCATCGAGTTCAAGCTCTCGGCCACCGGGGACGAGGCCGAAGAGGCTGGTGTTGGCGAGGCGGATGAGGCAGAAGGTGAGAACCCGTCAGAAGACACCGCAGACGACGGGGCCAGCGACGCGGAAGAGAGCGAGGCGGAGACCACGGGTGAGTAGATCAGAGTTCATCATCGTCACGGCGATCATCCTCTTCGTCGCCTTCATGCTGGGATGGTTCGCCAACTGGCTGATCCACCGCCTCAGCCGGGTGACGCAATCGGAGATGGGTGAACTCGACAAGATGGCCCAATCGCTCCACGAGGCCGAGGAAACCCGCGACCAGGCCATTGCTTATCTCCAGCAACGCGAGGCCGAGTTGAGCAACCAGCTGAGCCAGACAGAGGCCGAGCTGACCGCGGCGATGGACGGGCTGCGCGACGCCCGGCGCGAGGCCGAAGAGCTGCGCAGCTATATCGAGCGCCACCAGCAGGCCGGATGAGCGGCGACACGCCCCCTCTTAAGCTTCACATCTGCAATGCGCGTGGCGAACTGACGGGTTGTGCCGGATGGATCGGCGAGGCCGTCCGCGCCACCCACGCCCGTGCCAGCCGCTACCTGCCTCTTGGCCCGCTCGATGTGATCCTGCGAGCGGGGCGGCAGGTGATCCCCGAGAAGGGCCATGTCGGCCTCGCGCCGGGGCCGGGCATTGTGATCCTCACCGTCGATCCCGAGAACCCGGCGCTGGAGGCCAACGCGGACGAAAGCCTGGAGCGGATGGTGGCCCACGAATTCCACCATGCTGCCCGCTGGGACGGGCCGGGCTATGGCCGCACGTTGGGGGCCACGCTTGTCTCGGAGGGGCTGGCCTGCCACTTCGCACAGGAGCTCTTCGGCGCGCCGCTGGAGCCCTGGGAAGTGGCGGTGCCTGATGCGCTGGCCACATGGGGCCCGCGCATCCGTGACGATTGGCGCGATGCCTCCTACGATCACGGCGCATGGTTTTTCGGCACCGGCGAAATGCCAAACTGGCTGGGCTACTCGGCCGCCTACCAGCTTGTGGCCCGCTACTTTGCAGAGCACCCCACGGCCACCGCCTCGGCGCTTGCCCATGACCCGCCCGAGCATTTCCGGGCGCTTGTCTGAGGGCAAAACCCGTGCCTGCGTCACATTTTCCGCGCAATCTTCGAAAATAAATGGACGGAAACCCGGCCTCGCCGCGTAACATCCTTGTGGCTTTGCGCAAATCCGCGACAGAGCTAGGTTGAATGTGGTCTGCCGAGGCAGAGGATACCTATGAACTTCCTGCGCCGCTCCCTCGTGGGGCTGTTCCTTCTTTCCGTCACGCTCGGGCTTCTGGCCGTGGCGGGCGCCAGCTTTTGGGGCGCGGTCCAAGAGCGGATGAACCGCGAGGCGGGTAGCCGCCCCGCGCGCGAACGGGTGGCGGGCGTCAACGTGGTTCTGATCGAGCCGGGTAGCGCCGTGCCGGTGATGACGGCCTTCGGCGAGGTGCTGAGCGAGCGCACGCTCGACATCCGCGCCACCGTCGGCGGGCGCATCGTGGAGCTTTCGGGCAAGTTCACCGAGGGCGGCAGCGTCGAGGCGGGCGAGATTCTGGCCCGGATCGACCCGGTGAATGCCGAGGCCGCGTTGGAGAATGCCCGCACCGATCTGGCCGAGGCCGAGGCCGAATTGGCCGATGCCGAGCGCGCGCTGGTGCTGGCGCGCGACGATCAGGCCGCCGCCGAGCGGCAGGCCGCGCTGCGCGCGCAAGCCCTTACGCGGCAGGAAAGCCTGCGCGAGCGCGGCGTAGGCTCTGCCGCCGCCGTCGAAGAGGCCCAGCTTGCCGCCGCCTCCGCCGATCAAGCGGTGCTGTCCAAACGTCAGGCCGTGGCCTCGGCGCAAAGCCGTGTCGATGTAGGCCGCAACGGCGTGAGCCGCGCGCGCATCGCCCTGTCCAACGCCGAGCGCAACCTGGACGACCATGAAATTCGCGCGTCCTTCACAGGCACGCTGGCCGATGTGGCGGTGGTCGAGGGTGGGCTGGTGGCCTCCAACGAGCTGATGGCCTCTCTGATCGACCCTGATGCGCTGGAGGTCTCCTTTCGCCTCAGCACCGCCCAATACGCTCGCCTTCTGGGCGACGACGGGCGGCTCATCCCCGCCGCCATGCAAGTGCGGCTCGATGTGTCGGGGCTCGATCTCGTGGCCGAGGGCACGCTTGATCGCGTCAGCGCTGCCGTGGGCGAGGGGCAGACGGGCCGGGTGATCTTTGCCGA
Source organism: Vannielia litorea (assembly GCF_018424695.1). GTDB lineage: Bacteria > Pseudomonadota > Alphaproteobacteria > Rhodobacterales > Rhodobacteraceae > Vannielia > Vannielia litorea_A. The sequence continues at coordinate 12,244 of NZ_QTNQ01000027.1, forward strand.
TCTTTCCGAGAGCGCCGGCTTCCGCCCCGGCGACTTCGTCACCGTCACCATCGAAGAGCCCGCGCTGGAAGGCGTGGCCGTGGTGCCCGCCACCGCCGTGGACGCGGCTGGCACCGTGCTGGTGCTGAACGCCGAAGAGCGGCTTGAGTTGGCCCAGGTGGAGGTGCTGCGGCGGCAGGGCAACGAGGTGATCATCCGCGCCGAGGGGCCAGCAGGCAGCCTGGCCGGGGCCCACATCGTGGCCGAACGCTCGCCGCTCGTCGGCCCGGGCATCCGCGCGCGCGCGCTCAACCTCGATCGGGAAGACGCCACTGACGCGGCCCAGCCCACTCCTGAAGAGCTGGTGGAGCTTTCGCCCGAGCGCCGCGCCCGGCTCATCGCCTTTATCGAGGGCAACAACCGCATGCCCGCCGACGCCAAGGAGCGCGTGCTGGCGCAACTCAGCCAGGATCGCGTGCCCGCTTCCACCGTCGAGCGGATCGAAAGCCGGATGGGAGGCTGAGGCACATGGCCCGCAGCAAGCTGCCCACCCCGCCGCGCGCCACCGGCTTGCTCTCCTATTTCACCCGGCACAAGACCGCGGCCAACCTCGTGCTTCTTTTGATGATCGCCGCCGGGCTGGCCGCCTTCCCGAAGATGCGCGCGCAGTTCTTCCCAGATCTGATCTTCGACGAGGTGCGCGTGAGCGTCACCTGGGACGGGGCGGGGGCCGAGGATGTCGACAGCGCGATCATCGCCGTGCTGGAGCCGGCCCTGCTGGCGGTCGACGGCGTCGAGGAAAGCGAGAGCACCTCGCGCGAGGGCTCGGCCCGGATCGAGCTGGAATTCGAGCCGAACTATGACATGGCCCGCGCCGCCGAAGATGTGCAGACGGCGGTGGACGGCATCACCAACCTGCCCGAAGAGGCCGATGATCCGGTTGTCACCCGCCAGGCCTGGCGCGACCGCGTAACCGACGTGATCATCACCGGCCCGGTGGGGGTGGAGCTGCTGGCGCGCTATGCCGACGAGTTCGTGGCCCGCCTGTTCGAGGCAGGCGTCACCCGCACCACCATCCGCGGCGTGGCCGCGCCCGAGGTGATCGTCGAGGTGCCCTCGGCGCAGCTCGTCAACAATGACATCACCATGCGCGAGATCGCCGATGCCATCGGCGCCGAGGCCGAGGCCGACCCGGCGGGCGACGTGAGCGGCGGCACGGCGCGGGTGCGCACCGGCGTGGCCAAGCGCAGTCCCGACGAGATCGCCGGGATCGTGCTGAAGCCCGATCTCACCATCGGCGACGTGGCCGAAATCCGCGTCGAGGGGGTGGACCGCAACCGCACCTATTACGTCGGCCCGAACCCGGCGGTGAGCGTGCGGGTGGACCGCTCGGCGCAGGGCGATGCCATCGACATCCAGCGCCGCGTCGAGGAGGTGGCCGCCGAGCTGGAGCTGACCCTGCCCGCGGGCGTGCGGGTAGACCTGATCCGCACCCGCAGCGAGGCCATCGAGGGGCGGCTGAACATCTTGATCGAGAACGGGCTGATGGGCCTCGGGCTGGTGTTGGTGCTGCTCTTTCTCTTTCTCAACGCCCGCACCGCCTTCTGGGTGGCCATGGGCATCCCGGTGGCGATGCTGGCGGCGGTGGCGATCATGTGGGTGGCTGGGCTGACGCTCAACATGATTTCGCTCTTCGCCCTGCTCATCACGCTGGGGATCGTGGTGGATGACGCCATCGTGGTGGGCGAACACGCCGACTTTCGGGCGCGACGGCTGGGCGAAACGCCGATGCAGGCCTCCGAGAACGCGGCGATCCGCATGGCGGGGCCGGTGTTTTCCTCCACCATCACCACCGTCATCGCCTTCGCCGGGCTGACGGTGATCGAGGGGCGCTTCGGCGAGATGATCGCCGACATCCCCTTTACCGTGATCACCGTGCTGATCGCCTCGCTGGTCGAGTGCTTCATCATCCTGCCCAACCACATGGCCCATGCGCTGGCCGCGACTCAGAAGAAGGCGGCGTGGTATGACTGGCCCTCGCGGCAGGTGAACAAGGGCTTCACCTGGGTGCGGGACAAGCCCTTCCGCACCCTCATGCGCGCGGTCGTCTGGGCGCGCTACCCGGTGCTGGCCGCCGCATTCGTGCTGCTGGCCGTTCAGGTGGGCGCGCTGGTACGGGGCGATGTGCAATGGCGCTTCTTCTCCGCGCCCGAAGAGGGCTCGGTCTCGGGCAACTTCGCCATGGCGCCGGGGGCCACCCGGGCCGACACGCTGGCGCAGATGCGCATGTTCCAGTCGGCGGTCGAGGCGCTGGGCGAAAAGTATGAAGCCGAGTTCGGGCGCAACCCGGTGGCCTATGCGGTGGCCGAGATCGGCGGCAACACAGGCCGGGGCCTCAGCGGTGTGGGCAACAAGGATGAAGATCTGCTGGGCTCTGTCGCCGTCGAGCTGATCGACCCCGACCTGCGGCCCTACGCCAGTGCCAGGTTCGTGACCGAGCTGCAGGAGACGGTCGAACGCCACCCGCTGGTCGAGGTGGTCAGCTTCCGCGGCTGGCGCGGCGGCCCCGGCGGCGATGCGCTGGATGTGCAGCTTTCAGGTGCCTCGGTGGGCCGGCTGAAGGAGGCGGCAGAGGCGCTGAAGACCCGGCTCGCGCAGTTCGGCGAGGTTTCGGCGCTGGAGGATACGCTCAGCTACGACAAGGAAGAGCTGATCCTCGATCTCACCCCGCAGGGGCAGGAGCTGGGCTTTTCCATCGATGGGCTGGGCTCGGTGCTGCGCCACCGCCTCGGCGGTATCGAAGCGGCGACATATCCCGATGGCCCCCGCTCCGCCGCGATCCGCGTCGAGCTGCCGGAAGACGAGCTGACAGCGGATTTCCTCGACCGCACCATGATGCGCACGCCCGACGGGGCCTATGTGCCGCTGGCCGACATCGTGAAGGTCTCCCGCCAGACGGGTTTTTCCACCATCGACCGTGAAAACGGCATTCGCCTCGTCTCCGTCACCGGCGATCTGGATGACGGGGACGCCGCCCGCGCCTCAGAGATCATGCTTCAGGTGCAGGAGGTGATCCTGCCCGCCATCGAGGAGGAATTCGGCGTCACCACCCGCATGAGCGGCCTTTCCGAACAGGAAAGCGAATTCCTGTCGGATGCGCTGCTGGGCTTCGGGGCCTGCATGATCGGCATCTACCTCGTGCTGGCCTGGATCTTCTCCAGCTGGACGCGGCCCTCGCTGATCATGGCGGTCATTCCCTTCGGCCTCATCGGTGCGATCTGGGGCCATCAGATCTGGCAGTTGCCGCTGTCGATGTTCTCGGTCGTCGGCCTCATCGGCATGTCGGGGATCATCATCAACGACTCGATTGTGCTGGTCACGACGGTGGATGAATACAGCCGCGAGCGCGGGCTGATCCCGGCCATCATCGACGGTGCCTGCGACCGCCTCCGCCCGGTGCTGCTCACCACGCTCACCACGGTGATCGGCCTCTCTCCGCTGCTCTACGAGCCCTCCAGCCAGGCGCAGTTCCTGAAGCCCACGGTGGTGACACTGGTGTTTGGCCTCGGCTTCGGCATGGTGCTGGTGCTGCTGGTGGTGCCCTCGCTTCTGGCGATGCAACAGGACGTGCGGCGGCAGTTTCAGGCGCTGCGTCGGGCCGGGCGCTTCCCCACCGGCGCGCGCGGCGTCTCGGGCGTGGTGGCGCTGGTAGCGCTGGCCGTGGCGCTGTGGTTCGCGGTGACGCTGGGCTGGACGATCGTCACCGGCGCCGTCTGGCCCGTGCTGGGCGCTCTCGTGCCCGCCAGCGGGCTTGCCGCCGCGCTCGGTCTGTTCCTCCTCGGCGCGCTTGCGCTTCTGGTCCTCGGCTTCGCTCTTGGCGCACTGAGCCTCATCCTCACAGGCCGCCGCACCGCCTGACCGGGGCAGCCGTTCGGGGCCGCCGCCCCCTCATCGCAGCTGCGGTGAGGGCCGCAAGCACCGAGGAGCGGCTGGTGCCACCGCGCCCTAAAGCGCGATCTCGCGGGTCAGCCCGATGTTCTGCCGAAAGGCGCTGTCATGGCTGGTGACGAGCAGCGCGCCGCTGTAGCCCCGCAGCGCGTCCTCCAGCAGCTCCACCGTTTCGATGTCGAGGTGGTTCGTCGGCTCGTCCAGCAGGAGCAGCGCAGGGGGCGTGCCGCCAAGCGCCGCAGCCAGCGCAGCTCTCAATCGCTCCCCGCCCGAAAGCTGCCCCACCGGCGCATGCGCAGCCGCGTTCCGAAACCCGTAGCGCGCCAGTAGCGCATGGGCCTCATTCGGCGTCATTTTCGGATGCACCCTCCTGAGGTTGTCCAGCAGGCTCACCCCGGCCTCCAGATCGCCCGCGTGCTGATCGAGTGTCGCCAAGGCCGCTGTCACGCCGATCTGCCCGGCCACCGGCGCGATCTGCCCGCGAACGGCGGCCAGCAGCGTGCTCTTCCCGGCGCCGTTCGGTCCGGTCAGCGCCACCCGCTCGCCCGCGGCCACCTCGGCCACCACCGGCCCCAGCCCGAACGTGCCGCGCGCCAGCACCAAGCCCTCCAGCCGCAGAACCACCGCCCCGCCCCGCGCGGCCTCGGCGCCGATCTCCAGTGCCCGCGCCGGGGCCACATGGGCCGCCGCCGCTGCCCGCGCGGCCTCGGCCCGGGCCTCCAGCCGCTCCGCCTTGCGCCGCTCGGCCCCCTGCGTGCGCCCGGCGCGGTCGGCCATCGCATCGGTCAGCACCTTGGGCTGCGAGCCGCTGGCCCGCGCCTTCTTGCCCGCCTGCGCCCGCTGCGCGGCCTTCTCCTTCGCCGCCTGCACTTCCCGCGCCACTCGGGCTTCCGCGCGGCGCGCGCGCTCCAGATCCTCGGCAGCCCTTGCCCGCCGCGCGTCGCGCGCCGCCACATGCGCCGCCCAGCCGCCGCCGGTCACATGGGCGCCCTGCGGGGTAATCTCCACGATCCGGTCCATGCCCTCCAGCAGCGCCCGGTCGTGGCTCGCCACCACCACGCCGCCCGGCCAGTCGCGGATGATCCCGGCCACAAGCGCGCGGCCCTCGGTATCGAGGTTGTTGGTGGGTTCGTCCATCAGCAGAACGTCCGGCCCCTCCAGCAGCAGCCGGGCCAGCCCCACCCGGGTGCGCTGCCCGCCCGAGAGCGTGGCCAGCGCGCGCGCCGGATCAAGGCCGCCAAGCCCCGCCTGCGCCAGCGAAGCCTCAATCCGGGGGGGCAGCAGCCAATCGGCCCGGTCCAGGTCATCACCCACCGGCGCGCCCGCCTCGATTCGCGCGATCCGTGCCAGCGGCCCGGCCTGCCCGAGGGCCGCCGCAACCGGCGCCGAGAGATCGGGCCAGGATTGCAGGAGTTGCCCGGCGCTGGCCTGCCGGTCGATCTGCCCGGCCCCAGGCGCACCGCCCGCCAGCAGCGAGAGCAAGGTGGATTTGCCCACGCCGTTCGGCCCCACGAGGCCGGTGCGCTCGGGGCCGAAGGTCAGGCTGAGGGGTGGGGTAAGCGGGGTGCCGTCAGGTGCTGTGAGCGGGACGGCGGAGAGAGAAAGAGCAGGCATGAGACACCTCGGGGCAGAACGCGGGCAGGGCGAATGCGGTGAGGTGAATGGTCATGGCGGGGTCTCCCTTGGGTGGGTCAGACATAGGGGCCGGGCCCTGATGGGTCAAGTCAGGGCGACGGGCAGCCCTGGATGTCGATCGCGCGGCCCCGGCCCAGCAGGGTCACGCGCAGCGCCTTGCGCGAAAGCGCCATCGCCTGCCCCGCGGGGGGCACCAGCTCGGCGCTGGCCATCAGGCTGCCACCCTCGCTGCGGGTTTCGGTGTCGGAGGCCCAGACACGCGGGTTGCCCGGCTCGATCACCGCCACACGGCGCCCGCCGATCCGGTCCGAGGGGATGCGCGCCGTCACGCGCACGCCATCCGAGATCGGGTCGACCTGGCAGGTGACGCCGGAAACGCCCGCCTCCCGCGCCGTCAGCGGGCGGGCCTTCAGCGCGGCCTGAATGGCCGGGTCATGCGCGCCCGGACCACTGAGAGGGGCACGAAAGCTGAGCGAGGCGGGCACGCAGATGTGCTCGCACACGCCGAGATCGACATTTGCGGCGAGATCCACCGGCTTTGACGGGTCGGCGGGTGTGATCTCGATCGGCAGCACCAGCTCGCGCTTGTAGCCGATGGTCCGCACCCCGCCTTCGTCGAACACGCGCGGCGACGGCCAGTGCAGGGTGACGCGGGCAAGGTTGCGCGAGCCCGACCAGTCGAAGCTGGGCGGAATCCCGGTGTCACCCGGCGCGCGCCAATAGGTCTTCCAGCCGGGAGCCAGGGTGAGCCGCAGCGCCGCCATCCGGGTGCCGCGCTTCGTGGTCCAGCCCGGAAGCACCTCGGCGCGCACCACATTGTCGGGCGTGGCCCCATAGGTGCCCGCCGTGGCGGGAGAGAGCAGGGTGATGGCAAGGAGTGCGGCAAGGAAGGCTTTCATGACGGCGGAGCATAGGCCCGGCGCGGCTGCGGTGAAATCACGTTTGGGCGAGAGCGCGCGAGCCGTGGCAGATGCGCCGCAGCGATGCCTTGCGCCGCGCGCGCGCCCGGCCCATCATTGGCCCATGCCCGATGCCCCCGATCAAGAGATGGACCTTACAGGCAAGCTGCTCATCGCCATGCCCGGCATGGGCGACCCGCGATTCGAGCGGGCGGTGATCTATGTCTGCGCCTATTCCGACGAAGCGGCGATGGGGCTGATCGTCAATCGCACCACCGATGACCTCACCTTTTCCGACCTGCTCGACCAACTCGATATCGCCAGCGGAATCGAGCTATCGCCCAGCCGCGCGAAGACGCCGATCTACGTCGGCGGCCCGGTGGAGCACGGGCGCGGCTTTGTGCTGCACTCCACCGACTACCGCAGCGAGGGGGCGACCCTGGAGGTGGGCGAGAGCTTCGGGATGACGGCGACGGTGGATATTCTAGAAGACATGGCGCGCGGCACCGGCCCGCGCAACGCGATCCTGGCGCTGGGCTACTCCGGCTGGGGGCCGGGCCAGCTGGAAGGGGAAATCACCCGCAACGGCTGGCTCACCTGCGATGCCACGCCCGAGATCGTCTTCGGCACCGGCAACGCGCAAAAGTGGGCCGAAGCGCTGAAATCACTTGGCGTCGATCCCCGCCTGTTGAGCGGCGACGCCGGCCACGCCTGAGCGCCGCCCTTGTCTCTCATTGCTCCATGAAAATCCCCGCCGGAGGCCCTTGTCTCTTCTGGCGTGCCACAAGAGATTCAAAGCCTCCGGCGGGGATATTTTTACGGAACTAGTAGTTATGGGCTTAAACTTGACTTGTGCCTCTCGAATCGCTATCCACAAGATACAGACTGAGTGGCGGAGTGGTTAACGCGCACCCCTTGCAAAGGTTGGCCCGCTGTAGCAGGCGGCGCAGGTTCGAATCCTGTCTCAGCCTCCGATCTTGATTGATCGCCCAAACCGATATACATTTCACGCGAAGCACCTCTGCTACACCTTTCGAGGTTGGTGTTTCGTTTCTGGTTCGCCAGATGGAGACTGAGACAATAGTCTTTGAGGCCCGGCACTGCGCCGGGCTTCATACATTCAGCCGAATGGCAATTGTGGCTGCCGCGTTTGGATTTTGCCTTTTGCCACAGAAGGTGTCGCAAACCGCTTGCCCTCCAATATTTCAGGGATCGTAAGCATCTGCATTCGAGGATACAGAACGCCGGATACTTCAAGGTCGCCAGCTTGAGCCATCTCGGAATGAAAGTTGGCGGTTTTGCGGGGACCGAGGTCGTCCATTACTATCAAGCCAGCTAATTCTGCGCCTTCCCGCTCCAACGTTCCGCGCAAGTCTCGAACGACACTAATCCCCACATTCTTTCCGCCCTTAACCTCAAGAAGCATACTCCGTAAGCTTTGTGCCCCTGGCAACTCAAAATACAGCCTCCCATCAATACCTCCATCACCTGTTTTCTTTGTGGTCACAAAGCCATCGACCTGCTCGATTGCCCACTTCTGGAAGTGGTGCTTATCATACGTCCAAAGGTCCTGTGCGCCTTCAAAGCTCTTTGGTATGCCTCGAATTTCAAAATCAATGCCCTCTTCTAGACCCAGCTTATCTTCTAGGCGAACTTTTGCGACCCGCTTTATCGCATGGATTGCGATATCAATTCCAATCCATCTTCTCTTTAGGTTCTGCGCTGCTTCGATTGTAGAAGCGCACCCGCAAAACGGATCAAGCACAACATCACCCTCATTGGAGCTCGCCGAAATAATGCGCTCCATGAGGGCAACGGGCTTTTGCGTGGCATACCCTAAGCGTTCCTTGGACTGAGAGTTAACGGCATCAATGTCAGTAATAATGTCCTGAACCTGGGTGCCCTGTGCAACGCTAAGGTATCGCTTGTATGCAGGTAGCTTACCCCTCGGAGGCCAATAGATCAGCCCGGCACCATCCAAAACATCCAATCGTTCCTGCACAGTCATATCCGAATAGCCCTCTGGATGCCGAAACCAACCCGGCAAGGCCCTATCTGGCGGCAACTCCCAATGCCGACCCTTTTCAGAGGGATCGACGCCGCGCCAAGGAAGGCCTGAGCTTCCGCCGCGCACCCCAGGACCATCGAGTGTTACGGTGCGATACTGTCCGTGACTGTCGTTCTGATTGTAATGTGACTTGATATAGGACTCATTGTAGGGCTGATAGACCCGGTTCCATGTATAGTGTTTCGATCTTGTATAAAACAGCAAGGTGTCGTGGATTGGCCCCCACTTCTTTGCCCGCCCGTGTGACTCCGTGCGCTTCCAGATGACTTCGTTCCTAAAGTTATCGTGCCCAAAAATTGCGTCCATCATCACTTTTATGTAGTGGGACGCAGTAGGATCGCAGTGAAGATATATTGATCCCGTTGGCTTTACGATACTTCTGAGTGGCAAGAGCCTTTCGGTCATATAGGAAAGATAGGCGAGAAGTTTAGGGTTAGCTTTCCTGAGCGCATTGACCCAAAACCTCCAAAACTCGGCTATATCGTCATCCACCCCAGCATCACGCATTAGAATTGGCATATGCCTTATTGATCGCTCCCGTTCCTCGTCCAATGTCCAGAGGTCGTTAAAAGCCTCTATTTGGTCCGGCAGGGGGCGTCCGGTCTCATCTTCGTAAATTGCACTGTATTCTTGGTTGGAGTTGAATGGAGGATCAAGATACACCAGATCAACGCTGCCCATTGGCATGTCTTGCATGATAGTAAGGCAATCGCCGTAGTATAACTTGTTCATGCGAAGCACCCGCGAATAAAATAGGCGAAAGGATCAGCGTTCTTGCGCTGATTGTATTTCCAGCAACTTTCGGCAACGAAGAGAGGCATATATCGCTTGGTATAGTGATGGTGACTGCCATACCAAGCCCGCTTGATGAGCGCCCAGAAGCTCTCAATTGTGTTTGTGTGCGTTGCGCCTTCCGCATAGCTCTGTTTGTGATTGATAACCGCGCGGGTGAAGATGCCTGAGGCCGCATTGTAGGCCGCATACTCATCTGTGATTAGCAGCGAGCCTTCGGGATCGACTGCATCCTTAAGGAACTTCACCACCCCTTTGCCGGACAGATCGTCGGCCACTTTGGCTTTGACCTTTCCGCCGCGTTCCACGACGCCGATAACCGGCGTCTTCTTGGTGCCGCGACCGCGCTTATTGGGGGTATCATCATCGCGGCGCCGACCTTTGCGCGGCTTGCCGCCCACATAGGTTTCATCGGCCTCGACGATACCTTGCAGCAGATCGCCTTCGTCGCTCATCATCGCCGCGCGAATGCGCTGTTGGAGATACCAAGCGGATTTCTGGTTCATGTCCAAGTCTCTCGCTAGCTGGGCACTCGACAGGCTTTTCTTGGCATTGACCATCAGGCCGATGGCCAGAAACCACTTCTGGAGCGGGATGCGAGTCTTCTCGAAAATAGTGCCGGCCAGCACGTTAAAGCTGCTCTTGCAGTCGTGGCAGTTCCAGCGCCCGATCCGGCCAGGGTCACCCTTCCGGGCGACGTGCGCAGACCCACAGTGCGGGCAATGCGGGTTGTCGCCCCAGCGAACCCGCTCTAGGTGTTCTATGCAGGCCTCTTGATCAGGGAAGCGTTGGAAAATAGTGAGCAGATTCATGGTGTTCTCCCGTTTGAGAACAAACTACCCTAATTGGAATCTTCGGTCAAGCCCATAACTACTAGTTCCGTATTTTTAAGAGCAATGAGAAGCAGGGCTTACCCGCGCGGGGCGGCGGCGCGGGTGAGCCGGTCGTTTATCGCGAGGCCAAGGCCCTGCTGCGGGATCGGGGCCACGCAGATCTCTTCACCCGGCAGCGCATCGAGGCGGTGCAGCATGGCAAAGAGATTCGCCGCCGCCTCGCGCAGATCACCGGCTTGCGAAAGGTTGGCATCGGCCTGCGGATAGCCCGGCCCGAAGGCCAGGAAGATGGCCCCCTCGGGCGGTTCCGTCACGTTTAGCCGCACCGGCTTTCCGGGCGCGTAATGCGAGCTGAGTTGGCCGGGCGCGCTCGGCTCGGTGTCATTCACCGGGGCCGTGCGGTTCAGCGGAGCGCCCAGCGCCGCTTCAAGCGCCTCCACCGGCAGCCCGCCAGGGCGCAGGAGGCGCGGCGCATCTCCGCTGCACTCCACGATGGTGCTTTCCACCCCCACCTCTGCCGGCCCGCCGTCGAGCACCGCCGCGATCCGGCCCGTGAGCGCTTGCGCGACATGCGCGGCGGTCGAGGGCGAGATCTTGCCCGAGGGATTGGCGGAGGGCGCGGCCACCGGGCCGCCGAAGGCCTCAAGCAGCGCATGGGCCAGCGGCAGCGCGGGCACACGCAGCGCAACGCTGTCGAGGCCTGCCGTCACCAGCGGCGAAAGCCCTGCCTCGGCCCGCAGCGGCACCACCAGCGTCAACGGGCCGGGCCAGAAAGCCTGCGCCAGCCGCCGCGCCGCGCCTTCGATCACGCCTACCTGGTCCGCCGCCTCCAGCGAGGCGAGGTGGCAGATCAGCGGGTTGAACCTTGGCCGCCCCTTCGCCTCGAAGATCCCGGCGACCGCCTCGCCGTTGGTGACATCGGCAGCGAGGCCATAGACCGTCTCGGTCGGGATCGCCACGAGCTCGCCCGCACGCAGCAGCTCCACCGCCCGCGCCAGCCCCGTTTCGCCCTCCAGCCTCTCGGTCATCCGCCTTCCCCGATGCTTCCGTCGTGACGCCGCGTTCTGCACCCTTCCCCTTGGGCACACCCGCGTCATCTCTTATGCTGCACGACGCGGCCCCTCAAGGCCGACTGAGGAGGAACACCCATGCCCTACACCGCCCCCGTCGATGAATTCCGCTTTCTGCTCAACCACGTGGTCGGGTACGGCAGGGTGACGGAAACAGAGCGCTTTGCCGAGGCCGGCGGCGAGATGGTGGATGCGATCCTCACCGAAGCCGGGCGGCTCTGCACCGAGGTTCTCGCCCCGCTGCAACGCAACGGCGATCTGCACCCGGCGGTTCTGGAAAACGGCGTGGTGCGCACCTCGCCCGGCTTTGCCGAGGGCTACAAGGCCATCGCCGAGGGCGGTTGGATCGGGATCAGCGCCGACCCGGAGCATGGCGGCATGGGCCTGCCGATCGCGCTGATGGAAGCGGTCAACGAGATGATGAACGGCGCCTGCCTCTCGCTGGCGCTGAACCCGCTCTTGACCCAGGGCCAGATCGAGGCGCTGGAGCACCATGCCAGCGACGAGCTGAAGGCGCTGTACCTGCCCAAGCTCATCAGCGGCGAATGGCAGGGCACGATGAACCTGACCGAGCCGCAGGCGGGCACTGACGTGGGCGCGCTGCGCAGCAAGGCCGAGCCGAATGGCGACGGCAGCTACAGTATCAGCGGCCAGAAGATCTACATCAGCTGGGGCGATGCGGATTTTGCCGAGAATGTCTGCCACCTCGTGCTGGCCCGGTTGCCCGATGGCGTGCCGGGCACCAAGGGGATCAGCCTCTTCATGGTGCCGCGCAACATTCCCAAGGCGGACGGCACACCGGGCGAGCGCAACAGCCTCCGCGTGGTCAGCCTCGAGCACAAGATGGGCCTCCACGGCTCACCCACGGCGGTGATGGAATATGACGGCGCGAAGGGCTGGCTCGTGGGCCGCGAGCATGGCGGCATGGCGGCTATGTTCACCATGATGAACAACGCCCGCCTCGGCGTCGGCATCCAGGGCATCGGCGTGGCCGAGGCCGCGACCCAGGCGGCCGTGGCCTATGCCGCCGACCGCAAGCAGGGCAAGGTCGGCGGCGCGGGCACGATCATCGAGTTCCCCGACGTGCGCAGGATGCTGATGACCATGAAGGCCGAAACCCAGGCCGCCCGCGCCATCGCGCTGGCCAATGCCGTGGCGCTCGACATTGCCAATGCCACCGGCGACGCGGGCTGGGCCGCGCGGGCGGCGCTCTTCACCCCGATCTCCAAGGCCTATGGCACCGACGTGGGCTGCGAGGTAGCGGCCACCGGCATTCAGGTGCACGGCGGCATGGGCTTTATCGAAGAGACAGGCGCGGCGCAGTTCTATCGCGATGTGCGCGTCACCACGATCTACGAAGGCACCAACGGCATCCAGGCGCTCGATCTTGTGGGTCGCAAGCTGGCCGATGGCGGCGAGGCCGCGCTCACCGTGCTCTCCGAGATCCAGGATGCCGCCGAGGCCGCCCGTGGCCGTTTCCCACGGATGACGGACGCGGTGTGGAATGCCGCCGAGGTGCAACGCGAGCTGACCGAGGCCGTCCTGGAGATGGGTATGGAGGCGCGGGGCGCCGTGGCCGTGGCCTACCTGCGGGCCTTTGCCCGGGTGCTGGGCGCGCATTACCACCTCGCTTCCGCCATGGCCGAGCAGAAAGATGCGGGCCCGCGCACCGGACTTGCCCGTTTCTACATCACCCGCCTCCTGCCGCAGCACAGCGGGCTGGCCGCCGAGGTGCGGATGGGCGGTGAAGGCATCGACGCCCTTTCCAACGAGGAACTCGCGGGCTAGGTCCGAAACATGGACGCACATCCCCTTACCTTCCCATGGGAAACACCGCCTGCGCCCGGCGAGGCCGCAGAGGTTGCCCCCGGCCTGCTCTGGTTTCGCCTGCCGCTGCCGATGGCGCTCGATCACGTCAACCTCTACGCGCTCGACGAGGGCGATGGCTGGACGCTGATCGACAGCGGGATGAACTGGGTCAAGGCCCGGGCGCAGATGGAGCAGGTGCTTGCCGGCCCGATGGGCGGCAAGCCGGTGCGCCGCGTGGTGCTTACACATCACCACCCCGATCATATCGGCCTCGCCGGCTGGCTTGCCGAACAGGGGGCCGAGATCGTGGCCACCCGCGTCGCCTGGCTCACGGCGAGGATGCTCCAGCTGGATGAGCAGAAGCGCCCCGTTGAGGCGCAAAAGCTGTTCTGGCGCCGCGCCGGGATGGATCCGGAGATCTACGAAAAACGCTGCAACGAGCGCCCCTTCAACTTTGCCGATATGACGGTGCCGTTGCCGCTCGGCTTCACCCGGATCGAAGAAGGCGATGCCATCACCATGGGTGGGCGGCGCTGGCGCGTTCGGCTGGGGCAGGGCCATGCGCCCGATCACGCCACCTTCTGGTGCGAGGATGAGCCGGTTGTTCTTGGCGGCGATCAGCTCCTGCCCTCGATTTCACCCAACCTCGGTGTCTATCCGACCGAGCCAGAAGCAGACCCGGTAGGCGAATGGCTCGAAAGCTGCGCGCGGCTGGCCGGGCACGCCCGCGACGACCAGCTCGTGCTGCCCGGCCACAAGCTGCCCTTCACCGGCCTGCCCGCGCGGCTGGTGCAAATGGCCGACAATCACCATACGGCGCTGGCCCGGCTGATGGAGCACCTGTCTGCCACGCCCGGAACGGCGCATGAGTGCTTCGAGCCGATCTTCGGGCGGCAGATCACCGGAGATGCCTACGGGCTGGCGCTTGTCGAAGCCGTCGGGCACCTCAATCACCTCTACGTCACCGGCAAGGTCAGCCGCGAGGCCGGCCCGGACGACGCCTACGTCTTCAGGGTGGTCTGAGCGCGATGGAAGACGATATCCGCACCGTCGCCGAGGCCCATGAGGAGGCCGCCCTGCTGCGCTCCCGCGCCGTGCACGCCGACCCGGACGCCCCCGCCACCGCAGAGCAGAAGCCGCTGCCCGAGGCCATCTGCGCCCGCCCCGCGGATGAAAAATCGCCCGCCGAATGGGCCTATGAGCGGCTGATTCTCTACATCCAGAACTTCGAAGAGCAGCTCGACCCGGATGAAGAGATCGCCATGGGCATGATCGACGGCGGGGCAGGGCTGCTGCGCATCGAGGGCATCGGCTTCTTCGACCCCGATATCGTCAGCTTCTACGGGCGCGATCCCTCTGGCGGGCGGATGCAGCTGGTGCAGCACGTCACCCAGCTCAACGTCACGCTGCGGGCGCTGCCCAAGCCCAAGGGGGAAGAGAAGGCCCAGCGGATCGGGTTCCGGCTGGCGCGCGGCCTGTCAGAGCCGGACGCAGACGAAGACGCCTCGAAGGGCGGATGAGCCGCACCGCGAAACGGCTCTTCACCGCCTTTCAGGCGTTCATCGCTTACCCGCACCTGCCGCTTCAGGTATCCCGCGTCACCCGGCTCATCAGCCCGCAGTGCAGGTCGCGGTTGGCCGCAATCACACCCGCCGTCAGCCGCTCCGGCGTGTTGAAGCGCAGCGGCGCGCCCTGGCGGTCGGTCACCTGGCCCCCGGCTTCCTCGACGATCAGCGCACCGGCGGCAATGTCCCACTCCCAGCTGTCGCGGAACGTCACCATCGCGTCGTAGCGCCCCTCGGCCACCAGCGCGAGACGGTAGGCCAGCGAGGGGCGGTAATGGCGGCTGTGGCGGGGCACGCCGCCTGGCCAGAGCTGGGGCGCGAGGTTGGGCTTGGCGGTGATGATCGTCACATCATCCGGGCCCGATGTGGCCGTGACCCGAAGCGCCTTGCCGTTGCGCGTGGCGCCGGCGCCCTTTGAAGCGGCGTAAACTGCGGTCTTGGCCGGCATTGCCACCACGGCAGCCACCACCCGCCCGGCCTCGGCCACGGCGAGCGAATGCGCCCAGCTCGCCTCGCCGCCGGTGTAGGCGCGGGTGCCGTCAATCGGGTCGATGATGAAACAGCGCTCGGCGCCAAGCCGCGCGCCATCGTCCGCGCTTTCCTCCGAAAGCCAGCCGTAGCCGGGGCGCGCGTCCATCAGCTTGCTGCGCAGCATCGCGTCTACCGCAAGGTCCGCCTCGGTGACAGGCCCGGCGCCATCGGCCTTGTCCCACACCCGGTGCTCGGTGCGAAAATAGTGCAGCGCGATCTCGCCTGCCGTCTCCGCCACCTCCAGCAGCAGCGCAAGGTCGTCCTTCGCCTCAGGCTCCAGCAAGGGTGAGGCCCTCGATCAGCAAAGACGGAATGCGGCGCGACTTGTGGTCTTCCGCGTCATTGGCGGCCACTAGCGTGGGCAGCATCTCCAGCAAGTTGCCGGCAATGGTGCACTCGTGCACCGGATAGGCGATCTCGCCGTTCTCCACCCAGAAGCCCGAGGCCCCGCGCGAATAATCGCCGGTGTTGGGGTTAATGGTGGAGCCGATAAGCGATGTCACCAGCAGGCCGGTGCCCATGTCGCGCACTAGATCGCCGCGGCTGGCGCTGCCGGGTGTGAGGGTGACGTTGCCGACCGAGGGCGAGGGCGGGGCGGAGGTGCCACGCGCGGCGTTGCCCGTGCTCTCCAGCCCCAGCTTGCGCGCCGAGGCAAGGTCCAGCACCCAGCGGGCGAGGCGGCCGTTCTCCACGATGGGCGCAGTGCGGGCAGGCAGCCCCTCGCCGTCAAAGGGCTTGGACCCGGGCACGCGCGGGCGCAGCGGCTCCTCGATGAGTGAAAGCGCCTCGGGCAGCACCAGCTCGCCCATCTTGCCGGTCAGCCAAGAGGAGCCCCGCGCGATGGCGGCACCATTTGCTGCCGAAAGCAGGTGCCCGATCAGCGAGGCGGCGGCGCGCTCGTCATAAAGCACCGGAAAACGCCCCGAAGGCGGCTTCTTCGCGCCTGCCCGCGCGGCGGCCCGCTTCCCGGCCTTGCGGCCCACCTCCTGCGGCCCCGGCAGGTCTGCGGCGAAGATCCGGTGCTCGTAGCAATTGTCGCGGTCCATCGCCGTGCCGGTGCCGGTGATGGCGGAGGCCGAAAGCATGTGCCCGGTGCGGGTGTAACCGCCGGAAAAGCCATTGCTGGCAGCGAGGTGAATCGCGGTGCGGCCAAAGCCCGCCGAAGTGCCTTCGATCTGGCTCACGCCTTCCACGGCTGCGGCGGCGGCCTCGCAGGCCAGGGCGGCCTCCTGCAGCGCAGCGGCCTCGGGTTCGCTGCCGATATCGGCCAGCTCCAGCGCCGCCACGTCCCAGCTTTCGGCCAGCTGCTCCGGGTCGGCCAGCCCGCAATGCGGGTCTTCCGGGGCCAGCCGCGCCATCGCCACGGCGCGCGCGGCCATCGTGTCCATCGTCTCGTCGCGCAGGTCCGAGCCCGACACGCAGGCCTGGCGCTTGCCGATCAGCACCCGCAGGCCAATCTCGGTGCCCTCCGAGCGTTCCGCCTGCTCCAGCGCGCCCGCGCGCGTGTCGATCGACAGCGAGGTGGAGGCGACGGCCATCGCATCGGCGGCCTCCGCACCCGCGCGGCGGGCGGCGGCCAGAAGCGCGTCTGTCAGGCGTTCGAGGCTGGTGGTCTCTGTCATTTTCGTCCTTCTGCGCGGCCATGGCGGGCATCCCCGCCGGACTGAGCTAGCCCCGGGGGCAGGGGGGTGCAAGGGGCTGTTTGCCTGGCCAATGCAACCCTAGCGCGCTTCACCCGGCAAAAAAGCGTTGCACCGCAACAGGATGCCCGCTGCATCCCCGCTGCCCCCAAAGGCAGCACCCGCCGCCTGCTCTGCTGGCAATCCATGCCCGAAATGAAAGGCCCCCGCCGCGGGTTGCGCGGCGGGGGCTGTTGTGGCCACCAGTCAGCTCGTCACTGCATCTCGTAGATCTTGTTTCCGTTCGCCGATATCGCGCCATCGGGTGACACCCCGATATCGGTGATCAGCACGTCCGGCTGGTCGCCGGGGCGGAAGAACATGCCCGACATCATTCTCATACCGTTGGCCTGATCGGCGGGCAGGAAGCCCATCTTCACCAGGTTGTCGAGCAGCGCGTTGGCGCCGGTCAGCCGGGCGTTGAGCGTGCCGTCGGGGGCGGGCATGCCGCCGAAGGTCATCAGGTCGGTGTTGTCGAAGGTGAAGGTGCCGTCGGCCACCAGCTCGGCGCCGGCCACCTTCAGCAGCACATCGGAGATGTTGAGCGAGTGGACCTCGCCGGGCATCCCCTGCGGGTTGGCCATGGCCTCCGGGTCGAGAATGTCGATCAGCCAGTTGCCGGTGCCAGCGAGGTTGAAGGTGACCGTGGCGGGCTCGCGCGGCAGAACCGTGCCCGGATCGAACATGTTCCAGAGGCCATCGGCGATGGTCACATCCTTCAGGCCCATCGACAGCATGTAGGGCTTGGGCTCCTCCGATTGCGCGATCGGCATGATGATGTTGAAGGAGGTCTCCTCCATCCCAAAGGTCACCTCGGGGAGCGGAATCTCGCTGCCCGAAACGCTCATGTCGAAGCCGGTGTAGCTGACCGCGTAAAGCAACTGGTCACTATTGATCGTCACCGAGCCGGTCCCGCCATCCATGTCGCCCGACACTGCAAAGCTCTCGCCCGCATCGGTGCCTTCCATCGAGAAACTCGTCGCGCCCACGGTGGTGGAGCCCTGCGCCGAGGCGCCGGCCTTCAGCATCTCGGCAATCTTCACGGGCTCCATGAACATCATCTGCCCCTGCCCAGTGGAGCTGGAGGTGATGTCGGCCATGGAGATCGTGCCCTTGCCCTGGCCCTGGCCTTCCGGATCGCGCCCGTCGAAGTCGATTTGCAGGCTTTCGGCGCTGAACGCCGAGGTCAGCACGTCACCCGCCTTGGAGTAGGTGCCGGTCGAGCCACCGATGGTGCCGGTCAGATTCAGCGGCACCGCCTCGCCATCCACCTTCATCTCGCCGAGGCTGAACACCATCGAGGGCGCGGCGTAGGTAAAGGCCACGCCGCCATCGGCATCCGCGGCACTCATGTTCATACCGTCCATGGTGACATCGAGCACAACCTCAAGCTTTTCGCCATACTCCGGCGCCACGTCGATGTTCATCTGCATCTCGGACGGCATGGCAATGGCCACGCTGCCATCGCCGTTCTCGGTGAAGGTCACGTCGCCAAGCGTGCCGGAGAGGCTCAATTCCTCCAGCTCCATCGCCACGGCCACGCCCGAGGCAGTCAGCACATCGCCCGATTTTGAGGTGTTCGCAGCGGTCACCTCCTCACCATATTCGGCGGCAATCCCGACCCAGGCCTCCCAGGCCTCTTCTGCGGTCAACGACCAGGCGGCGGGGCTGGCAGCGCAGAGCGCGGCGGCAGCAGCGGTAAGGCGTAGGAATGGTTTCATCGTGGAAAGTCCTTTCGGGCAGAAATGAAGTCGCCATATCCTCCCGTGCGGCGCAGGCGGGGTCAAGGGCCGGATAACCGGAAGCGGGTGGACGACAGGCACCTTTCCGTTATCTCTGGGACGTAACGGAACAAGGAGGAACGGCAATGGAGATGCAAGGCAAGGTGGTGATGATCACCGGCGCGAGCCGTGGCATCGGCGAGGAGGCCGCACGCGCCTTCGCCGCCGCCGGCGCGCAGGTGGCGCTGCTGGCCCGCAGCGAGGAGGCTGTGGCCGAACTCGCTGGCGAGCTGGGCGCCGATGTCGCCCTCGCCATCCCCTGCGACGTCAGCCGCTTCTGGGAGATGGAGGCCGCCGTGGAGGCCTGCGTGAAGGAATTCGGGCGGCTCGACGTTCTGGTGAACAACGCGGGCATGCTGGAACCCATCGTGCACCTCGCCGAGGCCGATCCGGAAGCCTGGGGCCAGGTGATCGACGTGAACCTCAAAGGCGTGTTCAACGGCATGCGCGCGGCCCTGCCGGTGATGTTGGCGGCGGGGGGCGGCACCATCCTCACCGTGGGCTCCGGCGCGGCGCACGGCCCGGTCGAGGCCTGGTCGGCCTATTGCAGCTCCAAGGCGGGCGCGCTGATGCTCACGAAGATGGTCGACAAGGAAAACGGCGGGCAGGGCATCCGTGCGCTCTCGCTCTCCCCCGGCACTGTCGCCACCCAGATGCAGCGCGACATCAAGGCCAGCGGCATCAACCCGGTCAGCCAGCTCGACTGGTCCGAGCACATCGCGCCCGACTGGCCCGCCAAGGCCCTGCTCTGGATGTGCGGCCCGGAGGCAGACGAATTCCTCGGCGGCGAGGTGTCGCTGCGCGATGAAGCGATACGCCGCAAGGTGGGCCTGATATGATCCGCGTCACCGACGAGGCCGGGCTGCGCACTGTCACAATCGACCGGCCCGACAAGGCCAACTCGCTGACCGGCGAGATGCTGGACGCGTTGATCGAGGCCGTCGAGGGCGCGCCGGGCGGGGCGCTGGTGTTCACCGGCGCGGGCAAGGTATTCTCCGCCGGGGCCGATCTTGACGAGGCAAAGGCCGGTCTTGCCACCTCGCCCCTGTGGGAGCGGCTCTCTCACGCGGTGGCCGTGAGCGATGCGCTCACTGTCGCCGCCCTCAACGGCACCCTCGCGGGCGGCGCTTTCGGCATGGTGCTGGCCTGCGATATCCGCCTTTCGGTGCCCACGGCCAAGTTCTTCTACCCGGTGATGAAGCTGGGCTACCTCCCCCAGCCCTCCGACCCGGCCCGCCTCACCGCGCTGGTCGGGCGCGGGCGCGCCCGGATGATCCTGCTCGCGGCGCAGAAGATCGAGGCGGCGGAGGCCGAGATCTGGGGCCTTGTCGACCGGTTGGTAGAGCCCGAGGCGCTGATGGGGGAGGCCGCCGGGCTCTGCGAGGCCGCGATGGCCGCAAACCCCGAAACCCGGGCGGGCATCAAGGCGATGTGCCGGGGCGTCACCGTGCCCGGCGTCATCGCCGGCGGCGCGGACCAGCCGTCTTCGGATTGAACTCCGGCGGCCGCTTTGCGACCCAGGCGATGAACTTCGCCAGCCGCGGATGGCCCCGCAGCGCTTCGGGCGTCGCATAATCCCGCGCCAACTCGGTTTCGCTCAGCGTGGCATGGATTTCCTTGTGGCAGACGTGGTGCAGCAGCACCGTTTCGCCGCCCTTGCCGCCCCGCAGGCGCGGCACGAGATGGTGGCGGCTCTGCGGCACATCCGGCGGAATGGGCCGTTTGCAGAGCGGGCATATGGGCGCGGCGCCGTCCATGGGGCATAGATGGGCCAAACGACAGGGGTGGCAATGGATGCATTGGTAATCGGCGGTGGCCCGGCGGGGCTGGCAGCGGCAGAGGTGCTTTCGGGCGCGGGCCGCTCGGTGCTGCTGGCCGAGGCCAAGCCCTCGCTCGGGCGCAAGCTGCTGATGGCGGGCAAATCCGGGCTGAACCTGACCAAGGAAGAAGCGGGTTTCGGCGCGGCCTACGGCACTGACTGGCTCGCCCCCATGCTGGCGGGCTTCGGCCCGGCAGAGGTGCGCGCCTGGGCGGAAGGGCTGGGGCAGGACACTTTCGTGGGCTCCACCGGGCGGGTCTTTCCACGCGCCATGAAGGCCTCGCCGCTCCTGCGGGCGTGGCTGGGGCGGTTGCAGGGCGTAACCGTCCGCACGCGCTGGCGCTGGCAGGGCTGGGAGGGCCGGGCGGCGCTCTTCGCCACCCCGGACGGCCCGCAGCGCATCGAGGCCCCCGCTACGGTGCTGGCGCTGGGCGGCGCAAGCTGGGCGCGGCTTGGCTCCGATGGCGCATGGGCGGAGGTGCTGGCCGCAGAGGGCGTGGCGCTCGCCCCCTTCCGCCCGGCGAACATGGGCTTCACCGTCAACTGGTCGCCCCACATGGCGCCGCATTTCGGCAGCCCGGTAAAGGGGGTGCGCCTCATGGCGGGCGCGCTGGACAGCCGTGGCGAGTTCATCATTTCCGAGCGAGGGCTGGAAGGCGGCGGCATCTACGAGGTCTCGGCGGCGATGCGCGACGGTGCGCCGCTCCTGCTCGACCTGTTGCCCGACCTCACCGCGGAGGAGATCGCCGCGCGCCTCGCCAAAGGCGGCAAGGAGAGCATCGGCAACCGCCTGCGCAAGCGCCTTGGCCTCTCGGCGGCCGCCCGTGCACTGCTGATGGAGTTTGGCCGCCCTCTGCCCGAAGGCTCCGCCCTCGCCGCGCTGCTGAAGGCCCTGCCTGTCATCCACAGCGGCCCCCGTCCGCTTGACGAGGCGATCTCGGTTGCCGGTGGCGTGCGGCGCGAGGCAGTGGACGCGGGGCTGATGTTGAAGGCCCGGCCCGGCGTGTTCGTGGCGGGCGAGATGCTCGATTGGGAGGCCCCCACGGGCGGCTACCTGATCACCGGATGCCTCGCCACGGGGCGCTGGGCCGGCCATGCCGCATCACAATATCTGGGGTAGTCGTGCCGAACCGAGCCTGCCTGGGATAGCCTCCCCATAACCTTGGGGAAGGGCCGGTTCGGCCCCCAAGATGTAGCGTGAGCCATTTGCGCGAGTCAACCCTCGGGCGTGCCGGTCCGGCGCGGCTGCGATGAGCGCCCGCGCCGCAGGCAAGGGCCCGAAGAGCAGCCCCGGCGGCTTGCCTCAGCGCGGCATCATCGCCAGCCGGATCATCGCCCGCTCCACCTGCGCCATCTGCGGCGCGGTCTGGCCCGCAGAGCGCAGGGCGAGGTCGGTGTCGAGCAGCAGCGCCAGCGCCTTCTCCAGCCGCGCCAGCCCCCAGTTCTGCGCCTGCCGGATCATCCTGTCACGGCGCGGGCCAAAGACCGGCGGGCGCATCTTCGCAATCCCCTGCGCCGGGCCATTCGGGTCGGCGGCGGCCAGATGGAGGGTGCGAAAGTGCATGCCCGCCATGATGCACAGCGTTGTCGGGTTCACCCCCTGGCCTTCCAACCGCTGCATCAGCGGGCCGATCTGGTCGCGCCGCGCTTCGGCGGCGGCGTTCAGGAGCTCATCCACCCCGGCCTCCGTTGTGGCCGGGGCCAGTGCGGCCACCTCGGCCTCACTCAGCGGTGCATCGTCGCCTAGCTTGTAAAGCGCGAGTTTCTCGATGAACTGGCGCAGATCGCCCGGGTCGATATGCGAGGCCAGCGCCACCAGCGCCTCCATCGCGGCATGTTCCACGTTGGCCAGCCCTGCCGCGCCCAGCCTGTCCTTGATCTCGGCGGCGCTCGGCGGGTCATCGTAGATTGCGACGAATCGGGCGCGCGGGTCTTTCTCGAACAGTTTCCTCAACTTGGAGCTGGCTTTCAGGCTGCCCGCCGTCGCCACCACCATGCCATCGCCCTCCTGCCACTCGGCCAGCGCGGTTGCAAAGAGGTCGGTCAGCCCGTCGGTCGCGCCCTCCACATGCACCGCACGCGGGCCGGGAAAGAACGACGCGCCCCGGACCGCATCGAGCAGCGCAGCCGGGTCCGAGCGCAACTCGCCCCCCGACAGCCGCGAAAGCCGCATCTCTTCCTCGCCGTTCGGTCCGACAAAGGCCTTCAGCAAGTCCTGCCGCTTCAAGGCCACCCGCATCGCATCGGCGCCCGAGATGAGAATGCCGGGCCCCGCCGTGGGCTTGGCGAAGAAGGCATTGGCGTCGCGGGTCGAAAGCTTCATCGCCGCCTCACGGCAGGAAGGTTTCAGCGGTGGCCAGCAGGTGCGTCACGGCCTGGTCCGCCAGAATCACCATCAGCCGCTTGCGTGCATCCCGCTCGGCGGTGGTGGTGGCCACCGTCGTTCCGGTGGCCGAGAAGCTGGTAAAGCTATGGGTCCGCCCGGTGGAAAGCTCCGCACCGGTGGTGGTGTCGGTCACCCTGTAGGTGACCTCGCCCATCAGGTTGTAGCGCTGGGTTTCCTGGTCGGCCGTAATCGCAAGCCCGTCGCGGCGGGTGGTGATGGCATAGTCCAGCCGCATTGGTGCAGCAGCGGCCCGGCCCAGCCGGGTTTCCACCCGCGCGACGAATTCAAACTCGTTCTCCGTGGTCGGCTCTGCGATCTCCACCTGCCCGTGCAGCGTGTCCCCCGGCCCGCCGGGGCCGTAGAGCGGAGCGAACCCGCAGGAGGCGAGTGCAAAACAGAGCGTAAGGCTGGCCAGAAGACCGCCCGGCCTCAGGCCGGGCAGCGCCCGCACCGCCCCCCCACGGGGCGGGCGCTTCTGGCGAAGGCTGCGCAGCACACCCGCGCAGGGGACTTTGGAGAACATCGCACTCAGCATCGGACCGCCCCGTGCGGCGCGGGCGCTGCCCGTCCTGTGGCCTCCGTCACGCCACCACATTCACGATCCGTCCCGGCACCACGATCACCTTCTTCGGCGCGGCGCCATCCAGCGCCCGCTGAACAGCCTCTTCCGCCAGCGCCAGCTTTTCAACCTCGGCCTTGTCCATGTCCTTTGGCACGCTGATCTCCGCCCGGCGCTTGCCGTTCACCTGGATCGGTAGCGTCACCGTGTCTTCCACCAGCAGCGCCGGGTCGGCCTCGGGCCAGGCCGCCTCGGTTACCAGCCCCTCGCGGCCCAGCATATGCCAAACCTCCTCGGCGAGATGCGGCGTCATCGGAGCCATGAGCTGCGCCATCACCGCCATCGCCTCCTTCTTCGCCGTTCCGCCCGCCTTCGACTTCGAAAGCGTGTTGGTGAAGGCATAGAGCTTGGCGATGGAGGTGTTGAAGGCAAAGCTCTCCACCCCCTCGGTCACATCCGCGATGGTCCGATGCAGCGCCTTTTGCAGGGCGGTGTCTTCGGCACCTGCGGCGCTGTCATCCGCCGAAATCTCACCCGCAAGCCGCCAGACGCGGGAAAGGTGCCGATTGGCCGCCTCCGCGCCCGAGGCCGTCCACTCCACATCCCGCTCCGGCGGGCTGTCGGACAGCACGAACCAGCGGGCGGTGTCGGCACCGTAGCTTTCGATGATGTTCAGCGGGTCGACGACGTTGTTCTTGGATTTCGACATCTTGGCGGAGGGGACGACCTCGACCGCCGTGCCATCCTTCAGCGCCGCGCCGCTCTCGCCCACCACCACATCCTCGGGGTAGTGATAGACCGGGCGGCCGTTGGCGTCCTTGGTCTGGTAGATCGCGTGGGTCACCATGCCTTGGGTGAAGAGCGCGTTGAACGGCTCTTTCGACTTCTCCGGCAGGTGGCCGGTGGCATGCATCGCGCGGGCGAAGAAGCGGGAGTAGAGCAGGTGCAGGATCGCGTGCTCGATCCCACCGACATATTGGTCGACGTTCATCCAGTAATCCGCATCCTCGCGCACCGTGGGCGTGTCGGCGCGGGGCGCGGTGAAGCGGGCGAAGTACCAGGACGAATCGACGAAGGTATCCATCGTGTCGGTCTCGCGCTTGGCCGGAGCCCCGCACTTGGGGCAGGCGCAGTCGCGCCATGTGGGGTGACGGTCCAGCGGGTTTCCGGGGGTGGAGAAGTTCACATCGTAGGGCAGCTCGATGGGCAGGTTCTCTTTCTTCTCCGGCACGACCCCGCATTTATCGCAATGCACCACCGGAATCGGGCAACCCCAATACCGCTGCCGCGACAGCCCCCAGTCGCGCAGGCGAAACTTGGTGACGCCCTCGCCCCAGCCGGCGGCCTCGGCGAAGGCGATGGTGGCGTCGATCGCCTCCTGCCCCGTCGCCTCGTTGAGCCCGGCGAAGTGATTGACCCACTTCACCTTCTGCTCCTTCGGCGGCACGAAAGCCTCGGTCTCAACCGGCGTCGCGTCGTCCAGCGCAAAGAAGGTGTCGCGCACCGGCAGGCCGTACTTGCGGCAGAAGTCCAGATCGCGCTGGTCATGCGCGGGGCAGCCGAAGATAGCGCCGGTGCCGTAGTCCATCAGGATGAAGTTGGCGATCCAGATCGGCAGCTCCCAAGACGGGTCCAACGGGTGGCGCACCTTCAGGCCGGTGTCGAAGCCCTTTTTCTCGGCCGTCTCCAGCTCTTCCGCCGTGGTGCCGCCCTTGGCGCATTCGGCGCGGAAGGCGGCAACTTCCGGGTTGCTCTCGGCCAGTTCCTTGGCCAGCGGATGATCAGGCGAGATGCCCACAAAGCTCGCGCCCATCAGCGTGTCGGGCCGGGTCGTATATACTGTCACCGGATCACCGCCGCCCACGCGCTCGAAGGCAAATTGCAGCCCGCGCGACTTGCCGATCCAGTTGGACTGCATCAGCCGCACCTTCTCGGGCCAGTCCTTCAGCCCGTCCAGCGCCTCCAGCAGCTCTTCCGACATGTCGGAAATCTTGAAGAACCACTGCGTCAGCTCGCGCCGCTCCACCTCGGCGCCCGAGCGCCAGCCCTTGCCGTCGATCACCTGCTCATTGGCGAGCACCGTCATATCGACCGGATCCCAGTTGACGGTGGCGTTGCGGCGGGTGACGAAACCGGCCTCAAGCATGTCAAGGAACAGGGCCTGCTGCTGGCCGTAATACTCCACGTCGCAGGTGGCAAACATGCGGGACCAGTCCAGCGACAGGCCCAGCGGCTTCATTTGGGCGACCATGTCGTCGATGTTGCCGTAGGTCCAATCCTTCGGGTGGCCGCCGGTGGCCATCGCGGCGTTCTCGGCGGGCATCCCGAAGGCGTCGAAGCCCATCGGGTGCAGCACGTTGAAGCCCTGCGCGCGCTTGTAGCGGGCCACCACGTCGCCCAGCGAATAGTTGCGGACGTGGCCCATGTGGATGCGCCCCGAGGGGTAGGGAAACATCTCGAGGACGTAATACTTGGGGCGGCTCTCGTCACGCTCGGCCCTGAAGGTCTGGGCATCTTCCCAGGCCTTCTGCCAGCGCGGTTCGATCTCGGACGGGGTGAAACGGGTCATGTCTGTCCTGCGGGTATTCCAACGGTCCCGGCGTGTTTACGGCGGGCGCGGCGCAGGGTCCAGCGGGTTGGCGCGGGGTGCCGCGCCACCGAGTCTATAATGTCAGAGCTTGCCGTCCTGAATGCGGAGCTGCCGGGCGCGGGTCAGAATGGCATCTTCCACGGCGCGCACGGTGTCCGCGCTCACGCTGCGGCCCCCGCGGCCTTGCAGGGCCACCTTCAGCGAACGGGCGTCCAGCGCCGGGTCCTGCACGTAGACCGTGGCGCGATAGGCGCTGCCACCCCCGGGCGGAACGCCGTAGCCATAGACGATGACGCCGGTGAACGGGTCTACCGTCTGGATCGGCATGAAGTTCAGCACCTCCAGCGACGCGCGCCAGATGTACTTGTTGACCTCCACGGTGATGTTGGGGTCGTCGCGATTGCCGAACAGATCCCAGATGGTGGAGTTGCGCACGCGGCCACCAACGATCTCACGGCCGAGTCGGTCGGTCTCTCGCGGCTGCGCGGGCGCATTGCGAATCCCCGCCGAGCTGCCGCCCGAACTGCCACCAAGGCTGTTGCCGAGCCGGCCGCTCACGCCACACGCGGAGAGCACCAGCACCATCGCTGTCAAACCTGCTGCCCGCAGTCCCTTCTGGAAGGTCATTAAAAGCTGCCCCTCTCACCCTTTTTTGCTTGTCTATCCGAGCCGCCCCACCCCCACAAGGCTTTTTGGCCAGCCAGAGGCTGCGGGCTTCGGCTGCGGCAAGGCAACAAGGGGGGCGAGGCGGACTGTGGCAGACATGCACCAGATGGCGGAGAGTCCCGGCACCCGGTCTGGGGCGTTATTGCAATCGAACGACGAAAGAGCGAAACACCCTGCCATACCCAATGTGGATTCCCCGCGTTGGGCTGACCTTTGATAACGAGGGAAACACGATGAAAAAGGTTCTTCTCACTTCGACCGCGCTGGTCGCCTTCGCTGGCGCCGCGTCGGCTGAAGTCACCGTCTCCGGCTGGGCCGAGATGGGCATCTACGGCGGCACCGATATGGAGACTCAGTTCTTCCAGGATATCGATGTCGAATTCCGCATGTCGGGCGAAACCGACGGTGGCCTCACCTTCGGTGCTGGCGTCGACCTCGACGAAGACGGCGCTTTCACCCCGTCCGATGACGGCGGCGCGTTCATCTTCATCTCCGGTTCCTTCGGCACCGTGACGATGGGCGACACCGACGGCGCTCTTGACTGGGCCCTGACCGACGCCGGCAACATCGGCAACCCCGGTTCGATCGCTGACGACGAGACCGTGCACGTTGGTTACAACGGCAACTGGCTCGACGGCGCCTACGACGGCCAGATCGTCCGCTACGACAACACCTTCGGTGACTTCGGCGTGGCAATCTCGGTTGAGATGGACGACTCCGGCGTTCTCGACACCGGCTACGCTGTTGGTTTCAAGTACAACACCGACCTCGGTGGTGCTGACCTGGCCCTCGGCCTTGGTTACCAGGAAGCTGAGCTGACCAACTTCAACACCATCCTCGACTACTTCGACGACACCTACTTCGGCACCACCACTGGTATCAAAGTGTCGGCTCTGGGTCTCGGCGCAACCGTTACCCTCGACTCCGGCCTGACCGCTGGTTTCACCTTCACCGACTTCTCGATCGACGGTACCGATGCTGACCTGACCCACACCGGTCTGGGTGTTGGCTACGCCGTGGATGCCTTCTCGGTTCACATGAACTACGGTATCTTCGACATCGACGGCGTCGAGCTCTCCGGTTGGGGTCTGACCGCCGGTTACGACCTCGGTGGCGGCGCTTCGGTTCTGGCCGGCTACGGCTCGTCCGACTTCTCCGACATCGGTGGCGACACGGTCGACACCTGGTCGCTGGGTCTGTCGATGGCCTTCTGAGCCAGTCGAAAACCTTTCGGGAAGAGCGGGCCTTGTGCCCGCTCTTTTCTTTTTGGGGATTCATTCCCCGTAGCTTATCCGTTAGAAACGGGGCGGCACGCAGCAGCGACAACACGGCAGGCAGGTGATGGCGAGCATCGCAATCAAGGACATTCCGCAACTCTACCAGAAGGCCATGAAGCTCCAGTCTTCCGGCCGCCTGAAAGAAGCGCATGATATCTACAATGAAATCGTGGACGTCCGCCCGCAGACCGCCGAGGCGCATTACCAGATCGGGCGTATCGCCCGCGAGGTGAAGGATTTCAAGGTTGCCACCGCTGCGCTGAACAAGGCGCTCCAGCTCAAGCCGGGCGAATCCGTCGTGCTTCGCGAGCTGGCAGAAACCCTTGGCGATGCAGGCGATGTGGATGAGGCCATTCGCGCCTTTGAAGAGCTCGCCAAACTGCGCCCTCGCGATGAAGACGCCCAGTTGCAACTCGCCATGCTCCACCAGCGCCAGGGCCGGTTCGAAGAGTCCGAAAAGCACTTCCGCAAGGCGCTTCGCCTCAGCCCCGGTGATGGCATCGTCTATCGCGCATGGTTGCAGGGCAAGAAGGTGAAGAAGGGTGAGCCGATCATCCGCGAAATGCTCGACGCCTACAAAAGCCCCAAGGTGCAGGGCCGCCTGCGCGCCAACCTCTGCTTCGCAATCGCCAAGGCCTACGAGGATACCAAGGAGAACGAGAAGGTCTTCCACTTCTTGAACGAAGGTAACGGGATGATGGCCCGCGCCTTCCCGTTCGATCAGAAGGCCTTTGACACCGAGTTTGACGAATCCCTCCGCCTCCAGAAGGCCTTCAGCTGGCGCAAGGAGGTGCCACCGCTCGACAACTCCGAGTTCGCCCCGATCCTCGTCACCGGCCTGCCGCGCTCGGGCACCACCCTGACCGAGCAGATCATCGCCAGCCACAGCATGGTGGAAGGCTCAGGCGAAATCGGCGTGCTCGGAAAGATGTGCCGAAGGATCATGCTGGATCGCAACGGTCAGGACTGGCGCAAGACGCTGGAGTTGAGAGACACCCAATACGAGGCCTTCCCCCGGTTGATCGAGGCCGAGTTCCGCAAGCGTGTATCTTTCGACAAGCTGGTCACCGACAAGACGATCTCCAACTTCCGCTACATCGGCCTGATCAGGGAGTTGATCCCGAACGCGCGCATCATCGTGGTGCGCCGCGACCCGCGCGACCAACTCCTGTCGATCTACAAGAACGTCTTCCGCGAGGGCACCCACACTTACGCCTACGATTTCGAGGCGCTGGCCCGCTACTACCGCAAGTTCGTGGATTGCATAGAGTTCTGGCGCGAGCAGATGCCCGATGCCTTCACCGAGATCGCCTATGAAGAGCTGGTCAACGACCCCGAGGTGCAGAGCCGCAAGCTGATCGCCGCCGCCGGGCTGGAGTGGGAAGACGCCTGCCTGGACTTCCACAAGACCAAGCGTGATGTGAAGACCCTCTCGATCCACCAGGTCCGCCAGCCGATGTACAAATCCTCGGCCCGCGCCTGGGAGAAATACGCCGATGATCTGAAGCCGCTGACAGATGCGCTCGAGCGCTATGGAGTGTTGGATTGGCACTACAAGACATAAAGGACCGTATCGCCAAGGCCTGCGAAGAGGCGGGGCGCGCCGCCGAGAGCGTCACGCTCATCGCCGTTTCCAAGGTGCAGCCCGATGCGCGCGTCGAGGCGGTGCTGGAGGAGGGGCATCGCTGTTTTGGCGAGAACCGGGTGCAGGAGGCGCAGGGCAAGTGGCCGGGCTTCCGCGAGCGTTTCGACGGTGTCGATCTGCATCTCATCGGCCCCCTGCAAAGCAACAAGACCCGCGTGGCGATGGAGCTGTTCGACAGCATCCACACCGTCGACCGCCCCAAGATCGCCGCCACCATCGCGCGCCTCTCCGATGAGTTGGGCCGCTGCCCCGAGCTGTTCATTCAGGTGAACACCGGCGAAGAAGAGCAAAAGGCGGGCTGCCTGCCGGGCGAGGTTGACGGCTTCATCGCCGAATGCCGCATGCTCTCGCTGCCGGTGAAAGGCCTCATGTGCATCCCGCCGGTGGAGGAAGAGCCGTCGCTCCACTTCGCCCTGCTGGCCAAGATGGCCGAGCGCAACGGGCTCGATGGCCTGTCGATGGGCATGAGCGCCGATTTCGAGCGCGCCATCGCGCTGGGCGCCACCCACATCCGCGTCGGCTCTGCCATCTTCGGCGAGCGTGTGCCCGGCTAGGGCTTCCCCGGCACCAGCAGCCGTGTGCCCGGCACCGCGCGCGCCGCGATCCAGGCCAGATGATCGGGCCGAAAGGCGATGCACCCCTCGGTCGGATGGCACCGCTTGCGCCAGCGGTGCAGAAAAATGGCCGAGCCTCTTCCGGGCGTCGCCGGCACGTTCCAATCCGTCGTCAGCACGATGTCATAGAGCCGGTCGGCCCGGCGCATCCGCTCATGGCTGGCGGGGTAGGGGGCCAGAACCCGCGAATTGTAGGCCGCATCCTCCGGCGCGTCCGACCACAGGTCACGCGGCCCGATGGGAATGGCCCAGGGCGCGGGCGCTGGCACCCGGTCGGCGCGGTAGTAGCAGGCCATGATCCGGTGCAGCCCCACCGGCGTCGCGCCGTCACCCTCGCGCTTGTCTCCCGTCACCCCGCCGCGGCCGACGACCGCCGTGAAGAGGCGACCGGCGAAGAGCACGCCGCGCGGGGTGAGCCGCATCATGGGTAGGCGCCATGCACGGCCAGCGCGGCCACCCGCTCCGGCGTGCCCAGCAGCACCGTCGCCGCAAGCTCATGCGCCCCGAGCTGAAACCAGTGGCCAGCGGTTGGCGGCCCGCCCGCGCCCGGCGGGTTCGGCTCCATCCGCAAGAAGCGCAGCTGATCGAGCAAGGGCCTGATCCGCGCCATCGGTTCCGGCTGGCCGAACCGGGCGATCAACAGTCCGCCAAACCGTGCAGACGGCCCCGGGCTGCGCAGCTCGAACCCGCTGAACGGCCCCGCCCCCGGCGCCTCGAACCCGACCCAGGCCTGCGATCTTCGCACCGCCGTCAGCCGCAAACCCAGCGCCGCCTCCACCTCGCCCTGCGAAAAGTCCTCCAGCCGCGCGGCGGCGTTGAGAAAGGCGGCAGGTGTCATAGCAAGTGCCCCGATTTTGCGGCCTTCGTGGCCAAATAGCCCGCATTCTCCGGCGTCTGCCCCACCTTCAGGGGCACCCGCTCGGCAACCTCAACGCCCTGGCTCTCCATCATGGCGATCTTGGCAGGATTGTTGGTCATCAGCCTGATCCGCCCCACGCCCATCTTGCCCAGCAGCGCCGCGCCGATGCGGAAATCGCGCTCGTCATCCTCGAAGCCCAGCCGGTGATTGGCCTCCACCGTGTCAAATCCCTGATCCTGCAGGCTATAGGCCCGCATCTTGTTTGCCAGCCCGATGCCGCGCCCTTCCTGATTGAGATACAGCAGCATCCCGCCCCCGGCCTCGCCCATGGCTGCCAGCGCGGCCTGAAGCTGCGGGCCGCAATCGCACTTCAGCGAGCCCAGAACATCGCCGGTGAAACAGGCCGAATGCAACCGGGTGAGCACCGGCGCGTCGCGGTCCGGGCGGCCCACCTCCACTACGTAGTGCTCCTCCGCGCCGTCACCGGGGCGAAACACATGCACCCGGCCCGCACCCGCCAGCCGCATTGGCAGACGGGCCGATATGGCCTCGGCGAAGGGCGGCAGATCGGCCCCGGCCTCTGCCGCGATCTGCGTCAGCCCCTCGGGCGCGGGGCCGTTGAGCAGCGCCACCAGCACGGCAGGCAACACCCGAGCCTCCTTCGCCAGCCGGATGCCCGCGCGGGCCAGCGCCGGGCAGCCGTCTTCCCCGCGCAATGCGTTGAACGGCCCCTTCATCGGCGTGGCAAGGTCGCTCGCCGGGTCGGCCACCGCCGCAGCCCAATCGGCCTGGCCCTCGGCGGGCAGCAAAAGCCGCGCCATATCGCCATCATAGGCGCGGGCCTTCAGGGTTTCGGCCCGCCGCGCGGTGATCGCCAGATAGGCCCCCTCGCGCGCCAGCTCCGCCACCCGCCCCGGCGCGGCCTGCTCGGCGGCCATCACCAGCGCCGCCTCGCCCTCGCCCACGATCACCACGGGCAGCCCAAGCCGCAGGTCAGCCCGGGCGCGGGCGCGCAGTTCTTCGGGTGTGGGCAGCAGGCTCATACGGGAAACCTCGGGGGGAACTCGGGGCATATCTAGTGGGTTTTCGTAGGAATATGAAACATTTCCGCCCCCTCGCACACGGTTGCGTGAGCGATTTGCAGCAAATCTTGTCGCCGCCGTGCGCCGCTCACATCTGCGAGAGAGCGAATGAAAGGAGGCTCCCCATGGCCAACCTGAAGAAAATCCTCCTCGTCGATGACGACGAAGACCTGCGCGAGGCGCTGAGCGAGCAGCTCGTGATGACCGAAGATTTTGACGTGTTCGAGGCTGGTGACGGCCACGATGCGATGGAAAAGGCCAAGAACGCGATCTACGATCTCGTGATCCTTGACGTAGCCCTGCCCGATACCGACGGGCGCGAACTGTGCAAGCTGATGCGCAAGCAGGGGGTGAAATGCCCGATCCTGATGCTCACCGGTCAGGACAGCGACGCCGACACCATCCTCGGCCTCGATGCGGGTGCCAATGACTACGTGACCAAGCCGTTCAAATTTCCGGTGCTTCTGGCCCGCATCCGCGCCCAGCTGCGCCAGCACGAACAGAGCGAAGACGCCGTGTTCCAGCTCGGGCCGTATACCTTCAAGCCCTCGATGAAGATGCTCGTCGATGATGCGGAAAAGAAGATCCGCCTCACCGAGAAAGAGACGAACATCCTCAAATTCCTCTACCGCGCCTCCGAGGGCGTGGTGCCGCGGGATATCCTGCTGCACGAGGTCTGGGGCTACAACGCGGGCGTGACAACCCACACGCTGGAAACCCACATCTACCGCCTCCGCCAGAAGATCGAGCCCGATCCCTCCAACGCCCGGCTCCTGGTGACCGAAAGCGGCGGCTACCGACTGGTGGCCTGACCCATCCCTCCGTGGCCGGGGCAATGGCCACACCTCCCTGTTGGACTGGCCCGGGCTTGCGCCCGGGCCTTTTTTGTGGTCGGGAACGCGCTACACGCTGCCCGGCTTTCGGATACGCTTGACCCGAACATCTCGCGCCTACCCCCACGCCAAGGCCAGTGCTATCACTCCCGCCATGAAGCGTATTGCCAAAGTCGCGGCCACCCTCGCCGTCCTCGCCCTCGGCCTCGTGGCTTACACCGCCGCCATGGCCCGTGTCGGCTCTGGCACCGCGCCCGACATGGCCCCCGCCGCCGAGCGTGCCGACGAAATTCGCGTCGACAAGTCCGAGCGGCGGCTGAAGCTTCTGCGCAACGGCGCGGTCATCCGCAGCTACACAGTCAGCCTCGGCGCGGCCCCCGAGGGCCACAAGGGCCGCGAGGGCGACGAGCGCACCCCCACCGGCAGCTACGAGATCGACTGGCGCAACCCGGGCTCCATCGCCCACCTCTCGCTCCATGTCTCCTACCCCAATGCCGAAGACACCGCCCGCGCTGAAGCGGCAGGCCACAGTCCCGGCGGAAACATCATGATCCACGGCATCGCCAACGGCTGGGGCTGGTTCGGCGGGCTGCACCGCTATTGGGATTGGACCAACGGCTGCATCGCCGTGACCGACGCCGAGATGCGTGAAATCTGGTCTCTGGTACCCGATGGCACCCCCATCCACATTTCCGAGTAGACGCATGGGCCGCATCCTCAAGTTCCTTCTGAAGCTCGCCGCCGTGCTGGTTGCCATCGCGCTGGTCGCCCTCCTCGCACTGCGCGGCTTCGCTGCCCTGCGCGAAGCCCAAACCGAACCGCCTGCCCGCGGAGACCTGGTGCAAACCGCGATGGGCGCGATCTATGTGATCGAGCAGGGGCCGGCCGATGGCCCCCCGGTGCTGCTCATCCACGGCTCCGTCGGCTGGTCTGGCTTCTGGGAGGAAACCCTCGCCGCGCTGGCTGACGCCGGCTACCGCGCCATCGCCTTCGACATGCCTCCCATGGGCTGGTCAGAGCGCGACGCGACGGTCGATTACACCCGGGCAAAGCAGGGCCAGCGTGTTCTGGCGCTGTCCGAGGCGCTGGGCGTGCGGCCAGTTCTGGTCGCCCACAGCTTCGGCGCCGGGGCAGGGGCCGAGGCGATGATGGCCGATCAGAGCGCCTTCACCGGGTTCATCGTGGTCGACGGCGCCATTGGCCTCGACGCGGCGCCAGGCCCCCCGCCGCTGCCGCTGCGCTCCGGCGCGCTGCGCCAACTCGCCGTCTCCGCCACCATCACCAACCCCTGGGCGATGAAGCCCCTGCTCAAGGCCTTCCTCCACAAGAAGGACCGCGCCGCGCCCTACGTGCCAACGCTGAACGCGCCGATGAAACGCGCGGGCACCACGGCCGCCATGGCCGACTGGCTCCCCACCCTCGTCACC
>NZ_QTNQ01000028.1 GCF_018424695.1 Vannielia litorea
GGTGTTGACAGCCCCCCCGACTCCCCCTATACGCCGCGCTCACGGGACACGTGCGGGCAAACCCCTGCGCGACAACCCGTATCAAAATCGAAGTGGCCACGATCCAGGCAGCGAGTGCCTCGATCCTCTGAGATTCCACCGCGTCGTTTCCGGCAGAGGAAACGGGAGCGGTATTTGCGTTTGGCATTCCGCCACTCGCGCAAGACCTGAACCGGCGCCGGGCGGTGCACAGCCCGCGCCTTAGATGAACGAACGAGCGAGACGGGGAAACCGGAATGCCCACGATCCAACAGCTGATCCGCAAGCCGCGGCAGCCCAAAGTAAAACGATCCAAGTCGATGCACCTTGAAGGGTGCCCGCAGAAGCGTGGTGTCTGCACCCGCGTCTACACCACCACGCCGAAGAAGCCGAACTCGGCCATGCGGAAGGTTGCCAAGGTGCGCCTGACCAACGGCTACGAGGTCATCAGCTACATCCCCGGTGAAAGCCACAACCTTCAGGAGCACTCTGTTGTCCTGATCCGTGGCGGCCGTGTGAAAGACCTTCCCGGCGTTCGTTACCACATCCTGCGCGGGGTGCTCGACACCCAGGGCGTCAAAGACCGCAAGCAGCGCCGCTCGAAGTACGGCGCCAAGCGTCCGAAGTAAGAGGAATACGAAATGTCCCGTCGTCACGCTGCCGAGAAGCGCGAAGTCCTGCCCGACGCCAAGTATGGCGATAAGGTTCTGACGAAATTCATGAACAACCTGATGGTTGACGGCAAGAAATCCGTCGCCGAGCGCATCGTCTACAACGCGCTGGATCGGGTTGAGACCAAGCTGAAGCGCGCGCCCATCGAGGTGTTCGAAGAGGCCCTCGACAACATCAAGCCGTCGGTTGAGGTTCGTTCCCGCCGGGTTGGTGGCGCCACCTACCAGGTGCCCGTCGAAGTGCGCCCCGAGCGCCGCGAAGCGCTTGCGATCCGCTGGCTCATCGTCGCCGCGCGCAACCGCAACGAGAACACCATGGAAGAGCGTCTGGCCGGTGAGCTGATCGACGCTGTCCAGTCTCGTGGCACCGCCGTGAAGAAGCGCGAAGACACCCACAAGATGGCCGACGCCAACAAGGCGTTCAGCCACTACCGCTGGTAACCCAAGCCTACACCTGAGGACTCATTCCAATGGCCCGCGACTATCCCCTTCAGCGCTACCGCAACTTCGGTATCATGGCGCACATCGATGCCGGCAAGACCACTTGCTCCGAGCGCATCCTGTTTTACACCGGCAAATCCCACAACATCGGTGAGGTGCACGACGGTGCGGCCACCATGGACTGGATGGAGCAGGAGCAGGAGCGGGGCATCACGATCACCTCGGCTGCCACCACCACCTTCTGGCAGCGCCAGGAAGAGCCGACCGCCGATGGCACCTCCGACACCAAGTACCGGATGAACATCATCGACACCCCCGGCCACGTTGACTTCACCATCGAAGTCGAGCGTTCGCTGGCCGTGCTCGACGGTGCCGTCTGCGTGCTCGACGCCAACGCCGGTGTGGAGCCCCAGACCGAGACCGTGTGGCGCCAGGCCGACCGCTACAAGGTGCCGCGCATCGTGTTCGTCAACAAGATGGACAAGATCGGCGCCGACTTCTTCAACTGCGTTCACATGATCGAAGACCGCACCGGCGCCCGCGCCGTGCCCGTCGCCCTGCCGATCGGTGCCGAGAACGAGCTGGAAGGCCTTGTCGACCTCGTGACCATGGAAGAGTGGGTCTGGAAGGGTGAAGACCTCGGCGCGTCCTGGGAAAAGGGCCCGATCCGCGACAGCCTCAAGGACGTGGCTGACGAGTGGCGCGGCAAGATGATCGAAGCGGCCGTCGAAGAAGACGACGACGCGATGATGGAATACCTCGAGGGCAACGAGCCCGACGTGGACACCCTGCGCAAGCTGCTCCGCAAGGGCACCCTCGCGCTGCACTTCGTGCCCGTGCTTGGCGGCTCCGCCTTCAAGAACAAGGGTGTTCAGCCGCTGCTCAACGCCGTGATCGACTACCTGCCGAGCCCGCTCGACGTGGTTGATTACATGGGCTTCAAGCCCGGCGACGAGAACGAAGAGCGCAACATCGCCCGCCGCGCGGACGATGACATGCCCTTCGCCGGCCTTGCGTTCAAAATCATGAACGACCCCTTCGTCGGTTCGCTGACCTTCACCCGGATCTACTCCGGCGTGATGAACAAGGGTGACAACATCCTGAACTCGACCAAGGGCAAGAAAGAGCGCATCGGTCGGATGATGATGATGCACTCCAACAACCGCGAAGAGATCGAAGAGGCATTTGCCGGTGACATCATCGCACTGGCCGGTCTGAAAGACACCACCACGGGTGACACGCTCTGTGCCGCCAACGACCCGGTGGTTCTGGAAACCATGACCTTCCCCGATCCGGTGATCGAGATCGCCGTCGAGCCGAAGACCAAGGCCGACCAGGAGAAAATGTCTCAGGGTCTGGCGCGGCTTGCTGCCGAAGATCCCTCCTTCCGCGTGGAAACTGACCTCGAAAGCGGCCAGACCATCATGAAGGGCATGGGCGAACTTCACCTCGACATCCTCGTTGACCGCCTCAAGCGCGAGTTCAAGGTGGAAGCCAACATCGGTGCCCCGCAGGTGGCCTACCGCGAGACCATCGGTCACGAGGTCGAGCACACCTACACCCACAAGAAGCAGTCGGGTGGGTCCGGTCAGTTCGCCGAAGTCAAAATGGTCATCTCCCCGACCGAGCCGGGCGAAGGCTACTCCTTCGAGTCCAAGATCGTTGGCGGTGCTGTTCCGAAGGAATACATCCCCGGCGTCGAAAAGGGTATCAAGTCGGTCATGGACTCCGGTCCGCTGGCAGGTTTCCCGGTGATCGACTTCAAGGTGGCGCTGATCGACGGCAAGTTCCACGACGTTGACTCCAGCGTTCTGGCCTTCGAAATCGCCGCCCGCATGGGCATGCGCGAAGGCATGAAGAAGGCTGGCGCCAAGCTGCTCGAGCCGATCATGAAGGTGGAGGTGATCACCCCGGAAGAATACACCGGCGGTATCATCGGCGACCTCACCAGCCGTCGCGGCCAGGTGCAGGGTCAGGACACCCGCGGCAACGCGATCGCCATCGACGCCTTCGTGCCGCTGGCCAATATGTTCGGCTACATCAACAACCTGCGCTCCATGTCTTCGGGCCGGGCGAACTTCACCATGCAGTTCGACCACTACGAGCCGGTGCCGCAGAACATCAGCGAAGAAATCCAGTCGAAATACGCATAACGGCGGTGGGCAGATTGCCCACCCTACACACCCCGTAGGGTGGGTGCGAACCCACCACCAGAGACAAGGAGGCCATCATGGCTAAGGAAAAGTTTGAACGTAACAAGCCGCACGTGAACATCGGCACGATTGGTCACGTTGACCACGGCAAGACGACGTTGACGGCTGCGATCACGAAGTATTTCGGCGACTTCAAGGCCTACGACCAGATCGACGGCGCGCCGGAAGAGAAGGCCCGCGGGATCACGATCTCGACGGCGCACGTGGAGTACGAGACCGACGCGCGTCACTACGCCCACGTCGACTGCCCCGGCCACGCCGACTACGTGAAGAACATGATCACCGGTGCCGCCCAAATGGACGGCGCGATCCTGGTGGTGAACGCCGCCGACGGCCCCATGCCCCAGACCCGCGAGCACATCCTGCTCGGCCGTCAGGTGGGCATCCCGGCGATGGTCGTGTTCATGAACAAGGTCGACCAGGTGGACGACGAGGAGCTCCTCGAGCTGGTCGAGATGGAAGTGCGCGAGCTGCTCTCCTCCTACGACTTCCCGGGCGACGATATCCCGATCATCGCGGGCTCGGCTCTGGCGGCGATGGAGGGCAACAAGCCCGAGATCGGCGAAGAGAAGATCAAGGAGCTGATGGCGGCTGTCGACGAGTACATCCCGACGCCCGAGCGCGCCGTGGACCAGCCGTTCCTGATGCCGGTCGAGGACGTGTTCTCGATCTCCGGCCGCGGCACGGTTGTGACCGGTCGCGTCGAGCGCGGCGTGATCAACGTGGGCGATGAAATCGAGATCGTCGGCATCAAGGACACCCAGAAGACGACCTGCACGGGCGTGGAAATGTTCCGCAAGCTGCTGGATCGTGGTGAAGCCGGCGACAACATCGGCGCGCTGCTGCGCGGCATCGACCGTGACGCGGTGGAGCGGGGCCAGGTGCTCTGCAAGCCCGGCTCGGTGACGCCGCACACGAAGTTCGAGGCCGAGGCCTACATCCTGACCAAGGAAGAGGGCGGCCGCCACACCCCGTTCTTCGCCAACTACCGCCCGCAGTTCTACTTCCGCACCACGGACGTGACCGGGACGGTGACCCTGAAAGAGGGCACCGAGATGGTGATGCCGGGCGACAACGTGTCGTTCACCGTTGAGCTGATCGCCCCGATCGCCATGGAAGACGGCCTCCGCTTCGCCATCCGCGAAGGCGGCCGCACCGTCGGCGCCGGCGTCGTCTCCAAGATCATCGAGTGATCGCTGACACTATATAAGAGCGCCGGCGGGCCAACCGCCGGCAACACTGAAACCGGTTCGAAGAGGGGCGGGTCTTTCGCCCCTCCTCTCAATCGTAAAGGAACGCAAAAATGGCCATTCAAAGCCAAAACATCCGGATCCGCCTGAAGGCGTTCGATTACCGCGTGCTGGATGCCAGCACCCAGGAAATCGTTGCGACCGCCAAGCGGACCGGCGCGCAGGTGCGCGGGCCCATCCCGCTGCCGAACAAGATCGAGAAGTTCACCGTTCTGCGCGGCCCGCACATCGACAAGAAGAGCCGTGACCAGTGGGAGATCCGCACCCACAAGCGCCTGCTCGACATCATCGACCCCACCCCGCAGACCGTGGACGCGCTCATGAAGCTCGACCTCGCTGCCGGCGTGGACGTTCAGATTTCGGTCTAAGGGAGGGCATTGGTATGTTGCGCTCTGGAGTGATCGCAAAGAAGGTCGGCATGACCCGGCTCTTCATGGAAGATGGCAAACAGATCCCGGTGACGGTTCTGCAACTCGACAACCTGCAGGTGGTGGCCAAGCGCACCGCCGAGACCGACGGCTACTCGGCCGTTCAGCTCGGCGCCGGCACGGCCAAGGCCAAGCGCACCTCCGCGCCGATGCGCGGCGTGTTCGCGGCGGCCAAGGTGGCCCCCAAGCGCAAGCTGGCCGAGTTCCGCGTGGACCCTGCGAACCTGATCGAAGTGGGCGAGGAAATCACCGCCGACCACTACTTTGAAGGTCAGTTCGTGGATGTCTCCGGCACCTCGATCGGTAAGGGCTTTGCCGGTGCGATGAAGCGGCACAACTTCGGGGGCCTGCGCGCCTCCCACGGTGTGTCGATCTCTCACCGTTCGCACGGCTCCACCGGCCAGTGTCAGGACCCGGGCCGCGTGTTCAAGGGCAAGAAGATGGCCGGTCACATGGGCGCCGCCCGCGTGACCACGCAGAACCTTCAGGTTGTCCGCACCGACAGCGACCGTGGGCTGATCATGGTCAAGGGCGCCGTTCCGGGCTCCAAGGGTGGCTGGGTGACGATCAAGGATGCGGTGAAGAAGCCGTTCCCCGAGAACGCCATTCTGCCTGCTGCTCTGAAGTCTGCCGCCGAGGAAGCCGCAAAGGCCGCTGAAGAAGCCGCTGCCGCCGCTGCCGCCGAGGCCGAGGCCGAAGAGAAGCGTCTTGCCGAAGAGCAGGCCGCCCAGGAAGCCGCCGCGCTGAAGGAAGCCGAAGCCGAGATCGAGGCCGAGAAGGGCTCTGACGAAGGCTCCGAAGAGAAGAAGGATGGCGACGAATGAAACTCGACGTGATCAAACTCGACGGCGGCAAGGCCGGGTCGGTCGATCTGGGTGACGAGGTCTTCGGCCTCGAGCCCCGCGCCGACATCCTGCACCGCGTCGTCCGCTGGCAGCGCAACAAGGCGCAGGCCGGCACCCACAAGGTGAAGACCCGTTCGGAAACGAGCTACTCGACCAAGAAGATCTATCGCCAGAAGGGCACCGGCGGCGCACGCCACGGTGACCGGAACGCGCCGATCTTCCGCAAGGGTGGCATCTACAAGGGTCCGACCCCGCGCAGCCACGGCCACGATCTTCCCAAGAAGATCCGTGCGCTCGGCCTGAAGCACGCCCTGAGCGCCAAGGCGCAAGAGGGCAAGCTGGTGATCCTGGAAGACGCCAACATGGCCGAAGCCAAGACCGCGCTGCTCGCCAAGCAGGTGAAGGAACTCGGCTGGAAAAAGGTGCTCATCATCGATGGCGCCGAGCTGAACGAGAACTTCACCAAGGCCGCTGCCAACCTCGCCGGCGTGGACGTGCTCCCCTCGATGGGCGCCAATGTCTACGACATCCTGAAGCGTGACACCCTGGTTCTGACCAAGGCCGGTGTCGAAGCCCTGGAGGCCCGTCTGAAATGAGCGCCAAGGCAGAACATTACGACGTGATCGTGAAGCCCGTCATCACCGAGAAGGCCACCATGGCCTCCGAGGCGAACGGCGTGGTCTTCGAGGTCGCCATCGACGCGAACAAGCCCCAGATCAAGGAGGCCGTCGAAAGCCTCTTTGGTGTGAAGGTGAAGGCCGTCAACACGACCATCACCAAGGGCAAGACCAAGCGCTTCCGCGGCCAGCCCGGCAAGCGCAAGGACGTCAAGAAGGCCTACGTGACCCTCGAAGAGGGCAACACGATCGACGTGTCCACCGGTCTCTGATCCGGGCGGTGGGCAGATTGCTCACCCTACAGATTGACGGAAGGCCTCGCTCAAGCGGGGCCTTTCGCGTTTCTGGCACGGGCCAGGGCGATCAACTCGGCCTTGCTGTTCGAGCGATGGGCCGACCGGGTTGCAGGTACGTAGAAGCTGGTTCCGGTGATCTTCTTGCGCAGGCTCGCCTCTCGCCAGCCGTGCCCTGCGATCATGTAGAACATGTTGGCGCCGTAGCGTTTCTCGGTGCGAACAATCTCGAGCGGGCCGATTTCGCCCACCTCGGCCCCGAGCACGGGGGGGCCGTCCATCCGCAGGAAGGCCGCCGTGCCGCAGGACGGGCAGGGCGGGTCGCAATGCACCAGCGCGTCCGTCGTTTGGGGCCAATCGTCGGGGCGGGTTTCAGGCCAATCGGGAAAGAACTGGTCGTAGGTGCCCACGCGGCGCTCGGGCTCGACCACGAAG
The DNA here is from genome assembly GCF_018424695.1 of Vannielia litorea. Taxonomy (GTDB): domain Bacteria; phylum Pseudomonadota; class Alphaproteobacteria; order Rhodobacterales; family Rhodobacteraceae; genus Vannielia; species Vannielia litorea_A. The sequence continues at coordinate 7,212 of NZ_QTNQ01000028.1, forward strand.
TAGCCGCTCGGCAGCGGGTTGAAGCGTAGACCGTGGAAGCCTTCGGCCTCGTACCGAAGGCGGAAGGCCGGGCTGGCGATGTAGTAGTCGTCTCGCGTGAGAGAGAGCTGCTCGCTCTGTGGGGCCTTCTCGTGGGAGAGGGGCACCAGAGCGTCGCGGTTCACGATGGCGTCGCACTCGGGGCATCTCTGAAGGTCAGGATGCCCCTCGAGCAGATCCATCCCGTTTTGAATGGGGGTCACGCAAAACGCACTGGCGCGATCTGGTTGCATGGCAGGTTCCGTCAGGCCGCGGCGGCAAGCTCATCATCGTCGGCGTAGGAAGGCGCCTTACGCTCCGGCGGGTTCAGCGCGTCGAAGATGCGGCGGTAGAGCGGCGAGGTCATGAAGTCGCCGTAGGTGCGGTTGAGCAGGTCGAGCAGGCCTTCTACCTGGGCCTCGCCGGTGTTGCCCGGCGCATGGACGACGCGGGTGAAGAGCAGGTCCTCGGTGGCGGGGGTGACCCCGTGGCGCCGCACGATCTGGTCGATGGTCTCCCGCTGGCGCTGCTCGCGGGACATTTCCCAATGCGTCATGAAGCGGGCGTAGAACGGCACGAAGCGCGCGTTGGTCAGCGCGAGGGTGGAGATGAGCGGCTCGCAGAAGTGGCAGTCTTTGCTTTCGTACATCCCGTCGAAGAGCGAGAAGGCCATCATCTCCTCCACCTCTTCCAGCCAGGCCTCCAGTCGCGCATGCAGATCACGGGTGCGGGCCAGGCGTTTCCACATGGCGATGCTGTGGGGGCTGGCCCAGGGATTGAAGGCGCTTTGCTCGTCGCGCCATGCGCCATCGGTGGGATCGAGGGCGAAGTAGTAGTGATCGGCGGCATCGAGGGCGCGATGAAGAAGCGGAAGCGCGGTTTCGAGATCATCCATCAGGCGAAAGGCCCGGGTGCGTGGCCAGAAGCCGGTTTGGCGAAAACTGACGACGAACTGATGCTTACCCGTGTCCTCAATGATCCGGATCGTCATAAAAGCGGCCTTTCTGCCTATGGTTGTTCTCTTCAAGCAAAAGCTTAGGCCGCAGAGACGGGCCAGAATAAGGCAGGCTGCCGGAAAATGATTGGCAATGCCTGCGGCGGTGGTGGGAATGTGGCGCTGCGGGCCTTGACCCACACAGGCGCGGCCCTTAAAGGGGGGCATCCGCAAGAGCCCCGGATTCGTCCGGGGCTTTGGTTTTGGTCGGTTGGTGGGCAGATCGCCCGGACAGCCGCAAAACCGGCGGAGCACAATCGGGCACCTACGGGGGCCTTCATCATCAGGGCAGCGCAAGCGCCGCCCACACAGAAAACGGAAGACAGTTAACATGGCACTCAAGTCGTATAAGCCGACGACGCCGGGCCAGCGTGGGCTGGTACTGATCGACCGTTCGGAGCTGTGGAAAGGACGTCCGGTCAAGAGCCTCACCGAGGGTCTGACCAAGAAGGGCGGCCGGAACAACACCGGACGGATCACTGCCCGCCGCCGTGGCGGTGGCGCGAAGCGTCTCTATCGTATCGTCGATTTCAAGCGGACCAAGCTGGATGTTCCGGCGACCGTCGAGCGGATCGAATACGATCCCAACCGCACCGCCTTTATCGCCCTCATCAAGTATGAAGACGGCGAGCAGGCCTACATTCTTGCCCCCCAGCGCCTCGCCGTTGGCGACTCTGTGGTGAGCTCGGCCAAGGCCGACGTGAAGCCGGGCAACGCGATGCAGTTCATCGGCATGCCCATCGGCACCATCATTCACAACATCGAGCTGAAGCCCGGCAAGGGTGGCCAGATCGCACGCGCCGCGGGCACCTACGCCCAGTTCGTCGGCCGTGACGGCGGCTACGCCCAGATCCGCCTCAGCTCGGGCGAGCTTCGTCTCGTCCGCCAGGAGTGCATGGCAACGGTTGGCGCGGTGAGCAACCCCGACAACTCGAACCAGAACCTCGGCAAGGCCGGCCGCGTCCGCCACATGGGCAAGCGCCCCTCCGTGCGCGGCGTCGCGATGAACCCGATCGACCACCCCCATGGTGGTGGTGAGGGCCGCACCTCCGGTGGCCGCACCCCGGTTACTCCCTGGGGCAAGGACACCAAGGGCCGCCGCACCCGTGACAAGAACAAGGCGTCGCAGAAGCTGATCATCCGCTCGCGTCACGCCAGGAAGAAGGGTCGCTAACACATGTCGCGTTCTGTTTGGAAAGGCCCCTTTGTCGACAGCTATGTCCTCAAGAAGGCCGAAAAATCCCGCGAGTCGGGCCGCAACGAGGTCATCAAGATCTGGTCGCGCCGCTCCACCATCCTGCCCCAGTTCGTGGGGCTCACCTTCGGCGTCTACAACGGCAAGAAGCATATCCCGGTGAACGTTTCCGAGGACATGATTGGCCAGAAGTTCGGTGAATACTCGCCGACTCGCACCTACTACGGCCACGCCGCAGACAAGAAAGCGAAGAGGAAGTAACCATGGGCAAGGACAAGAATCCCCGCCGCGTGGAAGACAACGAGGCGCTGGCCAAGGCCCGCATGCTTCGCACCTCGCCGCAGAAGCTGAACCTCGTCGCCGCGATGATCCGTGGCAAGAAGGTCGAGAAGGCCCTGGCCGATCTCACCTTCTCCAAGAAGCGGATCGCCGTGGACGTGAAGAAATGCCTTCAGTCCGCCATCGCCAACGCCGAGAACAACCACAACCTGGACGTCGACGAGCTGATCGTCGCAGAGGCCTGGGTCGGCAAGAACCTCACGATGAAGCGCGGTCGCCCGCGTGCCCGTGGCCGCTTTGGCCGTATCGTGAAGCCGTTTGCTGAGCTGACCATCAAGGTCCGCCAGATCGAGGAGCAAGCCTGATGGGTCAGAAAGTCAATCCGATCGGCATGCGGCTTCAGGTCAACCGCACCTGGGACAGCCGCTGGTACGCCGACACCAAAGAGTACGGTAACCTCCTGCTCGAAGACATCGCGATCCGCGAGTTCATCGAGGAAGAGTGCAAGCAGGCCGGCGTCAGCCGCGTGATCATCGAGCGCCCGCACAAGAAGTGCCGGGTGACGGTGCACACCGCGCGCCCCGGCGTGATCATCGGCAAGAAAGGCGCCGATATCGAGGGCCTGCGCCGCAAGCTGGCGAACATGACCGACAGCGAGCTGCACCTCAACATCGTCGAGGTTCGCAAGCCCGAGCTGGACGCCGCCCTGGTGGCCGAAAGCATCGCGCAGCAGCTCGAGCGCCGGGTGTCGTTCCGCCGCGCGATGAAGCGCTCGGTTCAGAACGCCATGCGCATGGGTGCCCTCGGCATCCGGGTCAACGTTGCGGGCCGCCTTGGCGGTGCCGAGATCGCCCGGACTGAGTGGTATCGTGAAGGCCGTGTGCCGCTGCACACCCTGCGTGCCGACATCGACTATGCCCACGCCGAGGGGATGACCCCTTATGGCATCATCGGCATCAAGGTCTGGATCTTCAAAGGCGAGATCATGGAGCACGATCCTTCGGCTCGCGATCGCAAGGCCCAGGAGCTCCAGGAAGGCGGCGGCCCGCGCCCCCGCCGTGACCGGTAAGGAGACGGAAGAATGCTGCAACCAAAACGCACGAAATTCCGCAAGATGCACAAGGGCCGCATCCGCGGCGAGGCGAAGGGCGGGTCTGACCTGAACTTCGGCACCTTCGGCCTGAAAGCGGTGGAGCCCGAGCGCATCACCGCCCGCCAGATCGAGGCTGCACGCCGTGCCATGACGCGCCACATGAAGCGTCAGGGCCGCGTCTGGATCCGGATCTTCCCCGACCTGCCCGTCACCTCCAAGCCGGTGGAAGTCCGGATGGGTAAAGGTAAGGGCTCGGTGGACTTCTGGGCCGCCAAGGTGAAGCCCGGCCGCGTGATGTTCGAGATCGACGGTGTGTCGGAAGAGATCGCCCGCGAGGCGCTCCGCCTGGCCGCCATGAAGCTGCCGATCAAGACCCGGACCATCGTTCGCGAAGATTGGTAAAGGTCGCGCTATGCGCGACCAGTGCGGTGTAGCGATTGGCAAAGCCAATTGCGGGCCGCACACCGGTTGAGAATAGAGATCCCCCGCTGGAGCGATCCGGCGGGGGTTTTCGTTTGAATTGCCCGAGGGGAGTTGTGCATGGTCCCGGTAGCTAGAACGGAAGGGACCACAGCATGAGTTTTACGGGGGCAGCGGGTTGGATTGCAGCCTTGGCAGTTGTGCTTGGCGGACTGCGCTTGGTGACGGCTATATTTGTTCTTTTCACGGAAGATCCGAGTGAAGCCGCTCGCATGGTTTTGGGATCACGAACGACCGGGCAAGCAATTGACCAAGGCCTCTTTATGATCGTCGTCGGGGTTTGCATTGGCGTGCTCACTGAGATCAGCGAACGGCTAGGAGCGATTGTTGAACGGAACGTCGACCACAACTGAGGCAAACGCAAAAAACGACGAGAGCGTGTTTATCGCTGGCCCTCACTCCCACCGATAATTGAAACTCACCGACACCCGCTCCTCCTCGGCCATGTTCATCGGCACCTCGTGGCGCAGCCAGCTTTCCCAGAGCAGCACGTCGCCCACCGCCGGGGCCACCGAGACGAAGCGTTTCAGTTCCTCGCGGCAGTGCTTGCGGCGCATCGGGGCGGCCATCATGCGGGCGGAGCGGGGGTCTTCCAGTTTCAGGGCCGAGGTGCCTTCGGGCATGGAAACATAGGTGGTGCCCGAGATCACCGCGTGGGGGTGGATGTGGGAGCCGTGGGTGCCGCCTTCGGGGAGGATGTTGATCCAGAGGTCTTCCAGCACCAGCGCCCGCCCGTCGAGGTCGAACTGGAGGTCTTCGGTGAAGGCGGCGACATGGGCGTCGAGCGACTTCGCCAGCGCCTTGAAGATCGGGAAGCGCCAGGGGAGGTCGGAGAGGGAGGCGTAGGAGGTGTAGCCCGGGTAGCCGTTTTCCTCGCACCATTCCTGCCCGGCCTCGTCGTCCTCGGCGATGGTGAAGCAGCTCGCTTCAAGCTCCTGCGGATCGACGGCAGGCTTATGCTCCGACAGGGCGGCGCGGTAGAGGCGCGTGACGAAGAGGGAGGAGATTTCGGGCATGGGGGCCTCCTGTTGGGGTTGAGGGTGGGTTAGCACCCGGCCCGCAGCGGGGGAAGGCCGGACCGATTGCAATAAGAGTTGATGTCAACTTAAAGCGATGGTAGCCAAGACCTGAAATTGGAGGCCCTACGTGAAACTCGCTGGCTGGATCATCATCGCCCTCTTCGCGCTCTTCATGCTGGGGGCGTCCGTCGCGCCGAAGCTGCTCAGGCTGGAGGCTGCTCGCGCGCCGCTGGAGCAGATCGGTTATCCGGTCAAATACCTCCTGCTGATCGGAATCATGGAGCTGGTGTTCACGCTGCTGGCCCTCTATCCCCGCACTGCGCTGCTGGGCGGCATCCTGATGACCGGCCTGCTTGGCGGGGCCATCGCCAGCCAGCTGCGGGCCGAGATGCCGGTCTACTCGCACACGCTCTTCGGGGTCTACCTCGGGGCCCTCATGTGGCTCGGCATCTGCCTGCGAAGCCCGGCGCTGCTGGCCATCGCCACGGGGCGGGGACAATAGCGGCCAAAACCCCTTGCCACGCCGCCGATTCCCCCCTATAGGGCGGGCCTTCACCACCGTGAACTCCATCGGATCAGGTGTCACCCCACAAGGGGCACCCCGGTGACTGTTGAAAAAGGAATAGGCGATGAACGCCCAGGAACTGCGTGACAAGACGCCGGACCAGCTCCGCGACCAGCTTGTCGACCTCAAGAAAGAAGCCTTCAACCTGCGTTTCCAGCAGGCCGGCGGCTCCATCGAGAACACCGCCCGCATGCGCACCGTCCGTCGTGACGTGGCCCGTGTGAAGACGATCCTCAACGAAAAAGCCAAGGCGGAGGCGTAAGACGATGCCCAAACGTATCCTCACCGGCGTCGTGACCAGCGACCAGAACGAACAGACCGTGACCGTTCTCGTCGAGCGCCGCTTCAAGCACCCGCTGCTGCACAAGACCGTGCGGAAGTCCAAAAAGTATCGCGCCCATGACGAGGCCAACACCTTCAAGGTGGGCGATCAGGTTCGCATTCAGGAATGCGCGCCGAAATCGAAGACGAAACGCTGGGAGGTGCTGACGGCCTGATCCGGGCAGCTCCTCGGGCCCTTCGGACCCTCATCGCAGCTGCGATGAGGACCGGACGGGCCGAAGAGCAGCCACGGTGACATCCGAAAACACCTTTCGGTTTGAGCGAAACCCTGGGGGAGCTAACAAGAAAAGCCCCCATAGGTCGGGAGAAACCTAATGATCCAGATGCAGACCAATCTGGATGTTGCTGACAACTCCGGCGCGCGCCGGGTTCAGTGCATCAAGGTCCTGGGTGGTTCCAAGCGCAAGTATGCGTCGGTAGGCGACATCATCGTCGTCTCCGTGAAGGAAGCCATCCCGCGCGGCCGCGTGAAGAAGGGCGACGTGCGTAAAGCCGTTGTCGTTCGCACCGCCAAGGAAGTGCGCCGCGAAGACGGCACCGCGATCCGCTTCGATCGCAACGCCGCCGTCATTCTCAACAACAACAACGAGCCTGTCGGGACCCGTATCTTCGGCCCAGTCGTTCGCGAGCTCCGCTCGAAGAACTTCATGAAGATCATCTCGCTCGCCCCGGAGGTGCTGTAAGATGGCCGCGAAACTGAAGAAGGGTGACACGGTTGTCGTGCTCACCGGCAAGGACAAGGGCAAGACCGGCGATATCGTCTCGGTCGACCCGAAGGCCGGCAAGGCCGTGGTGGAAGGACTGAACATGGCCATCCGTCACCAGCGCCAGAGCCAGAACGCCCAGGGCGGCCGCGTGCCGCAGGCGATGCCCATCGACCTCTCCAACCTCGCCTACGTGGATGCCAACGGCAAACCCACCCGCGTCGGCTTCAAGGTTGAAGACGGCAAGAAGGTGCGCGTCGCCAAGACCACGGGAGACGTGATCGATGCTTGATGCAGCCAAATACACCCCCCGTCTGAAGACGCATTTCGACGAGACCGTTCGCGCCGCTCTGAAAGAAGAGTTCGGCTACAAGAGCGACATGCAGATCCCGCGTCTCGACAAGATCGTGCTCAACATCGGCTGTGGTGCCGAAGCCGTGCGCGACAGCAAGAAGGCCAAGTCGGCCCAGGAAGACCTGACCAAGATCGCCGGCCAGCAGGCCATGGTGACCACGGCCAAGAAATCCATCGCCGGCTTCCGGGTGCGTGAAGAGATGCCGCTGGGCGCCAAGGTGACCCTGCGCGGCGAGCGGATGTACGAATTCCTCGACCGTCTCATCACCATCGCCATGCCCCGTATCCGCGACTTCCGCGGCGTCTCGGGCAAAAGCTTCGATGGCCGCGGCAACTACGCCATGGGCCTGAAAGAGCACATCGTCTTCCCCGAGATCGAGTTCGACAAGGTCGACGAAGTCTGGGGCATGGACATCATCATTTGCACCACCGCGGCAACCGACGCGGAAGCAAAGGCACTGTTGACCCAGTTCAACATGCCCTTCACCAGCTGAGGACACCGACCATGGCAAAGAAAGCAATGATCGAACGCGAGAAGAAGCGTCAGAAGCTGGTGGAGCAATATGCCGCCAAGCGCGCTGCGCTGAAAGAGATCGCCAATGACGAGAGCAAGCCGATGGAAGAGCGCTTCAAGGCGCGCCTGAAGCTGGCCAAGCTGCCGCGCAACTCGTCGCCCACCCGCCTTCACAACCGGTGCCAGCTCACCGGTCGTCCGAAGGCGTATTACCGCAAACTCAAGATGTCTCGTATCATGCTGCGCGAACTGGCCTCCAACGGTCAGATCCCCGGCATGGTCAAGTCGTCTTGGTAAGGGAGGTTTATTGAGATGAACGATCCTCTCGGCGATATGCTCACCCGTATCCGCAACGCGCAGATGCGTGGCAAGTCCACCGTCCGCACGCCCGCGTCCAAGCTGCGTGCCTGGGTTCTCGATGTGCTGGCCGACGAAGGCTACATCCGCGGCTACGAGCCGGTGGCTGACAGCAAGCACCCCGAAATCGAGATCAGCCTGAAGTACTACGAAGGCACCCCGGTGATCCGCGACCTCAAGCGCGTCTCGAAGCCCGGCCGCCGTGTTTACATGGGCGTGAACGACATCCCGCAGGTCCGCCAGGGCCTGGGCGTGTCGATCGTGTCCACCTCGCGCGGCGTCATGTCCGATGCAGCAGCCCGCTCCGCCAATGTTGGCGGTGAGGTGCTCTGCACCGTCTTCTAAGGAGGCCAGAATGTCTCGTATTGGTAAACGACCGGTCGAGCTGCCCAGCGGTGTCTCCGCTGCCATCTCCGGCCAGACCATCGAAGTGAAGGGCCCCAAGGGCGCCCGCAGCTTCACCGCCACCGACGACGTCACGCTCGCCGTCGAAGAGAATGCCGTGTCGGTCACCCCGCGCGGCACCTCCAAGCGGGCGCGCCAGCAGTGGGGCATGAGCCGCACCATGGTGTCCAACCTCGTGCAGGGCGTGACCGACGGCTTCAAGAAGGAGCTGGAGATCAACGGCGTGGGTTACCGGGCGCAGATGCAGGGCAACACCCTGAAGCTGTCGCTGGGCTACTCGCACGAAGTCAACTTCGACGTGCCCGAAGGCGTGACCGTCACCTGCCCCAAGCAGACCGAGATCGTCATCGAAGGCGCAGATCAGCAACTCGTCGGCCAGGTCGCGGCAAACATCCGTGAATGGCGCAAGCCGGAGCCCTACAAGGGCAAGGGCATCAAATACAAGGACGAGTACATCTTCCGCAAGGAAGGCAAGAGGTAAGGACCGGACACATGGCAAACACCAAACGCCAACTGTTCCAGAAGCGCCGCATGCGCGTCCGGAGCAAGCTTCGCAAGGTGAACGCGGGCCGCGTGCGGCTCTCCGTCCACCGCAGCAACAAGAACATCAGCGTGCAGCTGATCGACGACGTGCAAGGCAAGACGCTCGCCTCCGCCTCCACGCTGGAGAAGGATCTGGGCGTTGTCGGCAAGAACAACCTCGAGGCCGCCACCAAGGTGGGTGCCGCGATTGCCGAGCGTGCCAAGAAGGCCGGCGTGGAAGAGGCCTACTTCGACCGGGGCGGGTTCCTGTTCCACGGTCGGGTGAAGGCGCTCGCCGATGCTGCCCGCGAGGGTGGCCTGAAGATCTGATCGTGGCGGTGGGCAGATTGCCCACCCTGCGGCGCCTGAGAGGGGCGGCGCGCTCGCCCCTCCGATGACCGGGGCCCGCAACGGGCACTTCGGTTGGACAAACCCGGCGCCCCGCGCGCCACCTGAGAAAAGGACGCCATGAATGGCTGAACGTGACAACAACCGCCGCGGCCCGCGCCGCGACCGCGAGGAAACCCCCGAGTTCGCCGATCGCCTCGTGGCGATCAACCGCGTCTCCAAGACCGTGAAGGGCGGTAAGCGCTTCGGCTTTGCCGCGCTCGTCGTCGTTGGTGACCAGAAAGGCCGCGTGGGCTTCGGCAAGGGCAAGGCCAAGGAAGTGCCCGAGGCCATCCGCAAGGCCACCGAGCAGGCCAAGCGCCAGATGATCCGCGTGCCGCTGCGCGAGGGCCGCACCCTGCACCACGACCAGGAAGGCCGCCACGGCGCTGGCCGCGTGGTGATGCGCACCGCCCCGACCGGCACCGGGATCATCGCAGGTGGCCCGATGCGTGCCGTCTTCGAGATGCTGGGCGTTCAGGACGTCGTCGCCAAGTCGATCGGCTCGCAGAACCCCTACAACATGATCCGCGCCACGCTGGACGGCCTGACGAAGGAAAGCAGCCCCCGGATGGTCGCGCAGCGCCGCGGCAAGAAGGTGGCCGACATCCTCAAGAAGCCGGAAGACGCCGCCGCCCCCGCCGCTGACGAAGCTGCGGAAGCCTGAGGAGACCGAACATGGCAAAAACCATCGTCGTCAAGCAGATCGGCTCCCCGATCCGCCGCCCCGAGATCCAGCGCAAGACGCTGATCGGCCTCGGGCTGAACAAGATGCACCGCACCCGCGAGCTGGAAGACACCCCCTCCATCCGCGGCATGGTCGCCAAGATCCCGCACCTCGTCGAGATCATCGAAGAGCGCGGTTGAGCGATTGGGTGGGCAGATTGCCCACCCTACAGAATGTGGCACCCCGGTTTGAAAGAGCCGGGGTGTTTTCGTTTGCGGCCCGCTGTAGGATGCCGGGAAACCAACAACACCGAGCAGCCCCATGATCCGCGTGACCCTTCCCCTCCTTCTCCTCCTCGCCGCCTGCAAGTATCGCGATGCGGAGGCTGTGATGAACTATCCCGACCAGTATCTCTGCAAGCTTGAGGGCGGATATGAGCAGACCGAGAACGCGGCAGAGCGGCGGGCGGTGGAGGAGGAGGTCGCGCGGCGGGGGCTGGAGTGCTACCAGGGCGTGGTGAAGACGGACTCGCCCTTGTTCCGTTAAGCTTTCCCCAACGTAGCTCTGCGTTTTCTGCATCGCGGCATTGCGGTTTCAACTGTGGTCACTTCATGGGCAACCGGCGTATCTGGGCGCCTGAAACGTGACCATTTTGGAGACTCACATGTCCCGCCTCTTCGCCCTCATCGCCCTGATGACCCGCAACCTCAAAGCCGAACCCTGCCCGCATTGGGCCGACTACCTGCGCCAGACCCGCGGCTGAAACCTGCCTATCCGCACAGAAGGGGCCTTCGGCTTACAAAAATGTCATTTGCCGCAGGGTAACGCGCCCTATCTCCTCTCTCATCAACAGGAGAGGACAGCCATGACACATAGCAGACGCACCTTCCTTGCCACCGCCGCCGCAAGCGCCGGGGCGATTACCATCCTTCCCTACGCCGCCCGCGCCGAGGCCCATGGCGGTGACATGTTCGAGACGGATGGCGGAAGCATCACCATTCACCCAGTCGACCACGCGAGCTTCGTGATGGAAACGCCCGCCGGCACCATCTACGTGGATCCGGTGGGCGATGCGGCAGCCTATGCCGACTTCCCCGCGCCCGACCTCATCCTCGTGACACACGAGCACGGCGACCACTACAATGCCGAGACGCTGGCCGCCCTGCGCGGCGAGGCCCATGTCATCACCAACCCGGCAGTGGGCGAGATGATGGGGGATGCCGCACCCGATGAGGTGCTGGCCAACGGCGAGAGCACCGAGTGGAACGGCGTCGCGATTGATGCGATCCCGGCTTACAACATCACCGAGGAGCGGCTGAACTTTCATCCGCAGGGCCGCGACAACGGCTATGTGCTGACGATCGACGGCTTCCGCACCTATATTTCGGGCGACACCGAGGACATCCCCGAGATGCGCGCGCTGGAAGACATCGACTTGGCCTTCGTTTGCATGAACCTGCCCTTCACCATGACGGCAGAGGCGGCGGCAAGTGCGGTGAAGGAGTTCGCGCCGACATATGTTTACCCCTACCACTACCGGGGCCGGGACGATGGCACGCAGGATCCGGAAGCCTTTGCTGCGATGGTGGCTGACACCTCCGAGGTGAAGTTTGGCAACTGGTACGACGAGATGGAAACCTGAGCCGCACTCAGGCCCTCTGAAACGCGAAACGCCCCGGGGATGACCCGGGGCGTTTTGCTTTGTGTCGCCGGAGCGTCAGGAGGCGGCCTTACCCCTGCGCCGGGGCCTGCGCCGCTTCTGCCCGCCGGGCTTGGGCGCTGCCGCTGCGGGGCGTGCGGCCTTCTGGCCACCGCCACCGCCGCCACCACGACGTCTGCCGCCACCGCCGCCGGGTTTGCCCCGGCCACCGCCGCCGCCACGCGTCGGGCGTTTGACCGGCTCCCAGGCCTCGCCGGAGGCAACGGGGATGCTCTTGCCCATCACCTTCTGCACGTCCTTCAGCTCGCCCATCTCCTCGGCGGAGACATAGGCGATGGCGGTGCCGTCGCGGCCTGCGCGGGCGGTGCGGCCGATGCGGTGCACGTAATTGTCGGGCACGTTGGGCATGTCGTAGTTGTAGACGTAGCGCACCTCGGGGATGTCGATGCCGCGCGCGGCCACGTCGGTCGCCACCAGCACCATCAGATCGCCCTCGCGGAAGCCGCTCAGTGCGCGGTCACGCTGGCCCTGGCTCTTGTTCCCGTGGATCGAGCCTGCAGCAAAACCGGCCTTCTCAAGGTTTTTCTTGATCCGCTCGGCGCCGTGCTTGGTGCGGGCGAAGACCAGCGCCGCGTCGGTTGGGTGCTTGGCGAGATGCTCGATGAGCAGCGATTGCTTGTCGCCCTGCTCCACGAAGTGCAGGCACTGGTCGATCTTGTCGGCGGGCTTGCCGGCCGGCGCGGTTTCAATTTTCACCGGGTCGGTGAGGTAGGAGGCCGAAAGCTCTTCCATCAGCTTGGGCATGGTGGCCGAGAACAGCATGGTCTGCCGGTCTTTCGGCAGCAGTGGCGCGATCTGGCGCAGGGCGTGGATGAAGCCCATGTCGAGCATCTGGTCGGCCTCGTCGAGCACGAGGAAGCGGGCCTTGTCGAGCCGCACGGCCTTGCGCTCCAGCAGGTCGATGAGGCGGCCCGGGGTGGCAACCAGCAGGTCGGTGCCGCGGCCCAGCTTCTGGATCTGCGGATTGATCGAGACGCCGCCGACCACGAGGTTGGTGCGCAGTTGCGTGCCCTTGGCGTAGCCTTGCAGGTTCTCGACGATCTGCTTGGCGAGTTCACGGGTAGGGGCGAGGATGAGGCCGCGCACGGCCTTCGGGTCGGGTTTGCCCTCGATCCGCAGCAGGGCGGAGACGATGGGCAGGCCGAAGGCGGCGGTTTTGCCGGTGCCGGTCTGCGCAAGGCCCATCACGTCGCGCCCGTTCATGGCGTGGGGGATGGCCTTTGTCTGGATCGGCGTCGGCTTGGTGATGTTCATTTCGGCCAGGTTGGCCATGAGTTTGGGCGGAAGGCCCAGCATGTCGAAATCCAAGGTATGTCCTTTTCGGGCGGGCGGCAGGGGCCACCCGCAAAATGAGCGGGCGCGGCCCGTCGCGGGCCGTGCGTCACAGTTGGGTTGCGCCAAGACACCTCGCGCGGGCCGGATTGCCCGTCATGAGTGCTCTGGCGTCTGACCCCCCGCGTGATCTGGGAACCAAGTTGTATGAAAGAGTGCCGTGCGGGCCGTTCTGATTTTATCGTATCGCCACGCTGCCCCGCTCACGCGGCGGGTGCGGCATGAGAGGCATATGAGGGGTAACGTGTTGAAAGTCAATGAACGGCGTCGGCCCCGGTGTCGAAACACCGGGGCGTTGCCGTTCTGCCCGCCTCAGGAGGCGTGGTCGTAGGCGCTTTCGCCGTGCACTGCGAGGTCGAGCCCGTTGAACTCGGTTTCCTCGTCCACCCGCAGCGGGGTGATGAGGCGGCAGAGGTAAATCAGCGCGAAGGTGACAGCGATAGTAAAGACGCCGACGATTGCGAGCGACCCGAGCTGCGCGGCCCAGCTCCCCGCGCCGAAGGCGGCGATCATGATGGTGCCGAAGATGCCGCCCACACCATGCACCGCCATCACATCGAGCGTGTCGTCGATGCGCACCTTGTTGCGGATCAGGCCCACCGCCTCCTGGCAGAGGATGCCCGCCACCGCGCCGATCACCAGTGCCTCGATCGGGCCCACGAAGCCCGAAGCCGGGGTGATCGAGGCGAGGCCTGCGATGGTGCCGGTGACAGCGCCCACGACAGAGGCCTTGCCGTATTTGATCTTCTCCCAGAGCGCCCAGGTCAGGGTGGCGGTGGCCGCGCTGAGGTGGGTGACGGTCAACGCCATTGCTGCGCCGCCATCGGCCGCCAGCTGCGAGCCGCCGTTGAACCCGAACCAGCCGACCCAGAGCAGCGAAGCGCCGATGACCACGTAGCCCGGGTTATGCGGCGGCTTGTTGTCATCCTTCCGGCGGCCCAGTACGGCGGCGAGTATCAGCGCGGCGATGCCCGCCGTCTCGTGCACCACAATGCCCCCGGCAAAGTCCTTCACCCCGGTTTCACCGAAAATGCCGCCATCGGCCAGAAAGCCGCCGCCCCAGATCCAGTGCACCACCGGCGCGTAACAGAGCAGCATCCAGAGGCCGGAGAAGAGCAAGACAAAGCCAAAGCCGATCCGCTCCACATAGGCGCCGACGATGAGCGCCGGGGTGATGATGGCGAAGGTCATCTGGAAGGCGAAGAAGAGCACCTCGGGCAGGGTGCCAGAGAGGCTGTCGGCGGTGACGCCCAGGAGGAACATCTTTTCATAGCCGCCCCACCAGCTCGTGGCCTCGCCGAAGGCGATGGAATAGCCCGCGGCCAGCCAGAGCACGCTCATCAGGCAGGCGATGGCATAGCAGTGCATGAAGACGCTGAGCACGTTCCGCGCGCGCACCAGCCCGCCGTAAAACAATGCCAGCCCCGGCAGCGTCATCAGCAGCACAAGCGCCGTTGCCACGATGATCCAGGCGGTATCGGCTCCAACCATCTCAGTCCCTCCTCGAATTGGTTGCGGTGCAGAGAGCCGCGGGGGAGCGCGAAGAAAAGCGGCAGGCGCGCCGAAAGGTGCCGTTTAATGCGCCGTTTTAAGCATTGCCTGCATATTGCGCAGCAATCCGGCATTACGCCCAAAAAACAGACCAAAAGAAAATCTGCAGCGCGGCCGAATAATCTGCGGAGCCGGGGCGTAGAGGAGGTGTCTGCGCAGTGCAGACGACCCCTTGGTATAGATTACGGAGACATTCACATGACCAAGCTTTCCCTCCTCGCCCTTCTTCTCATCCCCGGCGCAGCGCTGGCCGATGGCCATAGCGGCGCCCCTGTCGGCAGCGCCGAGATCGACGGCCAGGCCGTGCTGGTCGATGCCGCGCAGATGACGCTCTACACCTTCGACAAGGACGACGGCGCGACCTCCAACTGCTACGATGGCTGCGCCGCAAGCTGGCCGCCGGTGCTGGCCGAAGAGGGCGCCGCCCTGCCCGATGGCTTCGCCCTGACCGAGCGCAAGGACGGCAGCCAGCAGATCACCTACAACGGTGCGCCGCTCTACCTCTGGGCCGGTGACGCCGAGCCGGGCGACATGACCGGCGACGGTGTGGGCGGCGTGTGGCACGTGGCCAAGCCGTAAGCGCCCCGGCGGCGGGCGGGTCCTGGCCCGGAACCCCAGCGAGGAAAGGCTTGAACGCCCCGCCCGCCGCCGCTATACGCCCCCGGTGGCCAAACGGCCCGATTCACACAACACGAAACGCCGTGGCCGCCCATCTCGCTTCGGGGGCGCGTCCGGCTCAGGAGAAGCGACATGAAACTGAACGAACTCGCCCCCGCAGAGGGCTCCTCCCCGAAGAAAAAGCGCATCGCCCGTGGTCCCGGCTCCGGCAAGGGTAAAACCGCCGGTCGTGGTATCAAGGGTCAGAAGTCGCGCTCGGGTGTGGCCATCAATGGCTACGAGGGTGGCCAGATGCCGATCTACCAGCGTCTGCCCAAGCGCGGCTTCAACAAGCCGAACCGCAAGAAATTCGCCGTGATCAACCTCGGCCTGATCCAGAAGTTCATCGACGCGGGCAAGCTTGAAGCCGGCTCCATCGACGAAGACGCGCTGGTGGCCTCGGGCCTGGTGCGCCGGAAGCTGGATGGCGTCCGCGTTCTGGCCAAGGGTGAGCTGACCGCGAAAGTCGCGCTCAACGTCACCGGCGCCTCCAAGTCGGCCATCGAGGCCGTCGAAAAGGCTGGCGGCTCGCTTTCGGTCACGACTGCGCAGGCTTCCGAGTAAACGGTTGTTCCTGGCGGCGCAGGCCCCTACATGGCTAACGACACACATGCGCCGCCGGTCCTGACAGGGCCCGGCGGCGCATCGGCATAACGAAAAGAGCACATTCCATGGCATCAGCAGCAGAGCAAATGGCCGCCAACATGAGCTGGGGGGCCATTGGCAAGTCTCCCGAGCTTCGCCAGCGGATCTTCTTCACGATCGGCCTGCTGATCATCTACCGCCTCGGCACCTATATCCCGGTCCCCGGGATCGACGGCAACGCGCTGCGCGCCTTCATGGAGCAGGCAACGCAGGGCCTGGGCGGTGTGCTCAACATGTTCACCGGCGGCGCCATCGGCCGGATGGGTATCTTCGCCCTCGGCATCATGCCCTACATCTCCGCCTCGATCATCGTGCAGCTCCTAACGGCCATGGTGCCGGCGCTGGAGCAGTTGAAGAAAGAGGGCGAGCAGGGCCGCAAGAAGATCAACCAGTACACCCGCTACGGTACTGTGGCGCTGGCCACCTTCCAGGCTTACGGCCTCGCCGTCTCGCTTCAGAACGGCTCTGCCGATGGCGTGCCCTTCGTCAACGATCCGGGCCTGTTCTTCATCGCCTCCTGCGTCATCACGCTGGTCGGTGGCACCATGTTCCTGATGTGGCTGGGGGAGCAGATCACCGCGCGCGGCATCGGTAACGGCATTTCGCTCATCATCTTCGTCGGCATCGTCGCCGAGCTGCCCGGCGCGCTGGCGCAGTTCTTCGTGCAGGGCCAGACCGGCGCGATCTCGGGCGGGGTCGTGGTTGGCGTGATCTTCATGGTTTTCGCCGTGCTCACCTTCGTGGTGTTCATGGAGCGCTCCCTGCGCAAGATCCACATCCAGTATCCGCGGCGCCAGGTTGGCATGAAGGTCTATGACGGCGGCTCCTCGCACCTGCCGATCAAGGTGAACCCGGCGGGCGTGATCCCGGCGATCTTTGCCAGCTCGCTGCTGCTGCTGCCCACTACGATCAGCACCTTCTCCGGCAACCAGACCGGCCCGGTGATGAGCACTATTCTTGCCTACTTCGGCCCCGGCCAGCCGCTCTACCTCGCGTTCTTTGCTGGCATGATCGTGTTCTTCACTTATTTCTACACCCACAACGTCTCGTTCAAGACGGATGACGTGGCCGACAACCTGAAGAACCAGAACGGCTTTGTCCCCGGCATCCGCCCCGGCAAGCGCACCTCCGAATACCTCGAATACGTGGTCAACCGGATCCTCGTACTCGGCTCGGCCTACCTGGCACTGGTCTGCCTGCTGCCCGAGATGGTGCGCGGCGGCCTTGGCATCACCGCCTATTTCGGCGGCACATCAATCCTGATCATCGTGTCGGTCGGCATGGACACCATACAGCAGGTCCAGTCGCACCTGCTGGCACACCAATACGAAAATCTCATTGAGCGGTCACAGCTGCGCGGTAAAAAGCGTGGAGGCCGCAACCGGAGGGGGACAGCACGGCGATGAACATCATACTTCTCGGACCGCCCGGCGCGGGCAAGGGCACGCAGGCCAAGATCCTCGTGGACAGCGAGGGCATGGTGCAGCTCTCGACAGGCGACATGCTGCGTGCCGCACGCACCTCGGGCACCGAGATGGGCAACCGTGTTGCCGAAGTGATGGATCGCGGCGACCTCGTTACCGATGAGATCGTAATCGGGCTGATCCGCGAACAGCTCGAAAAGGCCCCGGAGAAGAGCTACATCTTCGACGGCTTCCCCCGCACCCTGAAGCAGGCCGACGCGCTCGGCGCGCTGCTGGAGGAGATGGGCACCAAGCTCGATCTGGCGCTGGAGCTGCGGGTGAACGACGAGGCGCTGGTGGAACGCATCCTCAACCGCGCGAAGGAGGCCGTGGCCGCAGGTGGCGAAGCCCGCGCCGACGACAACGAGGAAAGCCTCAAGACCCGTCTGCTCGCCTATTACAAGATGACCTCGCCGCTGGTGGGCTACTACTACGCCAAGGGCCTCTATGCCCGCACGGACGGCCTCGCGCCGATCGACGAGGTGTCGAAGGGCGTGCGCGAGAAGCTGGGCCTCGCCTGACCTTCAAAGAGCAAAGCCGTATCTGGCGCAGGATCGCGGTGCATGCTGCGCCGCCTTTCAGTCGTTCGTGACCGCCCTTGCGATGCTCTTTGCCTCGATCCCGATCTGCTTGAGCTGCCCGTTGGGCGACGCCTTGTAGCTGATGAAATAGAGGCCCGGCGCGGCGGTGGGCGCGCCGTTGATCCTGGGCGAACCAGCCGCATCCAGCACGCCTTGAAGGCCGGGCAGCATCGGCCTCAGATCGTGTGTGTAGCCGGTGGCCGCCACGATGGCGTCAAACCGCTCAGGCTGACCCTCGGCAAAGATCACCTTCCTGTCCTCCACCCGGGCCACCGCCCCGCGCACTGCCACCCGGCCCGCCCGGATGGCGCCCAGAATGCCGGGGTCTATCAAGGGCACGCGGCCGTCGCGCACCACCTGCGTCACCGGCCCGTAGGCGGGCGTGGCAAAGCCGTAGTCCGAAGGCCGCCCGATCAGGGCGCGGATTACCGGGCCGGTGACCGCATCTGCGATGCGCGGCCCTAGCGTGCGCTGCACCAGCTGCATCGAGGTGACGGGGATGCCGAAGATCTCCTTGGGCAGGATGCTCACCGGCCCGCGCGCGCTGACAACCACCTCGGCCCCGCCCTCGGCGAGGTCCAGCGCGATGTCGCCGCCGGAGTTGCCGATGCCCGCCACCAGCACGCGCTGGCCCGCGAAGGCCTTGGCGTTGCGATACTCCGATGAATGCGTGATCTGGCCAGGAAACCCGTCCAGCCCCGGCCAATCAGGGAGGCGCGGGGTGCCGTTGAGGCCGGTGGCGAAGACGACGACATCCGCGCTGTCTTCTCCGGCGGAATGGCGCACCTGCCAGAGCGCGCCTTCGCGGCGCACCTCTTCCACCGAACAGCTGGTGCGGACCTCAAGCCCCTCGGCGCGGGCGTAGCTCTCCAGATAGTCGGCCACCTCCGCACGCGACGGGTATCGCCCGCCCTTCGGCATCGGGCGGAAGGGCAGGGCAGAGCGGCCCCGGGCGGTGTGCAGGTGCAACCGGTCGTAATGGGCGTGCCACGCTGGGGCGACCTCTTTGGCGCGCTCCAGCAGGGCCACCTGAACCCCTGCGCGCTTCAGGCAGGCCCCGGCTGCGAGCCCGGCTGGCCCGGCCCCGATCACGATGGCCTTCATGGGCTTCCCTCCCCGAGAGATTTGCGGCATGCTGACACGCGGTGCGATGCCGGGCAAAGCCCCTTTCCGCCACCAGCTACGGCGAAAGACACGTCGGGATTGACAAATCCTGAACGTGGCCTTGACGCGCCGATCAAATCAACTTACTTGGGCGCTTCTCATCCGAGAATCGCCTGTTGCGACTCGGGCGAGCCACCCATCGGCCCGGGGGCGCACACCCTACGGGCCTCTGTTGTGAAAAAAGGTTCTGGCAGCACGGAACCGCAACCGAAGGAAGACCATTTTGGCCCGTATCGCTGGGGTTAACATCCCGACCGCAAAGCGCGTTCCGATCGCGCTGACCTATATCCACGGCATCGGCAACGATTCCGCGCGTCAGATCTGTGAAGCCACCGGCATCGACCTGACCCGCCGCGTGAACGAGCTGTCGGACGCCGAAGTTCTCGCCATCCGCGAGCACATCGACGCCAACTACACCGTCGAAGGCGACCTGCGCCGCGACGTGCAGATGAACGTAAAGCGCCTGATGGACCTCGGCTGCTACCGCGGCCTGCGCCATCGCCGCAACCTCCCGGTGCGCGGTCAGCGGACCCACACCAACGCTCGCACCCGCAAAGGCCCCGCGAAGGCCATTGCCGGCAAGAAGAAATAAGGGAGGGCTCACGACATGGCACGCGATACCCGCCGCACCACCAAGCGCAAGGTTTCCAAGAACATCGCCGCTGGCGTTGCTCACGTGAACTCCTCGTTCAACAACACCAAGATCCTGATCTCCGACGTGCAGGGCAACGCGATCTCCTGGTCGTCTGCCGGCACGATGGGCTTCAAAGGCTCGCGGAAATCGACCCCCTATGCCGCGCAGATGGCCGCTGAAGATGCGGGCCGCAAGGCGCAGGACCACGGGGTGAAAACCCTCGAGGTCGAGGTGCAGGGCCCCGGCTCGGGCCGCGAAAGCGCGCTGCGCGCCCTGGCCGCGGTTGGCTTCAACATCACCTCGATCCGTGATGTGACCCCGATCGCCCACAACGGCTGCCGCCCGCCGAAACGTCGCCGGGTCTGACCGATACGCATTCTCCGGAGGGCTGCCCTGCCCTCCGGTCCGTCATTTTATCCTCGGGCGTTCGCAGGCACGGACATGGGCTGCGAACTGGTATGGAGGCGACATACACATGATCCATAAAAACTGGCAGGAACTCATCAAACCCACGCAGCTTGACGTGAAGCCGGGCAATGATCCCGCGCGTCAGGCCACCGTTGTGGCGGAACCGCTGGAGCGGGGCTTCGGCCTCACCCTCGGCAACGCACTGCGTCGGGTTCTGCTGAGCTCCCTGCAGGGCGCGGCTATCACCAGCGTCCAGATCGACAACGTGCTTCACGAGTTCTCCTCCATCGCCGGCGTCCGCGAAGACGTGACCGACGTGGTCCTGAACCTCAAGGGCGTGGCCATCCGTATGGATGTGGACGGGCCCAAGCGGCTCTCGATCTCGGCCAAGGGGCCGGGCATTGTCACCGCCGCTGACATCTCGGAGTCCGCGGGCATCGAGATCCTGAACAAGGATCACGTGATCTGCCACCTCGACGACGGTGCCGACCTCTACGTTGAGCTGACGGTGAACACCGGCAAGGGCTACGTGGCCGCCGACAAGAACCGCCCCGAAGATGCGCCCATCGGCCTGATCCCGATCGACGCGATCTACTCGCCGGTCAAGAAGGTGTCTTACGATGTGCAGCCCACCCGTGAGGGCCAGGTGCTGGACTATGACAAGCTGACGCTGAAGCTCGAAACCGACGGCTCTGTGACGCCGGATGACGCCGTGGCCTTCGCCGCCCGCATCCTGCAGGACCAGCTCTCGATCTTCGTCAACTTCGACGAGCCCGAGGCCGCTGGCCGCCAGGACGAGGACGATGGCCTCGAGTTCAACCCGCTTCTGCTGAAGAAGGTGGACGAGCTGGAGCTTTCGGTGCGTTCGGCCAACTGCCTGAAGAACGACAACATCGTCTACATCGGCGACCTGATCCAGAAGACCGAAGCCGAGATGCTCCGCACCCCGAACTTCGGCCGCAAGTCGCTGAACGAGATCAAGGAAGTGCTCTCGGGCATGGGCCTGCACCTCGGCATGGATGTCGAGGAATGGCCGCCGGAGAACATCGAGGACCTCGCGAAGAAGTTCGAAGACCAGTTCTGAGAATTCGCGGGGTGCGCTCAGGCGCGCTCCGCACACAACCCGGGCAATCCCGCCCCAAGGAGAGCCGTCGCTACGCACGCCGGCCAGACAAAGCAAAACCGCCCGTAGAGGGCACCTTTTAGGAGAAGAAACATGCGTCACGCCCGCGGATACCGCCGCCTGAATCGCACCCATGAGCACCGCAAGGCGCTCTTCGCCAACATGGCCGGCTCGCTGATCGAGCATGAGCAGATCAAGACGACCCTGCCGAAAGCCAAAGAACTCAAGCGCATCATGGACAAGCTCATCACCCTCGGCAAACGCCAGGGCGATCTGCATGCCCGCCGCCAGGCCGCCTCGCGCCTGAAGCAGGATGCCTATGTGGCCAAGCTCTTCGACGTGCTGGGCCCGCGCTACGCCGAGCGCAACGGCGGCTACACCCGCGTGCTGAAGGCCGGCTTCCGCTACGGTGACATGGCTCCGATGGCCATCATCGAGCTGGTCGACCGTGACGTGGACGCCAAGGGCGCCGCTGACAAGGCCCGCCTCGAGGCTGAGGAAGCCGCCGAGTAAGCGCTGGCTGCCAGAAGACCGGACAAGAAAAGGCCCGCATGGTTCGCATGCGGGCCTTTTTCTGTGTTCCGCGCCATGCGCGGTCAGGCGGGATGATCCGCACCTTGGTTACGCCTCAGGCGGCGCGACCGATTCCAGGTGATTCCCCGGCAGCAAGCTTTTCGATCAGAGACAGAATCTGCCCATCGGCCACGGGCGTCGATCCGATAAATTCGAGCAGATCGGCACGAAGCGTGACCGGCAGCCTCATCAGCTGTGCAAAGGTTTCCGGCTTTATTTGTTGCACGCGACAACACTCCATTCGGTGTGTTCAGTGAGGCTCAATTTAAGGTTGACTGGGTTTCTGGCAACTTGTCTAAAAAGACATGTCTGAAAAGCAAAGGATTGACAGGGAACTCGCGGCCCTCGGCAAGCTGGCCCCTGCGGGGTACCACGCCGGGTTACACATCCGGTTTGCTTCGCCGCTCGTCACCTTTCAAACATACAATCAGGCATGGACCGATCATTACACCGCGCAGGCCTACGCCATGCGGGATCCGATGATCGCCTGGGGGTTTTCCACAGAAGGGGAAACGCGGTGGAGTGAGTTGGAATTGCCGGACCCGTTCGGCATTCTGGACGAAGCCGCGGAGTTTGGCCTGAAGTACGGGGTGCAGGTGTCCTGCGGCCCGATCTCTTCACGCACGATAGCAGGAGCAGCGCGAGCAGACCGCGAATTTGAAGCGGATGAGATCGCCGAGATCGGTGATATCATCCGCAGGCTGCACGACCTGACAGAGCCTCCGGAAAGTTTGACCCAGGCACAGATAGATGCTCTGCGCCTGATAGCTGCAGGGGATCGTCACACTGCTGCAGCTGCCAAACTCAACATCTCCGAAAGCGCGCTCAAGGCGCGCCTCACCGCCGCGCGGGAAAGGCTTCGTGCCCGCACCACGGCGGAGGCGCTCCAGCGGGCCAAGGAATTCAGACTGCTCTAGCGTGCCGATCTCTCCTGCTTGGCGCAGGGCTTGCTTTACCAACCACCCAAGCAAGCAGGAGAAATGCGATGCAAACCACCACCCTCTCTTTCGCCAATCTGCACAACCACGGCGAACTCTTTGCAAACCTTTTCAGGGCCCGAAAACAGAGCTTCATCGTTCAGAACAACTGGGATCTGCCCGAAGCAATGGGGATGGAATACGACCAGTATGACACCCCTGCCTCGCGCTGGGTTGCGGTGCACGATGGCACCGAGATCCTTGCCGGCATCCGCCTGACGCCCACAACCGCGCGCTGCGGCATCTACAGCTACATGATCCGCGACGCACAAAGGCACCTGCTCGATTCGATCCCGGCGGACCTGCTCGACTACGAAGCGCCGATCTCGGACACGATCTGGGAGTCGAGCCGCGTGTTCGTCAGCCACACGACGCCGATGAACATCCGGCGCCGGGTGCATGCCTATCTCATCATGGAGATGACAAATGCCGCTCGTGAGCTGGGCGCCTCCGAGGTGCTGGGGCTCATCCCCGCCAACTGGCCGCGCTGGGCCGGGCGCTGCGGGCTGAAGGCCAAGGCAGCGGGTCGGGTGATGGACTTTGACGGTCATCCGAGCCAGGTCGTCTCGATCGACCTGCGCGACAACATGCACTGAACCTGTGCCTTGCCTGGGGCGGCCCTGCGCCGCCCCGGGCGAAACGCTTCCCCTCGGCGCGCCGAGGCCCTACATCTGCCGCATGGCCGATCTCTTCGACACATCCGCAGCCCAGCCCGCCTCCGACGGCGCACCGCGCCCGCTGGCCGACAGGCTGCGCCCGGCGAAGCTGGCCGATGTGATCGGGCAGGAGCATCTGCTGGCCCCCGATGCGCCGCTTGGGGCCATGCTCGCCTCGGGCGGCCTGTCGTCGCTCATCCTCTGGGGGCCGCCCGGCGTGGGAAAGACCACAATCGCCCGGCTGCTGGCCCATGAGACCGATCTGGCCTTCGTACAGATCAGTGCCATCTTCACCGGCGTCCCCGAGCTGCGGAAGGTCTTCGAGGCGGCCAAGCACCGGCGCAGCAACGGGCAGGGCACGCTGCTCTTCGTCGACGAGATCCACCGGTTTAACAAGGCGCAGCAGGACGGCTTCCTGCCGCATATGGAAGACGGCACCATCGTTCTGGTGGGGGCGACCACCGAGAACCCCTCTTTCGAGCTCAACGCCGCTATCCTGAGCCGTGCGCAAGTGCTCGTGCTCAACCGGCTCGACGGCAAGGCGCTGGAAAAGCTGCTGCTGCGCGCCGAGAAGGAGCTGGGGCATGCCTTGCCGCTCACCGGAGAGGCCCGCGAGAGCCTCCTTGGCATGGCCGACGGTGACGGGCGCGCCTTGCTGAACCTCGTGGAGCAGGTGGCCGGCTGGAAGGCCGAGGCCAAGCTCGACCCGAACGCGCTGTCCGCGCGCCTGCAACGCCGCGCCGCGCAATACGACAAGTCGGGCGACGGGCACTACAATTTGATCTCGGCCCTGCACAAATCGGTGCGCGGCTCCGATCCGGACGCCGCGCTCTACTGGTTTGCCCGGATGCTGGAGGGGGGCGAAGACCCGCGCTTTCTGGCCCGCCGGATCACCCGTATGGCGGTGGAAGACATCGGCCTCGCCGACCCCGCCGCGCAAACCCACTGCCTTCAGGCCTGGGAGGTCTATGAGCGGCTCGGCTCCCCCGAGGGCGAGCTGGCGCTGGCGCAGGCGCTCACCTACATCGCCCTGGCCCCCAAATCCAACGCCACCTACGTCGCCTACAAGGCGGCCCGCGCGGCGGCGAAGAAAACCGGCTCCGAGCCGCCGCCCAAGCACATTCTCAACGCGCCCACCAAGCTGATGAGCGAGCAGGGCTACGGCGATGGCTACCAATATGACCACGACGCCGAAGATGGCTTCTCGGGGCAAAACTACTTCCCCGACGGGATGAAGCGCCCGGTCTGGTATCAGCCGGTCGAGCGGGGCTTCGAGCGCGAGCTGAAGAAGCGGGTGGAGTGGTTTGCAGGCCTGCGCGCCAAGCGAAACAAGGGCTAGCGCCAAAGGCCGTTGGGCTGCGATTCAACCGTGCCTCATTTCGCCGGTCTGCGCCCACAGTCCGGACAGCTTAATGCCGAGACAATTCCTCTTGCCCTTCCAATTCGCGACACATTTTCCGGATCATTTTGCCATAGTGGCGGGCGCCAGAGAGAAGCCTGTAAACATAAGGAAGGGAAGAGATTCATGAGCGAAGCGACCGGAGTTTATCGCACGACGCACAGCAGCGGCATGGAAGTCGCATTTATCGACAAGGGCGTGGGCAATCCGATCGGAATCCCGCGGGAACGCTACGAGAGCAACGGCTACAAGCCCGCCTTCGACGAGCTGCCGCAGAAGTAACAAGACCTGCCTCGCAAGAAGCGAACCGGGCGGTGGGCCTGCTCCAGGAAAAGCGTGCCCAAGGCCCGGTTCGGAACGCCTGCACACACGCAGGAAGTCAGCCGGGTCGGAACTGTCCAGAGAACCGACCTGGCTGAAACTCATCACACCTTGATGGTGCCTTCCGTCGTCTTCACCTGCAGGCGGGCCATGCCGAGGTTGGCCTTGGAACGGTCCAGCGCGACGTAGATGAAGATGTCGGGGTTGGACGCCAGCGGGCGGATCAGGTGGATCTGGCTGCCCAGCGAAATCAGGATGTCTTCGATGTGGTCTTCAAGGCCCAGCGACTTCATCGCGGCGTTCTTGGCGCGCACGACTTCCATGTTGGCGGCACCTGCGGTTTCGAGGTCGAGGCCGCCATTGCCTTCTTCAGCGGTCAGCATCATGCCGGAGTCGCTGTCCACGAGGCAGGCGCCGATGAAGCCGTCAAGTTTGGTGAGAGGTTTAAGGTTGGTGCTCATTTTGGTTCACTCCAGGAAGGTGACAGTAACCAAGATTTGCTCCCCGTCTGTGGCCATAATCGGGCTGGATCATCCGGATAATTGGGTTTTTGCCGAAGGCACTCTCGGGTGTTAACGAGTTGTTAATATTTGGTTAATCGCCATTCCAGCCTGATGGTTCGCGCCATTTTTGCCATCTTTCGGTGTCATTTTCGGTAAGTTTTAGCGATTGAAGAAACAATCCTGTGCGGGCCGCCGAGTCCTTTTTGGCAGCCTTTGGAGGTTCTGCGCCGCCGCGTCATCCCCGCGCCCGCCTGCTTGACTCTCCCCCGCCTCCGCGCAACACCGCGCGCATGTTGCTGACAGTCGCAAAAGTCGCCCTCGGCGGGGCCATCGGGGCCTCGTTGCGCTACCTCACAGGGGTGGCGACGCTGCGGCTGATGGGGCCGGGCTTTCCCTGGGGGACGCTCACGGTCAATGTTGTGGGCTCGCTGGCCATGGGGCTTTTCGCCGCCTTCGTCGCACATCGAGGCGGGCAGGCCTGGGCGCCCTTCGTGATGACGGGCGTGCTGGGCGGCTTCACCACCTTCTCCGCCTTCTCGCTCGATGCCGTCACCCTCTTCGAGCGCGGCCAGTTTGGCACGGCGGCGCTGTATATTACGGCGTCGGTCGTGGTTTCGATCCTGTGCCTCTTCGTGGGCCTCTCGCTTGGCCGGGGTCTCTTCGCATGAGCCGCGTGCAAAACCTTCCGGTCAGCGCCGACGATGCCGGGCAGCGGCTGGATCGCTGGTTCCGCCGCATCTTCCCCCATGTGCCGCAGGGCCGGATCGAGAAGATGTGCCGCAAGGGCGAGATCCGGGTGGATGGCGGAAGGGTGAAGGCCTCGACCCGGCTGGAAGAGGGGCAAGAGGTGCGCATTCCGCCGCTGCCCGAGGGCGCCGCGCCGACGCCGACCAAGCGCAGCACCATCTCGGGCGCCGACGCCAAGATGATCCGCGATGCCGTGATCTGGAAGGACGATTACATCATCGCCCTCAACAAGCCGCCGGGCCTGCCTACGCAGGGCGGCTCAGGGCAGGTGAAGCACGTGGACGGCCTCGCCGAGGCGCTGCAATTCGATGCCGAGGACAAGCCTCGCCTTGTTCACCGGCTCGACAAGGACACTTCCGGCGTGCTGTTGCTCGCCCGCTCCCGCAAGATCGCCGCCGACCTCACAGCTGCGATCCGCCACAAGGAAACCCGCAAGATCTACTGGGCCGTCGTCGCCGGTGTGCCCTCGCCCTACAACGGCGAAATCAAGTTTGGCCTCGTGAAGGCGCCGGGCGGCAAGTGGGCCGGGGAGAAGATGCTCTGCGTTCATCCCCGGGAGGTGGAGAGCACCGAAGGCGCGAAGCGGGCGCACACGCTTTATTCCGCGCTCTACCGCGTGGCGGGCCGCGCGACATGGGTTGCGCTGGAGCCGATTACCGGCCGCACCCACCAGCTGCGCGCCCATATGGCCGAGATCGGCCACCCGATTGCGGGCGACGGCAAGTATGGCGGGTCCGCGCAGGAAAACATGGGCGACGGCTGGGGCGCCAAGATGGGCGGGATCATCTCGGGCAAGCTGCATCTGCACGCCCGCTCGATGACATTTCTTCATCCGGTGACGAAAAAGCCCGTCACCGTCACGGCCCCGCTGCCCGAGCACATGAAAGACACCTTCGACACCTTCGGCTGGACGGAAGACCTGGCCGCCGACGACCCCTTCGAGGATTACCATTGAGCGAGCTGCGCTGCATCATCTTCGATGTCGACGGCACTCTGGTGGACAGCCAGAACGAGATCGTCGCCGCAATGACAGCGGGCTTTGCCGCCACGGGCCGGGTTGCGCCGCCGCGGGCGCAGATCCTGTCCATCGTCGGACTCTCGCTCGACGTGGGCATCGCCCGGCTCTGCCCCGAGGCCGGGGCGGACGAGGTGCAGGCCATGGTCGCGGCCTACAAGGACAGCTTCGTTGAGATCCGCCGCACTTCGGAGGCGGCGGTGTTCTACCCCGGCATGCGCGAGCTGCTGGATGATCTGGCCGCAACGCCCGAGAACCTGCTCTGCGTGGCGACCGGCAAATCCCGCCGGGGGCTGGATGCGCTGTTCAAGTCTTCCGGGCTGGAGGGGCTCTTCATTTCGGAGCAGGTGTCGGACCACCACCCCTCCAAGCCCCACCCTTCGATGCTGGAGGCCGTGTTGCGCGACACCGGCTGCGAGGCCGGGCAGGCGGTGATGATCGGCGACACGAGCTTTGATATGGAAATGGCGCGCAACGCGGGTATCTCCGGTCTGGGCGTGAGCTGGGGCTACCACGCGCCCGGCGCGCTGATCGAGGCGGGCGCGGGAGAGGTGGTGGATGATGCCGCCGCGCTGCCCGGGGCGATCCTGCGGGCGACGGGAGGCTGACGCATGACAGAATGGGCGGCAAAGCGGTTCTGGACGGAGGCGACGGTCGAGCCGGAGGGCACGGGCTTTGCCGTGCACCTCGATGGCCGCCCGGTCAAGACGCCTGCCAAGGCCCCGCTGGTGCTGCCCACCGAGGCGCTGGGCCGCGCGGTGGCGGCGGAGTGGGACGCGCAGGGCGAAAAGATCGACCCGGCGACCATGCCCTTCACCCGCTCCGCCAATTCCGCGATTGATCGCGTGGCCCCGCAGCACGCCGAGGTGGCAGAGATCGTTGCGGCCTATGGTGAAAGCGATCTTGTCTGCTACCGCGCCGACAGCCCCGCCGCACTGGTGGCCCGGCAGGCCGAGGCCTGGGATCCGCTGGTGGACTGGGCGCGAGATGCGCTGAACGCGCCGCTCATCATGACGGTGGGGGTGATGCACGTGCCCCAGCCGGCCACCACCATCGAGACACTGCGGGCGCTGGTGCATCGGCAGGACATCTTCGCGCTGACGGCGCTGCATGATCTTACCATGCTGTCCGGCTCGCTCGTCATCGGGCTGGCCGCGCTTGAAGGGCACGCGGCGCCCGAAGTGCTCTGGGCCCTCAGCCGGGTGGATGAAGACTGGCAGACCGAGCAGTGGGGCGAAGACGACGAGGCCGCCGCCGTGGCTGCCCGCAAGCGCGGCGATTTCCTCCATGCCGCCGCGCTTCACGCCCTGTCTCGCCCGGCGGGGTGATTCCCGCAGGTTCGCCCTTGGGGCGAGTGCGGCAGAGCGATTGCTCAAAATTCGGGCAAAAAACGCTTTTCCGCCAAGGAAGCGCACCTTGGCGCACTTGACCTTCCGTGACGAATTCGGCCAACTTGACCCACTTCTGCGCAGCCGTAACGCTTTGGGCCGCGCACTCACGCACTTCGGCACAGGGTGCCGAACTCCATCTGGGAAAGCCGTAGCAAAACGGCACCGGAAGATCAGGAAGAGGTAAAAATGAAAAAATCGCTATTTCTCGGCGCAGTAACCGTCGCTGGCCTTGCCGCCACCGCCGGCGCTGCGGCGACGCTTGACGACGTGAAGGCACGCGGCACGCTGAACTGCGGCGTGGCCACCGGCGTGCCCGGCTTCGCAGCGCCCAACGCTTCGGGCGAGTGGGAAGGCTTCGATGTGGCCGTGTGTCGTGCGGTTGCCGCCGCCGTGCTCGGCGACCCGACTGCTGTCGAGTTCGTGCCCACCACCGGCAAGACCCGCTTCACCGCGCTTGCCTCGGGTGAAATCGACATGCTGGCCCGTAACACCACCTGGACCTTCTCGCGCGATGTGGACCTGAAGTTCACCTTCGTCGGCGTGAACTACTACGACGGTCAGGGCTTCATGGTGCCCAAGGAGCTGGGCGTGAGCTCGGCCAAGGAACTCGACGGCGCCACCGTCTGCATCCAGACCGGCACCACCACCGAGCTCAACCTCGCGGACTTCTTCCGCGTGAACAACATGAGCTACGAGCCCGTGCCGATCGAAACCAACGCCGAAGCCCAGCAGCAGTATCTGGCCGGTGCCTGTGACGTCTACACCACGGACGCCTCCGGCCTCGCCGCGACCCGCTCGACCTTCGAGAACGCGACCGACCACGTGATTCTGCCCGAGATCATCTCCAAGGAGCCGCTCGGCCCGCTCGTGCGCCACGGCGACAGCGAATGGGGTGACGTGGTGCGCTGGTCGCTCAACGCGATGATCGCCGCCGAAGAATACGGCGTGACCTCGGCCAACGTCGGCGAGATGTCGATGGAAGCCGGTGACAACCCCGAGGTGAACCGCCTGCTCGGCACCGAGGGCAACCTCGGCGAGATGCTGGGCCTCGAAGGCGACTGGGCCAAGAAGATCATCGAAAGCGTCGGCAACTACGGCGAAGTCTTCGCCGGCACCATCGGCGAAAGCACCCCGATCGGTCTGTCGCGCGGGCTGAACGCCCAGTGGACCGAAGGCGGCCTGCTCTACGCACCGCCGTTCCGGTAAGAAAAAGCAGGGGGCGCGGAGAAATCCGCGCCCCTTCGCACTCGGGGACAAGACCAATTCAATAACAGCTACACCCATTGCTCGCGGGCCCGCGCCCGCAGACGGGGAAGGTGTAGCCGCATATAGCTCGGGGGAGCGCCCACAATGGCCACTGTCACGGATCCGCCGAAGGCCGGCTTCAGGCTTTCCATGCTCATCTACGACACCCGCTACCGGTCGATGACGATCCAGGTGGTGGCGCTGATCGGCTTCCTGCTTCTGGCAGGTTTCCTGATCAACAACACAATCCAGAACCTCGCCACCAGCGGCAAGAGTATCGGCTTCGGGTTTCTGGGCGAACCGGCAGGCTATGACATCAACCAGGTTCTGATCGAGTACAACAATCAGAACAGCCACCTCCGAGCGGCCTTCATCGGCCTGCTGAACACTCTGCTCGTTGCCGTGATGGGCTGCATCACCGCCACAATCGTTGGCGTGATCATCGGCGTGCTGCGGCTTTCGCCCAACTGGTTGATCGCCAAGCTCACCGCGATCTACGTGGAGATGTTCCGCAACGTGCCGGTGCTGCTGTGGATCGTCTTTACAATGGCGATCCTGATTGAGACGCTCCCTGCCCCCAGCGCCTTCCGTGGGGATGATCCCGAAGCGACGTTGAAGTTGTTCGAGTCGGTGGCCGTTACCAACCGGGGCGTCTACGTGCCCGAGCCTCTGTTCTCTCGCTCGCTGGGTGATATCCATCTCTTCGGCAACAGCGCGGTAAACTTCGACATCAGCCTAGATCTGATGCTTCTGGTTGCCGTCATCGTTGGGTCGATCTTCGGCGCGCGGGCGCTCAAGCGCCATGCCGATGCCACGCAGGAGAAGACGGGCAAGCGACCGACCACCTGGTATCTCACGCTCGGCATTCTGGTGGTTCCGGCGCTGATCGTGCTCATCGCGCTGGGCTTCCACCTCGGCTACCCCGAACTGCGGGGCTTCAACTTTCAGGGCGGCACCTATCTGCGCAATTCGCTTATCGCCCTCTGGCTGGCCCTGTCGCTCTATACTGCCGCTTTCGTGGCTGAGATCGTGCGTGCAGGCATCCTTGCCATTTCCACTGGCCAGACCGAAGCCGCCGGTGCGCTGGGCTTGCGCCCCAAGCGGATCATGAACCTCGTGATCTTGCCACAGGCGCTGCGGGTCATCATCCCGCCGCTGATCTCGCAGTATCTCAACCTGACCAAGAACAGCTCGCTGGCCATCGCCGTGGGCTACATGGACCTGACCGGCACGCTCATGGGCATCACCATGAACCAGACCGGCAAGGAGCTGGAAGCCGTGTTCCTCGGAATGCTGATCTACCTCGCCATCTCGCTGAGCATTTCGGCGGTGATGAACTGGTACAACAACCGCGTCAGACTGGTGGAGAGGTAAGATGAGCAACCTGCATGCCGATACCGTTGCCTATGTGCGCGACACCATGTTGCCGGAGCGCGAGCCGCCTGCCTCGACCGTAGGCTTCCTGGGCTGGGGCAAGGAAAACCTCTTCACCGGGCCGTTCAACACCATTGTCACGGTGCTCTGTACGCTCTTCGTGGGGTGGGTCCTGTGGTCTATCCTGCCGTGGGTCTTCACCCCAACCTGGAACGCCGCCTCGCTGAAGGAATGTCAGGCCATCATCGCAGAGATGGGCCGCGACGGCGGGCATTTTGCCGGGGCGTGCTGGGGTGTGATCCGCGACCGCTGGGTTCAGCTCCTGTTCGGCTTCTACCCGTCAGATCTTTACTGGCGCCCGCTTCTTGCGCTGGCCCTTCTCGTGCCGGCTCTTTTCCCGGTGCTCTTCACCCAAGCACCGCGCAAATTGCTCTGGTTCTCGGTGCTCTACCCGTTCCTCTTTCCGTGGCTGCTCTGGGGCGGGGCCGTCTGGGCACCGTTGCTGGTGATTGCCAGCTTCGTGCTGGCCTTCGCCGCCTACAAGATCACCGCGAGTGCCAGCTCTTCGCTGCTGGGCATCATTGTCAGCGTGGTTGTCGCGGTGGTTTGCCTCGTCTGGGGCGTCAGCCTCGTCTCCGGGTCGATCGAGCGTGTGCTCGGGGCCGCTCGCTATGAAAGCCGTCTGGCCGAAGCCCGCGAAAACGTGGCCACCCTCACACCCGAAGCCGAGCGGCTCGAAGGCGAGCGCGATGCCCTGGCGGCGCAAATCGCCGAGCGCCTTGCAAGCGTGGATGTTCCCGAAGGGGAGGGAGACGGATCTTACCTCGCGTTGATAAACGATCTTGCCGACGAGCGCGCCATGCTGGCCGATCTTGCTTCGGAGAAGGCCGTTGTCGACCGGCGGCTGAGCACGGCGCGCACCTTCGTTCGGCAGATGGAAAGCCTGCCCGAGTGGGAAGCCGAACTGCCGGAACTTCGCGCCGAGGCCGAAGCTCTGCGGGCCGCCGTGCCCGGCGAGTTGGCCAGTATCCGGAGTGAACAGCAGCTTGAAAGCTATCTGGAAGAAATCGCAGAGGATGACAGCCTTGAGGCACCCGCGCCTGAAGCCGTTACCGCTGTCGAGGATGCCATCGAGGCCGAAGAGTCGGTTGGCGATACCGAGCGTGCGATCCAGTCCACCTACAAGGACATCTCCCGCATCGGCCTGGAAACCGTGGGCTCGCGCGACTTTGGGGGCATGATGGTGTCCGTCACCATCGGCGTCGTCGCCATTGCCTGCTCGCTTCCGCTGGGCATCGTGCTGGCGCTTGGCCGCCAGTCCGACCTCCTTATCGTCAAGTCGCTCTGCGTGGGCTTCATCGAGTTCATCCGGGGTGTGCCGCTGATTACGCTCCTGTTCGTCGCCTCGACCCTGCTCAACATCTTCCTGCCGCCGGGCACCAGCTTCGATATCATCCTAAGGGTGATCATCATGGCCACGCTCTTCGCCTCTGCCTATATGGCCGAGGTGATCCGGGGAGGCCTCGCGGCGCTGCCCAAGGGCCAGTACGAAGGCGCCGACAGCCTTGGCCTCGACTATTGGCAGGCGCAGCGCCTCATTATCATGCCGCAGGCCTTGAAGATCTCGATCCCGGGCATCGTCAGCACCTTCATCGGGCTGTTCAAGGATACCGTGCTGGTCTCGGTCATCGGCATCCTCGATCCGCTGGGTCTCTCCAACTCGATCCGCGCCGACCAGGCGTGGAACGGGGTGGTCTGGGAGCTTTACGGCTTCATCGCCGTGATGTTCTTCATCCCCTGCTTCGCCATGTCCCGCTATTCCATGTATCTGGAGCGCAGGCTTCAGACCGGCCACCGCTAAGGAGCCCAACCCATGTCTGACCTTGCAACAGACCGCCAAATCGACCGTTCCAAGATGGAGGTGAGCGACGAGGTCGCCATCGAAATCAGCAATATGAATAAGTGGTACGGCACCTTCCACGTGCTGCGCGACATCGACCTGACGGTCCATCGCGGCGAGCGGATCGTCATCGCCGGGCCCTCGGGCTCGGGTAAATCCACCCTGATCCGCTGCATCAACCGGCTGGAAGAGCACCAGGAAGGCAAGATCATCGTCGACGGGACCGAGCTGACATCGGACCTGAAGAACATCGACAAGATCCGCTCGGAGGTTGGCATGTGCTTCCAGCACTTCAACCTGTTCCCGCATCTCTCGATCCTAGAGAACTGCACTCTCGCGCCGATCTGGGTGCGCAAGGTGCCGAAGAAGGAAGCCGAGGAAACGGCGATGCACTTCCTCGAAAAGGTGAAGATCCCCGAGCAGGCCAACAAGTACCCCGGCCAGCTTTCTGGCGGTCAGCAGCAGCGCGTGGCGATTGCCCGATCGCTCTGCATGAAGCCCCGGATCATGCTGTTTGACGAGCCGACCTCGGCGCTCGACCCGGAGATGATCAAGGAGGTGCTCGACACCATGATCGAGCTCGCCGAAGAGGGCATGACGATGCTCTGCGTGACCCACGAGATGGGCTTTGCCCGCCAGGTCGCCAACCGGGTGATCTTCATGGACGCGGGCCAGATCGTGGAGCAGAACGAGCCCGAGGAGTTCTTCAACAACCCCAAAAGCGAGCGGACCAAGCTGTTCCTCAGCCAGATCCTCGGGCACTGATCCCGAGCCACCCCGTTCAAAGGCGCGCCCGACCGGCGCGCCTTTTTCGTTGGCGATGGGCATCGTTTTGCCGATATAGAGTTGATATCAACTTTTCTCGCCATACGGCCTTGGCGGTGCTACCCTCGATCCGAAACGGAGGGCGATTCCATGGTCAAGATCCTGCTGGGCACTACCAAGGGCGCCTTCATTCTGGACGGAGGCAGCTCCCGCGAGGGGTGGAAAGTCACCGGGCCACATTGCGATGGCTGGTGCATCAACCACGCCATAGGGGATGCAGAAACCGGCCACATTTGGGCCGGGGGTGGCAGTGATTTTCTGGGCGCGGGCATCTGGCACTCGGAAGATGGCGGCGAGACTTGGGCGCTCACCCGGCTCACGCGCGGCGAAATGGACGACTGGGCCGAGAACGACCCGGACGTGGCAAAGTTCTTCGGCATCACCGGCGCACCGCTCCCGTTTGGCAGCGAGTTTCGTCAGATCTGGTCGCTCGACTACGCCCATGGCACGCTGCACGCCGGGGCAAAGCCGGCCACCCTGCTTGCCAGCCGCGACCACGGCCGGAGCTTCGAGAAGGTAGAAGGCCTCACAAATCACCCCTCCTCCGACTCCTGGAGCCCGGGCGCGGCCGGGCTCACGCTGCACACCCTCGTCAGCCACCCCGACGACCCAAAGAAGGCCTGGGTAGGCATCTCGGCGGCAGGCGTCTTTGCTACCGAGGATGGCGGGGAAACATGGGAGCGGCGCAACAGGCTCTCCAATGCCGAGGCCTGCGAGGGCCACCAGCACCCCGCCGCCCCGCGTGACGGCGACGTGGGCCATTGCGTGCACAACATGATGCGCGCACCGGGGCCGGGCGACGTGCTCTACCAGCAAAACCACCACGGCGTCTGGCGCTCGCCCGATGGCGGGCGCAGCTGGGAGGATATCACCCCCGGCCTGCCCTCCACCTTCGGCTTCCCGATCCGCGTGCACCCGCGCGACGGCCGAACGCTTTGGACCCTGCCGCTGAATGGCGATGCCATCGGACGCTTCCCGCCCGAGGCCGCCTGTGCCGTCTGGCGCTCCCGCGATGGCGGACAAAGCTGGCAGGCAATGCGTGACGGGCTGCCCCAGGAGGGGTGCTTCTTCACGGTGCTGCGGCAGGCGATGGCGGGGGATGCCCATGATCCGGCGGGCATCTACTTCGGCACCAACAGCGGCTCGGTCTTTGCCAGCACCGACGAGGGCGACACATGGCAGGAAATCGCCCGGCACCTGCCCACGATCCTCTCTGTGGAAACGTTCGAAACATGAACCATTGCGCTCCTGCGCTGTTCAACGCAGGCTGCCGCCATGCAGAGCACCCGCGTCATCCACACCGTGTCGGCCCATGCCGAGGGCGAAGTTGGGGATGTTATCGTGGGCGGCGTGGCCCCGCCGCCGGGCGAGACGCTATGGGAACAGTCCCGCTGGATCGCCGCCGATGGCACCCTCCGCAACCTCATGCTCAACGAGCCACGCGGCGGGGTGTTTCGCCACGTCAACCTGCTGGTGCCGCCCAGGCACCCCGAGGCCGACGCCGGCTTCATCATCATGGAGCCGGAAGACACGCCGCCGATGTCGGGGTCCAACTCCATCTGCGTGGCCACGGTGCTGCTCGACACCGGCATCCTGCCGATGGTCGAGCCGGTGACAGACCTCACGCTGGAGGCCCCTGGCGGGCTGGTGCGGGTGCGGGCCGAGTGCGCGGGCGGCAAGGCGCGGCGCATATCGGTGGAAAATCTGCCCAGTTTCGCCGTCCGGCTCGACGCCCAGCTGGAGGTAGAGGGACTTGGCACCATCACCGTCGATACCGCCTTCGGCGGTGACAGCTTCGTGGTCGTCGACGCGCCCTCGCTGGGCTTCGTCCTCACCCCTGACGAGGCCCATGATCTCGCGTGGCTGGGCACCCGCATTTCCGATGCGGCGACAGAGCAACTGGGGTTCAGCCATCCCACGCTGGTGGACTGGCAGCACATCTCCTTCTGCCTCTTCGCCGCGCCGGTGATGCAAGGGGCCGAGGGGCTGACGAGCCGTTCGGCGGTGGCCATCCGCCCCGGCAAGATCGACCGCTCACCGACGGGCACGGCCCTTTCCGCCCGGATGGCGCTGCTCGCGGCGCGTGGAAAGATGCGAGAGGGTGAAACCCTCACCGTCTCCTCGCTGATCGACAGCAGCTTCACCGGCCGCATCCTCGGGCCCGCGCAGGTGGGCGATCTGGCCGCGATCCGCCCGGAAATCTCGGGCCGCGCATGGGTCACGGGCACGCATCAGCACATGGTGGACCCGACAGACCCGTGGCCCGAGGGCTACCGCCTCACCGACACATGGGGCGCCCGCTAGCCGTGCCCGCTCGTCCGCCCTCCGAGGCGTCCTCGCGCGAACCATTCTGCTCGTTCGCCCTTCGAGGCGTCCTCGCGCTATCCACTCTGCTCGTTCGCCCTTCGAGGCGTCCTCGCGGGGGCGAAGAAACGGCAGGGCCGTTGATGAGCCGGCCCGCAGCCCTCAGGCGTGGGGGCTGGCGTTCTCGATGTCGTGCGGGGTGAGAAAGTGCAGCACCCGGCCCTGGCGTGGGGTGAGATCGGCCCAGTCGTCGATGTTGAACTCGGCCACCGTCAGCGCGCAGGTCGGGTAATCGCCAAAGCGCGCATGCACCGGCGCGTTGCGCACCATCATCGCGGCCAGCGCGCCCATGCCCGGATTATGGCCCACCAGCATGACCCGCTGGCCTTTCGCGCTCTGCAGCGCGGTGAGCATCCTGTCAGGCCCGGCATGGTAGAGGCCGGGCGAGTATTTAACCTCCGCCTCGAAGTTCAGCCGCTCCCAGGTTTCCACCGTGCGGGCGGCGGCGGAACAGAGCACGAGATCGGGCGCGAGCCCGTTGGAGCGCATCCAGTCGCCCATCGCCGTCGCGCCGCGCTTGCCGCGCTCGTTCAGCGCACGGTCGAAGTCATCGGCAAGCGGGTCGTCCCAGCTTGATTTGGCGTGGCGGAGAAGCATGAGCTGACGCATCAATTCGTCCCGGATTTGTGAAAATGATCCATGTGAAATGCAGATTGCGCCTCCACCCTAGGGAAGGCGGCGGAGACAGGGCAAGCCCTTCTGACCTTGCAGCCCCGGTTGAGGCAATCGGCCCCCTCTGGGGTGTCGAGATAGGCGTGGCAGGCCCCGGTGTCGTAGCCGCTGGCGCTGAGCGCATTCACCGGGCAGGCGGTGAGGC
>NZ_QTNQ01000029.1 GCF_018424695.1 Vannielia litorea
CCTTCTCGGCGGGCTCTTTCCGCGTTCCGGGTTTCTGTCTCATCTCCACTCCTTCGCGGTTACGATGAGCCAGAAACCCTCCGTTACGAAATCAAATCAGATGTTCCAAAGGTGCTGACGGGGGACACATTGCGGGGTCGTCTGCCTCGGATGCTGCCCTGCGCTTTCGTCTGTGGTCGCGGCTGACAGAGGCCGTGGCGTTGCCGTCGGTTGCCCCCTCCCTGTCGGAGAAGTTCGCCACGCAATCGGCTTCCGCCTTCGCTGTTCGCGCCTCCGAGAGACTGACGCCCTCGATCCGCGCGCGACGCCGGAGGGTCGATCGCAAAGATTCTGACAGAGGTCTTGGCGAACTGGTCGGCGGTAAGGCCGCTGACTACTGGAAGTCGGCGAAAGCTACCGTCGTCGCGGAGCCGCCTCTGCCATTCCCCCAGATCGTGGCCGAGGAGATGCTCGCGGTCTTCTCCGACGACAAGGTTATCGAGACCACTGCGAAAGAAGCCGATCCCGAAATTGCTGAGGCGCTACGGCAAGGCCAGGCCCGGGCACGCAATGCACTTGCCGCTAGCGGCGTTTGGGGCGTCGGGGCGGCGGTCGTCGCCAATGCCGGTTTCTTGCCCTACATGCTGGCTGCACAGCTCAGCGCGATCATCCCTCTGGTCAGTGGCCCCACCCTGGTCTCGCTTCTGACGACACTCATCAACCCCGTGACGGTCTTCGTGGGCGTTGCCGCGCTTGGATGGCTTGGAATGGGGCGTGGGTCACGGGTAGTCCGCAGTCAGCTGGCTGCCCGTCTTGGGGTGCTTATGGCGGCACAAGGCACGCTGCGCAGCGCAACCGGTCTCGCCCAATTCCTCACAGACATGCGCAAGTTGGACTGCGAACCGACCGGTTCCTTCGACTGGATGCCGGCGCACGATCGCGCAGACATGCGCCGATACGTTGCCGACATAACCAGTCGCCTGGCAGGACCACTTCCCGCACCCGCAGGAGGGCCTCCGGAGCCTTGGTCTTCCAAGAAGATAACCACTGATTTTCCGGATGCAGTCGTCGCATTGGGCCTGACCGCCGGCGAAATGCTCTGGCATGCCGCAGCGCTCGACCCCAACGTCGTGGAAGCGGCCGGTTTCTCTCGCTCCGAGGATATCGGCGATCCTATGGCCTTTGCCTGCAATGCCGCCGACTACATGACCGCGGGCGCCGGATTGTCGCTGCGAGGCTACACGGCCGAGCGACTGGTCATGGACAAGCTGATCGCCGACGGTCACGACGTCCGCCTTGCCGAGGCGAGCAACACACCTGGTCTTGACCTCATCGTCGACGGGATGCCGGTCCAAGTGAAATGCGGGGCGGCGCTATCGAACTTGACCGAGCATTTCGAGAAATACCCGGACATCCCGGTGATCGCCAATGCCGCACTTGCCGAGGATGCCATGGCAGGCGGTGCGCCATGGGCGCGTCTGGTAACGACCCTTCCCGGCTTCGAAATTTCCCTGATCGAAGAGCAGATCGCAGATTCACTGGGTCATGCTGCCGATCTGGCTGATCCGGACATTCTGCAATTCGCGCTTTCCGTGGGCGTGCTTCGCGGTGGCATCGAAGTCGCCAAGGGGAGAGTCCCTGTATCCGACCTGCCAGCCTGGCTCATTCTTGATGGCGCCTCGCACGGCTTGCTCGCCTTCGCAGGCGGCAATGCCGGGGCCTGGTTCGGCCTGGTTGCGATCGGTCCCGCCGGTGCGCTCGTCCTTGGACCAGCGATCGGCGCTGCCGCTCTCCTTGGTAGCAACAACCTGAAGGGTTACGCACAGAAAAAGCTCATGGCAGACTGGAACTGTGACCTCCAACGAGCCGCAGAAGGCCTCCATGCGAGTATCATTGCGGCCATCGAGCACCGCGTCGCCCGGCTGGAAGAGAGAGCAGGCACATTTTCGTGGAATGCGCCGAGGTCTGAAATCGATGCTTGGATGGCGCGGCGCGCCCAGGATGATTTGATTGCCGCCCTAGAAGACCGTGCGAGCCTCATCTCGTTTCGCCCAGAAGGCGAGGTCGATGCAATCAATTTGCTGTTCAACGCGCGCAATATTGCGCCCGCAAATGCTGCTGTTCTGTTGCAAATTCACGAAGTCGAACAGACCATTGCCAGGAAGCCAGGCCTGAAGGCTGCCATGATCGAAACGGGGCGCCCCGCCGGCGATCTGCTACGAGCACGACTGAGTAGGCATTGGTTCAATCGCCGCCCACCGGAGGAACGTGAAGGCGATTAGTGGTCATCTGTAGCGAGAGGTAGCTGATTTCGTCCGCATGCAGTCAATCTCCGCCGGAAGTTGCGACCGGCCCGAAGCGGACCTTCGTGGTGAGCGCGACAAGCGTCCGCCGGAAGCCCAAAGTCCCGAATGCTGCGGTCTGCGCGAACTGGTAGTTTTTCCGACAAAGTGAGCATTCGCTGAAGTTGCTCCAATGGCGGCTTGTAGTGCCATGCCGGTTCTGATGAAATGGTCCCCCCCAAAAAAATCGATCGATACTTAACAATGAGAGACAGTCACCACTTGCTTCACAGGCCGCTCGGCGGCCCCCACAGACCAACCAAATGATCAACGACTGTCGGAGCAGAGGCTAGCACCCACTCGGTGCCACCGGCGCCGTAAGGCTGAAACAGGGATCTCGCCATATCCTCCTGTTTCATCGCTTCTTTGACTGAGCCAAATTCCCAAGCTGCCGCGCGTTTCAACGGCTCGGTCATGTCGGTATTGCGGCTCAGACGCTTATCCAAGTCCCGCGCGTGCCCGATCTTGCAAACGTCTGGTTGGCTGTCACGGTAATGCACATAAACAAAGCAGATAGGGTCTGGTTCGACAAAGTGCCCGGACGCAGTTTCTTCAAACAGTTCGAGCAAACTTCCGACCGTTCCTTTCTGCCTTTTTTCTAGACGCCCGGTTTCAAGAGCAATACGACATGCTTGAACAAGGGCAGCACTACGACCTTTGGTCAGTTTCAGATGTGGTGCGCCGTTCATCACAGCAACCGACTCTTTCACGCGGGCCATTTATCCTTTCTCCCTTTCCTCGGGTAAGGATCGGCACAAGGGTAGCACTCTTTATGACTTGCACAATGTCGAACAATCGTCGGATTCTTGCATTCCTGTTGATCGCTTGGAAGACAGTCCGATACGGTGAGTGGACACCGCCGAATTCCTCCCGAAGGCAGCAATGCACAGGTAGCGCCAGTTGACCGCTCGGGGACGAATGGCAGCAAAGTCCGGACATCGGTCGGTCGGGCGTCACGCGGCGGACGGCCGGTTCGAGCCCGTTTTGCCGCCTTGACCCGCGCGGAATCAAGGCGAAGCCGCCGTGCAGCGCCGTCCCGCCCCCTGGGGCGGCGCTGCACGGCTTGCGGATCAATGTCTGCTTCGTCTCGCATCCCTGACCTTCATGTCAGGAGCGGCGAACGACTGCTCTCTGCCCCTCTTGCGGTGGCGTTCACGGTTGCGGCGAAGATCGAGGATAGGCAGCGAACGTCCTTTTCGTCCCGCAACTTGGTCGCCGGTGTGGTTTTGCCGCATGTTCGCTATTCGAAGAAGCCGCCTTAGAGGGCTGCGCTATTTTGTAGGTCGTTAACCCGGGAATGGCAGCAGGAGCACCGATAGCCCAGTGGATCCCGCGGAAGTCCTAGTTAGCAGCCGCATGCGCGAGTTCGGCTCGCAATCGACTTGGGTGACGGTCGATCATGAACGAGTGCGACTGCCTAGGAGGAAAGGTTGGAGCGCCGTCAGTCGGTGGATCCCGAGGAAGCCCTATGAAATCCGAGTGAGCACCATCCGGATGCATCTCGGCGCCGGCAGTATCCGGGGGGGCAATTCTGCCTGTGATGACACAGAGGCTTTCAGAAACTCCATTGGTGGCCGAAACGAACGCGCCGCCGCTTGGGTCATTCCTCCGCGACATGTTTATCCGTCCGCCACTACCTCGCTCCGATCGCCCGGCAAGTCGTCCGCAAAAACTATCGCACTGGCCTGCCCCCTGAAAGAAGATCCTCCCTGAAGTTTGCGGTCCAGGGCGGCGTCAACGGGAAATGCTTGCTGCAAAATCTTCGAACAGATCCAAGGCACCCATCTGTCCGCCCTTCAGCATGACACGCATGCCGTTTCGCGTTCCATCAGCATGGCTCCCGGAGCAGATACATGCGCCTTGCCCCATGTCGGAGAGGTAGTCCAGGGCTGCGAATCCGAGGCGAGCGACGATGCGGCTCGAGGTATCGCCGCCGGCAAGACCAAGAGCGCGAAGCGGCTGCTGTGCCGCGACACGATCCAAAAGTTCAGCACAAGCATCGGCGAGGGCATCCGGGCTGCGATCGTAGCTGGCTTCCGGATCAAGGTGGATGAGCATTGGCTGGCTGGCATTCAGGCTGTCGGCCAGCTTGCCGGGAACTGCTGGATCATCCAACATCTCGGCTGTCAGCTGCACACGCCTGTAGGACCGGGCCGCCTTTACCTGTGCTGCGGTCACCGCAGAGCGTGACCCTGCGAAGACGAGCAGCGCACCGGATGGCGCAGGTGGCGCGGAAAAGGTCGCCTCTCTTTGCTTTGTGCCGTAGATCTCCGCGACCGAGCTCGCGCCGATCAACAGTTGTCGGCCTCCGGCC
The DNA here is from genome assembly GCF_018424695.1 of Vannielia litorea. GTDB lineage: Bacteria > Pseudomonadota > Alphaproteobacteria > Rhodobacterales > Rhodobacteraceae > Vannielia > Vannielia litorea_A. The sequence goes on from NZ_QTNQ01000029.1 coordinate 4,636, forward strand.
TGCCTGAGGACTTCGCCGATTTTGCCGAGATCTTCTGGGCACATCACGTCGATCAGCGCGGGGCCATCGCCGAGCCGGGCGGCAACTTCGTGCGGATCATTCAGTTCAGGCAAAGTGATCCGGGTCAACGGTCCGAGCCCTTGGGCCAAAAGGTGCCGGCCTAGGTCGGCCTCCTTCATCGGCGTGACCGGGTGACACGACATCACGGGGTGCCGGTCGATCCGGTGCACCGCGCCGTCCGGTCCCTTGGCAAAGAGCGTGCCGAAGGCGCAGTAGCGGCCAAGGCTCGGCTGGCCGCCGATCACCGCCGTCACATCGGGCTTGAACCGCTCCACGAGGTGCCGCGCCACGGCCCCGATCGAGCCGACATGCGGCGTGGAGTCGAAGGTGGAGCAGGTCTTGAAGTGCAGCACCCGCGGCGCCTCGCGGGCGATCATCGGCCAGAGCCGATCCACCACCTCCCGCGCGCGCTCCGGCGGCAGCGACCGCAGGTCGGTGGCGATGCCCAGCACGTCCAGCCCCTGCTGCGGCGCGGCCCCGCCCGTCACCAGCCGCGCGGTGAACCCACCGCGCGCGTAGGTGGCCAGGCTGTCGGAGGCCCCGGTGAAATCATCGCCCAGAAAGACGATCCCCGCGCCCATCACCGCTTGCCGAAGAAGTCGAGCGCCTCGGCCAGCGCCGGGCGGTTGGCGGCGGCTTGAGCAAGACTCTCCCCCGCCGATAACGCGGCATAGGCGTCGCGTAGAGAGGCCACGCCAGCCGCAGGCCCGCCCGGATGGGCAAGGATCCCGCCGCCGCACATGAACATCAGGTCAGCCGATCCCGCAGCCTCCAGCGCCGTGCCCAGCGTGCCGGCCCACTGGCCCGAGGAGAAGGCGGGCATCACCGCGTCATCGGTGCCCTCGGCCAGCGGCGCGAGGCAGGCGCGGGCGGCCTCCGTCACCTCTTCGGCGCTGTCCACGAACTTGCCGCCGATCCCATGCACATGCATGTGGTCGACCCCCGCCAGCCGGTAGAGCGCCTGGTAGGCCGGAAAGCCCATTCCAAGGGCCGGGTGGCGGCTCATCGCGCCAAAGCCGTTGCGGTGGCCGTGGATCGCCAGTGGCGTGTGCGCACGCAGGCTCTCCATCGCCGAAAGGCCGCACCAGTTGAGTGAGGCCATCACGCAGGTGCCACCCTTGCGGGCGAGAATGTCGGCCGAGAAGGTTTCCACCGCGACCTCGGTGCCAGTGAGCTCCAGCGGGATGCCGATGGTCTCGGAGAGGTGGTCGATGTTCTCGGCCAGCCAAGGGGTGAACTGGTGCGCCTCGTGGGCCCAGGCGTCGCGGAGGGGCAAGTCGACGAGGCGGTCGAAGCGGATGTCGGTCATGGCAGCAGGCTCTTCAGCGTTGCCTCGATCTTGCTGCCCGCCTCGTTCATTGCGTCTCGCACCTTCGGGTCTTGTGCTTGGAGGTAGGCAGCAGGAAGGAAACGGAACTTCGGGTCAGCGCTGAGCATGAGATACTTGTCGATGACCCGCTCAGCTTGGACGCTCAGATCTCGAAGATCTGCCTGGATGCTATCCGCGATGTCTCGAAACCTCAGGTCCTGCAAACGGGCGTAGTAATTCTCAGCCATGGACACTTCGGCGGCAGTTCGTGCCTTCATGGCCTTCGCGGCATAGCTGTCGAACGGTGGAAACTTGAAACCTGAGTGAAACATGCCCAGCTTCGAGAGGGCTGAATGGCAGCGTCTGGTTTGACCTCCAGTGGTTTCCCTTATCCAGATGTCTCGTGTGGTCTTGTCGGTGCTGAACTGGGCCACGAGTGACTGGTAGTCAGCCAACATGTTTTTGCCCTCAAGCTTGGGGCACGAGGGCGACCTGAAGAACGCGGCGAGAACCTCGAAGGTGCCATGCGCACGGTTGCTCGGAAGTGTTCGCGTGATCTGGAAGCCATTCGCGATCGCCCTGACCGCTTCCTTGCTCCAACCCTTGCTCTCTATGCTTTTTCGGATCGGTTCTTCCAGGCTCAGGGTCCACCTTTGGGCCTCTGAAATTGCCAGGTTCGCCAGTGTCATGCCGAAACCTTTCCCAACAAAGTATTGATCGCCGTGTCCAGCGCCGGCCCGAAGTCGTGCACTTCGCGTAGCTCCGCAAAGCCCCAGCGGCCGTAAGAACCAAGCCGGTTAACGGCGGGGATCCACTTGCCGCGCATGGTCTCTGCCTTCAGCATGGCGTCATGGCCGCGGTAGCCCTTGACCTCGACGACAAGGGTGGTCGGCTCGGGGACGTCGAGGCGGATCAGGAAGTCGGGTCGGTAGTGCCGCGGTTCGCCCTCCACCAGGTAGGGCACCTCGAATCCGAGGTTGTGGTTCTTGGCGTAGGAGAGCACCGCCGGGTGGCTCTCGATGGTGTTGGCCAGTTTGTCCTCCCAGTCGCTGTCAGTGATGATCCAGTTGAGGTGGCTCTTGTCGGGCCGGGGGGCGTAGCGGGTGGCCACCGAGGTGTTGAAGTTGACGCCGAGGGTGGAGCCCGTGGGGGCGTAGGGGTCGAGCACGGCACGCAGGATGCTTTCGCCTCCCGGCTTTTCGACCAGCGCACCGAAGATCATCTCGCAGACCTCGTCAGCCAGTTCGCGGTAGAGCAGGAGCGCGGGCTTGGTGTCGCCTTTGCAGACGAGCAGCCCCTCGGAGAGCCACTGGTTTAGGATGCGCTTCGCCGCCGGGATCAGGTGGACCTTGGGCTTTTGGTGCGCATCGCGGAGCTTCTCAAAGACCATGTGCTTGGCGACGTGGTAGGCGATGGTCGACTGGCGTGTGGTGTCGAGGTGATCGAGGTTGAGTTGCTCGCTTTCCCCAACGATGCCCTGCATGGTGATGACGGTGGCCGAGACTTTTTCTGGGGTCAGCACGTATGGCTCCATGCCGGTGAAATCGACATCCAGCCGGTCGGTCGGCAGGTCGGTCACGTAGCCCTGGACGCGAGGGAAGGTGATTTCCAGCGCGTCACGTTCGGGCGAGACGGCGCGAACGTTGATGACGTCGCGCGGCTTCTGCACCTCGGTCTTCACTGCCTGCGCCGAGAAATTGAGTCCGTCGATGCCCATGATGTCGGCGTATTCGGTTCGGAAGAGGCCGGTGTCGGGGTCCGCGTCATAGGAGAGACGGCGGAGCGCCCTACCGATGACCTGCTCGCAGATCAACTGGGTGCCGAAAGCGCGCAAACCGAGGATGTGGGTGACGTTGTTTGCGTCCCAGCCCTCTGTCAGCATGGAGACGGAGACGACGCAGCGCACCTGCTCGCCCAGCCGGCCATTCTTGCCGACGGTGTTCATCACCTCGCGCAGGATGTCAGCGTCGGTCAGCTCCTGTCCGGGGCTGCGCACCGCTTGTTCACGTCTAAACGCCTCTATCTCCTCGGCATGCGCGTCACGGAAGGCCTTGTCTATATCGCCGCCCGCTTCCAGCGTTGCGCTGTCGATCAGCACCGAGCGGGGGCGGGGCAGCCGCTCGCCGTCATCGGAGAAATTGGCGAAGAGGGGGCACTTGCCGGGAATGGTTTCCAGCGTGCCGTCAGGGTTCGCGCGCTCGTAACCGGCAAGGTAGTCGCGCAGGAGCTCCGAGTTCGTCGTGTTGTTGCATACCACGATGAAGACCGGCGGAATGCCGACGCCCTCCTGCTCCCAAGCCTTGAATGTCTTCTCGTAGTGGCCGTAGAGCGCGTCGATGGCGGTTTTCAGCGGGATGGGCAGGCTGGCGGGGTCCGGTTTCGCACCACGAGATTTCTTCGGCATCTTCTTCCCGATCGCATCCCAAAGCTTGCGATAGAGCGGCTCTGGCTCGCCGGGCAAATTATCTGCCACCGGCACGCGGGGCAGCTTGACGATGCCGCATTCGATTGCATCCATCAGCGAGAAGTCGGAGATGACCCAAGGAAAGAGCGTCCCCTCAACCCAACCGGAGCCGGATAGGAAAAAGGGGGTCGCGGACAGGTCGTAGACGATCTGCACCCCGAGCTTGCGCTTGGCGGCCTCGATGCCGGAGATCCACAGCCGAGCCGCCTCCTTGTTCTCTTCCGCCTCGCGCTTTTCGTCGCCCGTCAGTTTCTCGACGATTCCGTCGGGCCGCTCGCGGTAGCAATGATGGGCCTCGTCATTGATCACGTTGATCCGCCCTAGGCCCATGAGTTCAGGCATGACCCGTTGGAGCATCTGGCCCTCAGTTTCGAGCGTGGAGAGCGCCTCGCCATGGCCTTCCAGCGCTGAACGCGTGCCCTTGGCGAGCTGGAGCCGCTCGCGCAGCTTGAAGGCGTGGTAGTTGGTCAGCACGAGCCGCGCTTTCTGCATGTCCTGCATCAGGTCGCCGGGCACGAGGTTGAGCTTCTGGTAATAGCTGTCGGCGTCGTTGGGCTGGAGCACCCGCAAGCGGTCGCGGATGGTGATGCCCGGGGTGACGATCAGGAAGCCGCGAGAAAAGCTCTTGGAGTTTGGACTACGGACAGCGTTGAGAGTCTGCCAAGCAATGAGCATGGCCATTACCGTGGTCTTGCCGGCACCAGTGGCGAGCTTCATCGCCACGCGGAAGAGGTCGGGGTTGGCCTCTACATTGGCGGCCTCCAGCCGGGCCCGCACGCGCTTGCCACGCTCGCCAATCTTTGGCGCCACCTCGGTCATCCAGATCGCCGTTTCCACCGCTTCGAGCTGGCAAAAGAAGGGACGGATCGCCTGGGTGTCGTCCTTCTGGATTGCCCGCCAGTGTTGAAGCAGGCGTTGCGTGACAGGGCTGACCTTCCAGTCGTTCGGGTTGGGGAGGGCGCGCCAGCTGTCGACCTGCGAGCGCATCTCGTTGACGAATTCGGTGACGCTGTAGGCCATGTCACGGCCCTCGAGCCCGGCAGCGCTGAGTTCCATCTCCGCCTGCTTGCCGCCCTTCACGCTCTTTGGCTTGGGCATCGCCGAAATAAGGTCCGACCGGCGACGACGGGGCACACGGATGTCTGTCGGTCGGCCGTCGGCATCCATCTCCCAATGTTCTTCGGGAACCTTGTAAGGAGAATTGAGAATTGGTTCTTCGAAAAACGACATACCTGCCCCCAGCACATTTTTTGATCACCTAATCAGAGGGGCAAGAAGCTGGCAACTGTTTGGGTTGGGTCTTCGGACCTGGGACTCAGTGTTTCGAACGCCTCTAGCGCCCCGTAGACAGGAAGTATGTCCTCGCCCGCATCAAGGCATTTCGGTGAAGATTGGCCGCCGTCATTACTAGCCGATAAGGAAGCCAGCCCAGCATGAAGACCCCGAGCCTTTTTCGCTCTCATCCCTAGACAGCGTCGCGTTTCATTGCCGCGGTAGACAGTGCTCCTAGGTTCATTGAACCTCACAGCTCAAGTTCGATGCCGAATACTTTGGCGAAACTCCCAGATAAACAGAGCGCCTTTCACTAAAAATCAATACCTTGGCGGTGGCCTTCAAACTTCGGGAGGCAGGGGTCGGAGGTTCGAATCCTCTCACTCCGACCAATTCATCAAAACATCGCCCTGCATGGATGTGTCCTTCGGGACAGCACCCTCGCTTCTGTCCGGGCTTTCTCTTGTTAAGCGATCTGTTGCGACCGCTGATGCGGAAGTCTGCACTGCGGGACGAAGCAGACACTGATCCGCAAGCCGTGCAGCGCCGTCCCGCGGGGTGGCGCCCGACCTGATGAGCGGCGCGCTTTATGGTAGCCAAGCACCTTCTTCCCTGGGAGCTCAGCGCCAACGGCAGCCAAGCGCCGCCCCAGGGGGCGGGACGGCGCTGCGCGGCGGCTTCGCCTTGATTCCGCGCGGGTCCAGGCGGCAAAACGGGCTCAAACCGCACCTTCGCCGCAAGGTGCATTGATGACCGCATTGCGGGGCAAAACGAGCTTTTGGTTACCGTGTCCCGGCGGCGGCTTCAGGGCCGCTTCGGGACAAGGCGCACCAACGAGAAGACGGTAACCCTTCCGCCGGCGTTCCACGGAAGGGTTACCTCAGATCAAGGCGCCTACAGGTTCAGGAACTGCGCGATCGCCTCCACAGACGCTGCGTGCGCCCTGCCGCGGTCCCAGTCTTCGGGATCGTCGCAGATCGGATCTTCCCCCTCTTCGATCAGCAGCTGCGCGGCATTCGCCTTGCAAACTGGCAGGAACGAGTAGTGCCAGGCATTGGGGATCACCGAGTGCTCTACATTCGGCAACATGTCGATCAGCCCACTGCCCTCTGTACGGACATCCGTGGCGAACCACGGAAAATCGTCGCCCAGGGACACCACCTGCACCGGGACGTCGATCTCCAACGCGCTCTCGGGCGTCGCAGCATAGGTAAAGCCCGGATCGACGGCGACGATCGAGGTGAAGCGGGGGTCCGACATATCGGCCGAGAATTCCGGCGGCAGGTTGTTGAAGTCGACTCCGCCACGCATCAGGAACAGGCAGTCCTGCGCGGCCTCGCCGAACCTGTCGCAGTAGTCCCGGTAAGCGTCAGGATCGAGACGCAGACCAGCAAGGCCCATCACCGTGGACCCGCCGAGCGAGAAGCCGAGGGCCGTGATCCGGCTACGGTCGATATGCTGCGCGATCTCCGGATCGCTCAGGACATGGTCGAGCGCCGCCCCCAGATCCGCCGCGCGCTCCGACAGGCGCACGGTTCTGCGCGGAGAGCTGTCGCCGGTCGTTGTCCCAGGGTGGTTCATCACCACAACCATCGCGCCACGCTCGGCCAGCCCGGCGGCCAACCAGGCGGTGCCGTCGATGCTGCTGCCGGACCCATGCGACACGATGATCAGCGGCAGCTTCCCATCGGGAAACGCCGCGCCGACATAAGCCGCAACCGGCTCGAAGATCAGGCTGTCGACCACAGGGACCACATAGGTCTCCCGACCGACGGGATACCAGATACCGGCCGCGATGGGCCCAGACCGATGGTCGGCCCGGACATCGAAGCGGTCGAAGCCGACGCTCGGCTGCGCGGGCGCCGGGCCAGCGAGCAAACAAGCGAGGGCGGCAATGGAAAGCAGGCGTGTCATCTCGGGTCTCCTTGGTTCGGATGATGGCCCCAGGTGCCACGTCTCGGCGCTGTCCCGCGTCCTGAAACCGGTTTCAGGTCGTGCGAAACCGGATCCTGGTCTATTCGACCCCCATGTTGACGCTCCCGATTCCACTCGTGGTCGCCCTGATCCTGGGCTTTCTGGCCTTGCGCCACGCACTGGCCGGCGACCGCTCAATCCTGTTTCTGGTGCTTCTGGCGACCTGCGGGGTGCAGGCCCTGGTGATCTCGCTGACGCAGCACTACGGGCTGTCCCTGCTTTGGCCCATCCAACTGGGCACCGCCGTTGCGATGCCGCCGCTGGCGTGGCTGACATTCCAGTCTGCTGCCCTGCGACCGCTCGACCGAAAAAGAGACTGGCTTCACCTGCTTGGGCCCGCTTTCACCGCCTTCTGCTCTGTCTTTGCCCCGGCAACACTGGACGTGGTGCTGCCGGCACTCTTCGCCGGCTACGGCGCGGCGATCCTGGTCGCTCTCCGGATCGACGAAGCTCTGCCGCTCGCCCGGCTCGGCGCCGGGCCACGACCGGCACGGATCTGGAAGGCCGTTGGTCTGCTTCTTATTCTCTCGGCACTTTCGGATGTCCTGATCGCCGTTGCTCTTCGGCTCGGGCATGTCGAGTGGCGACCGCTGATCATAAGCATGTTCACGTCCCTCACGCTGCTCGGCGTCGGCCTTCTGTCGCTCTCACGCGACGCGGATGGCACGGGTGACGAAAGTTCGGACGAAGACGACCCGGGCGCCACCGCGCCGAAAGCGCCCCGCCCTTCGGAGCAAGATGCGGAGCTGATCGCGCGCCTTGATGCGCTGATGCAGAAAGATCGCCCGCATCTTGACGCCGACCTCACGCTGGCCCGCCTCGCGCGGCGGCTGCATGTGCCGATCAAGCAGCTTTCGGCCGCGATCAATCGGGCAAAGGGCGAGAACGTCTCAAGATATGTGAACGGGTTTCGCGTTCGCAACGCCTGCGCACTCATGGAGGGCGGCGAGACCATCACCGAGGCCATGCTCGGCAGCGGGTTCAACACGAAATCGAACTTCAACCGCGAATTTGCGCGCGTGACCGGGCAGTCGCCCTCTGCATTCCTTCGTAGCGTGCAAAAAGGTTAGCGCCGGGATCGCGCTTTGGCGGCCTCAGCCCGCGCGCCTGAACAGCACCGGGAACCAGTCGTCCCGCAGCCTCTCGCCTGGCTTCATGCCGTGGCCGGGAAAGGGCGGCGATGTGCGGCCGGGGCGCTCCACGTAGCGCGCGTCATCGCCGACCATCCGCAGCGAGAAGGCGCGGCGGCGCAGGCTGGTGGTGTTGCCGCGCGCGCCGTGCAGGATCATGAAGTTGAAGGCCACGGCGTCGCCCGGCTCCATCTCGTATTCCCTGATGTCCATGCCTTCGGCCTCCGGGTCGGGCACCGGCATGTAATCTTCCTCGTTCGGGTAGAAGCTGGTTTCGGCCAGCCAGCGCGTGGGCAGCACCGGGCGGGGCCACCTGTGCGAGCCCACCACGCAACGCAGCGAGGCTTCGCGCACCGGATCGAGCGGCGACCAGAAGCTGACGGTCTGCGCCCCCTCGACGAAGTAGTAGGGGCCATCCTGGTGCCAGGGGGTGGGCTTTGATGTGCCCGGCTCCTTGACCAGCACATGATCGTGGAAGAGCTGCGCACTGTCCGAATGCATCAGGTCGGCGGCCACTTCCGCCGCGGGCGAGGCCTTGATGGCCGCCTCGAAGGCGGGGATGCGCGACCAGTTGCAATAATCGTCGAAGAAGCGCCCGCCCTCGCCCTCCTTCAGGTTCTCCGCGGCATAGGGGCCGGGCTCGGCCATGTTCTGCTCCACGCCCGCACGCAACTGCGCGACCTGATCGGCAAAGAGCCCGCGCACCAACACGACACCGTCGCGCTGGTAGGCCTCGATCTCGGCGTCGGTCAGCAGGGGATGGGGCATGGGCGTAGCTCGTCAGTTGCTCTTCGCGTCGCGATACCATGCCACGATCTGCGCCCGCGCCTCCGGGTCCATCTGGATGGCGTTGGGCGGCGGCATGGCATGGCTGCGACCGGCCTGAAGATAGACTTCTTCGGCGTGGCGGGCCACATCTGCCTCGGTTTCCAGCACCACGCCCTTGGGTGCCCAGTGCAGCCCGTCCCACGAGGGTTCGCGCGCGTGGCACATCGAGCAGTTGCCGACGACCGCGTAGAAGGCGTCCTCGAAACCCGCGGCCTGGGTGAACTTCTGCTCGTAGGGGCTGAGCGCGCGGGCCTCTGCCTCCTCGTAGGTTTCGCCGCCGCCGGCGGTGGAGAGCCAGGCGATCACCACCATGAGCAGAGCCGTTGCGGCCCACGTCCAATGCGGGCCCTTTCCGGTGCGGTGCATGGTGTTGAAGTAGTGGCGGATGGTCACGCCGGTGAGGAAGATCAGGCTGGCGATGATCCAGTTGTACTCGGTGGCAAAGGCCAGCGGGTAGTGGTTGGACAGCATCAGGAAGACGACCGGCAGCGTAAGGTAGTTGTTGTGGGTCGAGCGCAGCTTGGCGATCTTGCCATACTTGGCATCCGGCGTGCGGCCCGCCTTCAGGTCGGCCACCACGATGCGCTGGTTGGGCATGATCTGGAAGAAGACGTTGCCCGTCATGATCGTGGCGGTGAAGGCCCCGAGGTGCAGCAGCGCGGCCCGGCCGGTGAAGATCTGGTTGTAGCCCCACGCCATGATGACGAGCATCGCGAAGAGCAGGAGCATCAGCAGTGTGGGCGTTTCGCCCAGCTTGGACTTGCAGAGAAAGTCGTAAATGAGCCAGCCAATGGTAAGGGAGAGGCCCGAAATCACGATGCCCTGCCAGAGCGCCAGCTCGGCCTTCGTCGGATCGAGCAGAAACAGCTCGCCGCCCACCCAGTAGACGATCATCAGCAGCGCCGCGCCCGAGATCCACGTCATGTAGCTTTGCCATTTGTGCCATGTCAGGTGCTCGGGCATCTCGGCGGGGGCGACGAGGTATTTCACCGTGTGGTAGAACCCGCCGCCGTGCACCTCCCACTCTTCGCCATGGGCGCCCTCCGGCAGGGCGGTGTTGGGCTTCAGCATCAGGTCGAGCGCGATGAAGTAGAAGGAGGCGCCGATCCAGGCCATCGCGGTGATGACGTGCAGCCACCGGACAGAAAAGGCGATCCAGTCCCAGATTACCGCCAAGTCGAACATCTCATTACTCCCGCTGCTGTGCTGTCAGGGATACTAGCTTGGTTACCGTTATTCGGGTATTGCTTGGTAAAGCCAAGCAGTATCAAAATATGCCGAACAATGTCCTATCTCGATAACGTCCGCACCTTCGTTCGTGTCTACGAATTGGGCAGCATGTCCGCCGCAGGGCGCGATTTGCGAATATCCCCGGCAGTCACCTCCTCCCGAATCGGGCAGCTCGAAGAGCATCTGGGCGTCAGGCTATTTCAGCGCACCACCAGATCCCTTGCGCCAACCGAGCACGGCAAGGTGTTTTACCGCAAGGCCACCGAGATCCTCGATGCGGTGGCCAGTGCCGAGGCCGAGGTGGCCAACCTCACCGACAACCCCAGGGGCTCGCTCTTCGTGGCCGCACCGCTGGGCGTGGGGCGGCGGCTCATCGCGCCGCGTGTGCCCGAATTCCTGGCGCTTTACCCCGAAATCAGCGTGCGGCTCCGCCTCACCGACAGGAAGGTGGACCTCGCCACCGAAGGGCTCGACCTGGCGTTCTTCCTTGGCCAACCGGAAGACAGCAACCTGAAGATCCGCAAGATCGCCGATGTGCAGCGGGTGCTGTGCGCCTCCCCCGGCTACGTCGAGGCCCGTGGCATGCCCGAAACGGGCGAAGACCTGCTGGGTGGCGCGCATGAGTGCCTCAGCCTGCGCTACCCCGGGGCCACAGAGTTCCAATGGAACCTCATCACCGCGGACGGCCCAAAGCGATTCCGCGTCACCGGGCGCTACGAATGCGACGATGCCGACGTGCTGACGGATTGGGCGCTCGCCGGCCATGGCATTGCCCTGCGCCCCGTCTTCGCCGTCTCGGAGCACCTGAATTCCGGCGCACTGGTGCCGGTGGCCACAGCCACCCCGCCGGAACCCATCCAGATGGCCTGCCTCTTCACCCATCGGCGCGGGCAGGATCCGAAGGCCCGGCTTTTCATGGAATTCATGGTCGAGCGGATCACCGCCGCAGTGCGCGAGACCCTGCCCGCCGCGTCCTAGCTGCCGCGATAGGTGCTCATCCCGTAGGGAGCGAGCAGCAGCGGCACATGATAATGCGCATCCGGCTCCGACATGCCAAAGCGGATCGGCACCTGATCGAGAAACAACACCTCGCCTTCCGTCTGGCCGGTGCGCCGCAGGTAGTCACCCGCGAAGAAAACAAGCTCGTAGGTGCCGGGCTTGAAGGCCTCGGCAGGCAGAATCGGGCTGTCGGTGCGCCCGTCTGCATTTGTCACGGTCTCGGCGACCTTCTTGTGGGAGTTGCCCGCAACCCGGTAGAGCGCGATGGGGATGCCCTCCGCCGGGCAGCCGCGCGCGGTGTCGAGGACGTGTGTGGTCAGGTATCCGGTCATGAGAGCCTCGCTTCGTGGTGCCCCTGTCTATGCCGGGCAAGGCCGCCGGAGTGAAGGCGGGCCCGCCTGAGAGTGCTTCAATTCAATTTTGATAATTCCGCAGACTGTTTTGGTTTATGAGGGTATCGAACAGGAGGACTGCACTTGAATCGTTACCCTCGTGATCTTTCGGGATACGGCGACACCCCGCCCGCCGCGCCATGGCCCGGCGGGGCCAAGATCGCCGTGCAGATCGTGCTGAACTACGAGGAGGGCGGCGAGAACAACATCCTGCATGGCGATGCCGCCTCCGAGGCCTTCCTGAGCGAGATCACCGGCGCCCAGCCATGGCCCGGCCAGCGGCACTGGAACATGGAGTCGATCTACGAATACGGCAGCCGCGCCGGGTTCTGGCGGGTGCATCGGCTGCTCTCGGGCCTGCCCGTCACCGTCTACGGCGTTGCCACCGCACTGGCCCGCGCCCCGCGCCAACTCAAGGCGATGAAGGCGGCGGGCTGGGAAATTGCCAGCCACGGGCTGAAGTGGGTCGAGCACAAGGACATGCCCGTGGAGGAGGAGCGCGCCCAGATCCGCGAGGCGATCCGCCTGCACACCGAGGTGGTCGGCACCCCGCCGCGCGGCTGGTACACGGGGCGCTGCTCGATGAACACGGTCGGCCTCGCCGCCGAAGAGGGCGACTTCGCCTATATCGCCGACAGCTACGCCGACGACCTGCCCTATTGGGTGCGCGCGGGCGGGAAGGATCAGCTCATCGTGCCCTACACCATGGATTGCAATGACATGCGCTTCGCGATCCAGGCCGGTTACACCAATGGCGACCAGTTCGAGAGCTACCTGCGTGACAGCTTCGACATGCTCTATGCCGAGGGTGCGGCGGGCGCGCCCAAGATGCTCTCCATCGGTCTGCACTGCCGCCTTGCCGGGCGGCCGGGCCGCGCCACCGCCCTGAAGCGGGCGCTGGACTACATGCGCGGGCACGAGGGCGTCTGGTTTGCCACCCGCGAAGAGATTGCCGACCATTGGGCCGCCGCGCATCCGCCCGCAACCGGGCTGCGCCCGTCGCAGATGGATATGGAGCGCTTCGTGGAGGCCTTCGGCGGCATCTTCGAGCATTCCGCCTGGATTGCCGAAGCGGCCCATGCGCAGGAGCTGGGGCCGCACAGCGACGATGCGGCGGGGATGCACAATGCGCTGGCCCGCGTCTTCCGCTCCGCCACCGAAGAGCAGCGCCTCGGTGTGCTCACCGCCCACCCCGACCTGGCCGGAAAGCTGGCCGCGGCGGGGCGGCTGACCGCAGAGAGCAGCGCTGAACAGGCGGGCGCAGGGCTCGACATGCTCACCGACGAAGAGCGCACCAGCTTTACGGCGCTGAACACGCGCTACACCGAGAAACACGGCTTTCCCTTCATCATCGCTGTGAAGGACAACACCAAGGCCAGCATCCTCGATGCCTTCCACCGCCGGATCGACAACAGCCGCGAGGCCGAGTTTGCCGAGGCCTGCCGACAGGTGGAACGGATTGCAGAACTGCGCCTGATCGAGAAGCTGGGCGCATGAAAAACCAAATCGAGATAGAACCGCTCACGGCAGAAGCCTTCGCCCCTTTCGGCGAGGTGCTCGATGCCTCCGGCACCCCCGACAAGCTGATCAACCAGGGCCTCTGCGGGCGTTACCATGACCGCGCCACGCTCGACTTCACCGAAGGCGGGCGGGCCGGCATCAGCCTCTTCAAGGCCGAGCTGCGCGCCCTGCCCTACCGGCTGGAGATGATGGAGCGCCACCCGCTGGGCAGCCAGGCCTTTCTGCCGATGTCGATGGACCCGTTTCTGGTGATCGTCGCTCACGATGACGCCGGAAAACCGGGCACACCCCGCGCTTTCCGCACCGAAGCCGGGCAGGGCATCAATTTTTACCGCAACACGTGGCACGGGGTTTTGACCCCGCTGACCGGACCAGGCCTCTTTGCGGTTATCGACCGCATCGGTGAGGGCGACAACCTGGAGGAGCACTGGTTCAGCGTGCCGTTTGACATAGCCACTTGAATGGGCCGCCGGAGGAGGAGCCGGCACCCGCAAACCCAGGGAGGGACAGACCATGGCCGATGCATCCATCGGAACGCCGGAGCAGCTACGCGACCCGGATTATACGCCGCCGCTGATCAAGGCGGTGCCGCTCGGCATTCAGCACGTTCTAGCGATGTTCGTCTCCAACGTGACCCCGGCGATCATCGTCTGCGGCGCGGCGGGGTTCGGCTTCGGCTCGAACAGCCCGGACTTTCCGCAGATGATCTACATGATCCAGATGTCGATGTTCTTCGCCGGGATCGCCACCCTGTTCCAGTCCATCGGTGTTGGCCCCGTAGGCGCGCGGCTGCCCATCGTTCAGGGCACGTCCTTCGCCTTCATCCCGATCATGATTCCGCTGGTGGCGGGCAAGGGCGTGGACGCCGTTGCCGTGCTGATGGGCGGCATCCTTGTGGGCGGCCTGTTTCATGCCTGCCTCGGCCTCTTCATCGGCAAGATCCGCTTTGCGCTGCCGCCGCTGGTCACCGGTCTCGTCGTCACCATGATCGGCCTCGCGCTGGTGAAGGTGGGCATCCAATATGCCGCCGGGGGCGTGCCCGCTATCGGCACCGAAGAATACGGCTCCGGCCTCAATTGGCTCATGGCCGGCACCGTCATCGTGGTGACGTTGGGGCTCAAATTCTTTGCCCGCGGGATGCTCTCGGTTTCCGCCGTACTGGTGGGCCTGCTGGTGGGTTACGCGCTCGCCTTCGCACTGGGGCAAGTGAACCTCGGCAACGTCGGCAATGCCGCCGTCTTCGCCCTGCCCAACCCGCTGCACTTCGGTCTGGAGTTCTCGGTAGCCGCCATCGTCGGCTTCTGCCTCATGTCCTTCGTCTCCGCCGTTGAAACGGTGGGCGACGTGAGCGGGATCACCAAGGGCGGTGCAGGCCGTGAGGCCACCGACAAGGAGATCCAGGGCGCGACCTTTGCCGACGGCATCGGCACCGCGATCTCCGGCCTCTTCGGCGCCCTGCCCAACACCTCTTTCAGCCAGAACGTGGGCCTCATCGCCATGACCGGTGTGATGAGCCGCGCGGTGGTGACCATCGGTGCGGTCTTCCTGATCCTCTGCGGCCTCCTGCCCAAGATCGGCGCAATCATCTCCTCGGTGCCGATCGAGGTGCTGGGCGGCGGCGTGATCGTGATGTTCGGCATGGTCGTGGCGGCTGGCGTCTCGATGCTCTCGGACGTCGACTGGAACCGCCGCAACATGGTGATCTTCGCCATCGCGCTCTCGCTGGGCCTCGGCCTGCAACTGGAGCCGGGCGCGCTGCAATACCTGCCCTCCACGGTGAAGGTGCTGGCCACCTCCGGCATCCTGCCCGCCGCGCTCATCGCCATCGTGCTCAACCTCATCCTGCCGCACGAGCTGGCGAGCGAGGCGACGGAAGAGGTCTCGGGCGGCATGTCGGGCCACGCCAAGGGCTCGTTCAAGAAAGACACCCCGGCCTGATCCGGCGGGACGAATGCAGACAACGGCGGCGCCTTCGGGCGCCGTCTTTCGTTGTGCTCTGCCGCTAGTGGTCAGCGTAGCAGATGAGTGCCGTCCGACAGCAGCGCCTCGTCCATCGGCACATCCCATGGCATGGGAAATATCGTCTCAATCCGGCACCCGGAGAAGCCCACGCCAATGACCTTCGGGCGCGGCTCCAGCGCAGCAAGCGTGCGATCATAGTAACCGCCGCCATTGCCCAACCGGTAGAGCGCGTCATCGATGCCCACCAGCGGAGAAATCACCAGGTCCGGTGTGTCTGCGGCGGCGCCGTCAGGCACCGGGATGTTCCAGATGCCGCGCTTCATGGCGCAGCCGGGGGACCATAGGTGAAACTCCAGCGGATGATCCCTCGCAACCACCACAGGCAGCAACACGCGGGCGCCCCGTGCATGGGCCGAAGCCATCCAGCCGCGCAGATCGGGCTCGCCCCGGATCGGCCAGTAGACGGCAATCCGCTGGCCAGGCTGTGGTTCAACGTGGGTATTCAGCGCCTCGACGAGGCTCTCGGTCGCGGCCTGACGTGCCTCCGAGGGCATACGGCGCACCCCCAGCAGGCGCACCCGCTCCGCCTTGCGGAACCGGGCCACATCTCGGGCTTGCTGCGGGTCGATGCTCTCGCCACCAATCACCTGATGCGCAAAGCAGGGCGCGTCACCGCCGCGCGTATCGTTCTCATCGTCCATGGCAGGCCTCCCATCTCAGCCTGCGCCCGATCCGAGGAAGCTGCAATGGGAGGGGTGTAGGCCCTGCGGACCGGAGACGCCTAGAAATCCACCTCGATGGCCACGCCGCGCTCCACCGCAAGCTCCACCACCGCCGCCGCGACAGCCAGATCCTGCAAGCCAACGCCGGTGCCGTCGAAGAGGGTGATCTCTTCTGCCGAGCTGCGGCCCGGGTGGGTGCCGTTGATGACGGCACCGATCTGGGTGATATCGGCCTCGCCGACCAACCCCGCGGCCACCGCATGCTGCGCTTCCCCGATGGAAACCGATTGCGCCACCTCATCGGTGAACACCGAGGCGCGGGCCAGCAGCGCGGCCTCCACCTCCTGCTTGCCCTTGGTGTCCGTGCCCATGCAGGCCACATGGGTGCCGGGCGACACGTGGTCGGCCATCAGCGAGGGCGCGAAGGCGGAGGTGATCGAGATGATCACATCGGCCTCTGCCATGCCTGGCAGTTCAGCAGCCTCGAAGGGCACGCCCGCCGCCTCGGCGACCTCGGCGATGTTGGGCAACATCTCCGGGTGGTAGTTCCACCCGATGACCTTTTCGAAGCGGCGCTGCTCCAGCGCGGCCCGCAACTGGAACGTCGCCTGATGCCCCGCGCCGATCATGCCCAGCACCTTCGCATCGTCCCGCGCCAGGTGCTTGATCGACACCGAAGAGGCCGCCGCCGTGCGCAGGGCCGTCAGCAGGTTGCCGCCCACCATGGCAGAGGGCATTCCGGTGTCGGGGTCGAACAGGAAGACGGTGGACTGGTGGTTGATGAGCCCGCGCTTGTCGAGGTTGTTCGGCCAGTAGCCCCCGGCCTTCAGCCCCAGCGTCGCCCCGGCGCGGTCAAACCCGCCCTTGAAGCCATAGAGCGCATCCTCATGGCCAATAGCCTCGCGCACCACCGGAAAGTTATAGGCCTCGTCGCGCGCCATGGCGGCAAACACCTTTTCCACGGCGCCAAAGGCCGCCTCGCGGGTCATCAGGTTGGCGATTTCGCGTTCGGGGACAATCAGCATCCCATGGTCTCCTGGTCTGATTTGGGGGAAGGGCGGGGTGGCGGAGCGGCGGGCCAAGGCACGCCGCTCCCGTTGTCGATGATGTCAGTCCACCGTGCGGCGCGCCGGGGCCATGAGGGCGTAGAGCAGCCCACCCAGCGCAGCGCCGATGACCCAGTTGTAGCCGGACAGGAACGCAAACCATGGCACCCAGACGGTTGCGACCGAGAAGATCGCCGCAATGCCGAAAGCCTTGACCGCCGCCCCGTTCCAGCCGTTGCCGTAGTGATAGGCACCGCCCGCCATGTCGTAGAGGTCGTCCACCTCCAGCTCCTGGCCGCGGTGCCAGTAATAGTCGACGATCATGATCCCGAAGATCGGGGCCAGCGTTGCGCCGAGGGTGTTGACGAAGCCGCCGATGCCGACCTGGCTGATGAAGCTGGTCCAGAAGCCGCCGATCACCAGCGCGAAGACCGAGGTGATGAGCCCGGCAGCCCGAAAGCTGATCCGCGAAGGTGCGAGGTTGGCGATGCCGTTCACCGCCGGGATGAAATTGGCCACCAGGTTGATGCCGACGGTGGCGGCAAAGAAGGTGACGGCCGCGATCACCCCGAGCAGCACGCTGTCGGTGCGCTCGACGATCTCGGTGGGGTTGATGATCTCTTCACCGAAGACAACGGCGGCGCCGCCGGTCGTCAGCAGCGCAAGCGCGGAGAAGAGGATCATGTTGAAGGGCAGCCCCGCGAGGTTGCCCCGCACCATGGCGGGCTTGTCCTTCGCGTAGCGCGAGAAGTCGCTGAAGTTGATCATCACCGCCGCAAAGTAGGCGACCATCGTGCCGACGATGGCGACGAAGCCCTTGAACTCGGTGGAGAAGGTGCCCTCGGGGTTGGCAAAAATGGTGGCGGTGGCCGAAAGCAACTGCCCGTCTGAGCGCTGCCAGAGCACGATCACGAGCCCGATCATCACCACGTAAACAAAAGGGCCTGCGATGTTGAGAAAGGTCTCCACCCAGTTCATGCCGCGCCAGAAGATGACGATGTGGAAGACCCAGACCAGCAGGAACGATAGCCAGTCGATCCCGGTGAGGCCAAGCACTTCGGTGCCGCCGGTGGCCCCGGTGAGAGAACGGATCAGCAGCGCCAGCGCCGTGGAGGCGAAATAGACCTGCACACCATACCAGAACACCGCGACGGTGGCGCGGAGCACGGCGGGCAGCTTGGCCCCCTGTGTCCCAAGGCTGGCGCGGGCCAGCACCGGGTAGGGAATGCCGTATTTCTCGCCCGGCGCGCCGGAGAGGTTGACCATCCACATGGTGAACAGCCCAGCGGCGATCAGCGCCGCAAAGGCCGTCCAGCCGCTCACACCGAAAGAAATGAACAGCGACGCCACCAGCGAATAGCCAAAGAGCGACTGCACGTCATTGGCCCAGATGTTGAAGATGGCAAACCATCCCCATGTTTTCTCGGCCTCCCCGACCGGGTTGAGGGTGTTGTGCCCTTCCGGGTCCAATGTGTCGCCGTGCGGCACGTGGGCGTGCCCCGGGTTCTGGTCTGTCGTGGTCATCTGTCTCTCTCCCTTAAAAGTGTTCGGATTTCTTTGTTGTTTGCTTCCGATCTAACACTTTTCGTGCGTCCCGATGCCACCGCCGGAGGGAAGGCATACATCGGGACGACTCTCCGGCTCCTCCCGAGCCGGGCCCTCCAACACGAAAACCGTCAGTAGGCCTTTCCGCGCGCCGAGACCGGCCAGACGCACTCGACCTTGCCGTTGCGCACGCCCACGTACCAATCATGCACATTGGCGGTGGGGTCGCAGTGGCCCGGCACGAGGCGCAGCTTGTCGTTCACTTTCAGCGCGCCCTTCGGGTCCGCCACCACGCCATGCTCGTCGGAACACTTCACGTATTCCACATCATCGCGGCCAAAGATCACCGGCAAGCCGCTGTCCACCGATTGCGCCTTGAGGCCGGCATCGACGATGGCCTTGTCGGCCTTCGCGTGACTCATCACCGAAGTAAGAATGAAAAAGGCATTCTCCCACTCGCCCCGGTCGATCCGCTGGCCATTCTCATCGAGGATCCGCCCGTAGTCGGCGTCCATGAAGGCGTAGGAGCCGCACTGCAGCTCGTTGTAAACGCCCGAGTTGCTCTCGAAGTAGTAGCTGCCGGTGCCGCCGCCCGAGACCAGCTCGCAGGCGATCCCCTCGGCCGTCAGCCCCTCTACCGCATCCTTCACCTGCGCGATGGCAACATCGAGCTTGGCCTTGCGGTCGGCGTAGCTGTCGAGGTGCTGCATCGCGCCCTGATAGGCCTGGATGCCGGTGAATTTCAGCCCCGGCGCAGCGTCGATGGCCTTGGCAATCTCCACCACCGCCCCGGTCGTGGTCACGCCGCAGCGGCCCGCGCCGCAGTCGATTTCCACAAGGCATTCGATCTCGGTGCCATGTGTCTGCGCGGCGGCGGAAAGCTCCGCCACGTTATCCACGTCATCGACGCAAACGAGGGTTCGGGCACCCAGCTTCGGCAGCTGCGCCAGCCGGTCGATCTTGGCCGGGTCGCGCACCTGGTTGCTCACCAGCACATCCTTGATGCCGCCCCGGGCAAATACCTCGGCCTCGCTGACCTTCTGGCAGCAGACACCCACCGCACTGCCGAGCCGCTCCTGCAACTTCGCCACATCCACCGACTTGTGCATCTTGCCATGCACCCGGTGGCGCATCCCGTGGGCCTTGGCATAGTCGCCCATTTTCTTCACGTTACGCTCCAGCGCATCGAGATCGAGCACCAGTGCGGGCGTTTGAATTTCGGCCTCGTCCATCCCCGGCTTGGCCGGAATGTCATAGCCCACGTCGTATTGGTCGAGATCGGTCATGTCTTTCATGTCCTTGCTCCTGTGTGTGTCGGGTCGGGTTGCATGATCAGGCGGCCAACCACGGCAGGCGGTCGAGGTCGACGTTGCCGCCGGTGATGATGAGGCCCACGCGCTTGCCACAGAAGGCTTCAGGATTTTTCAGGATCACCGCGAGAGGCACGGCGCTGGAGGGCTCCATCACCACACGCAGGTGCTTCCAGACCAGCTTCATCGCGTCGATGATCTCGGGGTCGGAGGCGGTGAAGATCTCATGCACATGGCGCGAGACGAAGTGCCAGGTCAGATCCTTGAGCGGCACCAGCAGTCCATCGGCGATGGTCTTGGGCGCGTCGTCGGCGATGATGTGCCCGGCTTTGAAGCTGCGGTAGGCATCGTCGGCCTGCTCCGGCTCTGCGGCAATCACCTTCGTCTCGGGGGCCAGCGTCGAGAGCGTGAGGCAGGTGCCCGAGATCATGCCGCCGCCGCCAATCGGCGCCACCATGTAGTCCAGCCCGTCGACCTGCTCGATGAACTCCTTCGAGCAGGTACCCTGCCCCGCGATCACGCGCGGATCGTTGTAGGGGTGCACGAAATCGCCGCCGGTTTCGGCCTGCACCTTCGCGAAGGTTTCTTCCCGGCTCGATGTGGACGGCTCGCACTCGGTAATTTTCCCGCCATAGCGGCGCACCGTGTCCTTCTTGGCCCGCGGAGCCGTGCGCGGCATGACCACGTTGCAGGGAATGCCCCGCCGCATCGCCGCGTAGCTCAGGCAGGAGGCGTGGTTGCCGCTGGAATGTGTGGCCACACCCGCCCGCGCCTGTTCGTCCGACAGGCCGAAGACCGCGTTGCACGCCCCGCGCACCTTGAAGGCCCCGGGTTCCTGGAAGTTCTCACACTTGAAGAACAGCTCCGCGCCGGTCAGCTCGTTGAGATAGGCCGACGTGCGCACCTCGGTCCGGCGGATGTGCGGTGCGATGCGCTCATGCGCCGCCAGCATGTCGTCGAAGGTGGGGATATCCATGGCACCATCCTTCATCACGCGGCGGCCTTCTGCTCGGCGCGGTGGCTGCGGTAGTAGTCCTGCGCGGCAGCAACACCGGAGCCGAGGGTGATGTTCAGGCCAAGATCGGCCATGACCATCTCGGCGGTGGCGATGCCCGAAAGCGCCATCACATCCGTGAGGCTCCCAAGGTGACCGATGCGGAAGACCTTGCCCGCAACCTCGCCGAGCCCGGTGCCGAAGGCCACGCCATAGGCGCTGGCGGCATGCTCCACGATGCGGGTCGCGTTGAACCCCTCGGGCGTGCGGATCGCGCTGACCGTGTCGGAATAGACATTGGGCGACACCGCGCACAGCTCCAGCCCCCAGGCCCCCATGGCAGCGCGGACGCCCTCGGCGATGCGGTGGTGGCGGGCAAAGACGTTCTCCAAGCCCTCGTTCAGAAGCATGTTGCAGGCTTCGTTCAGCCCGTTCAGCAGTCCGACGGCGGGGGTGTAGGGATAGGCGTTATTGGCATAGCCCTTTCCCATGTCCCGCACGTCGAAAAAGGTGCGCGGCAGCGTGGCGGTTTCGACGGCCTCCATGGCACGCTGCGAGAAGCCGGAGATCGCGAGGCCGGGCGGCAGCATGAACCCCTTCTGCGAGCCGGTCACGGCCACATCGACGCCCCAGGCATCAAAGCGGAAGTCCATCGAGGCGATGGAGCTGACACCATCGACAAAGAGCAGCGCAGGGTGACCCGCCGCATCCAGCGCGCGGCGAACGGCGGCGATATCGGAGCGCACGCCGGTGGCCGTCTCATTGTGCGTGGCGAGCACCGCCTTGATCTCATGGCCAGTGTCGGCGGTGAGGATCTCTTCGTAGCGGTCGGCGGGCAGCCCATGGCCCCAAGGGGTCTCCACCACTTCGACCGTCAGCCCATGCCGCTGGCACATGTCGATCCAGCGGTGCGAGAACATGCCGTTGCGCGCGGCCAGCACCTTATCCCCGGCCGAGAGGCAGTTGGTCAGCGCCGTCTCCCAGCCGCCGGTGCCGGTGGAGGGAAAGATGAACACCTCCGCGCTCTCGCTCTTCAACACCCGGCGCACGCCCTCGCGGGCCGGATGCAGGATTTGCCCGAAGAGGGGCGAACGATGGTCGATGGTGGGCATGTCGCAGGCCTTGCGCAGCACCTCGGGGATGTTCGTCGGACCGGGGATGAAGACGGGGTTCTGGAAGCTCATGGCGGTCTCCTCTGAAGGTTGGCGACACGCTACAGGCTAGGTTCGGCTCCGCAAAATTTTTCGACACGCGGTAAGCTTCGGCTTTTCAAGGTGGTTTTTCACATGTTTTCAAGTGGTTGATTTTTTCGTATCATGAAATCGTATTTCCAATGCATTCCGAAGGGACCTTATGGAAAAGCAGGACAATCCCCGCCGCGCCCGGGGCCGCCCTCGGGGTTGGGACGACAAGACCGAGCAGAACACTATCAAGTCGCTCGACCGGGCGATGGAGGTCTTCGAGTATCTGAGCGCCCAGCAAGGCATCACGCTCACCGCCCTCGCGGAGCAGACCGGCCAGGCGCCCTCAACCGCCTACCGCATCCTCGTCACCCTGGAAGGCCGGGGGCTGGTGGAGTTCGACGCCGAGGAGCAGCTCTGGCACATCGGCCCGCGCGCCTTTGCCATCGGCACAAGGTTCCTGCGGCGCACCAGCCTTGTCGAACGGGCGCGTCCGGTGCTGCGGGAGCTGATGGAGGCCACGGGTGAAACGGCGAACCTCGGCACCGAGAAGCAAGGCGCGGTGCTCTTCCTCAGCCAGGTGGAAACCCATGCCAACATCCGCGCCTTCTTTCCGCCCGGCACGCTCTCGGCCATGCATGCGTCCGGGATCGGAAAGGCCCTTCTGGCCCAGATGGACGAGGCCCGGCTGGCGCGGGCGCTCCAGGCCTCGCGCGAGGCCTTCACCGCGCGGACGATCACAGGGGAGGCCGCTCTGCGGGCAGATCTCGCCGCGATCCGCGAGCGGGGCTACGCGCTGGATGACGAGGAGCGCAACGAAGGGATGCGCTGCATCGCGGCCCCGGTGTTTGATGTGAATGACGAGGCCGTGGCGGGCATTTCGGTATCAGGCCCCACCAGCCGGGTCACGCCCGAGAGCATCGTCGCACTGGTTGCACCGGTGCGGCACGCGGCGGCCCGGCTGACCGCCGCCATCGGCGGCACGCCTACTTGGCCGCGCCCCTGAAGCGCGTAGGGGCCGCCCCGCCGTGCGCCAGCGGGCGCAGGGCCGCGTGACGGTTTACATCCTTGTAGAGCAGGTAGCGAAACGGCCCCGGCCCGCCCGCATAGCAGGCCTGCGGGCAGAAGGCGCGGAGCCACATGAAATCGCCCGCTTCAACCTCCACCCAATCGCCGTTCAGGCGATACACGCCCTTGCCCTCCAGCACATAGAGCCCGTGCTCCATCACGTGGGTTTCCAGAAACGGGATCACCGCGCCGGGCTGAAGCGTGACGATGGTGACATGCATGTCATGGCGCAGATCCAATGGGTCGACAAAACGCGTGGTGGCCCAGGCGCCGTCGGTATCGGGCATGGGCGTGGGGGCGATGTCGGCCTCGTTCAGGAACAGCGGCTCCGGCATGTCCACACCCGGCGCCGGCTCCCAGATCTTGCGCACCCAGTGAAACCGCGCCACGGCCTCGCCGGTGTTGCGCAACGTCCAGCCGGACGATGGCGGCAGATAGGCGTAGCCACCCGGCTCAAGCCTTTGCGCCGCCCCCTCCACGGTGACCTCCACGCTGCCCTCCACCACGAAGAGCACACCCTGCGCGTCAGGATCGCTTTCAGGATGGTCCGATCCGCCCCCGGGCTGCACCTCCATGATGTATTGCGAGAATGTCTCGGCGAAGCCAGTCATCGGGCGGGCGATGACCCACAGGCGCGTGCCCTCCCAGCCGGGCAGAAAGCTGGTGGTGATATCGCGCATCGTGCCCTTCGGGATCACGGCATAGGCCTCGGTGAAGATCGCACGGTCGGTCAGCAGCTGGTCTTGTCCGGGCAGGCCGCCGGTGGGCGCGAAGTAGGAGCGGGGCATTGGGCTTCCTGTCAGTGTTGGGTGTCCGCCCCAATATGTGGCCCCGGGCCGCGCCTTGCCAACGCGTGACTTCCCGCAACAGTTTTCGGATATTTTTGATAGTCGGCGAGATGCCCCTCAGAAAACCGAAAGCCCGGCATTCGTGTTGAGCATGAACTGCGCGAAAATCGGTGCGCAGGCCGCGCCTATGGCTCTCGCGTTCTCGCCAACGGTGCCTGCCTCGACAACCGGGGCGATCAGGCCGCGCTTGTCCTGGTTCACGAGGTAGCGGCGCACCCGCTCCACCAGCTCTTGCCGCACATCGGGCGGGAAGGCGCCGTCAATCAGCACCGCCTCGAAATCGAGGACCGAGCAGATCGAGAGCGAGGCCTTGGCCAGCTCCTGCGCCGTCTCGCCGATCCACGGCTCCACGTAATGCGACAGCGCCGACCAGTCCTGCGGCTTCTGCCACATCACCTGCGGGTCAAGCCCGGCCTCCACCAGACGGGCCTCCAGCAGATGCAGCGAGGCGGTGTCGATCAGCTGCTGGCTTTCCCCCAACGGGCCGGTGGTGCGCATCGCGCCCAGCGCGCCCGCATTGCCCTGGTTGCCTTCGAAGACGGTGCCGTTCAGCGCGATTCCGCCGCCGACGAAGGAACCTATGAAGAAATAGGCGAAGTCCCGAAACTCGTGGCCACGCCCGTAGAGGTGTTCGGCCTGGCAGGCGGCGGTGGCATCGTTGACCACATAGACCGGCAACTCGCTGAAGCGGGCAACCTCCTCGCTGAACACCACGTCCTTCCACGAGCGGAAGCGCTCTGCCGCCGGTCCGGACAGATCATGCCACTTCCAAAGCTCGAAGGGGCTGCCAATCCCAATGCCGCAGACCCGGGAGCGCAGCCGCGCCGGGAGTGTCTCCAGCAGGGTGTCGAGGCCGCTTTGCAGAAACCCGAAAACGGCGTCGGGCATCGCGTATTCATAGGTGGTACGCAGTTGGCCGCGCGTGGCGCCGGAGAGATCGAGCAGCAGCAGGTCGGCGCTCTTGCGCCCCACCTTGAGCCCGATGGAAAATGCCCCGTCAGGGTCCAGCTCGATCGGGATCGAGGGCTTGCCGACCCGGCCGCGCAGCGGGGTGCCTCGCCGGATCAGCCCGTCCGCCTCCAGGTTGCGCAAAATCGTCGAGACCGTTGGCTTCGAAAGGCCGGTGCGACGTGCCAGCTCGGCAGCGGGCACGCTGCGATGCCGGTTCAGGATGGAGAGCAACAGCCGCTCGTTATGGTCGCGAACCCCGCTCTGGTTCACGCCCGCACTGCGGCTGCTGATGCTGTCTCCATCCATGATGCGGACCATGTTTGCCTGCTTTCTTCCCTTAAATATAGCCCAAACTTATTAGTTAGGAAAGTTTACAAACTATTTGACAGACTCCCCAGAATCAGGTTTCAAAGGGCCAACCTGCAAAACCGAGGAGAGCGCAGGTTCAGCGGCGGGGCACTGCCACCGCTGCGATCGAATTGACTTCAATGGGAGGACTCCATGAAAAGCCTAGTGACCACTTCGGCCCTTGCCCTGACCGTGATGGCAGGTGCTGCCGCGGCAGAGACCAACGCCTGCCTCATCACCAAGACCGACACCAACCCCTTCTTCGTGAAGATGAAGGAAGGCGCCACCGCGGCCGCCGAAGCGAACGGCATCAACCTTGCCACCTACGCCGGCAAGATCGACGGCGACGTGGAAAGCCAGGTCGCCGCCGTCGAAACCTGCATCGCCTCGGGCGCCAAGGGCATCCTGATCACCCCCACCGACAGCCGCGCGCTGACCCCGGTGATCAACCAGGCCCGTGAGGCCGGGGCGCTCGTGATCGCGCTCGACACTCCCTTCGAGCCCGCCGATGTGGCCGATGCCACCTTCGCCACCGACAACTTCCAGGCCGGCGTTCTGATCGGCCAGTGGGCCGCTGCCACGCTGGGCGACGAGGCGGCCAACGCCAAGATCGCGCTGCTCGACCTGAACGCCTCCGAGATCTCGGTGGACTACCTGCGCGACGGTGGTTTCCTTCAGGGCTTCGGCATCGACATCAAGGACCCGACCGACATCGGTGACGAGGATGATCCCCGCATCGTTGGCCACGACGTGACCAACGGCAACGAAGAAGGCGGCCGCACGGCGATGGAGAACCTTCTCCAGATCGACCCTGAAATCAACGTCGTCTACACCATCAACGAGCCCGCCGCCGCCGGTGCCTACGAGGCGCTCAAGTCGGTTGGCCGCGAGAATGACGTGCTCATCGTCTCGGTCGACGGCGGTTGCCCCGGCGTTCAGAACGTCAGCGAAGGCGTGATCGGCGCCACCTCGATGCAGTTCCCGCTGCTCATGGCCTCGCTCGGCATCGAAGCCATCGCGACCTTTGCCGAAACCGGCGAGAAGCCGCAGAACTCGGAAGGGCTCGACTTCTACAACACCGGCGTCGAGCTGATCACCGACGCGCCGGTTGACGGCATCGAGTCGATCACCTCCGAAGCAGGTATGGAGAAGTGCTGGGGCTGATCCCCGCACATCTCGCTGGCCGGGGCACAGGTCGCCCCGGCCAGCACACCCCCACCACCAAGATTTTGACCAGATCGCAGGCCCCGGCGTAGGCTCGGGGCGGGAGGGCCTACATGTCTGATTCATCCGGAACCGGCTCCAAGGGCGAGGGCTACGAAAGCGCCCTCAGCGGAAGCGATACCCGCGTTGCCCAATTCGCGGCGCGGCGCATGTCACCGCTGAACCGCGTTCAGCACATCCTTCACAACAACCCAACCTTCGTGCCCGTCATCGTGCTGCTCATCAGCCTGCTGGCGTTCTGGATGATCGCGGGCGGCCGCTTTTTCTCGGCCTTCAACCTCAGCCTCATCATGCAGCAGGTGTCGATCATCGGCATGCTGGCGGCGGCGCAATCGCTCATCATCATCACCGCCGGGATCGACCTTTCGGTGGCCGCAATCATGATCCTGATGTCCGTCATCATGGGCAATCTCGCCGTCAACCTCGGCGTGCCCTCCCCCCTCGCCATCCTGATCGGCATGGCGGGCGGCATGGCCGCAGGCGCGATGAACGGCCTGCTCATCACCAAGGTCAAGCTCCCGCCCTTCATCACCACGCTGGGCACATGGTCGATCTTCTTCGCGCTCAACCTCTGGCTTTCCGGTGCACAATCCATTCGCAGCCAGGACATCGACGATGCCGCGCCGTTCCTGAAGTTCTTCGGAAATGCCATCGACTTCGGCGGCGCGCGCATCACCTTCGGCGTGATCCTGATGATCGTGATCTTCGTCACCCTCTGGTACATGCTCAACAAGACGGCCTGGGGCCGCCACGTCTACGCCATCGGCGATGATATCGAGGCGGCGGAGCTTTCGGGCATTCGCACCCAGCGCACGCTGGTCTCGGTTTACATGCTGGCGGGCCTCGTCTGCGCCATCGCTGGCTGGGCCTCCATCGGACGTGTCGGCTCGATCTCGCCGCAGTCGTTCTACGAGGGCAACCTGCAATCCATCACCGCCGTGGTGATCGGGGGCATCTCGCTGTTCGGCGGGCGCGGCTCGATCATGGGGGCGCTCTTCGGCGCGCTCATCGTCGGCGTCTTCCAGTCGGGCCTTCGGATGGCCGGAGTCGACGTGCTCTGGCAGGTCTTCGCCATCGGCTGGCTCATCATCATCGCGGTCGCCATCGACCAATGGATCAGAAGGGTTTCGGCATAATGACGACACCAGTTGTTCAGGCCCGCGGAATCGTGAAGCGCTATGGCCACGTGACCGCAATCGACCACTCCGACTTCGAGCTGCGCCCCGGCGAGATCCTCGCCGTCATCGGCGACAACGGGGCGGGCAAATCCTCCATCGTCAAGGCGATCTGCGGGGCCACGGTGCCCGACGAGGGCGAGATCCTGATCGAGGGCAAGCCGGTGCGGTTTTCCTCGCCCATCGAGGCCCGCGACATGGGCATCGAGATCGTCTACCAGAACCTCGCGCTCTCCCCGGCGCTTTCCATCGCCGACAACATGTTCACCGGGCGCGAGCTGCGCAAAGAGGGCTTCATGGGCAAATACCTGCGGCTGCTCGACAAGCCCGCGATGGAAAAGTTCGCCCGCGACAAGCTCACCGAGCTGGGGCTGATGACGGTGCAATCCATCAAGCAGCCGGTCGAAACGCTCTCGGGCGGCCAGCGCCAGGGCGTGGCCGTGGCTCGCGCCGCCGCATTCGCCACCAAGTTCATCATCATGGACGAGCCCACCGCGGCGCTGGGGGTGAAGGAAAGCCGCAAGGTGCTGGAGCTCATCAAGGACGTGCGCGCGCGCGGCATCCCGATTGTGCTCATCAGCCACAACATGCCCCATGTCTTCGAGGTGGCCGACCGGATCCACATCCACCGGCTCGGCAAGCGGCTCTGCACCATCGACCCGAAGGACTATACCATGTCCGATGCGGTGGCCTTCATGACCGGGGCCAAGGAGCCCCCCGAGCAGGATGCCGCGTGAGCGAAACGATTGACGACGCGGGGGCGCTGCCGGGCCTGATCCTGGCCGCGCCCCACACCGGGCGCCGCAGGCTTGTGGCGCTCGCCGGGCCGCCCGCCTCGGGCAAGTCCACCTTGGCAGAGACCCTCGCCCGCGATCTGACGGCGCAGGGCTGCCCCGCCGAGATCGTGCCGATGGACGGGTTTCACCTCGACAACCGCATCCTGTCGCGCCGCGGCCTCATCGGCCGCAAGGGCGCGCCCGAAAGCTTCGATGCCGCTGGCCTGCTGCGCCTCCTGTCCGCCCTCCGGGACGATGCACAGGTGCATTACCCGGTGTTCAACCGCGAGCGCGACATCTCGATCGGCGGGGCGGGCGAGGTTGGCGAGGGCTGCGATACCGTCATCGTCGAGGGCAACTACCTGCTTCTCGATGCCCCGGTCTGGCGGGAGATGGCCCGGCAGTGGGATATCTCTATCCAGCTTGAGGTGCCCCTCGACGTGCTCGAAGCCCGCCTTACCCAACGCTGGCGCGACCATGCCATTCCCGAGGCGGAAGCCAAGAGACGTATCCACGAGAACGACCTGGTGAATGCGCGGCACGTGGCCGCAAACGCACTCGCGGCGGATTACGTGGTGCGCGCGGAAGAAGACGGCTGACTCACGCCAGCCCGAGGAGCGACAGCACCAGCGGAATCGTGGCGACAGCGGCCAGCGTCTGCGACGTGACCAGCCCCGCCATCAGCGTGCCGTCGCCGCCGAGCTGGCGGGTGAGCACATAGGCCGTGGGCGCAACCGGAATGGCGGAGAAGGTCGCCAGCACCAGCGCCTCGGTGCCCTCCAGGCCCATCGCCCGGGCGATGAGCGCGGCGAGCAGTGGCATGGCCAGCAGGCGCAGCGCGCCAATGGTGATCAGCGGCGCAAGGTCTTGCCGCAGGGCCGCGGGGCGCAGCGCCGCGCCGACGCAGAGCAGACCCAGGGGCAGGCTGGCGCGGCCCATCAGATCGAGGAACCGGTCGGCGCCCCAGGGCAGCCCGATGCCGGTGAGCGTCAGCACGATCCCGGCAAGGCAGGCGAGGATCAGCGGGTTGGCGAGGATGCTGCGGACCATGGCAGGCGCGGCGCGCAGGCCGGTCGACTCCGAGAGCGCCATGATCGAGAGGACGTTGACGAAGGGCACCGCGATGGCGAGGTAAACCGCCGCCTGCCCCAACCCCGCCGCACCGGTGAGCCCTACGGTGACAGCCAGCCCGATATAGGTGTTGAAACGGATCACCCCCTGCAATGCCGGGCCAAAACGGGCGGGCCTTGCGGGCAGGATCAACCGGCGCACCGCCCACATCCCCAGTGCCGCGAGCGTGATCGTCACCAGCCCCGCCCCGCCCATCCGCAGGATTGCCGGGTCGCGCAGCGGCGCGTCCGCAAGGCTTGAGACGAGC
This sequence comes from Vannielia litorea, assembly GCF_018424695.1. Taxonomy (GTDB): domain Bacteria; phylum Pseudomonadota; class Alphaproteobacteria; order Rhodobacterales; family Rhodobacteraceae; genus Vannielia; species Vannielia litorea_A. The sequence goes on from NZ_QTNQ01000029.1 coordinate 34,343, forward strand.
AGCGCCGGGAAGAGGATGAAGTAATTGAGCCGTTCGGCCGCGGGCCAGAAGCCCGCATCCGGCCAGCCCCGCCGCGAGAGCAGGTAGCCAAGGCAGATCAGCGCAAAAAGCGGCCAGATGGTGAGAACGAGCATGGTGATCCCGGGATTGCCCGGCCCGGGTTACGGTGCCGTCTCGGCAGACGCAAGCGGGCTGGCGGCGCGGCGGTTGCGCAGGACGGTGGCGATGAAGGCCGCGATGAAGCAGAGCGTCATGGCAAGCACGATGGTGGGGGCCGGTGCGCTGTCGATCCAGAAGCTGGCATAGGTGCCCGCGAGGGCGCAGATGAGCGCGAGCGCCACGGCAACGGCCAACATCGCGTGAAAGCGCCGGGTGAGCAGAAATGCGGTGGCCCCGGGGGCGATGAGCAGTGCGATGGCAAGGATGATCCCCACCGCCTTCAGCGCCGCCACGATGGTGAGCGAAAGCGCCACAAGCATCCCGTAGTGCAACCAGCCCACGGGCAGGCCCGAGGCCTTGGCCTGCGTCGGGTCGAAGGAATGCAACAGCAGGTCTTTCCATTTCGCCGCCAACGCGAGGGTCACCACCCCGCCGATGAGGCCCGCCTCCCAGAGGTCCGCCGCGCCGATGCCGAGGATGTCGCCGAAGAGGATGTGGTCGAGGTGCACATCGGTCGAGATGGCGGTGTAGAGCACGAGGCCCAGAGCGAACATGCCGGAGAAGACCACGCCCATCACCGTGTCCTGCTTGATGCGGGAGTTCTCCTGCAAGTAGCCGGTCGCCAGCGCGCAGCCCATCCCGGCGGCAAAGGCCCCCACACCCAGCGGGAGGCCGACAAGATAGGCCAGCACCACGCCGGGGAGCACCGCGTGGCTCACTGCGTCACCCATCAGCGACCAGCCCTTGAGCACCAGAAAGCACGAGAGCAGCGCGGCGGGCACCGAGATCAGCGCGGCCACGGCGAGCGCGTTCTGCATGAAGGGCAGTTGAAACGGCAGCAGCAGCTCTTCGATCATTCCAGCGCCTCCCGTGCGCGGCGCCGCGCCGCCAGCAGCCCGTGGGTGGGGGCGAGGAAGAAGGCCACCAGAAAGAGTCCGACCTGGAAGAGCACGATCACCCCGCCCGTCGCCCCGTTGAGGAAATAGCTGGCGTAGGCTCCGAAAAAGCCGGTGCCCGCGCCGATCAGCACCGAAAGCCAGATCAGGCGATGAAAGCGGTCGGTCAGCAGGTAGGCCGTCGCGCCCGGCGTCACCACCATGGAGATCACGAGGAAGGCCCCCACGGTTTGAAGCGCGGCCACGGTGGAGGCGGCCAGCAGGGTGAAGAAGAGAATGCGCAGCCCGTTCGTGTTCAGCCCGATGGAGCGGGCGTGGCTCTCGTCGAAAAAGGTCACCATCAGGTCTTTCCACTTGGCGGTGAGCACGGCGAGGGTGACGAAGCCAATGAGGGCGAGTTGCAGCGTGTCCTCGGGCGTGATGGCGAGGATATTGCCGAGCGTGATGGTTTGAATGTCCACCGGTACGGGCGAAATAGAGACCATGAAGAGGCCGAGGCCGAAGAAGCTGGTGAAGATCAGCCCGATGATCGCATCTTCCTTCAGCCCCGTCCGCTGGTTCAGGAACAGCATCGCCCCCGCCGCCAGCCCGCCGGAAAGAAAGGCGCCCAGCGCGAAGGGTAGGCCGAGCATGTAGGCCCCCGCAACGCCCGGCACGATGGCGTGGGAGAGCGCGTCGCCGATCAGCGACCAGCCCTTGAGCATCAGGAAGGCCGAGAGGAAGGCGCAGACGCAGCCCACCAGCGCCGAGACCCACATGGCATTGGTCATGTAGCCGTAGGAGAAGGGCTCAAGCAGGCTCACCGGGCGGCCTCATCGGGGCCGTCGGCCCGCTCTTCGGCCTCGCTCTCTCCACGCTCGTCGCGCTCTTCGATCGCCGGGTCGGATTCGGCGTGCTCCTGATACATCACGAAGGGCCGCTCATCGTCGGTGATGACCGTTACGCGGCGTGTATCCTCATCGTCATGCAGGTCGGCCCCGCCGAGCACGAAGTGACGCAGCACGCCGCCAAAGGCCTCTTCGAGGTTCTCGCGGGTGAAGGTTTCGGACGTCGGGCCAAAGCCCAGCACGGTGCCCTTTACCAGCACGGTCCGGTCGCAGAACTCGGGCACCGAGCCGAGGTTGTGGGTCGAAACCAGCATCACCCGCCCCTCGTCGCGCAGCTCGCGCAGGAGCTTGATGATCTCTTCCTCGGTCGTCACGTCGACCCCGGTGAAAGGCTCGTCGAGCAAAATCACCTGCCCCTCCTGCGCCAGCGCCCGGGCAAGGAACACCCGCTTGCGCTGCCCGCCCGAGAGCTCGCCGATCTGGCGGTGACGGAAGCCCTCCATGCCAACACGGTCCAGCGCCTCTGTCACCGCCTGCCGGTCGGCGGCGCGGGCGCGGCGCAAGAAGCCCATGTGGCCGTAGCGGCCCATCATCACCACGTCTTCGACCAGAACCGGGAAGGCCCAGTCCACCTCCTCGGCCTGCGGGACATAGGCCACCAGGTTGCGTTTCAGCGCCTCGCGCACCGGCAGGCCCAGCACGCGGATATCGCCCGCCGCGAGGCTCAGAAAGCCCATGATCGCCTTGAACAGCGTCGATTTGCCAGCGCCGTTCACCCCCACCAGCGCGGTGATGGTGCCTTTCGGAATCTCGAAGCTGGCCTGCCGCAGGGCGGTGTGGCCATTGCGGTAGGTGACGGTGATATCATCCACCTTGAGCCCGGCCCCCGCCTCTGCGGTGCCGGGCTCGAAGACTTCGCAAGGTTCGGTTGCGAGGCTCACGATTTGCCCTCTTCCAGCCCGTCCAGAATGGTTTGCGAGGTGACGCGCAGCAGGTCGAGATAGGTCGGCACCGGGCCGTCCGCCTCTGTCAGGCTATCTACGTAGAGCACCCCGCCATAATGCGCGCCGGTCTCCCGCGCCACCTGCCGTGCTGGCTTGTCGGAGATGGTCGACTCGGAAAAGACGGTTGCAATCTCGTTGTCGCGGATCGCGTCGATCACCGCGCGCACCTGCTGGGGCGTGCCCTGCTGGTCGGCGTTGATCGGCCAGAGGTAAAGCTCCTTCAGCCCATAGTCCCGGGCGAGGTAGGAAAAGGCGCCTTCCGAGGTGACCAGCCAGCGCTCCTCCTCCGGCAGCGCAAGGATGGCCTCGCGGATCGGCGCGATGGTGGCGGCGATCTCCTCCTTGTAGGCCGCGGCATTGGCCCGGTAGGTCTCAGCGTTCTCCGGGTCATGCTCGGCCATCGCGGCGGCGATGTTGTCAACGTAGATCAGCGCCGAATCGAGTCCCATCCAGGCGTGCGGGTTGGGCTTGCCGTCATAGGGGCCGGAGCTGATGGAAATGGGCTGCACCCCTTCGCTGACCACGGCAGAGGGAACATCCCCGAGGTTGCGAAAGAACTTCTCGAACCAGAGCTCGAGGTTGAGCCCGTTCCACAGGATCAGGTCGGCATCGCGCGCATCCAGGATGTCGCGCGGGCTGGGGGCGTAGTTGTGAATCTCGGCGCCCGGCGGCGTGACTGAAACAACCTCCGCCGCCTCCCCGGCCACGTTGCGTGCCATGTCGGCGATCACGGTGAAGGTGGTGGCGACCTTGAATTTCTCGGCCCCTGCCATGCCCGGCGCTAGGGCTAGGAATGCAAGGGCGGCGGCGATGATGCGCATTGGGGCAGTCCTGCGTTGCTGTTTGGCGTGAGGATATGCCGCCGTTGGCCCGAGTCAATGCAAATGCGAATGATTTGCAATTAAATGTGCAGGCGCAGCATCCCCCTGTCGGTCAGAAAAGCCTTCACATCGGCAAGCGCGTGCTTCTAGGATGACGGCGATCCGCAGCAGATTGGTGGAACTAAATTCCGCCAGGCGAAAAGCAGCGGGCAACAGGGAGAGAGATATGCAGATGATGACGAAGGTGGCCGTGGCCGCCCTGATGACAGCCGGTATCGCCAGCGAAGCCGCCGCCACCGAGTGGAACGTCTCGGTCTGGGGCAAGCGCCGCGCCTTCACCGAGCACGTCGAGAAGATGGCCGAGCTGGTGAGCGAAAAGACGAACGGCGAGTTCACGCTGAACATCAGCTATGGCGGGTTGTCGAAGAACACCGAAAACCTCGACGGCATCGAGATCGGTGCCTTCGAGATGGCGCAGATCTGCGCCGGCTATCACCCCGACAAGAACCCCTCGCTCACCGTGCTCGAGCTGCCCTTCCTTGGCGTCGACAGCCTCGACAAGGAAGTGGAGGTGAGCTTTGCCCTTTACGAGCACCCGGCGGTGAAGGAAGACCTCGCCCGCTGGAACGCCACCCTGCTGATGCCCTCGCCGATGCCGCAATACAACATTGCCGGCGTGGGTGAAGCGCCTGAAACGCTGGACGACTACTCCGGCCTCACCGTCCGGGCCACCGGCGGTATTGGCCGCGCGATGGAAACCGTCGGCGCCGTGCCCACCTCGGTCACCTCCTCCGAAGCGCGCCAGGCGCTCGACTCCGGCGTGGTGAAGGCTGTGGCCTTCGCGCCCCACGCGCACATGAGCTTCGGCACCATCGAGGGCGCCAACTGGTGGACGACCAACCTCAACCCCGGAACCGTGCAGTGCCCCATCGTAGTCAACACCGATGCGCTGAACGCCCTGAGCGATGCCGAGCGCGAGGCGCTGATGGGCTCGGTTGACGAGGCCATCCAGCACTACGTCGACAACTACAACGGCGCAACGATGTCCAAGTGGGGCCCGCTGCTGGAGGAAAAGGGGATCGAGCAGGTCACCTATTCCGAAGAGGCGCTGAACGCCTTCCGCGAGCAGGCCGCCGGACCGATTGCCGCGGCCTGGGTCGAGGAGAACGCGGCCAAGGGGCTTCCGGCGCAAGAGCTGCTGGAGCTGGTGCAGGGCGTGATCGGCGGCGACAGCTGATCCACGCTCGGATGTGATACGGCGGCGGGCCGGGGCGCACCCCCGGCCCGCCGTTCTGCAAAGGGGGGTGAGGGACATGGCAGGCGCATCGAACGTCATTGAAGACGACAGCACGCTCAGTCGGATCGACAGGGTGCTGTTTCGGGTGGAAACGCTCATGGCGCTCGTCGGTGGCATCGTCGTGTTCTCGCTGATGCTCCTCGCCGTCGGCTCGGTCGGCGGCCGCAAGCTCTTCAACCAGCCGCTGCCGGGCTATGTGGACTGGATCCAGTTCCTGATGCCCTTCATCGCCATCCTCGGCGTAAGCTATTGCCACCGGCTCGGCGGGCACATCCGGATGGACATTCTGGTCGGGCGGCTGAAAGGCCGGGCGCTGTGGCTGTTCGAGTTGCTCTCCACCCTGCTTGTGCTCCTGCTGATGGTGCTTCTGGTCTGGGGCAGCTGGTCGCATTTCGACAGAAGCTTCGATATCACCCGCCCGCTCTGGTCGTCCGACAGCTCCATCGACATCGGCCTGCCGCTCTGGCCCGCCAAGCTGGTGGTGCCCATCGCCTTTGGCCTGCTCTGCCTGCGACTCTGCCTGCACGTCTGGGCCTACGGCAAGGCGCTGATCGAGGGGGCTGAAACCCCCGTGGCCGTGCCGCTGATCGAAGACGCCGCCACCCAGGCCGCCCATGAGGCCGAAACCGTCTCCGGCTTCGAGGAGGACAGCAAATGACCTCCGTCGAGATCGGCCTCTGGGTCACCGCCGGCCTGCTCGTGATGGTGCTCATCGGCACCCGCGTCGCCTTTGCCGCCGCCATCGCCGGGCTGGTCGGCCTGCTTTGGATCTTCTGGTCGAAGAAGGGCTATGACCCGGAGCAGTTCGGCTGGGCGCTTGGCGTTGCGGTCAAGACTGCCGGGCAAGTGCCGCATTCCAAGGTGTCGAGCCACGCGCTTTCGCTGATCCCCACCTTCATCCTGATCGGCTACCTTGCCTATTACGCCGGGCTCACCAAGGCGCTCTTCACCGCCGCCAAGCGCTGGGTGGGCTGGCTGCCGGGCGGACTCGGGGTTTCGACCGTGTTCGCGACGGCGGGCTTTGCCGCCGTTTCGGGCGCATCGGTTGCCACATCCGCCGTCTTTGCCCGCATTGCCATCCCCGAGATGCTGGCGGTGGGCTATGACAAGCGCTTTGCTGCTGGCGTGGTGGCCGCAGCGGGCACGCTGGCCTCACTGATCCCGCCCTCGGCGATCCTCGTGATCTACGCGATCATCGTGGAGCAGGACGTGGGCGCGCTGCTGCTGGCGGGCTTCATCCCCGGCGCCTTCTCGGCGCTGATCTACGGCGGTATGGTCGTGGGTATGGCGATGGTCTGGCGCAAGCTTGGTCCGCCCGTCACCGGCTTCACCTGGGGGGAACGCTTTGCCGCCCTGCCCGGCGCGCTGCCGATACTCTTTGTCGTGCTCATCATCATCTTCTTCATCTACAACCCCTTCGGCGGCGACGCCTGGGGCACGCCCACCGAGGGCGGGGCGCTGGGGGCTTTCGTGGTGTTCCTCATCGCGCTCTGGCGCGGCATGCGCTGGCCCGAGCTGAAGAACGCACTGCTGGAAACCGCCAAGCTCTCGGTGATGATCTTCACCATCATCTGGGGCGTTCTGATCTACGTGCGCTTCCTCGGCTTCGCCGACCTCCCCGGCGCCTTCGCAGACTGGATCGGCACCCTCGAACAATCGCCGATGATCACCCTGCTGATGATCCTCGCGGCCTATGCGGTTCTGGGCATGTTCATGGATGCCATCGGCATGCTGCTGCTGACCCTGCCCATCGTCTACCCGGCGGTGATCGCGCTCAACGGCGGCGAGGCGGTGACGGCGGCAGACAGTGCCTTTGGCATGAACGCCGTGGGCTGCGCGATCTGGTTCGGAATCATCGTGGTGAAAATGGCCGAGCTCTGCCTCATCACCCCGCCCATCGGGCTCAACTGCTTCGTCGTCGCAGGCGTGCGCCCTGAACTCTCGGTGCAGGATGTGTTCCGCGGCGCGGCGCCCTTCTTCATCGCCGACGCGCTGACCATCGCCGGCCTCGTCGCCTTTCCGGCGATTGTGCTCTACCTGCCCGGCCTCTTGCTGGGGTTGTAAGAATTGACGCAGCGTCACACCAAGCCGGTGTGAACAAATACCCAAGCGGACACTGCATTTGCGCAATGCGGCACCGCAGCGGAAGGGTGCTTGGCCCGAGTCGCTGGCCAATAATCTCCGGATCAAGGCCTTAAACGTGCCTTTTGCAGTTATTTTATTGCGCCCTTAATCTGGGCAAATGCCCGCCTTAACGGAGCCTGGGCCGCGACACGGCCGGTGAATGAACCGGCCATGCCTGTGGATAACTTCGTGGATTGTCAGGCGACGTCGTCCAGCCCTCGGCCCTTCAACAGCGCCTCCACACCGGGCAAACGGCCCCGGAACGCCGTGTAAAGCGCCTCAGGCTCCTGCCCGCCGCCGGTCGAGAGGATGTTCGACTCAAGGCTTTTCGCCATTTCCGGGTCGAAGGGCCCGCCCGCCTCTTCGAAGGCCGCGAAGGCATCGGCGTCCATCACCTCCGACCACATGTAGCTGTAATAGGCCGAGGCATAGCCTCCCGCGAAGATATGCGAAAAATGCGGCGTGGCGTGGCGCATCCGGATCGCGCGGGGCATGCCGATCTCTTCCAGCACCTCGGCCTGCTTCTGCATCGGGTCGGCAGGCGGCGGGCCGGCGTGAAACTCAAGGTCCACCAAAGCCGAGGCGATGTATTCGCAGGTCTGGAAGGCCATGTTGTAGGTCGCCGCGTCGAGCACCCGTTGCAGCAGGTCTTCGGGCATCGCCTCGCCGGTTTCGGCGTGGGTGGCAAACTCTTGCAAGACTTCGGGCACCTCCATCCAGTGCTCGTAGAGCTGCGAGGGAAGCTCCACGAAATCGCGGCTGACGGAGGTGCCGGAGATCGAGCCGTAGGTCACGTCAGAGAGCATCTGGTGCAGCGCATGGCCGAACTCGTGAAACAGCGTCCGCGCGTCGTCGTAGCTCAGCAACGCAGGCTGGCCCGCGGGCGGCTTGGCAAAGTTGCACACGTTGATGACATGCGGCGCCGTGTCTCCGCCAAGTTTCTTCTGCGCACGCAGCGCAGAGCACCACGCGCCCGAGCGCTTGCCGGAGCGGGCGAAGTAATCGCCGATGAACACCGCGATGTGCTCACCGTCTCGCCGAACATCCCAGGCGCGGGCATCGGGGTGGTGGAGCGGCGCGGCCAGCGGGGTGAACTCCAGCCCGAAGAGCCGGTTGGCACAGGAGAAGACCGCCTCGATCATCCGGTCGAGCTGGAAATAACTCTTCAACTCGGCCTCATCCAGCGCGTGCTCTTCCTTGCGGCGCGCCTCGGCGTAGTAGTGCCAGTCCCACGGCTCCAGCCGCCCGTCGAATCCTTCGGCATGGAGGCGGCGCTCCAGCACCTTGGCGTCCTGTTCGGCCTTGGCGCGAGCGGGCGACCAGACGGCCTGAAGCAGCCCGCGCACGTTGTCGGGCGTCTTGGCCATCTCGGTTTCCAGCCGGTAGTCGGCAAAACTCTCGTAGCCCAGCAGCGCCGCCCGCTCGGCCCGCAGCGCCAGCATCTCGGCAGCCAGCGCGCGGTTGTCGGTTTCGCCGCCGTTGGCGCCGCGCGAGGTCCAGGCCTCGTAGGCGGTGCGCCGGTAATCGCGGTTCGGGCAGAACTGGAGGAAGGGCACGATGAGCGAGCGCGAAAGCGTCACCACCGGTGTCTCACTACCCTTTTCCTCGGCGGCGGATTTCATCGCATCCACGAGAAAGGCGGGCAGGCCGGTGAGGTCGGCCACCGGCATGAACCAGTCGCGCTCGTCGGCCAGCAGGTTGAGGCCAAAGGCAGTGGTCTTCTCCGACAGCGCGGCGTTGATCTCGCGCAGCCGCGCGCGGCCCGCGTCATCCAGCCCGGCGCCGGCGCGGCGGAAGTAGCGGTGGTGCAGGTAGAGCACCCGCGCCTGCTCGTCCGTCAGCTCCAGCTCGTCGCGCGCCTGCCACAGGGTATCGACCCGCTCGAAGAGCTTTTCGTTGAGCGCAATGTCGGTGCCCAGCGCCGAAAGCCGGGGCGAGAAGGCGCGTTGCAGCTTCTCCCGTTCCGGCGTGGACGACACGGCGGCCAGCAGGAAGAACGGCCCGAGCACGTCATTCAGCGGCTCGTCCGAAAGCTCGAGCGGCTCGATGGTGTTTTCGAAGGTGGGCGCATCGGGATTGGCCGTGATCTCGTCGATCGCCGCGCGCGTCTCGGCCTCGGCGGCATCCAGCGCGGGGGTAAAATGCGCATCTTCGATGGCGGCGAAATCGGGCAGGTCGAAGGGTTGCTCGGTTGGTGTGAGAAGCGGGTTTGACATGGGTCGCGGTCTCCTTTGGGAGGGAAGATAGGGGCAGCGGGGCGGAAGGCGAAGGGGGTGCGCTCATCCGTCCTTCGAGACGTCCTCGCGCGCACCACAGGCCGCGCAATCGGCCCGCCGCTTGAGCGAGATCTTGCGGGTTTCGCTCCAGAGCGCATCATAGATCAGCATTTCACCGCGCAGCGGGCTGCC
>NZ_QTNQ01000002.1 GCF_018424695.1 Vannielia litorea
GCTTCGCCCTGCCCCGCCCCCTGCTGCGCGAGCCGCATTGCGACATGAGCTTCTCCGGCCTCAAGACGGCCCTGCTGCGCGCCCGCGACGAAGTGCTGCTGGAGGGCAACCGCCTGCACCGGCAAGACGTGGCCGACCTCTCCGCCAGCTTCCAGGCCGCCGTGCGCGATGTGCTGGCGGCCAAGACAGCCCGCGCACTTCAAGCCTACCTGGCGCTCTCGCCCGCCGCCCCGGCGCTCGCCGTCGCCGGGGGCGTCGCCGCAAATGCCCAGCTGCGCGCCGCGCTCGCCGCCGAGGCCGAGCGCGCCGGGGTGAGCTTCACCGGGCCGCCGCTCGCGCTGTGCACCGACAACGCGGCCATGATCGCCTGGGCCGGTATCGAGCGGCTGCGCGCGGACCACCCGGCGGATGATCTCACCCTGGCAGCCCGCCCGCGCTGGCCGCTTGACAGCGCGGCCACGCCAATGCTCGGCTCCGGCAAGAAAGGCGCAAAGGCATGAGCGATATTTCCATCATCGGGGCAGGCGCCTTCGGAACCGCGCTTGCAAGCCAGCTTGCGGGCACGGATGGCCCCACCGTCACCCTCTGGGCGCGTGACCCCGAGCACGCCGCGCAGATCAGTGAAGCGCGGGAGAATGCCCGGCACCTGCCCGGAGTCTCCCTGCCCACCGAGCTGGCCGTGGTCAACGACAACGGCGCCTTCGCCGCGCCGATCCTCATCATGGCCACCCCGATGCAAACCCTGGGCAGCCTTCTGGTCGAGCACCGCGAGCACATCGGCGAGGCCTGCGTTGTCGCCGCCTGCAAGGGCGTCGATCTGGAGCGCGGCAAGGGGCCGACCGGCATCATCGAAGCCGCCGCGAAAAAGGCCATACCCGCCATCCTCACCGGCCCCTCCTTTGCCGTCGACATCGCCCAGGGCCTGCCCACCGCCCTCACCCTCGCCTGTGCCGACAAGCGCACCGGCGAAATGCTGCAATCGGCCCTCTCCACCACCACCCTGCGGCTCTATCTCTCGACCGATCCGATCGGGGCCGAGCTAGGCGGCGCGCTCAAAAACGTCATCGCCATCGCCTGCGGGGCCTGCATCGGCGCGGGCTTCGGCGAGTCGGCCCGCGCCGCCCTGATGACACGCGGCTACGCCGAAATGGCCCGCCTCGCCGCGGCGCTCGGCGGCAAACGCGAAACGCTGGCAGGCCTCTCCGGCTTTGGCGATCTCGCCCTCACCTGCACTTCCGACAAGAGCCGCAACTTCCGCCATGGCTTCGCGCTGGGCCGGGGTGAGCTGCCGCCGCCGGGTGTCACCACCGAGGGCATCGCCACCGCCGAGGCCACGCTGCGGCTCGCCAAGCGCTACAAGCTTGAAATGCCGATCACCGAGGTTGTGGCGGCGCTCACGTCAGGCACGCTTTCCGCGCCAGAGGCGATGGCCGTGCTGCTCTCTCGTCCGCTCAGGAAGGAATAAACCCATGGCCTACTGGCTCTTCAAATCCGAACCCTCCACCTGGAGCTGGGATGACCAGGTTGCCAAGGGCGACGCGGGCGAGGAATGGGACGGCGTGCGCAACTACCAGGCCCGCAACATGATGCGCCAGATGAAGCTGGGAGACCTCGGCTTCTTCTACCACTCCCAGAAAGACAAGGAGATCGTCGGCGTGGTCGAGGTCTGCGCCGAGATCCACCCTGACAGCACCACCGATGACGAGCGCTGGGAGTGCGTGGATATCAAGACCGTCGGCCCCATGCCCAATCCGGTGACGCTGGCGATGTGCAAGGACGAGCCCGCGCTGAAGGACATGGTGCTCGTCAACAACACGCGCCTCTCAGTGCAGCCCGTGACAGAGGCTGAATGGACGCATATCTGCACGCTCGGCGGCTATTCCCATAAAGGTTGATATGCCGCATACTCCCTGAAAACGGAGGGAGTGATATGGGCCTCATCGCAGTTCTCGTCGCCGCGCTGGCAGGCTTTGCCGTAGGCGCCGCGTGGTACATGACGCTCTCCAGGCCCTGGCTCGCTGCGGCGGAGATTCCCTGTGATGATAGCGGCCAACCCGAGGGCGGCTTCTCGCCTCTTCCATTCATCATTTCCGGCATAGCCATGCTACTTGTTGCCGGGATGATGCGTCACATCCTCGCCATGGCGGGCATCGAGGGGGCGGGCAAGTCGGCCATGGTGGGCCTCGGCATCGGCCTCTTCATGATCACGCCCTGGGTGGCGATGAACTACGCCTACGGCCGGCGCAAGCCCGCTCTTACGCTGCTCGACGGCGCTTATTCCGTGCTCGGCCCCACCGTGATTGGGCTGGTGCTCGGGCTGTTCTGAGCGATCCGCACCGCCTCCCACTCCGGCACCGCCTCGTCCGAGCCCGCCGCAAAGACGGCCACGCTCACCGGGCGCGGCGCATCGGGAAAGCGGGTAACCGTACAGCAGCTGAACGGGCCGACGCCCGCGTGCCCTGTCGCCCGTCCCAGCGCGCCTGCGCGCCCCGCCATCAGGCCCAGCCCATAGCCCGTTTCGGTCCATGGCCGCCCTTCGATGCCGCCGCCGAGCGGGTGCACCCCTTCGCCAATCAATTCGGGCACCAGAACCGCCACGAGGCGCGCCGCTTCTGCTGGCGCACCCATGAAGCAGCCGTGATAGACCCATCCGGGGTGATAGCCCTCGGCGCCCGGCACATCGGCAAAATCCTCCGGCTCCGTAGCAAGGCGCATCGTCTCTAGCCCCAGCGGCTCGCCGAAACAGCGCGCTGCAAGGGTGCCGATCCCGCAGCCCGCTGCCGCCTCCACCCGTTCCCGCGCCAGCATGTATCCGACGTTGGAATAGGCCCAGCCCGTGCCGGGAGAGAAATCCGCTGTGTCAGAGACCTCGGCCATCAGCCGCGCCCGGCTCCACGGCACCTCGCCCCGCGCCACCGCCGCGTGATACTGCGGCAACCGGCCATAGCAGGGCACACCCGCACGGTGCTGAAGCAACTGCCGCAGGCTCCACGGCCCTCCCGCCTCTGCGTCCAAGTCCAACCGGCCTCCGCGCGCGAGGCGCAGCGCGCATCCGGCGATGATCGTCTTTGAAAAGCTCCACCATGGCCACAGCGCGCCCAGGTCACCGGCCCCGCCCGTTTCGCCGTCTTCAAATACCCAGGCCGCGTCCACCCGAACCCCGAAATAAATGGAGGGCCTCGACCCCCCGAGACCCTCCATCTTCCCACGAGCTCCCAATCGCACCGCTCGTATCTGGTATGTCCCGGGTCATCCTGACCCTTCGCTTGTGAAGGACCCTACGCCATCCGCACCACAAATGCAATCCCGCCATGCAGAAAAGTGTCTGTTTTACAGTGGGTTAGGATATAAGGCACGTTAACCATGAGGGTCGCCTCAAAGCCGCCACATCCGCCGTCATCCGGCTCGGCGCCAAACCTGCCAAGCGCCCGAAACAAAAGGGGGAACCGCTGAAGCGCGGTTCCCCGTGTTGATCGCATAACCGGGGCGCCGACGCCACTTTCCTCTCGGAGAGGTTACAGTTTCGGCGGCAATCGGCTGCCTTACTTGTAAACGGAGTCTTTCTTGAAGTGCTTCACGAGCAGGTAATAGAAGACCGCGCGATATTTGTTGCGCTCCGATTTGCCATAGGTCTCGATCGCCTTCTCGATTCCCGCCATTAGGTCGGGGCCGGCGGACAGGCCGAGTTTCTTGATCAGAAAGTTCTGCTCGATCGTTTCCAGCTCGCTCTTCTGGCTCGCCGCGACAGTGGAGGCATCGTCGTTGTAGATCGAGGGGCCGCAGCCGATGGTCACTTTCGTCAGCAGGTCCATGTCGGGCGTCATCCCGCACTTGTTCTTCAGATCGTCGGCATATTTCTCGATCAACTCATCTCTTTTGCCCATGATGCTTCACTCCCTCGCATGGTGGCGTTCCGGCGAATTCTCCCGCCGTTGGCAGGGACCATACGCAACGGCCCCATGTGGGCAAAGAAAAAATGCCCTGAACGCAGGGTCAAGCAGATGTCGGGCGACATATTGCGCGAAGCGGCAATTTCGCCCTCATTCCGGCGGGTGCCTGCCGAAACCCTGCATCCAGCGTCAAAATTTCCGTGACAGGACTGTGACATATCGCACAGGCTCAAGGGGCGCCCCACCGGCTGCATTTCGTTTCCGCGAATTTCCGGTGGGATTCAAAGCAGGAAAAGACACGGGGGACTAAACATGAGCTCAGAGACATTCATTGTCGCATATGAGGGCGAGGAGGGCGATACGCCCACGCTCGATTACGCGATCGAACGGGCCAGGAAAGACGGGGCCGGATTGCTCGTCGTCCATATTCTGGAGTGGTCCCCCTACAGCTTTCTCACCCCCGACGAGATTGAAGAGCGCCACGGCCGTCGCAAGCAGGAGATGACCCGGGCCAGGGAAATCGTCCTCGACCCGGCCGTGGCCAAGGTGAAAGCCGCCGGCCTCGTAGGCAGCGCCGAGCTGCGCTACGGCAATGTCGTCGACAAGATCGTCGAGATCGCCTCCGAAACCAATGCCTCGATGATCTTCGTCGGGCGCGCCGGGTCGCAATCCATGGCCGCGCGGGTCTTCGGCTCGGTGCCGATCGGGCTGGCCCAGGTTGCCCCCGTCCCCACCGTGATCGTGCCCTGAGCGCCGGAGAAAGAGACATGAACTTCAAAACAGCCTTCGCCGCCCTCCTTGCCACGCTCTTCGCGCCCTTCCCGGCGCTGGCACAGGGCATCGACGAAACCATCAACACCATCTTCGCGGACTATACCGGCTGGTACGTGTCCTTCATCTTCGCGCCCCTTCCGGGCACCACCTTCTCGTGGATCGCGCTTTGGCTCGTCGTCGGTGCGCTCGTGTTCACGGTCTATTTCGGCTTCATCCAGCTCAAGGGCTTCGTCCATTCGATCCAGCTGGTGAAGGGCGATTACTCCGACCCCAACGATGCCGGTGAGGTCAGCCACTTCCAGGCACTTGCCACCGCGCTTTCGGGCACCGTGGGCCTCGGCAACATCGCCGGTGTGGCGGTGGCCGTGGGTATCGGTGGGCCGGGCGCGACCTTCTGGATGATCGTTGCGGGCCTCTTCGGCATGGCGACCAAGTTCACCGAATGCACCCTCGGCGTGAAGTATCGCAACGAATACCCCGACGGGCGCGTTTCGGGTGGCCCGATGTATTACATCACAAAGGGATTCAAAGAGCGCGGCCTGCCCGGCGGCAAAATCCTCGCCGTGCTGTTCTGCATCTTCACCATCCTCGGTGCACTGGGCGGTGGCAACATGTTCCAGGCCAACCAGGCCCACGCGCAGCTTTCGGGCGTGATCGGGGATTATCCCGGCTGGATCACCGGGATCATCCTCGCCGCCGTGACCTTCGCAGTGATCGTGGGGGGCATCAAATCCATCGCCCGCGTGACCGAAAAGGTCGTGCCATTCATGGGCATCTTCTATGTCGGCGTGTCGCTCATCATCCTGATCATGAACTACGACATGATCACATGGGCCTTCGGCCAGATCTTCATGGGCGCCTTCACCGGCCTCGGCGTGGTCGGCGGCTTCACCGGCGCCCTGATCCAGGGTTTCCGCCGCGCCGCATTCTCCAACGAGGCGGGCATTGGCTCTGCCGCCATCGCCCACTCGGCGGTGCGCACCAAGGAGCCGGTGACGGAGGGCTACGTCGCCCTGCTGGAGCCCTTCATCGACACCGTGGTGATCTGCACCATGACCGCGCTGGTCATCGTCATCACCGGGGTGCTCAACGTCGATCCCGAAACCGGGCTCTACATCTGGAACGCCGAGGCGGGCCGGATCGCGACCGAAGGCGAGGTTTCAGGTGTGGCGCTCACCTCAGCGGCCTATGCCAAGGCCTTCTCGTGGTTCCCGGTCCTTTTGGCCGTGGCGGTGGTACTCTTCGCCTTCTCCACCATGATCTCGTGGAGCTACTACGGCCTGAAAGCCTGGACCTATCTCTTCGGCGAAGGAAGCGGGACGGAAGTGATCTTCAAGGTCATCTTCTGCCTCTTCATCATCATCGGCTCGGCGGCCAACCTCGGCCCGGTGATCGACTTCTCCGATGCCATGCTCTTCTCTATGGCGATCGTGAACATCATCGCGCTCTATCTGCTGATGCCGATCGTGAAGCGTGAGGTGAACAGCTACATCTCCCGGCTCAAGTCCGGCGAGATCAAGCGGTTCAAGCACTAAAACTCCGGCGCTCCGCGATCCGTCGCGGGGCGCCCTTCCGTGGGGTGGGCAATCTGCCCACCGCCCCTACGCGCTGAAAAGCCTCTCGCGCAACTCCGCCACGCTCAGGCTCCCGGGCTTTCCACCCTCCGCCATCATCGCCACCGAAAGCGCCTGCACCCGCGCATTCAGCGGTGCCGCCACCCCGTGCAGCCGCGCAAGCTGCACGATCTCACCATTCAGCCAATCCGTCTCCACGCTGCCCGTCGCCCTTGCCAGACTTTGGGTGGTGGAGTTACCTGCGCGGCCCTGTACGTTGTCGCCCCGCTTTTGCATGAATTTTGCGCGCCGCTCGGTCTTACTGACGTCTTCCCAGGCAATCCCCGCCGCCTTCAACACCGCCTTGCCCTCCTCGCGCAAAGGCCCGTCAAACTCGGCACAGTCCGCGCCCGGCGGCAGCAGGGCACCCGTGATGTTGCCGAGGTTGAGGATCAGCTTGCCATATTTTGGCGCCATCGCATCATCGCGCACTTCGGCCGCGATATTGGCGTGGTTCAAGGCCTCCGCCATCGCATCGTCCGCCTCGTCATGCCCGCCGGGATAGCGGCCAATGTCAAATACACCGAATTTGGGCTGACAGTGGATCTGCACCTCGCCCGGCTTCAGGTAACTGGCAGGCATCATCACCGTGACCGCGTGAACATTGGGGAAGAACCGCATCGCCAGCGGCTCATTGGCCACGCCATTCTGGCAGCAGAACACCGGCTGATCGGTTAGCCCGGCAGCCCGAAGATCGGCCAGCGCGGCGGCGGTGTCCTGCCCCTTCACGCAGAGCAGCACCGCGTCATCGGGCCTGAATGTGATTTCGCTCGGATGGCCAACACAGTCGAACCGGGCCACCTCGCGCCCGCGCTCACTGTCGAGCAGCAGCCCCTTCTCCCGGATTGCCTGCAGCATGCGCCCGCGCGCAATGCCGATCACCTCCTGCCCCGAAAGCGCCAGCGCCGCCGCCACCACGCCGCCGATTGCACCCACCCCATGCACGATGAACCGCATTGCCGTCTCCCATTTGTCCGCCCAAGAAGTCTCAGCCTTTGCCGCCAGTGGCAAACCGAAAACGCGCCAATCCTCTTGCGCGGATCACGGAGGGCACGCCATGATCGCAGCAGTGAGGGCAAAATGAACTGTGATCTGATCTGGAACGAGTACGCATTGGCCTTCAATGCCTACGAGGCGTTCAACAGCCACGCGCTCACCCTCAAGAGCTGGTCGGTCACGGTTGCGCTCGCTGCCATGCTCTCAGCCTATAGCCAGCCAATCCGCCATAACGGACGGATAGCGCTTTTACTGGCCGCCTGCTCAACCTTGCCATTCTACTGGATCGACGCCCTGTGGAAGAGCTTCCAACGCGGCTATCTCCCACGCCTCAAGGAGTTGGAAGAGCTGTCGAAGAAGTTCGACTGTGCCGAAGGTCTGGGCATCATCGGCTCCTGGCAGTTCACCAATGGCGACACCAACCTGCCTAGCTTCCTCCTTGCAAATGTAATGTTACCTCATCTCTTTATACTTGCCGCAGGGGTGCTTCTGGCTTGGAAGTTTCCGCCGAACCCCGCAAGAGAAACGGCCCCGGAGTCTCCTCCAGGGCCGTGAGCTTTCGCCAATAAACGCATATCAATAGCGATAATGCTCGGGCTTGAACGGCCCTTCCGGCGTCACGCCAATGTAGGCCGCCTGATCCTTCGAGAGCTTCGACAGCTTCACCCCGATCCGCTCAAGGTGCAGCATCGCCACCTTCTCGTCGAGGTGCTTGGGCAGAATGTAGACGCCCGGCTGATACTCCTCGCCCTTGGTCCAAAGCTCGATCTGCGCCAGCACCTGGTTGGTGAAACTGGCCGACATCACGAAGCTCGGGTGGCCGGTGGCGTTGCCGAGGTTCAGCAGGCGGCCTTCCGACAGCAGGATGATCCGGTTGCCGCCCGGCATCTCGATCATGTCCACCTGGTCCTTGATGTTGGTCCACTTGTGGTTCTTCAGGTTGGCAACCTGGATCTCGTTGTCGAAGTGGCCGATGTTGCCGACGATGGCCATGTCCTTCATCTCGCGCATGTGCTCGATGCGGATCACGTCCTTGTTGCCGGTGGTGGTGATGAAGATGTCGGCCTTGCTGGCCTCGTCTTCCAGCGTCACCACCTCAAACCCGTCCATCGCGGCCTGAAGCGCGCAGATCGGGTCGACTTCCGTCACCTTCACCCGCGCACCGGCGCCGCGCAGCGAGGCGGCAGAGCCCTTGCCCACGTCACCATAGCCGCAGACCACGGCCACCTTGCCAGCCATCATCGTATCGGTCGCGCGGCGGATGCCGTCGACGAGCGATTCCTTGCAGCCATACTTGTTGTCGAACTTCGACTTGGTGACCGAGTCGTTCACGTTGATCGCCGGGAAGGGCAGCTGGCCCTTCTTGTGCAGGTCGTAGAGCCGGTGAACGCCGGTGGTCGTCTCTTCGCTTACGCCCTTGATCTGGTCGCGCACCTTGGTGAACCAGCCGGGGGAGGCTGCCATCCGCTTGGCGATCTGCTTCTTGATGACTTCTTCTTCTTCCGACTGCGGGACGGGGATGATGTCTTCCCCGGCCTCGGCCCGCGCGCCGAGCAGCACATAAAGCGTCGCATCGCCGCCATCGTCCAGGATCATGTTGGGTCCGTCCTCGAACAGGAAGGACTTGTCGAGGTAGTCCCAGTGCTCTTCCAGGCTCTGGCCCTTCACCGCAAACACCGGCACACCGGCCTCGGCAATCGCCGCCGCCGCGTGGTCTTGTGTGGAAAAGATGTTGCACGAGGCCCAGCGCACATCGGCGCCCAGCGCCACCAGCGTTTCGATCAGCACCGCCGTCTGGATCGTCATGTGCAGGGAGCCAACGATGCGGGCGCCTTTCAGCGGCTTGCTCTCACCAAACTCTGTGCGGCAAGACATGAGCCCGGGCATCTCGGTTTCGGCAATGTCCAGCTCCTTGCGCCCGAACCCGGCAAGAGAAATATCTTTAACAATGTAATCGGCGGCCATCGGGCGCTCCTACTGCATGTTTCGCTTGCAGCGGCACATAGCACCCGGCCCGGAAGGCGGCAACCAAACCCGCCCAATCTGAGGTTGTCCGTTCAGGAGGCCTCGCCGCGGACGCCCACGAAGCCCGAGGCTTCATGGAAATCTTCGCCCGTGAAGGCCACGCAGGTGCGTCCGCCCGCGTCGGTGACGAGAATGGTGAAGCTGCCGGTCTCCTGGGACGCCCAGATCTCCACCAGCGAATCTTCGCTTTGGAGGCCTCCGGCCACGGGCTGCTCTTCGTAGGTCTCCACCAACTGGTCGACAAAGAACTCCCGCTTCCCGCATGGTCCGTCCGATGACTGCGCGGCCAACGGGGCTGCGGCGATCAGAAGCGTGGCGGTTGCAATGGCGGTTTTCATGGTCCTATCCCTTGGGCACGATGCCGGTTGTCGAAATTCTCGTATTGTCAGGAGCATAACAGGCCCGGGGTGTCGCCGGTTCCAGGTCGCGTTTACACCTCGGCGTGATCGCGCTACCCAAATCCCACGAGAGGGAGACGTTCATGGCCAAGGCACCGCCCCGCGCGTGGCAACGCATGCTTTCGGGCCGAAGGCTCGATCTGCTGGATCCCACGCCGGTCGATATCGAGATCGAAGACATCGCCCACGGGCTCGCCTTCGTCGCCCGGTGGAACGGGCAAACCCATGGCGACTATGCTTATTCCGTGGCCGAGCACTCGCTGCTGGTGGAGGCGCTCTATCGCCGCATGAACCCCGCCGCCCCGGTCAAATGGCAACTCGCCGCCCTGCTGCATGACGCGCCCGAATACGTGATTGGCGACATGATCTCGCCGGTGAAAGCCGCCGTCGGCCCCGGCTACGGCGCGCTGGATGATCGGCTCTCTGCCGCCATCCACATCCGCTTCGGCCTGCCCGCCGCCATCCCCGCGACAGTCAAGAAGCAGATCAAGAAGGCTGACAAGGTCTCGGCCTGGCTCGAGGCCACACGCATCGCGGGCTTCACCGTGGCCGAGGCCAACAAGTTCTTCGGGGTGCCCGCGCCCGAGCTGATCGAGGGCATGGAAATCACCCTGCGCCCGCCGGTGGAGGTGCGCGCCGAGTTCACCGCCCGCCACGCCGCGCTGCTGGAGGCGCTCTGATGCAGCCGCTGGCGCTGCGCGGCCTGCTCTTCGTGCTCTACGCACTCGTGGCCTATGGCGTCATGTTCGAGCTGCCAGAGCGGCTTGACAGGCTGCTGCCCAATGCAGGGCTGTCCCCGGTCTCTGCGCTGCTCATCGTGCTTTGGCTCGGCCTGGGGCTGGGCCTCGCCGGGCAGCTGGTGTTCGATTGGCACCGTCGGCACCGTTACAGCACCGTTCTTCTCCGCACCTCTGTCGCCCTCTTGTCTGTCGCCGTGCTTCTTGCCCTTCTGTGGATCGAGACGGTGATCTGCGTGGCCATCATCCTGCCTGTCGCCGTGGCCGAGGCGGCGCTGGGCATCTGGCTCACCCGGCTGCTGCTGGCGCGGTTCGAGGCGCGGACGCAGCTCTGCGTGGCGCTCTTCGCCCTGCCCTTCGCCGCACCCTTCCTCCATCTGCCGCTGCCCGAGATGTCAGAGCGCGTGGCCATCTCCACCTCCATCACGATCGAGGCCCCCGCCGCAGTGATCCGCGCAGAAGCCGAGAACGTCTCTGACATTGCCGAAAATGAGCACATATGGACCTTCACCCACAGCATCTTGCGCGCGCCGCGCCCGGTGTCGGCCCACACATCCGGCGGCATCCGCCACGCCCGCTGGACAAAGGGGGTGCGCTTTGAAGAGCACCTTCTGCCGGGGCCAGACTTCGCGTGGCGCTTCGCCTTCCCGGAGCCGGAGCTGCTGCGCGCTATCGATCCGCGCATCTCTCCCACCGGCCCCGAGGTGGTGATGCTGGAAGGGCGCTATGCCTTCGAGCCACTCGGATCTGCGCGCACCCGCGTCACGCTGACCACGACCTATCAGCTCAACACCCCGATCAACGCCTACCTCAAGCCCTGGGGCAGGCTCTTCTTGAACGACATGCACCGCGCTGTGCTCCATGTCATCGCCAACCGTGCCGAGGCCCGCCCATGATCCACGTCCGCCCCGCCGCCCGGGCCGATGCCCGCGCCATTGCCGAATTGCTGCAAGAGGTCGTCGATGCCGGTGGCACCACCGCCCTCACCGGACAGGTGAGCCGCAACGACATTCTCGACTGGATGCAGGCCAGCCCCCGCGCCGCATGGCACATAGCCGAAGACGAGGGCGGCGCGCTGCTCGGGTTCCAGTGGATCGACCCAATGGTGGACGAGCCCGAAACCTGCGCCGAAATCGCGACCTTCGCCCGCGTCGGGCGCACCGGCCTCGGCATCGGCTCCCGCCTGTTCGAGGCCACCCGCGAGGCCGCCAAACGCCTCGGCTACACATGGATCAGGGCCAACATCCGCGCCGACAACGCGGGCGGCCTGGCCTATTACCAGTCGCGCGGCTTCGAGGACTACGGCCGGATCGAAGGCTACCGCATGGCCGATGGCACCGTGGTCGACAAGGTACTCAAACGGTACGATCTGTAGGGTGGGCAATCTGCCCACCGCCCCGTCAGCACGTCGCGCCTGCGCTCCGCCCCTCGGCCTGCCAGCCCACGAACTCGCGGCCCCGGAAGGTGGCCACCAGCCCCTCGCGGAAGGTGATCCGCGTCATCCCCGGCCCGCAGCTCTCCCGCGCCGTCACCGGCCCGGCCAGCTTGGCGAGCGAGATTTCCGCCCCCGGCAGCACCCGGTCGAAGCTGACCTCCTGCGGCGAGCCCGGAACGCCCACGCCGGTCGGGCGCAATTCGTAACCAAGAGGTTTGCCCATCGGGCGCGGGGCCTCACCAGATGTGGTGCAGCCCGCGAGGAGAATCACTAAAATCGAAATTCGCGTATGCATAGGTTGTGCATGGGATGTGCATGGGTTGTTGCCCATGCGATTTTTCACTTCGGGGAGCGTTTGGCGAGGATCCGCTGGAGCGTGCGGCGGTGCATGTTAAGCCTGCGCGCGGTCTCGCTCACGTTGCGGTCACACAGCTCGTAGACCCGCTGGATATGCTCCCAGCGCACCCGGTCGGCGCTCATCGGGTTTTCCGGCGGCGGCGGCAACTCGTCTCCCGTCGCCAGCAGCGCGGCGGTGACTTCGTTGGCATCGGCGGGCTTGCTCAGGTAGTCCGTCGCCCCGATCTTCACTGCCGCCACGGCGGTGGCGATAGCGCCGTAGCCGGTGAGCACCACAACCTTGGCATCTGGCCGTTTTTCTCGAATGGTTTCAACCACATCGAGGCCATTGCCATCTTCCAGCCGCAGGTCGATCACGGCATAGGCCGGGGGGCGGGCGGTGGCAATCGCCTTGCCCGCGGCGACCGAGCCGGCCATCTCGGGTTCGAAGCCGCGTTTCTCCATGGCACGGGACAGGCGACGCAGAAACGGCTCGTCATCATCCACGATGAGGAGGGATTTATCCTCGCCAATCTCCTTGAGATCACGTTCGGCCACGCGCTCCCCTCCGCTGGTCGTCCCTTGGTTCCGCCACGCTATACGGGCGGGGAATCCGCTACAAGCCTTTCCGCGCAACGGGTTATCCCGCGTCGAGAAAGCACTGCACCCGATCCGCCAACTGCTCCCCCGTCAACTCCCGCTTGAAGAACCCGGCAAAACCGGTGTCGGGCAGGGTGAGATAGGTGAAGGTGGAATGGTCCACCAGGTAGTAGTCGGGGTCATCGTCGGTGTGGGCGTTGTAGTAGGTGCGATAGGCCTTTGAGGCGGCATCCACCTGCTCCGCGCTACCCGTCAGGCCCACCATCTTCTCACTGATATTAGCGGCAAAATCCCCCACCGCCTCTGGCGTGTCGCGAGCCGGGTCGATGCTGATGAACACCGGCGTCACCGCGTAGCCGCGCTCCGCAAGGATATCCACGGCCTCGGCGTTGCGCACCGTATCAAGCGGGCAGACATCGGGGCAAAACGTGTAGCCAAAATAGATCAGCGCGGGCTCGGTGATGACGTCCTTGTCGGTGACCGTCTTGCCCTCGGCATTCACCAGCTCGAACGGCCCGCCGATGCTGGCCGCACTCGCCCCACCGGCGCAGTCGGCAAAGGGATCATCCGGCGCACCGGGATAAACCTGCCAGATCGTCACACCGATAACGCCGCAGATCGCCGCTGCCGCCACTCCCGCCCATATCGCTGTCCGCATCTGATGCACTCCTTCGCCGTCTTGCCCTTTGCTGACGGCGCTGGGCCGGGCTATCAATGGGTCCGACTGTCACACCAAAGGCTCCAGCCGCAAGTCAAATGCCCGAGACCGGCCCTCCTCAAACGCTCTTCGAGCACCCGCATCGGGCCAACTGGATCCGGCTGCGCACGCTGATCGTTTTGCGCTGGGTGGCCGTGGCAGGGCAAAGCGTCGCCATCGCCATAGCGCATTTCTGGTATGGCCTTCAGCTCGAGATCGGGTTGTGCGTTCTGGCCATCGGAATGTCGGTCATCGCCAACCTCGTGGCCATGTTCATCTACCCGGCGAACAAACGGCTGAACGAGACCGAAACCATGCTGATGCTGATCTTCGATCTCGCGCAGCTGGCCTTCCTGATCTACCTCACGGGCGGCCTCCACAATCCTTTCGCGCTGTTGCTGCTGACACCTGTGACCATCGCGGCAACCGCGTTGGGGCTGAACGCGGTTCTGATCGTCGGAACCGCCGCCATCGGCCTTGTCACCCTCGTCGCCTTCGCCTACCTGCCCCTGCGCACAGTTCAGGGCTTCGTGCTGCGCGTGCCCTCGATCTTCCTCTTCGGGTCATGGACGGCCATTGTCATCGGGGTATCGTTCCTTGCGCTCTATGCCCGCCGCGTCACCACCGAGATCGCAACCATGGGCGATGCCTTGCTGGCCACACAGCTTGCCCTTGCCCGCGAGCAGAAGCTGACCGACCTCGGCGGCGTGGTTGCCGCCGCCGCGCATGAGCTGGGCACGCCACTGGCCACGATCAAGCTTGTCAGCTCCGAGATGGCAGATGAACTCCGGGGGGATGGCGACAGGGAAAGCCTGCTGGAAGACTCCCAGCTGATCGCCGAACAGGCCGATCGCTGCCGCGAGATACTGCGCTCGATGGGCCGGGCCGGCAAGGACGATCTGCACATGCGGACGGCCCCGCTCGGCGCGGTTCTGGAAGAGGCTGCGGAGCCGCATATGGAGCGAGGCAAAGCCTTGCACTTCGACATGCAGCCCGGCCCCGGCAACGAGGCCGAAGACCGGCAACCACAGGTGCGGCGCAGCTCCGAGCTCATCCATGGCCTGCGCAACCTGATCCAGAACGCCGTGGACTTCTCGGAAGGCCATGTCTGGGTCGAAGCGCGGTGGACAGCCCGCCGTATCACCGTGCGCGTGATCGACGACGGCGAGGGCTATCCGCCCCATCTGATCGGCCGTATTGGCGACCCCTTCATGCGGCGGCGGCGCAGCCCGGAAGACAGGCGCAAGCGGCCGGAGTACGAGGGCATGGGGCTTGGGCTCTTCATTGCCAAGACCCTGCTCGAACGTATCGGCGCCGAGCTGACCTTCGCCAACGGGTCAGACCCCTTTCTCGCCCCCGAAGAGCGCCCTGACCGGGGCGGCGCGATCGTCGAGGTCACATGGCCGCGGGCGCTTCTCGTCACCGAAGAGGAAGACGCCCGCGCCGCGCTTGGCCTCAACCGGCCAATGCAGGCCTGAAGCCTCCGCCTGACGTGGGGTTTGCCTGCGGGGGTGCGCCAAATTAACGGACGGTTAACCAGATTGCCCTTTGATCGGTCTGATCGAAGGCAAATACCCTATCTGGAGAACAAGCCTTGCTGAGCGATTTGTCGTGGACGTTCGCACTTGTATTGGTGATCACATCTTTCGGGACCGCACTCGTCGCCCTCATGGCCGTGGGCTACCTGCAGCCAAAGCGGCGGATCACCTGGGACAGGTTGAAACGTGACGCGGGCGAGATCACCTTCCTCTTCGAAGATGAAGACCTCGTGGACGCAACCGATGAGGCGCGAAACTTCCTGGCCAAGGGGCCCGAGACCCTGCCCGCCTGGCCGCGCTTTCTCTCCCTTCTCGCAAGCAGCTTCCCCGACATTGGCGCCCGGGTCTCCCGACTGGCGGAGGTTGGCGTTCTGGAGATGCGCGCGCGGGACGGAACGTCGCGACTGGAAGCAGAGTGGAAGGCCGGGTTGGCGCGCTTCTCTCTGCACGAGGGTGAAGACGCGGAGCCCGCAGAGTATGACAACTTTTCCGTCGTCGCGATGGCCGAAGAGCTGGAAGTGCTGCGCGCGGTTGTCGATGATGCCCCGGTGCTGGCGTGGCGTGAGGACGAGGACGGGCAGGTGACATGGGCCAATGGTGCCTACATCGACCTGCTCTACCGCATGCACCCAGACCGGACGACACTGACCTGGCCACTGCCACGCGCCTTTGCGCACACCTTTTTCGATTGCGAGGCCGACATTGTGCATCGCGTGTCCGTCACGGTTCCCTACATCGAACAGGTGATCTGGTATGATTGCATGACCCGTCCGGCGGGGAGTGAGGCATTGGTCTTCGCGACGCCCGCCGACCGTCTGGTGCAGGCCGAGCGGTCACGCATCGAGTTTCTCCAGACGCTGACCAAAACCTTTGCCGACTTGCCCACCGGGCTCGCCGTCTTCGACCGGAACAGGCAACTGGCGCTGTTCAACCCCGCGCTTACCGACCTCTCGGCACTCGAACCCCAGTTCCTCTCCTCGCGGCCAACACTGGTCGCCTTTCTGGACCACCTTCGCGAGGCCCAGAGGATGCCCGAGCCGAAGGATTACAAGAGCTGGCGAAAGAGCATCGCCCAACTCGAATCCGCGGCCTCGGAGGGGATGCACCAGGAAATCTGGTCTTTGCCCACCGGACAGACCTACAGGATCACCGGCCAACCGCATCCAGACGGGGCAATCGCCTTCCTCTTCGAGGATATTTCCGCCGAAATGTCGCTGACCCGCCGGTTTCGCTCCGAGCTCGAGATGGGGCAGGCGGTGGTGGACAGCCTTGACGAGGCCATTGCCGTCTTTGCGCATACCGGCTCGATGGTGCTGTGCAACCGGGCTTACCAGGATCTCTGGGGCTGTGATCTGACAACTTCGCTCTCGGATGTGACGGTGCAGGATGCCGTGCGCGACTGGTCGGCTCTCTGTGCTGACGATGCGCTCTGGAACCGCGCTACCCGCTTTCTGTCCGGTCAGGAAGACCGTCGGCCTTGGAGCATCGAGATCCAGAGTCCTGCACATGGTCAGGTCAGCTGTCGTTTCGCCCCGGTCGCCGGAGGTGCAACGCTGGCGGGCTTCAAGACAAGCAAGGCTGTTGTGGAAGGCGCCTCGCCGGGAGCCGCGCAAACCGTCTCGGCCTGACGTCATCACACCTTGCCCTGCGCCGCGCGGAAGATAGTCTGGCGGCGATGACCCGTACTGCTTCGTTCTCCCGCCCGCTCCGTCTCGGCAGCCCCGAGGAAACGAGCCGCCTCGCCGAGGCCATTGCGCCCCTGCTCGCGCCCGGAGACGTGCTGCTGCTGTCCGGGCCGGTCGGCGCAGGCAAGAGCCATTTTGCCCGCGCGCTCATCCGCTGGCGCATGCGCCGCGCCGATGCGCTCGAAGACGTGCCCTCGCCAACCTTCACCCTCATCCAGAGCTATCCCCTCCCGGATGGAGAAATCTGGCATGCGGATCTCTACCGCCTGTCTGACCCTGACGAGGTGGAAGAGCTTGGACTTGCCTCGGCTTTCGACGAGTCCATTTGCCTCGTGGAGTGGCCTGATCGCCTGCCCGAGCCGCCCGCCGACGCCCTGCTGCTGGAGTTTTGCCCCGAAGACGACCCCGACGCCAGAAGCCTGACGATAACCGCGCCGGGCACATGGCCCACACGCCTGGCGTCTGTACTTGAGGCGGCATCATGAGCGATATCGGCAGCTTTCTTTCCGAGGCGGGCTGGGGCGGTGCCGAGCGTGCCCCGCTTGCGGGGGATGCCTCATCCCGCAGCTATGAGAGGCTGGCGCTCGGGCCCGATCGCGCCGTTCTGATGAAGGATCCCGACGGCAACATTCGCCCCTTCCTCGACATCGCAGCGCATCTCGTGGCCGAGGGCCTCTCCGCCCCGCGTATCCTCGCCCACGACGCGGCGGCGGGTCTCATCCTCATGGAAGACCTCGGGAATGCGCTCATCGCAAAACGCGCCGTGGCCCATCCAGAGGAGGAGGTGGCGCTCTACCGTGCGGCAACCGATGTGCTGGTTGCCCTGCACGGCGCGCCCGTTCCACCCGGCCTCTCCAGCTATGGCCCGGCGGAGATGGCGCTGGCAATAGGCCCGGCGGCCGAATTCTACGCCCCTGCCGCGGGCGCACCGGTGACCCATGAAGGATGGCTTCAGCTGACGGCGACAATCGAGGAGGCGTTGTTGGCCTCCGACATGGAGCCACAGGTGATGCTGCACCGGGACTATCACGCCGAAAACCTGCTTTGGCTGCCAGAACGGGCCGGACCCGCGCGCATCGGCCTGCTCGATTTTCAGGATGCTCTCCTCGGCCACCGCGCCTACGATCTGGCCTCCCTGCTCGGCGATGTCCGACGCGATGTGCCCCCGACCGTGAAAGAGGCCGCAGTTCTCCACTATCTCGACGCAACCGGCGTGGAAGAGGGTACGTTCCGCATGGCTCTGGCAGCGCAGGGCGCCCAGCGCAACATCCGCATTCTCGGCATCTTCGCCCGGCTCTGCACCCGCCTCGGCAAGCCAGCCTACCTCGATCTGATGCCGCGCGTCTGGACGCTGCTAATGGCCGATCTCGCACACCCCGCTCTCACCACGCTGCGCGAGGCGGTGCTTGATACCCTCCCCGAGCCGACGCCTGATGCGCTGTCACGCATTCGCAAGGTCGCCGCATGACACCGCCCAGGGCCGCCATGATCTTCGCCGCCGGGTTCGGCACCCGAATGCGGCCGCTCACGGAGACCCACCCCAAGCCGCTCATAGAAGTTGCGGGACGGCCGCTGATCGACCATGCGCTTCACCTCGCGCAGGGCAGTGAACCCATCGTCGTGAACACCCATTACCTCGGCGACCAGATCGCGCGTCATCTTTCCGACCGCGACATTCATGTGGTGCACGAACCCGAGATTCTCGACACGGGTGGCGGGCTCCGCAATGCGCTGCCCCTGCTCGGCCCCGGGCCTGTCATCACCCTGAACTCCGATGCCGTGTGGACCGGGCCAAACCCGCTCGACACCCTCCGCGCGGCATGGGACGCGGAGAGGATGGATGCCCTCCTGCTGCTGGTGCCGGTGCCAGCCGCACGTGGCTACACCGGCGAAGGCGATTTCGCGGTTGATACCGAAGGCCGCCTCACCCGCGGCGCGGGCCATGTCTATTCCGGTGCGCAGATCATCAAACCGGAGGGGCTGGCCGATGTCCCCGACGCGGCTTTCTCGCTCAACCTTCTGTGGAACGCGATGCAACCCGAGGGCCGGCTCTTTGGCGTTGTTCATCAAGGCGGCTGGTGCGATGTGGGCCATCCCGGCGGCATTGCCGAGGCAGAGGCGATGCTGGAAGAGTCCGGCCATGTTTGACCCGTCACCCAAGCCGCGCCTGTTCTCCACGCCCATCGGGGTAGATTTCGGCACCGCTCTCCTGCGCGGCCTCGAATCCCGGCTTGAAGGTGCGGCACCGGACGCATGGGCGCGGGCCACGATCTACGTGAACACCACCCGCATGCGCAGGCATCTTATGGAGCGGTTCGCTGAAGGCCCCGCCCGGCTGATGCCGAAGGTCCGGCTGGTGACAGACCTTGCCTCCGATCCGCGCATCACGGGCCTCTCCGCGGCCATGTCTCCGCTGCGCATGCGGTTGCAGCTTCGGCAAGCGGTGGCCCGGCTGATCGCGCTTCAGCCAGACCTCGCCCCAAGCGCCTCTGCCTTCGATCTCGCGACCAGCCTCGCGGCGCTGCTGGAGGAGATGCAGGACGAAGGGGTGCAACCAGGCGATCTGGCACAGCTGGATGTGGGTGAGCACTCGGCACATTGGGCGCGCAGCCTGCAACTGATCTCCATCCTGGCGGGCACCCCGGGCAACAGCTTTCGCGGTCAGGCCGCGCGCAACCGCGATGCCCTGGAATCGATGCTTGCCATGTGGGAGCAGGCCCCATCGGCTGACCCGATCATCGTTGCGGGCTCAACCGGTTCGCGCGGCACGACCCGCAAGCTGATGGAGGCTGTTGCCGCGCTTCCCCAGGGTGCAGTGGTTCTTCCCGGCGTTGACGCGGAGATGCCGGATTTTGTCTGGAACCAGCTCATCACCTCCGCCTCCGCCGTCTCCCGCGCGCCCGAGGAGGACCACCCCCAGTATCGTTTCGCCGCACTTCTCGAAGGGCTGCAGCTTGCGCCGTCCGACATACGGCCATGGGCTGACTTGCCCGGCAAATCGCCCGCGCGAAATCGCCTGCTGTCACTCGCACTCCGCCCCGCCCCGGTCACCGACCAATGGCGCCGCGATGGCCCGGCCTTGCAGGGTGAATTGCCCAGCGCGACCGACTCGCTCACACTGATCGAAGCACCCACACCCCGGCACGAGGCCAGTGCAATTGCGCTGTCACTGAGGGAGGCCGTTGAAAGCGGCAAATCCGCCGCGCTTGTGACCCCGGATCGCACCTTGGCACGACAGGTCACTGCGGCTCTGGGGCGCTGGGGCATAGTGCCCGACGACTCCGCGGGCCTCCCGTTGCATCAAAGCCCGCCTGGCCGCTTTCTCATCGAAACCGCAGGGCTCTTCGGAAAACCGCTGGCGCTGGCGCCGGCGCTTTCCCTGCTGAAGCACCCCCTTACGGCGTCTTCCCCGGACACGCGCGGCCTTCACCAGTTGTGCAGCGGACGGTTTGAGATCTGGGCGCGGAAGAACAGCGTCGCCCAGCTTGATCCTTCGAGCTTTGTGGCCTGGGTCGCCGACATGGGCGACAACAAGGAAGAGGCCCAAGCCTGGGCGAGCTGGGTGGCCGACCTGCTCCTTTCGCCCCATGCCGCGCCCGGCACGGCGGATCTGGAGGAGCGGCTTGCCGCCCATCTCTCCCTTGCCGAAGCGCTTGCCGCCGGGCCGGGGCAACCCGGCGCCGGAGGGCTCTGGCTCAAGGATGCCGGAGAAGCGGCACGCGCCGCAATGGCCGAGCTGCAGGAGGTTGCGCCGGATGGCGGTGATCTCGCCGCACATGACTATGCCGCCCTGATCCGCGGCTTCCTGGCCGAGGGGGAGGTGCGCGAGGCCATGATCGCCCATCCGCTCGTCTCGATCTGGGGCACCATCGAGGCGCGGACCAAGGTTGTCGATCGCGCGATACTTGCCGGCTTGAACGAGGGCACGTGGCCCGCCAGCCTGCCGCAGGATCCATGGATGAACCGGGCCATGCGCCGCGAGGCGGGCATGCTCTTGCCCGAGCGCCGTGTGGGGCTGGCCGCGCATGATTTTCAGCAGGCGATGGGGGCCACCGAAGTGGTCTTGAGCCGCAGCGCCCGAAGCACCGACGCCGAAACGGTGCCCTCCCGCTGGCTCAACCGGCTCACCAACCTGCTGACAGGCCTCGGCGCAGAGGGGCAGGACGCCCTGGCAGCCATGCGCCAGCGCGGCGCCAATTTGCTCGAAA
The DNA here is from genome assembly GCF_018424695.1 of Vannielia litorea. Taxonomy (GTDB): domain Bacteria; phylum Pseudomonadota; class Alphaproteobacteria; order Rhodobacterales; family Rhodobacteraceae; genus Vannielia; species Vannielia litorea_A. The sequence continues at coordinate 20,933 of NZ_QTNQ01000002.1, forward strand.
TGGCTGAAGCGGTTTCGCATCACCTTGCCCAACCGGTTTCGGCCCTGCCGGCCCCACGGCCCTCGCCTGCTCCGCCCATCGAGGCCCGGCCCCGCAAGCTCTTTGTCACGGCTATCTCGACACTGATCCGCGACCCCTACGCAATATACGCCCGCCATGTGCTTCGCCTACGCCAGATCGGGCCACGTGCGCCCGACGCCGATGCGGCACTGCGCGGCACCGTTCTCCACGCCGTGATGGAGCACGCATTGCGCAATGAATTCCAGTTTGTCGGCGATCCCGAGGAGCGAGTCGCGGCGTTCCTCGCCCTCGCCGAACAGGTTATATCCGCCCGCATCCCATGGCCTGCCACCCGCCGCCTCTGGCTGGGCCGGTTGGCGGCTGTTGCGCCCGATCTGGTGCGGCTCGAGGCGCGCTGGCAGGCAGAGGGGAAGCCCGTCGTAATCGAGAAAACAGGCACTGTTACACTGCAAAACGCCAATTTCACGGTTGCGGCCAAGCCTGACCGCATCGACTCCCTCGGGGAGGGGCTCTGCGCCGTTCTGGACTACAAGTCCAGCACCCGGCCACCGAGCGAAAAAGAGGTGGAGGCCTTCGAGAAGCAGCTGCTGATCGAGGCCGCCATCGCCGAGGCAGGCGGTTTCACCAAGCTCGGCCCGGCGAAGGCTCTGCGCGTGGGCTACATCTCGCTTGGCAACCCCGGCAACTCGCGCGACGAGCCGCTGGAGGCGGAGGGTATATGGCGGCCTGATGCCATGCTGCACGACCTCGCGGCGCTGATCCGCGTCTACGATGACCCCAAGAAGGGCTATACGGCACGGCGGGCACCCCAGCATCTGAAATATGCCAGCGACTACGATCATCTCTCGCGCTACGGCGAGTGGGATGACACGGCCCCGCCCGAGACGATTTCGGTGGGGCAATGATGGCACTCAACGAAGCTTCGATTGCACAGATCCGGGCCGCACAACCCGAGATGTCCACCTGGCTTTCGGCCAACGCAGGGTCTGGCAAGACCCGTGTGCTCACGGATCGGGTGGCGCGGCTACTGCTGCGCGACGTGCCGCCGCAGAACATCCTCTGCCTGACGTTCACCAAGGCCGCCGCCGCCGAGATGCAGAACCGCCTGTTCGACCGTCTCGGCACATGGTCGATGCTTGATGATGCTGCTCTCGGCGAGGCGCTTGGCTCCGTTGGTGAGGCCACGCCCGTGCAAGCCGAGAGGCTCGCCAAGGCCCGTCGCCTTTTCGCCCGTGCCATCGAAACACCGGGCGGCTTGAAGATCCAGACGATCCACTCATTCTGCTCCGCCATCCTGCGGCGCTTTCCGCTGGAGGCGGGCGTGCCCCCCGGATTCACCGAACTCGACGACACCACGTCGAAGGCGCGTCTGCGGGAGGCGCTCGATCACGTGGCTTCGAATGCCCCCGCTGCGTTCGACAGGTTCGCCGGGCTGTTCACCGGTTTGGAGATCGAGGCCTTCTGTGGTCGCCTCGCCGGCCAGCGCGAAGCTTTCTCCAACCCTGCCTCGTTCGAAGATATCGCGGCCTCCCTCGGGCTTCCGCCCGGATATGACGAAACTGCTCTTCTGCAAGAGGCCTTCGACGGCAGCGAGGCCGACCATGTCGCCGCGCTCCTGCCACACCTGCGCGCCGGATCGTCGAATGACGTGAAGGCCGCAGAGGCGTTCGCCGACCTGCCGGAAGATCCCTTTGCCCGCCTCGCCGTGCTCGACAAACGTCTGGTCGGGCAGTCCGGGCAGAAGGCGGGACAGGCCAAGATCGGCAGTTTTCCCACCAAGGCAACGCAGAAAGCCCTGCCCGCAGACCTGCTTGAAGCGCTTGAGGCCCTGATGACGCGCGTCGAAGCGGTGCACGAGCCAACCAAGCAGCTGCGCCTTGCGCGGCGAACCCACGCGCTGCATGCTTTCGCCGCCGTCTTTCTGCCCGCCTACGAGGCCGCAAAGAGCCTGCGCGGCGAGTTGGACTTCGACGATCTGATCCTGAAAACCCGCGATCTGCTTACCCGTGAGGGCGTGGCCGAGTGGGTGCTGTTCCGCCTCGATGGCGGGATCGACCACATCCTTGTGGACGAGGCGCAGGACACCGGCCCGGAGCAATGGGAGGTGATCGACCTGATCTCGCGCGAGATCACCGCCGGCAGCGGCCGGCGCGAGGCGGGCGAACGGACGATCTTCGTTGTGGGTGACAAGAAGCAATCGATCTACGGGTTTCAAGGTGCCGATCCGGACGGGTTCGAGCGGATGGCCGACACCTTCACCGACAGACTCGGGCAATTCGGCACCCCACCACAGCGGATGGAGCTGCAATATTCCTTCCGTTCCGCCACGCCAGTGCTGCGCGTGGTCGATGAGGCCTTCCCCGATGCGCCGCCTGCCATGGGCGGCGCGCTGACCCATATCGCCTTTCACGATACCATGCCGGGCCGTGTGGATCTTTGGCCCTTCATTCCGAAGCCCGAGAAATCCGAAGATGAAACGCCCTGGTACAACCCGGTGGACATGGTCAGCGCCGATGATCCCCAGGTTCAACTTGCCGAACGTATCGCGGGCGAGATCGTGCGGATGCAGGCTGAGGAGCGGCTCTACGAGCGGGTCGATAAAACGTATCGGCCGCGGCGCATCACCGATGGCGACATCCTCATCCTCGTGCAGCGGCGAGCGCTGATCTTTCACGAGGTGATCCGGGCCTGCAAGGCTGCGGGCCTCGAAGTGGCAGGCGCCGACAGGGTGCAGCTTACCGAAGCGATGGCCGTGAAAGATCTGCTCGCCCTGCTCGCCTTCATCGACACGGCTGACGATGACCTCTCGCTTGCAGCCGCCCTGCGCTCGCCGCTCTTCGAGTGGAGCGAGGATGCGCTCTATCGGCTGGCTCAGCCCAGGCCAGGTACGCTGTGGCAGGCGCTCCGAAACCATGGCGCAGAGGGCGAACCCGCGCGGTCGATCCTCGAAGACCTCCGCAACCATGCAGGTTTCCTGCGGCCATACGAACTGATCGAGCGCATCCTGACCCACCATCAGGGCCGGCCACGCTTGCTGGCCCGGCTCGGCGTGGAGGCGGAAGAGGCGATCGACCTGTTGCTGACCACGGCGCTGGACTACGAACAAAGCGAAACGCCCAGCCTCACCGGCTTTCTCGCGTGGATGGAAGCCAGCGACATTTCCGTCAAGCGCGGGCAGGAAGGCGGCGGGCGGGCCATTCGGGTGATGACGGTTCATGGTGCCAAGGGTCTTGAAGCGCCCATCGTTATCCTGGCCGAAAGTGGTGATCGCCAACCACCGCGCGAGGATGGGGCCATTTTGCTTGAGGGGCGACCCCCGCTCTGGAAACCGTCTCAGGCCGATTCCCCGGCTGATCTCCTGCCAGAGCTTGCGGACGTGAAGGAAAAGCAGGCCGAGGAGCGGCTCAGGCTCCAATACGTGGCGATGACCCGGGCCGAGCAATGGTTGATTGTCTGTGGGGCCGGGGAGGCAAAGGAAGACAAGGAAAACTGGTATCGACGCACCGAGGCCGCGCTGGACCGTGTTGGCGCAGCGCGGCACTTGTTCGGCTTCGGTCAAGGGCTGCGATATCAGAATGCCCGGCCGGAGGGCGCCGATGTGGTGCCCGAACCCACAGCGAACACCGCCCCGCCATCTCTCCCGCAATACGCCCTCTCGGCGGCCACCACGCCCATCCGGCCCCTGGGCCTCATCTCACCGTCCACGCTACCGGGGCCAAAAACGCTGCCCGGAGAAGGCGAGGGAAACCCCGATGCCCTGAGCCGCGGAACGGCCCTGCACCTCCTGCTTGAACACCTCCCTGCGTATCCACCCGAAGACCGGGCTCGCCTTGCGGCCAGCCTTCTTGCCGCCCATGCTCCGACCGCAGGAGAGGACGTGATTGACGAGGCGCTCGCGGTCCTCGCCAACCAAGACCTCGCGCCACTGTTCGCAGAACCGGCCTTGGTCGAGGTTGATCTAACAGCCAACCTCCCGGACCACGACGACAGGCCGATGCAGGGCGTGATCGACAGGCTGATCGTCACCGAAACGCGGGTGACGGCGATTGATTACAAGTCCAACCGGGTCGTGCCGACGCGCATCGAAGACACGCCCACCGGCCTGCTCGCCCAGATGGGCGCCTATGCCTCGGCCCTGTCACAGATCTACCCGAGCCATGAGATTCAAACCGCCCTTCTGTGGACGCATGTGCCCCGCCTCGATGTGCTCCCACACGACCTTGTGACGAATGCGCTAAAGGCCACCGCATCTGCTTGACCTGCCCCAGGCACAACCCTACCTTCCCCACCCGAACCGCAAATCATCAGGAGAGCCGAAATGGCGACCGTTGCCGTGACCGATGACACCTTCGACACCGAGGTGAAAGAAGCTGATCTGCCCGTGGTGGTGGATTTCTGGGCCGAGTGGTGCGGCCCCTGCAAACAGATCGGCCCGGCACTCGAGGAGCTTTCTGAAGAGTTCGACGGCAAGGTGAAGATCGTCAAGGTCAACGTTGACGAGAACCCCAACTCCCCGGCCCAGATGGGCGTGCGCGGCATCCCCGCGCTGTTCCTGTTCAAGGACGGCCAGGTGGTTTCCAACAAGACCGGCGCCGCCCCCAAAGCCGCCCTGCAAGGCTGGATCGAAGAGTCTATCTGATCCGTCTGCACAGTTGAGAATACAAGTGGCGCCTTCGGGCGCCATTTTCATATGTTCCAGCCATGGCTGCGGAGTTTTTCCGGGAGCGTTTCCTCGAAGGCCTCCTGCCCGGCGTTGACGGTGTCGCTGGTCAGGAACCAGTGGAGATAGCGGGCGTAGTCCGGTTGTTGCTTCACATGCTCAAAGGCCGCCTCCAGCCCATGGTGTGGCACCGAGCCCGCGATGTGCCAAAAGTCGATTTCAGCGAAGAGCACCGCGGGTTTCTCCAGAAAATAGCCTTTGAAAGCCAGCGAGCTGTTCTGGGTCACGACAAAACTGCACCGACGAAGCATCAGGTCTGAGCTAGCCTCCTCGACTTCCAGGCGCGGGTTGGCTTTGGCCATTGCCTTGAGCGCGTCAATCTCTTCAGGTGTGTAGGTTTCGCGCGGATGCAGAGTGGCAAGGACCGGCATGTCCGTGCGTTTCAACACATGATCAATCATCCGAACCGGCGACATCGACTGAAACGAGCGGTTCTCCAGTAGCCTGCCTTGCAGCGGCACCAAGACAAACCCGTCGTCACCGACGCCGCGCGCGCCGTCAAAAGCCCAGCGCCGCCAGTTCTGGAAGAATTTGCCGGCGGCAGCGGCGTCCACCTCATTCGGCTGAAACTCTGCGCGGGCGACAGGCCAGTTCCAGCGCTCATGTTCGGCTTCGATCCGCCAGAACGCCCCGATGTAGGCCCGCCGACATGTCAGCGCCCCCGCATGCGTCGGCTCCTCCATGTGCAGCAGCGTCGGGCCGCCCCATTTTCTCGCATCGGCGCGGTCGGTCGGCGAATTGCCCGTGACTTCCACCGACCAGCCGCGCGCTTGGACGATATCCATCAGCCGGTTGAAGAAGTTGAACTCTCCCGCACGCACCCGCTTGAGGCTCGGTGCATCCAGCAGAATTTGCAGCCTTTCCTGTCCCATAGCAAAGGCTAGGCCGGGCCATTTCGACCTGCAAGGGTTGCACCCATGCCTGCGCGCCAATATCTCCCCTGAAAACGGAGGACGCTATGGCGGACGACAATTTCCCCGGGTGGCACGGCACCACGATCATCGGCATCCGCAAGGGCGATGAGGTGGTTGTGGCCGGTGACGGGCAGGTGAGCCTCGGCCAGACGGTCATCAAGGGGTCGGCACGCAAGGTGCGGCGCATCTCCCCCGGCGGGTTCGAGGTTGTCTGCGGTTTTGCCGGCTCCACAGCCGATGCCTTCACCCTGCTGGAGCGGCTGGAGGCCAAGCTGGAGGCCACGCCCGGCCAGCTCGCGCGGGCCTCGGTGGAGCTGGCAAAAGACTGGCGCACCGACAAATATCTGCAAAAGCTCGAGGCCATGCTGATCGTGACAGACGGCAAGGAGCTTTTGGTTATAACCGGCGCAGGCGACGTGCTGGAACCTGAGCATGGCATCGCGGCCATCGGCTCTGGCGGCAACTACGCGCTCGCCGCCGCCCGCGGACTGATCGACCAGGATCTCGATGCCGAAGCCATTGCCCGGCGCGCGATGGAGATCGCGGCCGATATCTGCGTCTATACCAACGGTAACCTCACCGTGGAGAAGATCGGCGGATGACGATCACCCGCGACGATATCCGCGCCGCCGTTGGTGCCGGCAAGATCAGTGAGGCCCAGGCCACGGCCATCGTCGCGCTTTCCGATGCCCGGCGCGGTGCGCGCGAAAATTTGCAGGGCCTCGATGAGCCCTTTGAGCTGTTCAAAGGCTTCAACGAGATCTTCATCGTCGTCGGTCTCACGATCCTCTACGCCGGATGGACGGGCCTCACAGGCGTCACCACGTTCCTCGCCACCAGCTCCATGACGTCGCTCCTGCTGTGCGGGATAACCGGCATGGCAGCCCTTGTCGCGCTGGCGGCCTACTTCACGCGTCGGCGCAGGATGATCGCCCCCTCTATCGCGCTCGCCATCATGTTTGCCTTCTCCGCGATCCAGGCCGGATGGGCGGTGAGCTACTGGATGGTGCCCGAGAACGGCATCCCAAAGGTGACCGGTTTCGAGGATGTGCGCACCGTCATCATGCTGGCCCTCGCCACCCTTGTCGTCATCTTCTACTGGCTCGCCTTCCGGGTGCCCTTTGCAATGCTTCTCATTGCGCTGGGCTTCTACGCCACCTGCTTTGGCCTGACCGCGCTTAATGGCCCCGAGCTCGACAGCTTCCGCGATGTCTTCCTGCTGTCGGCCAACTCGGCATTTTCCTGGATGACGCTTGCGCTCGGCCTTCTCGGCCTGACGATCGCAATGCGCTTCGATATGTCAGACCCGCACCGCGTGACCCGGCGGGCAAGCCAGGCGTTCTGGCTCCATGTCATCGCCGCGCCAGCCATCGTCAACACGGTCGCCTTCACCCTGTTCCTGCAGGGCGGTGCCACCGCCTACCTTATCCTCAGCGGCTTCCTCTTGCTCATGGCGCTCTTTGCCGTAGTGATAGACCGCCGCTCCTTCCTCATTTCCGGGATCGGCTACGTTGTTGCGCTGACCGCTCTCGCAGCCGAGGGCAATACATGGGCCTTCATTCTGCTGCTCGGTGTCTTTCTCGTCGCCCTCGGCGCCTTCTGGGAGAGCATCCGCGGCGCGATCATGGCCGCGCTTCCTGCGTTTCCGGGCAAGGATAACCTGCCGCCCTGGACGCGGCCAGGTTCAGTTCCCGAAGGCTAGATCGAGATCCGCCGAAACCGGAACGACGGGAGGCGCCATTTCACAGACTGAACCCCCCTCATCGAGTAGAACCATTTCCATGGACACGCTTTCAAGCGCAACGCCCGCACGATTCAAGGCAGAAGCCGCCGCTTGGGTGAGCGGCACTTGGGGAAGCAGGCCACTCAGGATTCTCGCGGCATCATGGCTGTCGGTACTGTCCGTCCACTCCGGCGTTTCGGCCAGCTGAGCGTAGAGCGCACAGATGTCGAAAGGCCAGCCGGTAACAGGCGCTTGCCCGAGATAAAACCTGCTGCGGCCCTCAAGCACCCCGGCACCCCACGCCGCCAATGCTGGCCAAAGGTCTTCATTGGCCGGGCATCCCTGGGTCACGAAAAGCCCTTTGCCATCCTCGGTCGCCTGCACCTCGATATCGCAATTCTCGCCAGAGACCACCAGAGGCAGCCCCCCCGGCAGCGCCAGCCAGAGAGCCACAACCGCAACCAGCATGCCCAGCGCGATCAGTGCCCGTTTCATTAACTCATCCTCAAAAACTCGTTCCGATGCCGGGATTGACCATCTTCATCCTTGAGTTGTCCAGCGAGTTTTCGCTGCGGGTTGTGTGCAGCAGTCAGGCGCTTACATAGGGCGGAAGCCAAGGACGGAATACATGACAGACCTGACCCCCCGCGAGATCGTTTCCGAGCTCGACCGTTTCATCATCGGACAAAAGGACGCCAAGCGCGCTGTTGCCGTTGCCCTTCGCAACCGCTGGCGGCGCAAGCAACTGGCCGATGACATCCGCGAAGAGGTGTATCCCAAGAACATCCTGATGATCGGCCCCACCGGTGTGGGCAAAACCGAGATCAGCCGTCGGCTTGCCAAGCTGGCAAAGGCGCCCTTCATCAAGGTCGAGGCCACCAAGTTTACCGAGGTTGGCTATGTTGGTCGCGACGTTGAGCAGATCATCCGCGATCTCGTCGACGCGTCCATCGCCCAGACCCGGGAAATGATGCGTGAAGACGTAAGGTCGAAGGCCCGCGAAGCGGCCGAAGAGCGGGTGCTCCGCGCCATCGCCGGAGAGGATGCGCGCGGCAAGACGCTCGACATGTTCCGCGACAAGCTGCGCCGGGGCGAGCTGGACGATACCGAGATCGAGCTCGACATCGCAGAGTCGGCACCTTCAATGCCGATGTTCGAGATCCCGGGCCAGCCCGGTGGCGGGATGCAGGGCATGGGCAACCTGCAAGACCTGTTCGGCAAGGCCTTCGGCGGTCGGACAACCCGGCGCAAGTTCACTGTGGCGGAAAGCTACGACGTGCTGATCGGGGAAGAGGCCGACAAACTCCTCGATGACGAGACGGTCAAGACAGCCGCGCTGGAGTCGGTGCAGGAAAATGGCATTGTCTTCATCGATGAGATCGACAAGGTCTGCGCCCGAGCTGAAGCCAGGGGCGGAGACGTGAGCCGCGAGGGCGTGCAGCGCGACCTGCTGCCGCTGATCGAGGGCACCACGGTGTCCACCAAGCATGGCCCGGTCAAGACAGACCATATTCTCTTCATCGCCTCAGGCGCCTTTCACATCGCCAAGCCGTCTGATTTGCTACCGGAGCTTCAGGGCCGCCTGCCGATCCGCGTGGAACTGCGGGCGCTGACGGAAGGCGACTTCGTGCGCATCCTCACCGAAACCGACAACGCGCTCACCCGCCAATACACCGCCCTCATGAAGACCGAGGGCGTGGATGTGAGCTTTACCGAAGATGGGATCGCGGCGCTCGCCCGCATTGCGGCAGAGGTCAATCAGAGTGTTGAGAACATCGGCGCCCGGCGGCTTTACACGGTCATCGAGCGGGTGTTCGAGGAGCTTTCGTTCGTTGCACCGGACAAGACAGGCGAGGCGGTTGAGATCACCGCCGACTACGTTGAGGAAAACCTTGGCGAGCTTGCCAGATCAACCGATTTATCGCGCTACGTTCTGTAGGAATGGCGCGCACCTCTACCGCGGGATAACTTGCGCCACATGATGGGCTTCGTTCGGTTTCTTGCGGTGATTCTGCTGCTTTCGGCCTGCGCGCCGCGGGCCACGCTTGTTATCGTGCCCAGCGCGGTTGGCGTGGGCACGCCCTATACCATCTTCGTCGGCAGCACCCGGCAGCGCGACCCTACGAAAAAGGCTCTGCGCTACACCGAACGGGGGCCGCTCGGCTTTCTTTCGTACGATGTGTCGGTGCCCCCAAACCGCGAGCCGGGCGAGGTCCGGACGGCACGACGCAAGGGGCCTGATGTCACCCGTGATTTCGTCGCCACGGCGGCCAAACGCTATGCTGGTCCGCAGGCCTTCCGGGGCGCCATTCTCGCGGCCCTGAAGGCGCGGCCACAGGCGCGCGGCAACGCGATTGTCTATGTCCACGGCTACAACAACACCATCGGAGACTCGGTCTTCCGGCTCGCGCAACTGACCCACGACCTGAAGATAGACGACCTGCCGATCAGCTACACATGGCCCTCCGCCGAAAACCCGCTGGCCTACGCCTATGACCGCGACAGCGCGCTCTTCGCCCGTGACGGGTTTGAGCACTTTCTCACAGAGGTTGCCCAATCGGGGGTTCGGAAGATCACCATCGTCGGCCACTCGATGGGCTCGCTGGTGGTGATGGAGACCCTCCGGCAAATGGCCATCCGGGGTGACAGGCAGGTGCTGCCCAAGTTGAACGGCGTTGTGCTGATGTCGCCCGACCTTGATGTGGATCTGTTTCGCACCCAGGCGAAGCGCATCGGCAATCTGCCCCAGCCCTTCCTCATCTTCACCTCCAGCCGCGACAAGGCGCTGCGCCTCTCGGCGCGCCTCACCGGACTGCCCACGCGCCTGGGCAATCTCGGCGATGTCGAAGAGGTGGCCGATCTGGATGTGACGGTGATCGACGTGTCCGAGTTTGGCAGTGGTGGGCTCGATCACTTTGCAGCCGCCGAAAACCCCGCTCTGCTCAAGATCCTTGGCCAGATCACCGCCGTCGATGCCGCCTTCGGCACCGATAACGCGGGGCGAACCGGGCTGTTGCCCGGAACGATCCTGACGGTGCGCAACGCCACCTCCATCATTCTCTCCCCCGTCACGGCGCTCGCCGGAAACTGACAGGTTTTCATTCCTCTCCCGGGGCGCGATAACGGCGGCATGGGTCTCCTCGGCTTTCTGCGTGGCAATGCCCCGTTCCTGCTGGCCGGAGCGCTCTTGTCGTTCACCTCCTCCTATGGCCAAACCTTCTTTATCTCGATCTTTGCGGGCGAGATCATGGGAAGCTTCGGGCTTTCGGATGGGCAGTGGGGGCTGATCTACACCATCGGCACCACCATCTCGGCCATCACCATGATCTGGGCCGGCACGCTGACAGACCGTTACCGGGTCAGAGCCTTGGCAAACGTCGTGGGGCCCGGGCTTGCGCTGGCCTGTCTGGCCATGGCTGCGGTGTCGAACCCGATCTTGCTGGTATTCGTCATTTTCACCCTGCGCTTGTTCGGTCAGGGCCTCTTCAGCCACCTCTCGATGGTGGCCATGGCGCGGTGGTTCGTGGGGCGGCGGGGGATGGCGCTTTCGATTGCCTCGCTCGGCTTCGCCCTTGGCCAGGCCATCCTGCCGGTCGCCTTCGCAGCGGCTCTGCCATCTGTGAGCTGGAGATGGCTCTGGGTGATCTCGGCAGCCTTGGTGCTGGCCGCCCTGCCCGTTCTTGCCATGCTCCTTCGCACCGAGCGAACGCCACAATCGGTGGCCAAGGCCACGCCCTCCGCAGGTATGGGAGGCCAGCACTGGACCCGCGCCGACATGCTGCGCCACCCGTTGTTCTGGTTCAGCATCCCGGTGGTGCTTGGCCCTGCGGCCTGGGGCACAGCACTCTTCTTTCAGCAGGTGCATTTCACCACGATCAAGGGCTGGGCGCTGGTCGACTACGTTGCGCTGATGCCCATTTTCACCGCCCTTTCCATTTGCTCGACCTTTGCCACAGGCGCCCTGATCGACCGGTTCGGCACATCCTGGCTGATGCGCCTCTACATGCTGCCCTTCTCGCTTGGTTTCCTCATCCTGTGGCAGGCCCAAACGCTCTGGGGCGCCGGGCTCGGTCTGGGCACCGTGGCGCTCGGTGTAGGGGCACAGGCGGCCCTGCCCGGTTCCTATTGGGCGGAGTTCTATGGCACGCGCTACATCGGGTCCATCAAGGCTGCCGCAGGGGCCGTCATGGTCTTCGGGTCGGCCATCGGCCCGGGTATCAGCGGCTGGCTGATCGATGCAGGGCTGACCTTCGAGGATCAGCTGCCATGGATCGCCGCCTACTTCATCTGCGCCGCCGCTTCGATCAGTTTTGGCATCGGGCTGACCCGACGCCGTCTAGCGGGTGCGACGTAGATAGACATAAAAGGCACCGTCGCCGCCGTGCCGAAGGTTGGCCGGAGCTACCTCCAGAACCAGTGCCGAAAGCGGCGGGCGGCTCAGCCAATCGGGCACCTGCCGCCGGAGCACTCCGGGACGCGAGGGAATGGGCCCCTCGTCATTCGGCCTCGTGCGCCCCTTGCCGGTGATGACAAGCACCAGCCGCTTTCCATCAGCATGTGCCGCGTGAATGAACTTCAGCAAGCGCGGGTGGGCTTCTGCAAGGGTCATGCCATGCAGGTCGATCCGAGCTTCGGGCTTCAGCTTGCCGCGCTTCATCCGCATGAAGGCCTTCCGGTCCATCGCCGGTGTCGGCTTCACCGGATCGGCGGGCGCTGGGCGCGGCTGGGAAGTTTCACCGAGGGTGAAGGGTTGGGGCACGAAAACAGGCTTTGGCTCAGGCTCATGATGCGGCTTGGCCTCGTTCCTGGGTTTGGCCTTGGGGTGGTTCCTGGTGAGAGGCGTGGCCTTCTCCACGACCTTTCGCCACAGCGCCTCGTCTTCGCTGCTCAATCGCTTTGGAGTTTTCCGGCTCATGCGCCGGCCGACTTCGGCACAAGCCGGTAGACAGCCGTCGACGCAAGAAGCGGGCCAGCCTCCGCCCCGGCACCATCGCCCGTGCCGCAAAACAGATCGGTCCGGCCCGGCCCCTTTATGGCGCCTCCCGTATCCTGAGCCACGCAAAGCCTCGGTCCGATCGACGCATCGAGAGGGGCCAGATATACAAGTGATCCGAGCGCGATGTGCTCAGGATCAACCGCAATACTGCGATGCGCCGTCAGCGGCACGCCGGATGTGCCGATGGGCCCCTGATCGGGCGGCAGATCGTCCAGTCTTTGGAAGAACACGTAGCTGGGGTTCCGGCGCAGGTAGTCCATCGCCCGCGCCGGGTCTTTTTCGAACCAATCGTATATCGCCTGCATCGACACGTCGTCGGCAGCCAACTCGCCGTGCTCCACGAGCAACTTGCCAAGGGAAACATAGGGTTGGCCATTCTTGCCAGCATAGCCGACACGCAGCTCGCTGCCCTCTGCTGTCCGGATGCGACCAGATCCCTGCACCTGTAGAAGGTAGGCATCGAGCGGAGATTTCAGCCATGCGAGTTCGCGACCGGCAAGCAGATCTTCGTCTTCGATCTCGGCCCGGGCGGCAAATGCCTGCCCCTCAGCCCAACCTTCGGGAAGGGCGTGAACCGGTGTTTGACACGCAGCATCAGGATAGAGGGAGCCTTCGTAGACTGGCTCGAAGTAACCGGTAAGCACAGCGCTCCCGGCCACAAGCTCGGCTGCATATGTGTCCTCAAAAAAAGAGCATGCGTCACGCGGCAGAGCAGAACGCGCGTTCAGGTCATCAGGGGCTGTTTTCAGGTAAGTGGTCAGGGCCGCCGCATGATCGTCGTCCGCCCAGCCGGGCAGGTCTCTCAACGAAAGCTGTGCCACGCCGGGCTCACTCGCCCGTGGCCACCAGCTTCCAGTTCGGGTCGCCCGTGCCCATCCGGCGCGCGAACGTCCAGACATCGCGCTGGCGCTTCACTGCGTTGGGATCGCCTTCCACAATGTCGCCCGCCGCATCGCGGACAACGCTGGTGATCTCGCCGATGAACTTCACCGTGATCTCGGCTTCGGCACTTTCCTCGTCGTAGCTTGCTTCCTTCAGCGCGGTTTCCCGAACGCCAATAAAGCTGGCCTCAACTGTCACACCATTCTCCGCACGCATTTTCACGACGTCTTCGAAGCTCTCCGCCACATCCTGCCCGAGAAACGGCTTCACGCCATCCAGCTCGCCCCGCTCGAAGGCCATCAGGATCATCTCGTAGGCGCCGCGTGCCCCATGCAGGAACTCACCGACCGAAAAGCCGGGCTCGACCGTCTTCATCGTGGCCAAGGCATCTGCCGCCGGGCCTTCAGACACATGATCGGTGATATCGCGGTCAACGCCGCCCTCGATCACCTCAAATTCATGGCGCGATTTTTCGCGGCTCCGGCTCGGCCCTGGCTGCGGCGCCTGGGGCTTTTCGAAGCCCTCCCGGGTGCCCAGCACGGAACGCAGACGCAGGATCAGGAAGATCGCGACGCCGGCAAGCACAAGAAGCTGGATCACAGCAAGATTCATCGGGGCCTCGGGCACAAAGTTGGCATTTCAAACGTTCCGCACATATGTAGGCTTTCGCAGGGGGCAAGTCCACCAGCGCTCCTGCGACACTTACGGAGGTTTGATGCCCCTACTTATCCTTTTCATCGCGGTTCCGATCATCGAGATCGCCCTGTTCATTCAGGTGGGAGGGTGGATCGGCCTGTGGCCGACCCTCGGGATCGTGATTGTAACCGCAATTCTCGGAACCTGGCTTGTCAAAAGCCAGGGTCGACAGGTTCTTGCCGAATTGCAGGGGCGCTTCAACGAATTGCGGGATCCGACAGAACCTCTGGCGCATGGCGCGATGATCCTGTTTTCCGGTGCGCTCCTGCTGACGCCGGGGTTCTTCACCGATGCCTTTGGGTTTCTTCTTCTGATCCCCGCCTTCCGAACCGCCGCCTTCGCCTGGCTGCGCAAGCGTGTTCGGGTGCAGAGCTTCACCATGGGCGGCGGCCCGGCCCAGCGACCCACCCGCGATGATGTGGTGGAGGGCAGCTATCATGAAGTTGAGCCAGACAGGCCCAAGGTGCCCGGAAATTCCGGCTGGACACGCCATTGAGGCCGCTCGCTCTGCCTGATAAAGCAAGCGCGACCCAAAAGAACCGGAGGGCCCCATGGCCGACACCCCCGAAAATGGCGCCGCTGCGCCGCAAGAGCCGCCGCAGGTGCAGCTTCAGATCCTCGCGCAGTTCATCCGCGACATGTCGTTCGAGAACATCGTGGTTCAGAAGGGCATCACTGGTGATGTCCAACCCGAGATGCAGGTGGCCGTCGCCGTGGACGCGCGCAAACGCACCACGCCGAACCAGTATGAAGTGACCCTGAAGACCAAGGTTGAAAGCAAGAACAAGGGCGATGGTGCCACGTTGTTCCTGCTGGAGCTGGATTACGGTGCCGTGTTCCAGATCGAGGGTGTGCCGGATGAGCAGCTGCACCCCTTCCTGCTGATCGAGTGCCCGCGCCAGATCTTCCCCTACGTCCGCAGGATCGTTTCCGACGTGACCCGTGACGGCAACTTCCCCCCGGTGAACCTGCAAAACATTGATTTTGTTGCGCTCTACCGGCAGCAGATCGCCCAGCGTGCCGAGGCTGCGCCCAAGGCCGACGCCTAATCTGCAAACCTCTTCCAGACCGCCGCGTCACCGAGCTTTTCGACGAAGGCCCGGTGCGCGGCGGTTTCGTTTTCGGTCAGCCTTGGGGGAAGGGCCTGCGGGCGCGGCGACGGGCGCCAGTTGGTGTCAGTGGAGTCGGCGGAGCTGCGGCTCGATGCCTCCGAGAGCACGAGGCCCGGCTGCCGGCCTCCGATCAGCTCGAGGTACACGTCAGCCAGGATCTGGCTGTCGAGCAGGGCGCCGTGCAGTTCGCGCTCCGTCGTAATGCCAAACCTCCGGCACAAGGCATCGAGGGAGGCAGGAGAGCCGGGAAATTTCTTGCGCGCCATCGCAACAGTATCAATCGCACGGTCATCGGGGATGAGCGGCTTTTTCACCCAGCCCAGCTCGGCATTGAGGAATTTCATGTCAAAGGCGGCGTTGTGGATCACCAACTTCGCGTCACCGATAAAATCCAGGAAGTCCTGCGCGATGGCCGCAAACAGCGGTTTGTCGGCGAGAAACTCTTCGCTGATCCCATGCACCTCAAAGGCTTCGGTGGGCATGTCGCGTTGCGGGTTGATATACTGATGATAGTGCCTGCCGGTGGGCATGTGACCCACCAGTTCAACCGCGCCAATCTCCACAATGCGATCACCGCTGAACGGGTCGAAACCGGTGGTTTCGGTGTCGAGCACGATTTCACGCATCTTGCTTCTCCCTGACTTCGGCAACGATCGCCTTCACTTGGTCACGTGCGCCCTCAAGCGTGTCTGTCTCGATGACGCGATCCGCACGTGCACGTTTTTCCGCGTCTGGCATCTGTGACGCAAGGATACGTTCCAAGGCCTGCTCGTTCATCGTGCCCCGCTCCAGCACGCGGCGCTTCTGTTCTTCTGGCGGGCATGAAACCGTTACCACCATATCCATATCGGCGTCCGCTCCGGTTTCGAACAGCAGCGGAATGTCGAACAGGAGAATATCAGCCTCCGTCAGCGCGGAAAACTCTGCCCGATCGTTCTGAACGAGCGGATGCACAACTGCTTCGATCCGCTTCAGGGCGGCGGCATCTTCCGCAATCCAGGCGCGCAACGCCTCTCGCGATACGGCCCCTTCCACCACGGCATCCGGCCGAAGCGCTGCGATGACCTCAACCGCGGCGCCCTTTGGGCCATAAAGCCGGTGCACCGCTGCGTCGGCATCCCAAACGGCAACACCTTCCTCCGCAAACATCCGGGCTGTTGTCGACTTTCCCATTCCGATCCCACCCGTGAGGCCTATCCGAAAGGGTCGGCTCACCAGCCAAGCACCGCCGAGCGCGTCTGATCAGTGACAGGCGGACGCTCACCGAACCAGCGCTCGAAACCTGGCGCGCCCTGGTGGATCAGCATGCCGAGGCCATCAACCGTGGTGCAGCCCTTCGCGGCAGCCGTCTTCAAGAGCTCTGTCTCAAGCGGCGTGTAAACGATATCTGTCACGACCATGTCTGCTGTCAGCGCATCCAGCGGGACCTTGAACTCCGATTTACCGACCATGCCGAGGGACGTCGTGTTTACGATCAGGGCCGCGCCTTCAATCATCGAGCCCGCGAGCACCCAGTCATACACGGTGATCTTGGGGCCAAACTCGGTGCGCAGCGCTTCCGCCCGCGGGCGGGACCGGTTGGAGAGCCGAATATCCGTGCAGCCCGCTTCGATAAGCGAGGCAAGCACGGCACGACAGGCGCCGCCCGCCCCGAAAATCACGACGGGCCCGTCTTGCGCACTCCAGTCCGGCGCGCCTGCCCTGAGGTTGGCGATAAAGCCATATCCATCCGTGTTGTCGGCGTAGATCGTTCCGTCATCCCGGAAGATCAATGTATTGGCCGAACCGATCAGCGCAGCTCGGTCGCTGACCGCATCCGCGAGATTCAAGGCGGCCACCTTGTGCGGGATGGTGATGTTACAGCCCACGAATCCCATCTTCGGAAGAACCCGAAGCACCTCCTCGAGGTTTTCGTGGTTCACATCCATGGGGATGTAATGGCCCCGCAGCCCAAGGCTTTCGAGCCAGTGGCGATGCAAGGCGGGGGAACGAGAGTGAGCGATTGGCGAGCCGATCACTCCCGCCAGCGGTATCTTGTCCGTCATGTGGGGATCACACCTTTGATCGACAGGTAGTTCAATACCTCCAATAGCGGCAATCCGAGCACATTAAAATAGTCGCCCTCAATACGGGCAAAGAGCCGCGCACCTTCACCTTCCAGTTGATAGCCGCCCACGCACCAACGGATGGTCTCCCAGTTCCGCGCCACGTAGTCCCCAACGTAGGCCGGTGAGAGCTGGCGCATGTAGAGGCGCACCACACCAACGTGGCGCCACACCGGCTCCCCGTTTTCATAGATCACGGCGGCCGAGAGCAGGGTGTGCTTTTTCCCAGCCATCTCGATGATCTGGCCAACAGCATCGTCCGAGCTTTCGGGCTTCGCGAGCAACCGGCCCTCGAACTCCAGAACCTGGTCACAGCCAAGAACCATACGCTCAGGTCGCTTGCCGCCGACCTTTGCCGCCTTCATCTCTGCCAGTGCATCCGCCACATCGCGCGCTTTTGCCCCTTCGGCCTCAAGCGCCGCACGCAGGGCCGCTTCATCCACGCGCGCCACTTCCACGTCGAAAGGCACGTTCGCATTGCGCAACAGGGTGGCACGGATCTCGGAACCGGAAGCCAGGATCAACGGCGGTGTCATGTGGATAACCTCGTGGATGACTCTGGGTGTTGGCTGTGGGGCCGGTGTGACCTCATTCTGAGCGAGCTTCAAGCCGGGAGTAACTGGCCCGCTTCTCCCCCGACTGTCACATTTGCTCCCCATGAGGATAACCATTTCGGCCTGGCGTGGAGATTTGGTTTCTACGCTGGCTATGCACCGGGTTACTCACAGACCCGGATACTCCTTTTTCACTTAAGCCTCTGACAAGTAACGATTTTATCAGAAGGCTGTGTAGATGGACGCAGGGCTGGTGACTGTTTGCAGATCTGTGGACAACCGAGTAATCCCCATATCCCCAGCCCCTACTACAAAAACAACCTTTCTTAAGAATCTATTTTATTATTGAAGGGGGTCAGGAGGTGACCCGTGGTCTTCGATTTCCTGAGCTGGTTCTATCCGTGGACCAAGACGCTGCATATCCTGGCCGTCATCTCCTGGATGGCCGGTATCTTCTACTTGCCTCGCTTGTTCGTCCATCATGTTGAGAAAGGGATAGAGAACCCGCACTCCGATGCGATGCTCCAGATGATGGAGTTGAAGCTTTTGCGGGTCATCATGAATCCGGCGATGATCGCCACATGGGTCTTCGGGATCATGCTGGCTCTCACACCGGGCATTATCGATTGGTTCGCTGTCTGGCCCTATGCCAAGTTCGCCTCGGTCGGAGCGCTGACCTGGTTTCATCACTGGTTGGGACAGCGACGCAAGGATTTCGCCGCCGGAACCAACACCGTCCCGGGTCGCACCTATCGGATGATGAACGAGGTGCCGACTGTGCTTTTGGTCATCATCGTCATTGCAATCGTGGTCCGCCCGTTCTGAGCTGCGCTTGACTCAAGCCGCCTCGGCGCTTATCTGACGTGCCCAAGCGGCCGTTCTGGTCGTGGATCTTCCCGTTATTCCAATTCGCGCCCCGCAGCACCCCTGCGATCTGCGCAGCGAAGGCCTGTTTATGACCCAGCCGCAACTTTCCCTGTACGATCTCAAGTCCAAGACGCCCGCCGACCTTCTGTCGATGGCCGAGGAGCTCGAGATCGACAACGCCTCCACCATGCGTAAGGGCGACATGATGTTCGCCATCCTCAAGGAGCGCGCGGAGGAAGGCTGGGACATTTCCGGTGATGGCGTGCTTGATGTACTGCAGGACGGCTTCGGCTTCCTGCGCTCGCCCGAGGCCAACTACCTGCCCGGCCCCGATGACATCTACGTTTCGCCCGAGATGATCCGCCAGCACGGGTTGCGCACCGGCGACACCGTGGAAGGATTCATCAAGGCGCCCGGCGACAACGAGAACTATTTCTGCATGACGAAGGTTACGCAGATCAATTTCGAAGAGCCGGAGAAGGCCCGCCACAAGATCAACTTCGACAACCTGACACCGCTTTACCCGGACGAGCGGATGACCATGGAAATCGACGATCCGACCATCAAGGATCGCTCCGCCCGCATCATCGACCTGGTGTCGCCCATCGGCAAGGGCCAGCGCTCGCTCATCGTCGCGCCGCCGCGGACGGGTAAAACCGTTCTGCTGCAAAACATCGCCCACTCGATCGAAACCAATCACCCCGAGTGCTACCTGATCGTCCTGCTGATCGACGAGCGCCCCGAAGAGGTGACCGACATGCAGCGCTCGGTGAAGGGCGAGGTTATCTCCTCCACCTTCGACGAGCCCGCCACACGCCACGTTGCCGTATCCGAGATGGTCATCGAGAAAGCCAAACGCCTGGTTGAGCACAAGCGCGACGTCGTTATCCTGCTCGATTCCATCACCCGCCTTGGCCGCGCCTTCAACACCGTGGTGCCGTCCTCCGGCAAGGTGCTGACCGGCGGTGTGGATGCAAACGCGCTCCAGCGCCCCAAGCGTTTCTTCGGCGCTGCCCGGAACATCGAGGAAGGTGGCTCGCTCACCATCATCGCCACCGCTCTGATCGACACTGGCTCCCGGATGGACGAGGTGATCTTCGAAGAGTTCAAGGGCACGGGTAACAGCGAGATCGTGCTCGACCGCAAAGTTGCCGACAAGCGCGTGTTCCCGGCGATGGACATTCTCAAGTCCGGCACCCGGAAAGAGGATCTGCTGGTCGACTCCAAGGATTTGCAGAAGACTTTCGTGCTCCGCCGCATCCTCAATCCGATGGGCACAACCGATGCCATCGAGTTCCTGATCGGCAAGCTGAAGCAGACCAAGAGCAACGCCGAGTTCTTCGACTCCATGAACACCTGATAAATCAGGAATATCAAGGAGTTACCAATGGATACCATCGTCGCCCAAGCCACCGCGCCTGGCCGCGCGGGGGTTTCGGTGATCCGGATTTCCGGCCCCGGGGCAAAGCCTGCGCTGGTGCGTCTGGCGGGCCGTGTTCCGGAGGCGCGGCGGGCAACGCTGATGCCCCTGCACGGAGACTCCGGCCTGCTGGATACCGCTCTGGTTCTGGTTTTTGATAAGGATGCCAGCTTCACAGGTGAAGACGTGGTGGAGCTTCAAACCCATGGATCCATCGCCGTAACGCGCGCTCTGCTCACTGCCTTGACCGCCTTCGATGGGCTGCGTCTTGCGGAGCCCGGTGAGTTTACTCGCCGTGCGCTTGAGAACGACAGGCTGGACCTCTCCCAGGTCGAAGGCCTCGCAGACCTCATCGAAGCCGAGACGGAAGCGCAGCGTCGTCTGGCCCAAGCCACCTTCTCAGGGGCCCTTGCCAAGAAGGTTGAAGCTTGGCGCGCGCAACTCATCCGTGCCGCCGCGCTTCTTGAGGCGATGATCGACTTTGCCGATGAGGAGGTGCCGGAAGATACGACGTTTGAAGTCCTATCTCTTGTTGATGACCTCACTACCGCATTTGAAAGCGAGGCCGGTGGCGTTGCTGCCGCGGAGCGGATCCGCGAAGGGTTCGAGGTGGCCATCATCGGGGCGCCGAACGCAGGAAAGTCCACGCTCCTGAACCGCCTCGCGGGTCGGGACGCGGCGATCACCTCCGAAGTGGCCGGCACAACGCGGGACGTCATCGAAGTACGGATGGATATCGTCGGCCTCCCGGTCACATTGCTCGATACGGCAGGCCTCCGTGACACGGAGGATTCGGTTGAAGCTATCGGTGTGGAGCGCGCGAAAGCCCGGGCCGCTGCTGCAGATCTCCGCATCTTCCTCGGCGCGCCTATCGGTATTGCGCCGCAGCCCGGCGACATCCTCGCACATCCAAAGGCAGATCAGTCCGGCGCACCCGAAGGGCTGCTCGGGGTATCCGGCCTCACTGGCACCGGCGTCGATAGCTTGCTGGCTAGAATTTCCGCTGAACTGTCAGGTCGGCTGCCCGCCCAAACCACCGCCACCCACGCTCGCCATCGCGCGGCTCTGGAGGCGGCGAGCGATGCTTTGCGGGCCGCTCGAATCGAGGTAGAAGCGGGGCCGGAGCGCGCTGAGTTCGCGGCCGAAGAACTGCGAACCGCGCTGCGACGGGTCGAAGGGCTGACCGGCCGGATCGGCGTAGAGGACCTGCTGGGAGAAATCTTCTCCAGCTTTTGCATCGGGAAGTAGGGGTGTTTCACGTGAAACATGACTTCGACGTCATCGTTGTTGGCGGCGGCCATGCTGGCGCCGATGCAGCACACGCAGCGGCACGCATGGGCGCACGCACGGCCCTTGTGACGTTGAAGGCCAGTGATCTGGGTGTAATGTCGTGCAATCCCGCCATAGGCGGTCTCGGCAAGGGCCACCTGGTGCGCGAGATCGATGCGCTGGATGGGCTGATGGGCCGTGTGGCGGATGCAGCTGGCATCCAGTATCGGCTCCTCAACCGCAAGAAGGGCCCCGCGGTTCAAGGCCCCCGGGCGCAGGCGGATCGCAAGCTTTATCGTGCTGCCATGGGCGCCGCAATTTCAGTGACGCCAGGTTTGGCGCTACTGGAAGCGGAGGTGGCGGGCCTTCTTATCACCGATGACGCTGTCTCCGGTGTAATCCTCGGGGATGGATCGGAAGTTCGAGCTTCTGCGGTTGTCCTGACCACCGGGACATTCCTGCGCGGAACCATTCACATCGGGGACAGGTCGTTTCCCGGCGGGCGGATCGGTGCCGAGCGGTCCCAACTGCTGGCCGATCAGTTGGCGGAGCTGAACTTGCCACTTGGTCGCCTCAAAACCGGTACGCCGCCAAGGCTTGATGGGCGGACGATTAATTGGGAAGGCTTGGAGGAGCAGCCGGGCGACGAGAGCCCTACTCTCTTCTCATTCTTGTCCAAGGCACCTGCGACCCGCCAAATCTCATGTGGGATCACCTACACGAATGCCCGGACTCATGAGATCATCCATGAAAACCTCCACAGAAGCGCCATGTATGGCGGCCATATCGAGGGGGTCGGCCCACGGTACTGTCCGTCGATCGAGGATAAGGTGGTCCGCTTTGCCAGTAAGGACTCCCATCAGATCTTCCTCGAGCCTGAAGGGCTGGATGACCCAACGATCTATCCAAACGGCATCTCAACGTCCTTGCCGGAGGACGTTCAGGCGGCCTACGTCCGCTCGATTGCCGGGCTTGAAGCAGTTGAAATTCTGCAACCAGGCTACGCGATCGAGTATGATTACATCGATCCACGCGCGCTTTCGGCGTCGCTGGAGCTTCGTGCGCTGAAAAATCTGTATCTGGCCGGCCAGATCAACGGAACGACGGGGTATGAGGAGGCCGCAGCACAAGGTTTGGTGGCTGGACTGAATGCTGCATGCAGAGCCAAACAGCTGGAGCCAACGGTTTTCAGCCGCTCCAACTCCTACATCGGCGTCATGATCGACGATCTGACGACGCAGGGTGTTGCCGAGCCTTACCGCATGTTTACCTCGCGTGCCGAGTTCCGCTTGTCCCTTCGCGCCGACAACGCCGATCAGCGTTTGACGCCCCTTGGGCTCGAGCTGGGATGTGTTGGCGACACTCGAAAGAAGGCGTTCGACCAGAAGATGGAGGGATTGGAAAGTGCCCGCGCCCGGCTAAACTCGCTTTCCTATACATCGAGAGAGCTCAGTGAGGCAGGCTTCCGCGTCAACGCGGACGGACCGAGGCGCAACGGGTTGGAGGCGCTTGGCCTTCCGGAAGCGAATATCGACAAGCTTTGTGTTGTGTCGCCGCAGCTGTCGGAAATCGCACCAGACATCGCGACGCAGGTAGAGCGTGACGCGCTGTATCAAAACTACATTCACCGTCAGGAACAGGATGTAGCGGCGCTTGCGCGCGACGAGAACCGCCGAATTCCTGAAGACTTCAGTTATGATGAACTCAATGGGTTGTCGAACGAGCTAAAGACAAAGCTGAAGGCCGCGCGTCCCGAATCTCTCGGCCAGGCCGCGCGCATCGGGGGCATGACGCCGGCTGCGCTGGGCTTGATCCTCGCGCGGCTTCGCCGAGATGACCGAAAGAAGGCATCGTGAGCGACAAATCCGAGGTTCTGGCGCGGCTCGGTGTTTCACGTGAAACATCTGAACGCCTCGAAACTTACGCGCAGCTTCTGGAGAAATGGAACAAGGCGATAAACCTCGTCGCTCCGGCGACGATCCCCAACCTTTGGAGCCGACACATTTTGGATTCGGCCCAGGTCTTCCAGCATGCACCACGAGGTGGGACCTGGGTAGATATCGGCACCGGCGGAGGCTTCCCCGGGCTCGTTTGCGGGATTCTAGCCGCCGAGCAGGCGCCCGATGTCTCATTTCACCTCATAGAATCCGACCAACGGAAGTGTACGTTCCTCACCACGGTTCTGAGAGAGGTTGGCCTTACAGCAAAGGTTCACGCCCACCGGGTGGAGGCCGTACCGCCACTTGGTGCACGGGTTCTCTCGGCCCGGGCGCTCGCCCCCCTTGCGGCTCTGCTGGAGTATGCGCACCGCCACCTTGAACGGCACGGAAAGGCTTTGTTCCTGAAAGGGGCGCAACATAATGACGAGATAGCGAAGGCGCTTGAAAGTTGGGCCTTTGATGTTCAGAAACACCCCAGCGAAACCGATCCCGCCGGGGCCGTTCTCACAATAGGAAACATCACCCGTGTCTGACCTGAGCCGCCCCAAGGCGCCAAAGATCATCGCCGTTGCCAACCAGAAGGGCGGTGTCGGCAAGACGACAACGGCCATCAACCTCGGCGCCGCCCTCGCCGCGGAGGGAAAGGCCGTATTGATCGTGGATCTGGATCCGCAGGGAAACGCGTCCACTGGCCTCGGCGTCGAGCCCGCGGATCGAAAGAAAACAACATACGATCTCCTGCTCGACGATGCCCCGCTGCGTGAAGTCGTCTTGGCAACCGATGTTGACAATCTCCTGCTCGCGCCCTCAACCACCGATCTAAGCTCCGCCGACATCGAGCTGGTCGCTAACGAACGGCGCAGCCACCTCCTGCATGATGCGTTGCGCCAGCCCGAGATCGATCGTTACTCCCTGGACTACGTCCTGATTGATTGCCCCCCCTCGCTGAACCTCCTGACGGTCAACGCGATGATTGCCTCCGACTCCGTGCTTGTGCCGCTCCAATCGGAGTTTTACGCGCTCGAGGGCCTGTCACAACTGATGCTAACTCTCCGTGAGGTGCGCGAAACGGCAAACCCCAACCTTCGGATTGAGGGTGTTGTGTTGACTATGTTCGACAGCCGAAACAACCTTTCGCAGCAGGTGGATGATGACGCCCGCGAAGCGCTTGGAGATCTCGTGTTCCAAACGCGAATTCCTCGAAATGTGCGGGTCAGCGAAGCACCGAGTTTTGCCATGCCGGTGTTGGACTATGATCCAACATCAAAGGGCAGCATCGCCTACCGCGACCTCGCGAAAGAATTGCTCGGGCGACCGGCACACTAAAAGGGATTGAGCAATGGCTGAGAAGAAAAGAGGCCTGGGTCGCGGATTGTCGGCGCTCATGGCCGATGTCGCGCCGAAGGAAGAGCAAGCACCGGCATCTCCCGGCACCGAGCGGCGTCTTCCGATCGAGCAGATCGAGCCCAACCCCGAGCAGCCGCGCCGGGATTTCGAGATGGAGCCGCTGCAGGAGCTGGCCGATTCCATCCAGGAGCGTGGTATCATCCAGCCACTCATTGTTAGAAAAGACCCAACTAAATCAAATATTTACCAGATTGTCGCGGGTGAAAGGCGTTGGCGCGCCGCGCAAATGGCACAGCTTCACGAAGTGCCCGTCATCGTGCGGGACTTCTCCGATGAAGAGGTGCTCGAAGTCGCCATCATCGAGAACGTCCAACGCGAAGATCTGAACCCGATCGACGAGGCCCACGGGTATCGGCAACTCATCGACCGCTTCGGCCACACGCAGGAGCACATTGCCAAAGCGTTGGGGAAGAGCCGCAGCCACCTCGCCAA
The DNA here is from genome assembly GCF_018424695.1 of Vannielia litorea. GTDB lineage: Bacteria > Pseudomonadota > Alphaproteobacteria > Rhodobacterales > Rhodobacteraceae > Vannielia > Vannielia litorea_A. The sequence goes on from NZ_QTNQ01000002.1 coordinate 45,991, forward strand.
CCTCATGCGTTTGCTGCAACTGCCCGAAGATGTTCAGCGTCTTCTCCGCGACGGTCGCCTGTCTGCCGGCCATGCCCGCGCGCTGATCACCGCGGAGAACCCGTCAGACCTCGCCAAGCAGGTCATTCAAAAAGGGCTTTCAGTCCGGCAAGTTGAGAAGCTGGTGAAAGGAGGGGGCGCTTCCAAACCACCAAAGCAGAAAACGGCCACGAAAGATGCCGATACGCGGGCCCTCGAGGCCGATCTTGCCGCCAACCTCGGCCTGAAGGTTGCTATCGAGCATGATTCCTCGGGCGCCGGACGCCTCGCCATCTCCTATCGGGACCTGGATGATCTCGACGCGCTTTGCCGCGTCCTGACGGCTACGCCTCTGGACGTGTCCAGATGAACAGCATCACGCATCCGAGCGTGATCGCCTGAATCAAAAGAACGTGCGGTGGCAGGGCCAGTGCCACCGAGAGACCGAAGACCACAGCGACTGAACCAGTTGCCGCCCACTTTGCCCGGCGATGAATTGCTCCGCTCCGCCGCCAATCCACGATCATCGGCCCAAAGGTTGGATGGGCCAGAAGCCAGTCATGTAGCCGCTCCGAGGACCGGGCAAAGCAAAAGGCTGCTAACAGAACGAGCGGGACAGTCGGCAAGAGCGGCAGGAAGATACCGATCGCGCCAACCATCAGGCTGATCACACCTGCTGTCGCCCAGAGAACGCGCACGTCAGACCATCAGCTCACGAATGACGGCGTTCAGCATCATTCTGCCACGCTGTGTCGTTCGCACCCTGTCATCGGCAAATTCCAAGAGACCGTCGTCGCACAGCGCGCCGACCTTGCCTTCATCCAGGCCGAAGCCAGCCAAGGCACGGTAACGGGACACGGAAATTCCCTCGTTGATCCGTAGGCCCATCATCAGGTACTCGGCCGCTTGTTCGGGACCACTCAGGGCACTTCGGCTTTCTGCGCCATCACCCCCAACGTCACGCAACCACAACCCGGGCGCCGCCGTCGCAACAGTCGCTCGCTTCTGCCCCTCAATCGTCAACCGCCCATGCGCTCCCGGTCCAATACCGGCGTAATCTCCGTAACGCCAATACACCAGGTTGTGCCGCGAAACGGACCCGTTCATGGCATGATTAGAGACTTCATAGGCCTCAAACCCCGCGTTCCGCGTCATCTCCTGGGTGAGCTCGTACATATCGGCACCCAAGTCATCATCGGGCAACCCGCGCAGCTTGCCTACAGCGTAACGATCCCCGAAGGCGGTGCCCGGCTCAATCGTCAACTGGTAGAGCGATAGGTGATCGGCGGCCATGTCGAGCGCCTCTGAGAGCTCGCCCCGCCAGTCATCCAGCGTCTGATGCTGACGGGCGTAGATCAGATCAAAACTGACCCGTCCAAAGTGTGCCTTCGCCACATCAAGCGCTGCCCTCGCCTGAGGCACATCATGCAACCGGCCCAGCGCCTTTAAGTCGTCATCGCGCAAGGCCTGTACACCGAGAGATACCCGGTTCACCCCGGCCTCTGCGTATCCGGCGAAGCGCCGCGCCTCCACGGAAGAGGGGTTTGCCTCCAGCGTTATCTCGATGTCATTGGCGCGCGGCCAGTACTGGCCAATTTCGCCAAGGATCGCGGCAACCGTCTCAGGCTCCATCAAAGATGGCGTGCCGCCCCCGAAGTAAACCGACGAAAGCACGCGGCCTTCCGTTTCTCGGCCCAGTCGGGCGATCTCGCGCAAGTAAGCCTCACGCCAGGCAGCCTGGTCGATCTGTGCTGAAACATGTGAATTGAAGTCGCAATAGGGGCACTTGGCCGCACAGAACGGCCAGTGAATGTAAAGGCCAAAGCCCCCGGCGTGCCAGTCAGCTTTCAAAGCAACCTGCAACGAGCTTCTCGAACGCCGCAGTCCGGTGGGTAAGCGGGCCCTTCTGCTCGGGTGTCATTTCACCAAAGGTCTGATTGTGGCCATCGGGCAGGAACATCGGATCAAACCCGAAGCCGTTCTCGCCGCGCATTGGCCAGACAAGCCGCCCTTCGGCCGCGCCTTCGAAGATCTCGTCGTGACCGTCCGGCCACGCGAGGCAAAGCGTTGCGCGAAAACGGGCAACTCTCGGCTCAGGTGCGCCCATGGCCTCGCACTCTTCCCAAACCCGCGACATCGCCATCGCGAAATCTCGGCCATTCGGTGTCTCGGCCCAATCAGCTGTATAAACGCCGGGCCGTCCGTCCAGCGCATCCACTTCGATCCCGCTGTCGTCGGCCAACGCCGGTAGGCCGCTCTTTTTAGCGGCGAAATGCGCCTTGATCCGGGCATTTCCGATGAAGGTCGCTTCGGTTTCTTCCGGCTCCTCCAACCCCAGCTCTCCGGCGCTCGTCACCTCAACATCAAATGGAGCGAGCAAGGCAGAAATCTCCCGCAGCTTGCCCGCGTTATGGGTGGCGATCACCAGTTTGCTGCCGTCAAACCGCCGCACGCCTCAGCCCTCAACTGCGGCCTTCTGCGCCGCTACCAGTTCGGCCACACCGGCCTCGGCAAGGTCCATCAGCGCGTCGAGCTCGCTGCGCGCAAAGGTGGCACCCTCGGCACTGGCCTGCACCTCAATCAGCTTACCGGCGCCCGTCATCACAAAGTTGCCATCCGTGCCCGCTTCGCTATCTTCCGCGTAATCCAGATCCACCACCGGCTGTCCGGCATAGATCCCGCAGCTCACGGCCGCGACGTGATCAAGGATCGGATCGGTCTTCACCAGCCCCGCCTTCATCAGCTTCTGAACTGCCAGCTTCAGCGCCACCCAGCCGCCGGTGATCGAGGCGCAACGGGTGCCGCCATCGGCCTGAATCACGTCGCAGTCGATCTGGATCTGCCGCTCGCCCAGCGCCTGAAAATCAACGCCGGCGCGCAGCGATCTTCCAATAAGTCTTTGAATTTCCTGCGTTCTTCCGCTCTGCCCATTCTTCGCTTCGCGCCGCATCCGGCTGTGCGTGGCGCGCGGCAGCATCCCGTATTCGGCCGTCACCCAGCCTTTGCCGCTGTTCTTCAGGAATGGCGGCACGCGCTCTTCTACCGTTGCAGTGCAAATCACATGGGTCTCGCCGCATTTGATCAGGCAGGAGCCTTCAGCGTAGCGGGTGACTTCGGTTTCAATCTCGATCGGGCGCATGTCGCTCAGGGCGCGGCCGGAAGGGCGCATTTCAAGTCCTCCTCATGGGTCGCCCCCGTCTAGGCTTCCCCGGCCCCCCGACGCAAGCAAGATTGACCTTCGCCGCCCCGCATCCCTATCTAATCCCCATGAACGACGCCGCGAAACTGCTTGAAGAGATGAACGACCGGTCCCGCGAGGTCTTCCGTCGCGTGGTCGAGAGCTATCTCGCCACGGGCGAGCCTGTGGGCTCCCGCACGCTCACCCGGATTCTCGAAGAGAAGGTCTCAGCCGCCACGATCCGCAATGTGATGCAGGATCTCGAGTATCTCGGCTTGCTCAACAGCCCACATGTGTCTGCCGGGCGCGTTCCAACCCAGCAGGGCCTGCGCATGTTCGTCGACGGGCTCCTGGAGGTGCGTGATCTTGGCGCCGACGACCGCGAGAAGATCGACGCAACGCTGGGCTCCAACGCCTCAGACGTTTCCACTCTTCTTTCGCGTGTCGGCTCCGCGCTGTCCGGCACCACACAGGTTGCAAGCCTTGTCCTCGCCCCGAAGCATGAGGCGGACATCAAGCACATCGAGTTCGTTCAGCTCGGGCCGGATCGTGCGCTGGTGGTGCTGGTGTTCTCTGACGGTCACGTTGAAAACAGGGTGTTCACGCCACCGCCCGGGCAAACCCCCTCTTCACTCCGCGAGGCCGCCAACTTTCTCAACTCATTCGCCGAAGGCCATTCCCTTTCGGAGATGCGCGGGCTGATCGAACGTGAAATCGGCAAGCGGCGCCAGGAGATTGATGCGCTCGCCGCTGAGCTCGTGGCTGAGGGAACGGCCATATGGGAGGCCCAGGGAGAACAGCATGAGCGCCTCGTCGTGCGCGGGCGTGCCAACTTGCTGGCTGATTCCGAGCCGGAAGAGCTCGACCGCATAAGAACCCTGTTCGACGACCTCGAGCGCAAGCGTGACATCGCCGAATTCCTCGAACTCACCGATGAGGGTGAGGGTGTGCGCATTTTTATCGGCTCGGAGAACAAGCTTTTTTCACTTTCCGGTTCATCTTTGGTCGTTTCTCCATATATGAATGCCGACCGGAAGATCATCGGCGCCGTAGGGGTCATCGGGCCCACGCGGCTCAACTACGGCCGGATCGTTCCAATCGTGGATTATACCGCGCAGCTTGTCGGAAAGCTGATCGCGGATCGAGGCAAAGGGTAGAACATGGCTGATCCCAAGCAGGAACCGGAAGAGCTCATCGACATTGATGCGCTCTCCGAAGAGGGTGAAGATGCGGGCGAGATGGACGAGGTCGAAATCCTTCGCGCCGAGCGCGACGAGATGCGCGATCGCTTCATGCGCGCCCTCGCGGATGCCGAGAACGCCCGCAAGCGCGGCGAGCGCGACCGAAAGGAAGCCGAGCACTACGGTGGCTCCAAGCTGGCGCGCGACATGCTGCCCGTCTACGACAACCTCAAGCGCGCGCTCGAAGCCGCGGGCGGTTCAGAAGGTAAGGGCGAGGGCATGTCGGCGCTGATCGAAGGCGTGGAGCTAACGATGCGTGAGCTTCTGAACATCTTCGAAAAGCACGGCATCACCAGGATCTCGCCCGAGGTGGGCGACAAGTTCGATCCGCAGCACCATCAGGCCATGTTCGAAGCACCGCTGCCCGAAACCAAGCAGGGTGACATCATCCAGGTCGCCGCCGAGGGTTTCATGCTCTATGATCGCCTGCTGCGTCCAGCCCAGGTGGGCGTGTCCAGCAATCCCGGCTGAAACGGGAGAGAAGCCCAGTCTAATCGGCCAGCCGTTTCAACTCGTACATGAGTTCAAGCGCCTCTCGCGGCGTCAGCTCGTCGGGCAATACCCCGGCGAGTTTTTCCTTCAGCGCATCCGCCTCTTGCTTCGGGGGTGGCGGCGCCTGCTTTGGCATGGCGGCGAACAGGGGTAAATCGTCAATCAGCTGCACCTTGTCGCCACCCTCACGCTCCCCTTTCTCCAACTGCTCCAACACCATGCGCGCACGAGCCACCACGGCCTCCGGCAGGCCGGCGAGCTTGGCGACCTGTACGCCATAGCTCGCTTCGGCGGCCCCCATCCGAACCTCGTGGAGAAAGATCACATCGCCATCCCACTCCTTCACAGCCACGGTCGCATTCTCAGCGCCATCCAGCTTGGCGGAAAGGGCGGTCATCTCGTGGTAATGGGTGGCGAAAAGGGCTCGGGCGCGGTTCACATCATGCAGGTGTTCCATCACCGCCCAGGCAATCGAAAGCCCGTCATAGGTTGCCGTGCCACGCCCGATTTCATCGAGAATGACGAGGCTGCGGTCGTCCGCCTGATTCAGGATCGCGGCGGTTTCGACCATTTCCACCATGAAGGTCGAGCGGCCCCGGGCGAGGTCATCCGCAGCGCCAACGCGGGAAAACAGGCTGGAGACGAGCCCGACATGGGCGCGCCGCGCCGGAACGAAGCTGCCCGCCTGTGCCAGAAGCGCGATCAGCGCGTTTTGCCGCAGAAAGGTTGATTTACCCGCCATGTTCGGGCCGGTGAGGAGCCAGATATGCGCCCCATCGCCCCCGTCGGAGAGTCCGCAGTCATTCGCCACAAAGGCTTGCCCGCCCTCGCGCCGCAGAGCCGCTTCAACCACCGGGTGCCGCCCCGCCTCTACCTCAAAGGCGCGCCCTTCATCCACCACCGGTCGCACCCAGCCTTCTCCACTGGCCAGATCGGCAAGTGCGCAGGCAAGATCAAGCTCCGCCAGGGCCCTGGCCGCCGCGCCAACGCCAGCCGAAGCCTCCAAGACAGCCTCTCTCAAGGTGGAATAGAGCCGTTTCTCGATCTCGAGCGACCGGCCCGCGGCATTCAGAATCCGCGTTTCCAATTCGCTCAACTCCACCGTCGTGAAGCGGATGGCATTTGCCGTGGTTTGCCGATGGATGAATGTGTCCGAAAGTGGCGGCTTCATCATCTTGTCGGCATGTGTCGCCGTGGTTTCAATGAAGTATCCAAGCACGTTGTTGTGCTTGATCTTCAACGCGTTGATGCCCGTTTGCTCGATGAAGTCCGCCTGCATCCGCGCAATCACCCCGCGGCCTTCATCCCTCAACGTCCGAGCCTCGTCCAGTTCGGCGTCGTAGCCAGTGGCAATGAAGCCTCCGTCGCGCACCAGCAACGGCGGCTCGGCAACCAGCGCCAAATCGAGCAGGTCGGCCAGCTCTCCGTGGCCACGCATCGCTTCCGCTGCCTCGGCCACCAAACCGGGCACCTCTCCGCTCAACGCCTCGGCGAGCACTTCGGCCTGCGCCAGCCCGTTCCGGATTGCAGCGAGATCTCGCGGACCACCCCGGTCCAGCGCCAGCCGCGAAAGCGCCCTGTCCATGTCGGGCACCCGGCGCAGCGCGTCGCGCAACCTCTCGCGGCGCGCGCCACCCAGCGCCCACTCCACGGTGTCGAGGCGCCGCTGCACCTCGCTCAGTTTCCGTGAAGGGGAAGAGAGTCTTCGCTCCAGAAGCCGACCACCCCCGGCAGTCAGCGTCCGGTCGATCGCGGCAATCAGGCTGCCCTCTCGCCCGCCGCTCAGGCTGCGTGTCAGCTCCAGATTGCGGCGGGTTGCGGCATCAATCTGCATCACGCCGCCAACGTCTTCTGCCACCGGCGGGCGCAACAGCGGCAGCCGGCCCTTCTGGGTCAATTCGAGATAGGCCACAATCGCGCCCATGGCAGAAATTTCGGCCCGCCCGAAGGTGCCAAAAGCATCCAGCGTCTTAACGCCCAAGGCCTCACACAGCCTTGCCTTGCCGCCTTCGCTATCAAAGCTCTCGGCAGAGGCATGCGTGGCCGACCCGCCCAGATCAGTGACTGTTTCTGCCTGAAACGCTTCCGCCCGCTCGCTCAGGAGCACTTCGCGCGGCATCAGCCGGGCCAGCTGCGGGCCCAGCATCTCCGCCCCGCACCGCACCACACGAAACGCACCGGTTGAAATGTCGACCCAGGCCAACGCCCCCTCGCCCCGCACTTCGGCATAGGCGGCAAGGTAGTTGTGGCGGCGTGGCTCCAGCAGGCTCTCTTCGGTCAGGGTGCCCGGCGTGACCAGCCGCACCACTTCGCGCCGGACCACCGCCTTGTAGCCGCGCTTCTTGGCTTCTTCCGGGCTTTCCATCTGCTCGCAGACGGCGACGCGAAAGCCCTTGCGAATAAGGGTCAGCAGATAGCTCTCTGCCGCATGCACCGGCACCCCGCACATCGGAATGTCATCGCCGTCATGCTTGCCACGCTTTGTCAGCGCAATATCCAGCGCTTCCGCCGCGGCGACGGCGTCGTCAAAGAACATCTCGTAGAAGTCGCCCATCCGATAAAACAGCAAGGCACCCGGATGATCCGCCTTGATCTCCAGGTACTGCGCCATCATCGGTGTAACTGTTGCAGAACTCACCCTTGCCCCCGCCTGCCGGTTTGGCGGACCATAGCCCCCGCGCCCGGGAGGAAAAAGCCCCGGTGGACGCCCGGGCACGGGCAGACTATTGAGCTGGCGCCCAAGGAGGAGAGACATGGCCAAATCCCGCATCACGCCCGAAGAGGCGCTCAGCTTCCACCTCGAGCCGAGCCCCGGCAAACTCGAGATCAATGCCACCGTTCCGATGACCACGCAGCGAGATCTCTCGCTCGCCTATTCCCCCGGTGTCGCTGTGCCTGTCGAAGCCATCGCCGAGAATCCGGCTGCGGCCTATGACTACACGTCCAAGGGCAATCTCGTCGCCGTCATCTCCAACGGCACCGCCATCCTCGGCCTCGGCAACCTCGGCGCTCTGGCCTCCAAGCCTGTGATGGAAGGCAAGGCGGTGCTCTTCAAGCGCTTCGCCGATGTCGACTCCATCGACCTCGAGCTCGATACCGAAGACGCGCAGGAATTCATCAACGCCGTCAAGCTGATGGGCCCCTCCTTCGGCGGCATCAACCTTGAAGATATCAAGGCCCCCGAGTGCTTCATCATCGAGCAGCAACTCAAGGAGTTGATGGACATTCCGGTGTTCCACGACGATCAGCACGGCACGGCCGTCATCTGTGCCGCCGGCCTGATCAACGCGCTGCACATCTCCGGCAAGAAAATCGAAGATGTCCGCATTGTGCTCAACGGCGCCGGGGCCGCCGGGATCGCCTGCCTCGAACTGCTCAAGAGCATGGGCGCGCGGCACGAAAACTGCATCATGTGCGATACCAAGGGCGTCATCTACCAGGGTCGCACCGAGGGCATGAACCAGTGGAAATCGGCCCATGCCGTCAAGACCGATCTGCGCGAGCTGAAGGACGCAATGGAGGGTGCAGATGTGTTTCTCGGCGTCTCGGCCAAAGGTGCGGTGACGCAGGAGATGGTGATTAGCATGGCTGACAAGCCAGTCATCTTCGCCATGGCCAACCCCGACCCCGAGATCACCCCCGAGGAAGCCCACGAAGTGCGCCCCGATGCCATCGTGGCGACGGGCCGCTCCGACTACCCGAACCAGGTCAACAACGTCCTCGGTTTTCCCTACCTCTTCCGTGGTGCGCTCGACATTCATGCCCGCGCCATCAACGACGAGATGAAGATCGCCTGTGCCGAGGCACTGGCAGAGCTGGCCCGGCAGGATGTGCCCGACGAGGTTGCCATGGCCTATGGCCGCAAGCTCACCTTCGGGCGTGATTACATCATTCCCACGCCTTTCGACCCGCGCCTGATTCACGTGGTGCCGCCCGCCGTCGCCCGCGCCGGGATGGATACCGGTGTCGCCCGCCGCCCGATCGTCGATATGGATGGCTACGAAGCCGCGCTCAAAGCCCGGATGGACCCAACAGCCTCCATCCTCCGCTCCATCCACGCCCGCGCCCGCAACGCGCAGGCCCGGATGATCTTTGCTGAGGGCGATGACGTGCGTGTGCTGCGCGCCGCGGTTGCCTACCAGCGCCAGGGCTGTGGCAAGGCGCTTGTCGTTGGCCGCGAGGATGACGTGCGCGAGCGCCTCGAAGGTGCCGGGCTGGGGGATGCGGTGCGCGAGCTTGAGGTCGTCAACGCCGCCAACACCGAACACCTCGATGCCTACAAGGATTTTCTCTACACCCGCCTCCAGCGCAAGGGGATCGACCGGCAGGATGTGCACCGGCTTGCCGCCCGTGACCGCCACGTTTTCGGGGCGCTGATGCTTGCCCATGGCCACGGCGACGGGCTCGTGACAGGGGCCACCCGCAAATCGGCGCACACCCTGCAACTTGTCGGCAATGTCTTCGATGTTACCCCCGAATCCGGGGCCGTGGCCGTGACCGCGCTCTTGCACCGCGGCAGGATCGTACTGATCGGCGATACCCTGGTGCACGAATGGCCGGATGAAGAAGACCTCGCCACAATTGCCGAGCGCGGCGCCGCCGTGGCCCGCTCTCTCGGGATCGAGCCGCGCGTGGCCTTCCTGTCCTTCTCGACTTTCGGCTATCCCGTCTCCGAACGGGCCGAGAAAATGCATATCGCACCCCAGGTCCTTGATCGGCGCGGCGTGGACTTCGAGTATGACGGCGAAATGACTGTGGACGTCGCGATGAACCGCGAACAGATGGCGACCTATCCTTTCTGCCGCCTCACCGGCCCGGCCAACGTGCTTGTGGTGCCCGCCCGCCACTCTGCCTCCATCTCCACGAAGCTGATGCAAGAGATGGCAGGCGCCACCGTGATCGGCCCGATCCTCACCGGCATCGACAAGTCCATCCAGATCTGCTCGACAACCTCTACCGCGAGCGACATTCTCAACATGGCCGTACTGGCCGCAGCCAAGATCGGATAACTTGGGGGTTCCGTGACCGTTTACAACTTCGGCTCCATCAACCGTGACCTCATCCACGAGGTGCCGCATATGCCCGCCCCGGGAGAAACCCTGGCTGCCACCCGCTACTCGGTGGGGCTAGGTGGCAAGGGGGCCAACCAGTCTGTGGCGGCGGCCAGGGCTGGTGCGAAGACTGTCCATATCGGTGCCGTCGGTCAGGAAGATGGCTGGTCCGTCGCGCAGCTCGAAGGTTACGGCGTCGATGTGTCCCATATCCGCCGTGTCGAGGCCGAAACCGGGCATGCGGTGATATATGTCGACCCACTGGGTGAAAACTCCATCGTCATTCAGCATGGCGCCAATGCCGAACAATCACTCGAGGCGATCGAAGCCGCGCTGGGCGAGGCCTCATCCGGAGACGTGTTGCTGCTGCAAAACGAAACACCGCTCACCGAAGATGTCGCCAAATCGGGCCGGAACAGAGACCTTTTCGTCATCTACTCCGCCGCGCCCTTCGAGCCGGATGCCGTCAGCGCGATGCTGCCCTACGTCGACTTGCTGGTGATGAACCGCGTTGAATGTGAAGAGCTGGAGCGCCGCAACCAGATGCCGCTGGCCGAAATTCCGGTGCCCCATGTTCTGGTCACACTCGGAGCCGACGGCGCGCTTTGGCGCGATCAGTCCGATGGCAGTGTCACCCACGTGCCCGCGCGCACGGTCGAGGCTGTCGACACGACCGGGGCGGGCGATTGCTTCATCGGCACGATTGCCGCCGCATTGTCCGAGGGCATGGAGCGCAAACCCGCGCTGGAACTCGCAACTGCTGCTGCCGCAATTCAGGTCACCCGGTCGGGTGCCGCGCCAGCCATGCCCGACCGTGCCGAGGTTGAGGCCACCCTTTGAGGCCGATTCAACCTCCGGCAAACGGCGCAGCGCTGCCCCACAGCGAACGCACCCGTGCGTCGCGGCCACAGCTGTCACGGTAAAGCTTGTAGGCCTTCGCCTTGGACCGCGGGCCAAAGCGCGTCAGAATGATGTCGTCCTTCTTGTAATAATCCTGGTGGTAGGCCTCGGCTGCATAGAACGGCCCCGCGCTCAGAACCGGCGTTACCACGTCCTTGCCGAGGGCTTTTTCCGCAGCAGCCACGGCAGCCTCCGCTTTCGCCCGCTCGTCCGAGCCTGAAACGAAAATCGCCGTCCTGTAGCTGTTTCCGCGGTCGCAAAACTGGCCCCCTGCATCCGTCGGTTCCACGCTGCGGAGGAAGGCATGAAGGATCTGCTCATATGTGATCACATCCGGGTCGTAGCGCACCTGCACGGCCTCAAAGTGGCCGGTGCCCCCACGCACCACCTGCTTGTAGGTCGGGTTGGCCACGCTCCCGCCGGTAAAGCCCGAAACCACCTCTTCGACGCCCTTCAGCTTTTCAAAGTCAGCCTCCACGCACCAGAAGCAGCCGCCCGCCAGAACAGCGGTCTCAGTGGCAGCCGCCTTGGCGGGGGCGCAGTTGATAGCGATGCCCAGGGCAATCATCAGCGAAAGCAGCATGGGCCGGCCGCGTCGTAATTTCATCAACATGATTCATCCTCCTGTTGCCTGATCCCTCACGTCCGGCAGGCCGACGGTCCAATCACCGGGGCGTGACCTCACACCGTCTTTATCCTTGGAAATATCGCGCAGCCTGCCTAGCGTGGCGGTATGAACGCGCACAGCAAGCTCAAACCCAACCTCGCCTGCGCCGCGCGTCACGGAGCCCGCTGCATGAAACGCTTGTTGCCCCTTCTTCTCCTCTCCGCCTGCATGACAGAGCCGCAATCACCACAGACTGGCGAGGTCAGCTGGGAGGAGGCCCGCGCCCTCTTCAAGGCCTGCAAGGTGGAATACGCCTATCAGGACCATCAGCGTAACGTTCTCCTCACACTCTTCGACGGCAGCACCGTCACAACCGTGGAACCGGGCCTTGACGATATTTTTCACACCGATGCGCTCGCGCCCGGTTGCCCGGAAATCGCAATCATCACAGAATGACGCCATGAAAATCGCGATGTGGTCCGGACCGCGAAACCTCTCGACGGCGATGATGTATGCGTTCGCCGCCCGTGGCGACTGCGCCGCATGGGACGAACCCTTCTACGCAGCCTACCTTTCGGCCACGGGAATCGATCACCCGATGAAGGCCGCGATCCTCGCTGAAAACGTCACTAACCCCGCGGAAGTCGCGGCCAGATGTGCCGGTCCCAACCCCGAGGGCAAGGCCCACTTCTACCAGAAGCACATGGCGCTCCACATGATCGACGGCATGCCACTGGATTGGGCAGATGGCTGCGTCAACGTTCATCTCATCCGCCACCCGGCCCGCGTTGTTGCGAGCTATGCTGCAAAGCGTGAGCATCCGACGCTCGCCGATATCGGCTATGCCCAACACGCAGAGCTCTTCGCCCGATTTCCCGGCCCGGTCATCGATGCAACCGATATCCGAGCCAATCCTGAAGCGATGCTTCAAACGCTATGTGCCGAGATAGGACTGGCCTTTACGCCTGGCATGCTCGCCTGGCCAGCCGGCCCCAAGCCTTTCGACGGCACTTGGGCGCCCCATTGGTATGCCGCCATTCACCGGTCCACCGGGTTTGCCGGTGCCGAGGGGCCAATGCCTGAACTCGATGGTGACATGGCAGAACTCGCCCGCAGCGCCATGCCGTTCTACGAAGATTTGGCTGCCCGGAAAATTTCTTGAGATTTCTGGGTTCGATCTGAAACTCTCCGGCCCCGACTTCCGTGACATCTCCCAAGGCTGGCGCAAAAGGCGCTGGTCACTTCACACGTTCCGAAAGGGAGAAACATGAAAAACCTCGTACTCAGCACTGCACTCGTTCTCACCGGCACGGCGGCCTTCGCCGCGAGCCATGGGATGGCGCCGATGGTTGAGGCCACCGATCAGACCGTCGAAAATGGCGTGGTGTCTGCCTCCAAGGTCGTCGCGGGCGAAAACGGCTGGCTCGTCGTGCACCGCACCGACGCCGAAATGAAGCCCGGCCCCGTCGTGGGCCACGCGCCGCTGCGGATGGGCGAAAACATGGACGTGGCCGCGATCCTCACCGAAGAGGTGAAGCCCGGCGACATGCTCATGCTGATGGTGCACTCCGAAGCGGGCGGCATGAAGACCGGCATCTTCGAATACACCCTCGGGGCCAAGGAAGATGGCCCGATCAAGCCCGATGGAAACCTGGTGATGACGACCATCACCGCTCAATAAGTCGAGCAGCAGGGCGGCGGCTTCTCCGGGCCGCCGCCCGCATCTTTTCCACACTATCGGCTCGCGCTACCTTCGCCGAAAGGCAGGGAGCCACATGACCGACAAAGAATTCTCGCCCGAGGGCTTCAAGCCCCGCGCGCCCTACAAGCCCTGGGCACCATGGGCTCGGCTCGTGCTTGCCTTCCTCATCATTGGGTTCTGGGTCAAACCGGGGTGCGAAAGGCTTTGCGGCAAGGTCAACCGGATCGACAAGCGCAGCCTTCCGAAGGCTTGGAAAGAGAGTGCCAAGCGATATCAGGGGGCTGTCGGTGCGGCCGTCCCCACGCGCTTTGGCTGCATCTGGCTCGATACGATGGGCGAGGAGATGGCGGGGTACGCGATGTCGGACGTGCTGCACGACCTGCGTGTGGGCGATGAAATCACCCTATGGGTTCGCCCGGACGTGGGCACCATCACCAAGATCCGCAACCACACCCGCCCGCGCAGGTGGTGGAGCTATTAAAGCACCAGCGCGCGTTCCAGGTCTTCCCCGTCGTAGCGTTCCCGCCCCGTCAGTTCGAACCCCAGCTTCTGGTAGAAAGCGGCCGCCGGGTTTTCGTGCATGTGGCTGAGCACAAACCGCTTGGCCCCGCGGTCCCGGGCCCAGTCCACAAGCCAGCCCAGCGCCGCGGCGCCGTATCCCTTGCCCTGCTCCTCGGCGCCGATCAGAAGGCGCCACAAGAACACCCCTTCCGGGTCGTCGCCTTCTTCGAGGCGGTCAGCCTCGCGCCAGTCGAGCATGAGGGCCAAGCCCACGTGGCGGTCGCCGTCCAGTATCGCAAACGGGTAGGCACCGGGCGTATAGGCGGCTTGCGCGAGGCTGATCGCGTTGTTGGAAACGAGGTGATCCTGTTCCGGGGCCACCACGAGCCGGATCAGCGGGTTCACGTCATCCCGCTCCACCAGCCGCAAGCTCACCATTAGCCGATCCGCTTGTTACGCGCGGCGATCAGCTTGAGCCGCAGCGCGTTGAGGTGGATGAAGCCCTGCGCGTCCTTCTGGTCGTAAGCGCCCGCATCCTCTTCGAAGGTCACATGGGCCTCGGAATAGAGCGTGTGGTCAGACTTGCGCGCCACGCACTTCGCCGAACCCTTGTAGAGCTTCAGCGTCACCGTCCCGGTCACATGCTCCTGGCTGTGGTCGATGGCGGCTTGCAGCATCTCGCGCTCGGGGCTGAACCAGAAGCCGTTGTAGATAAGCTCTGCATAGCGCGGCATCAGCTCGTCTTTCAGGTGCATCGCGCCCCGGTCGAGCGTGATGCTCTCGATCCCGCGGTGAGCTTCCAGCAGCAGCGTGCCACCCGGCGTTTCGTAGATCCCGCGCGACTTCATGCCGACGAAGCGGCCTTCCACCAGGTCCAGCCGCCCGCAGCCGTGCTTGCCGCCCAGCTCGTTCAGCTTGGTCAGCACGGTCGCCGGGCTCATCGCCTCGCCGTTCACGCTCACCGCGTCGCCTTTTTCAAAGCCGATTTCCACGAACTCGGGCTTGTCGGGGGCATCTTCGGGGTGAACCGTCCGCTGATACACGTAATCTGGTGCCATTTCGGCCGGATCTTCCAGCACCTTGCCCTCTGAAGAGGTGTGCAGGAGGTTTGCATCAACGCTGAAGGGCGCCTCACCGCGCTTGTCCTTGGCAATCGGAATCTGGTGCTGCTCGGCAAATTCGATCAGCTTGGTCCGGCTGCTCAGGTCCCATTCCCGCCACGGGGCGATCACCTTGATCTCGGGGTTCAGCGCATAGGCGCTCAGCTCAAAGCGCACCTGATCATTGCCTTTGCCGGTCGCCCCATGGGCCACGGCGTCCGCACCCGTTTCGGCGGCAATCTCGACCAGCCGTTTGGAGATCAAGGGGCGGGCAATCGACGTGCCCAGCAGGTAGACGCCCTCATAAACCGCATTGGCCCGGAACATCGGGAAGACGAAATCGCGCACGAACTCTTCGCGCACATCTTCGATGAAGATGTTCTCCGGCTTGATCCCCAGCAGCTCGGCCTTCTTGCGCGCGGGGTCCAGCTCTTCACCCTGGCCAAGGTCGGCTGTGAAGGTGACAACCTCGCAGCCGTATTCCACCTGAAGCCATTTGAGGATGATCGAGGTATCAAGCCCGCCGCTATAGGCGAGGACAACTTTCTTGGGGGCGGTCATGTGCCGGGCGCTCCGTCGTCTTGCGTTCAAGGCGGCGGTCTATGCCCTTTCGGGAGGGAATCCAAGGGGCCGTCAGGAAGCGCGCCCCTGCTCGAAGGCCGCAAGAGAGGCCCGGAAACGCGCTGCAATCGCGGCGGCATCGCTGGCGCCGGCCCCGCCGACACGGGCGCGCACTTCCGCCGACTGACAGAGCTGCGCCACCTCGGAGAACCCCATGTTGAGCGCGGAGCTCTTGAGGAAGTGAAAATCCTCCTCCCAGTTGGAGGAGGCCCCGGTGTCGAACTTGCCGAGAATCCTTTCTGCCTCCTCGAGGAAGATCTCCGTGACCTCCTCGAAGGCCTCATCCCCGACTTCGCCCTTGAGCTCCGATACACGACCCCAGTCAATCATCCCAATTTCCTCTTGTACTCACGAACCACGACGCAGCGACACAATAGGGAACAGATGTTGAGAGAGAATTACTGAGCCACATAAACTTGTGCGCTTCACTCAACCTTAACGGCTGCCTGCCACACCGATCCGGCAGTTGCAGAAGAGTTCGCCGTCCGTGCCAACACGTACAGTTCAACACGCGCCCGCCGGGCGATCCGCGCCCGCTGCCCAGCGCAAGGTTCTGGTGGTGGATGACAGCCGGATGCAGCGCCGTATCCTCTCAGCAATGTTGGTAAAATGGGGGTACGCGGTTTATGAGGCCTCGGGCGGCAAGCAAGCCCTCGAGATCTGCGTTTCCGATCCACCGGACTTCGTCCTGTCTGACTGGATGATGCCCGGGATGAATGGCATCGAGTTCTGCACCATCTTCCGGGCCATCCCGCGCGACAGCTATGGCTACTTCATCCTGCTGACCTCCAAAAGCAGCGTGGAAGAGGTGGCCGCCGGTTTGGATGCCGGGGCCGATGACTACCTCGCCAAACCGATTTCCCCCGATGAGCTGCGCGCGCGCATGGCCGCCGGTGAGCGTATCCTGGGCATCCAGGCCGAACTGGTCGAAAAGAACCGGCTCGTCACCGAGACGCTCGGACAAATATCATCGCTCTACGATTCTCTCGACCGGGATTTGCAAGAAGCACGAAAGCTTCAGCAGTCTCTCATAAAGGAGCGGCACAGAAGTTTCGGCACCTCGCAAGTCTCACTTGTCTTGCGTCCGTCCGGGCACGTTGGCGGCGATCTCGTGGGTTTCTTCTCGATCAACTCCGATCGCGTCGGCCTATTTGCCATCGACGTGTCCGGCCATGGTGTCTCTTCCGCGCTGATGACGGCACGCCTCGCCGGATTCCTCTCACCCACCTCGCCCGACCAGAACGTCGCGATGATGGAAAACGAGCTTGGGCTCTATGATGCCATCTCTCCCGCAGAGCTGGCGACCACGCTCAACCGCCTCGCCTTCTCCGAACTCCAAACAGAGCATTACTTCACCCTCGCCTATGCCGATGTGAACCTGACATCCGGTGCCTTCGTTCTGGCGCAGGCTGGTCACCCGCATCCAA
Source organism: Vannielia litorea (assembly GCF_018424695.1). Classification (GTDB taxonomy): domain Bacteria; phylum Pseudomonadota; class Alphaproteobacteria; order Rhodobacterales; family Rhodobacteraceae; genus Vannielia; species Vannielia litorea_A. The sequence continues at coordinate 62,829 of NZ_QTNQ01000002.1, forward strand.
TGATCCTGCGCGCCTCTGGAGCCATCGAAGAGGTTGGTGAGGGCGGCATGCCCGTGGGTCTGATAGAAGAAGCCGTATTCGAGCAGGTATCAGGGCGCCTCGACCCCGGCGACAGGCTCTTTCTCATGTCTGATGGGCTCACGGAGGCGATGGACCCGAACGGTGACATGCTGGGGGAAGACGGCCTCGCCGCCCTGCTGCGCCGCAACGCACCCACCCGTGGCCCCGCCTTTCTCGAAGCGCTAACCTGGGATCTGTCCGAATACACCGGCGCACCCGATTTCGCGGATGACGTGTCTGCCGTGCTCTTCGAATATGACAATCCAAAGCTCCCGGGTTAGAGCTGCTGCGCCCTTGCCCGGGCCGCAAAATGGGCATCTCCCTGGTTGCCAAGAAGTGACAGGGCCTCTTCCGCATCAAGCCATACGGCCGAATGGCCCTTCTCCTGGGGCGGCCCCAACCGGCGCACAGGGCGTGCCAGAACGACGGTGCATATTTTCTCTGCCCACAGATCGTATTCAGGCATGTAGGTGAACCGCCGAAAAACTCCCAGACGCCGAAGTGGTGCGATCCGCCAGCCGGTTTCTTCCAGCACTTCCCGGTGCAGTGCCGCCATCGGCTGTTCGCCCGGATCAATTCCGCCGCCAGGCAGTTGAAACTCCGGCTTCGGATCTTCCTGAAACGTCGTCAGCACGCGCCCGCCGAGGGGCAACAGCGCATAGATCCCCGGCCGGCGCAGGTAGCGCTGCCCGGTCCTGACCGCCTCTCCAAATCGTCTTGTCACCCTCTGCCCCTTTGCCTTGCACGCCTCCGCCCTTATATGGCACCGACAATGCAAGCCTCCACCGCCAAGGAAAGCAAATGACCCTCGGTGCACAGATCGCCTGGGACGATACAGTCCTGCCCTTCCAGCTCGACCGCTCTGATATTCGCGGCCGGGTGGCGCGGCTCGACGGCGTCCTCGACGAGATTCTCGCCCAACATGATTACCCCGATCCCATCGAGCAGCTCGTGGCCGAAATGGCCTTGCTGACCGCTATGATCGGCCACACCATCAAACTCCGCTGGAAGCTCTCGCTGCAAGTGCGCGGCGACGGCCCGGCCCGGCTGATCGCAACCGATTACTACGCCCCTGAAACCGAGGGCGGCCCGGCCCGCATCCGCGCCTATGCCAGCTATGATCGGGAGCGCCCGCTCGACGGCAAGCCTTTTGACCTGATCGGCAAGGGCTATTTCGCCGTCCTGATCGACCAGGGTGAGGGCAACACGCCCTACCAGGGCATCACGCCCATCGACGGTGGCTCACTTTCCGCCTGTGCAGAGACGTATTTTGCCCAGTCCGAGCAGCTTCCGACCCGGTTTCACCTGCGCTATGGCCGCTCGCTCGATGCTGATGGAACCGCCGGCACCTGGCGCGCGGGCGGCATGATGTTGCAGCTCATGCCCGAGGCGTCGCCCCTCTTGAAGCCTGCCGAAGGCGAGGAGCCGCGGCTGCTGCAACCCTCCGACATGCTCGATGACGAGAACGAAGAGCACTGGAACCGCGCCAACATCCTTCTCGATACCGTCGAAGAGCTGGAGCTCGTCGGCCCCACCATTCAGCCGACGGATCTGCTTGTGCGGCTGTTCCACGAGGAAGGCCCCCGGGTGTTCGATCCGCAGGCCGTGAGCTTCGGCTGCACCTGCTCGGAAGACAGGGTGCGCGAATCGCTCTCGATCTACTCGGCCAAGGACATCGCCACCATGACCACCGAAGACGGTCGGGTGACTGCCGATTGCCAGTTCTGCGGCGCGCATTACGATCTCGACCCGGCGACGCTCGGGTTCGAGGCGAAAGGCAAGGATGACTGACATCGAAGCGCGGCTCATGGCGGCCCTCGCCGCGCCGGGCCGCCCTTCGTCGGACTATGACCTCAACCCGAGCCACCCCTCCGTGCGGATCAAATCCCGAGATGCGGGTGTGCTTGTGCCGGTTTGGCTTGCGGGTGCAGAGCCGCAGTTGATCCTCACCAAGCGCAGCTCGCGCCTCAAGCACCATCCGGGGCAAATCGCCTTTCCCGGCGGCAAGGTCGACCCGGGCGATGCCGATGCCGTGGATGCCTCTCTGCGGGAAGCCCATGAGGAAATCGGCCTGCCGCGCGAGGCGGTTCGCGTGCTTGGCACCCTTCCGCCGCATGAAACCGTCACCGGCTTCCGCGTCACCCCTGTTCTCGGCCTGATCGACGGTCCATTCAGCCCGGTGCCCGAGGCCGGGGAGGTGGAAGAGGTGTTTACCGTGCCTCTCTCCCACGTGCTCGATCCGGCGCGCTATGCCGTTCAGGGCCGGTTTTGGCAGGGTTACAACCGACGCTACTACACCGTGCCCTACGGCCCCTATTACATCTGGGGCGCCACCGCGCGGATGCTTCGCGCCCTTGCCGACAGGATGGCCACGTGACCCGCCTCTCGGCGACATGGCTCATGGCCCCAGAGCCGCAGGCGCTCTGCGCCGCGCTTGAGGCCGAAGGCCATGCTGCCCTCTTTGTGGGTGGCTGTGTGCGCAACACTCTGCTTGGCGCGCCGGTGTCCGACCTCGACCTGGCAACGGATGCCAAACCCGAAACAGTCACTGTTATTGCCAAAAAGGCTGGATTCCGCGCCATTCCCACCGGCATCGAGCACGGCACCGTCACGGTCCTCGCGGGTGACGAGCCGATCGAGGTCACCACCTTCCGGCGTGACGTGGCAACCGACGGCCGCCGCGCCACTGTGGCGTTCTCCTCGGAGGTCGCCGAAGATGCGGCGCGCCGGGATTTCACCATGAACGCTCTCTATTGCGATGCGCGCGGCGAAGTGGTCGATCCGCTCGGCGGTCTGCCCGATCTCGAGGCCCGCCGCCTCCGTTTCATTGGCGATCCTTCGGCCCGGATTGCCGAGGACTACCTCCGCATTCTCCGCTTCTTCCGCTTCACCGCCTGGTATGCCGACCCGGCCCACGGGATTGACGCGGAAGGGCTCGCAGCCTGTGCCGAAGGGGTAGAAGGGCTCTCGAAGGTGTCCGCCGAACGGATCACCGCCGAACTGATGAAACTGCTCGCCGCCCCCGATCCTGCGCCTGCGGTGGCAGCCATGGCGGCCTCTGGCGTGCTCCATCAGGTTCTGCCCGGAGCCGACGCCCCAGCGCTCGCCCGCTTCATCCATTTCGCGCCCGCGCCCGATGCTGTCGCCCGCCTTGCGGCGCTGGGCGGGCAGCGGGACGGTTTGCGCTGCTCCCGGGCCGAGGAACGCCGCGCTGATCTTTTGCTGACAGCAGCTGCCAGCCTCGCACCGCCCGCAGAGCTTGGGTATCGCCACGGGGCTTCCGATGGCTTCGCCGCAACCGCCCTCCGCGCGGCCCAAACAGAGACTGTTCCACCCGAAAACGCGCCTGCAGAGGCAGAGCGCGGCGCAGCGCAACGCTTCCCGATATCTGCCCATGATCTCACGCCGGACTTTTCCGGCCCGGCCCTTGGCCAAAGGCTGAAGGCCTTGGAGGCGCGGTGGATCGGCTCCGACTTCACCCTGACGCGGGAAGAGTTGCTGGCGCCCTAGTTTCCTTCCCCGCCGCGCGGGCTAAGTTGCCACCGGACGTCCAGGGACCACCGATGCACCGCCTCGCCAGCAAGATACCCAACCTTATTGACGCCTTCCGCCACGCGGACGGGCCGCCGCCACACAGGTTGCTGGCCTTCATGCGCTGGGCGGTTCGTGGCGCCGAGATGCCGCTCGTCGGCGCCGGGGTGCTTTTCACAATCACCGGCACACTCGAGGTGGTAACGGCGCTTCTACTCGGGCACATCATCGACGCGGCACTCGCCGCTGGTCCGGATGCCTTCTTCTCCACTCACCTCTGGCTGATCCTCGGCACACTCGCCTTCTTTCTTCTGATCCGGCCCCTGTGCTTCCTTGCGTCTGCTGCGGCCAACAGCCTGGTAATTCAGCCCAATGTCATGCCGCTCGTCCTCTCACGTCTGCACCGCTGGACCATGGGGCAGGCCGTAGAGTTTTTTGACAACGACTTCGCCGGGCGCATCGCCCAGAAGCAGATGCAAACCGCCCGGGCGATCACAGATGTCGTGTCGGAGATGGCCAATACCGTCTGCTATGCCCTCGCCTCGCTCGTCGGCGCGGCGTTGCTGCTCACGGCGATCGACTGGCGAATCGCCCTGGCGCTCTCCTTCTGGCTGGTTGCTTATTTCTCCCTGATCGCCTGGTACATGCCGCGCATCCGCGTGCGATCGAAGGCGCGCGCCTCGGCCCGCGCGATGGTCACGGGCCAGGTCGTTGATACGATCACCAACATCAAGACGGTGAAACTCTTCGCCCATGCCGACCATGAAGATCGCGCTGCGCTGGGCGCCATGGGCAAGTTTCGGGATGCCGTGATCCACGTGGGCTATCTCGCCACGGGCTTCCGGGGTGCGCTGATGCTCCTCGCGGGCGCCCTCCCCGTGCTGCTCATCGGCGGCACGCTCCTGCTCTGGCAGGCGGGCACCGCCACGGCGGGCGACATTGCCGCAGCCGGCACCATCGCCATCCGCATCGCCCAGATGACCGGCTGGGTCAGCCACACCCTCCTGGGCATCTATGCCAACGTGGGCGAGGTTGAAGACGGCATGCGCACGCTCACACCCCGGCACGCGGTCATTGATGCGCCCAATGCCACCGAACTTCAGGTCAGCGAGGGCGGTATCAGCTTCGAGGATGTGGAGTTCACCTATGGCCGCGAGCGCGATGGGGTTCAGGGTGTGACCCTGCATGTCAAACCCGGCGAACGGCTCGGCATCGTCGGGGCGTCGGGCGCGGGCAAGTCCACCCTCGTGGCCCTCCTGATGCGGCTCTACGATACCGAGAAGGGCCGGATCCTGATCGACGGTCAGGATATTTCCAGCGTCACGCAGGAAAGTCTCCGCAAGGCGATCTCGATGGTCACGCAGGACACGGCGATGTTCAATCGCTCCGCGCGTGACAACCTGAAGTATGGCCTACCCGGCGCGGCGGACGATGAGATGGAAGAGGCCGCGCGCCGCGCCGAGGCGCATGAGTTCGTCACCGGGTTGGAGGACTACAACAACCGCACCGGCTACGATGCGCACCTTGGTGAGCGCGGCGTTCGTCTCTCCGGGGGTCAGCGCCAGCGCGTGGCCCTTGCCCGCGCCATCCTCAAGAACGCGCCGATCCTCGTGCTGGACGAAGCCACATCGGCGCTCGACAGCGAAGTGGAGGCGCAAATTCAGGGCGCACTGGATGAGGTGATGGAAGGAAAGACCGTGCTCGCCATCGCCCACCGCCTCTCAACCATTGCCCGGATGGACAGAATCGTGGTGCTCGACGATGGCCGCATCATCGAAGAAGGCACGCACGATGAACTGGTGGCACTGGGGGGCCGATACGCGGGGTTCTGGCACCGCCAGTCCGGCGGCTTCCTTGACCTGACAGAGGCCGCCGAGTAACGCCTCTCGCATGACCGAGGTTCTGATCGAAAAGCTGAATGTGCGCGGCGAGGGCGTGGCCCCCGGCATTGCTCCCGTGCCCCGCGTTCTTCCCGGTGAAAAAGTCTCTGCTTCAGCAGAAAAGACACAGATCATCGAACCATCCGCGCACCGTGTCTCGCCCCCCTGCCGCCACTTCAAGGCGTGCGGTGCCTGCGCGATGCAGCACGCGTCCGATGCCTTCGTCGCTGAGTGGAAGGCCTCTGTCATCGCCCAGGGCCTCGCCGCCCAGGGGCTTTCAACCACCATCCGGCCCACGCTCACCTCGCCGCCCGCCTCGCGCCGCCGGGCCACGCTCCACGGACGCCGCACCAAGAAGGGTGCGATGGTCGGCTTCATGGCCCGTGCATCCGATGTGCTGGTGGAGGTGCCTGACTGCCAGGTGCTTCACCCACACATCCGCGAGGCCCTGCCCGCGCTTCAGGCCCTCACCCGCGCGACGGCCACCCGCACCAGCGGGGTGGATCTCGCCGTCACCGTCTCGGAACCCGGCCTCGATATCCTCATCACCAACGGACGCCCTGCCGACCGAGCGCTGCTGGCCGATCTGGCCAAGCTGGCGGGCGAACACGCCTTTGCCCGGCTGACCTATGGCGACGAACCCATCGCCACACATGCCCCTCCGACCCAGCGTTTCGGTTCGGCCCGTGTTGTTCCGCCGCCCGGCGCGTTTCTCCAGGCCACGGCAGAGGGCGAAGCGGCGCTCCTCGGCGCGATCAAAGAGTGTGTTGGCCCGGACCAACGCCGGATTGCTGATCTCTTCGCGGGAGGTGGCACCTTTTCCCTGCCCCTGGCTGCCCATGCCGAAGTGGACGCCTACGAGGGCGACGCCGCCCTGACAGACGCGCTCGACGCCGGATGGCGCAACGCCGGCGGCACTCTCCGCCGCACCACGGCTCACAGGCGTGACCTATTTCGCCAGCCCCTGCTGCCCGATGAGCTCGCGGCCTTCGATGCAGTCGTGATCGACCCGCCCCGCGCCGGCGCGGAGGCCCAGCACCGCGCCCTCGCCTCCTCCACGGTGCCGCGCATCGCGGCCGTGTCCTGCAACCCCGTCACCTTCGCGCGCGATGCCCGAATCCTTGCCGAAGGCGGCTATCAGCTCGACTGGGTGCAGCCCGTCGACCAGTTCCGCTGGTCGTCTCACGTGGAGTTGGCCGCCCAATTCACGCGCGTGTGAACCGCCTCGGAGGCGCTTCCCAACTATCGGCTGAATCCCTATAGTGAAAGCCATAAAAACACACAGGCGAACGCTGGGGATACAACGGTGATAAAGCTAACACGGCGCGCCACGCTTCTGGGCGCTGCGGCAGTGGCCCTTGCGGGCTGTTCGGGCAAATTCAAAACCTACAACGGGCCGGAGGTCACACGCATCGTCGTCTACAAGGACCGGCGGCGCATGTATCTCCTGCACCATGACGAGGTGCTGAAAGACTACAAGATCGGCCTTGGCTTCGCCCCGCGCGGTCACAAGCAGTTCGAGGGTGACGGCAAGACACCCGAGGGCTCCTACATCATCGACAGGCGGAACCCGAACTCCGATTTCCACCTCTCGCTCGGCATCTCCTACCCGAACAAGGCTGATGTCGAATACGCCCTGTCACAGGGTAAGAAGCCTGGCGGTGATATCTTCATTCATGGTCGGCGTGAGAGCAAGCGGGACCGGCGCGGAAGCGATTGGACGGCAGGCTGCATCTGGGTCAACAACCGCCAGATCGAGACAATCTACGCCATGGTTCGCGACGGCACCCCGATCGACATTCACCCCTGAACGGAAATGCCCGGCTCTCAGGCCGGGCGCTTCTTCTATCCGCGGTTGTCTGAACGGTCTCAGCTACCGGTGATCAGAGTCCACCAGATCTTGCCGTTCTCTTCCTGGTGCCACGCAATGCCAAGGTTGCGGGCCGCGGGAGAGAGGATCACGTCACGCGTGTCCGGCTGCGCCATCCAGGCCGAAAGGGTCTCTACCTCGGACTCGAAGGTCTCCGAGATGTTCTCACCAAGGAACTGGCCCGCGTAACCGGTGCGCCGCACACGATCCAGCGGGCTGGAGCCGTCGGAGCCAAAGTGCCAAGGACGGTTCTGAACCGACATGTCCCGCGAATGCGTCGCCGCCGCTGCATTAAGCTGCGAATTCAGCTGCAACGGGCTCACTCCGCGCGCCGCGCGCAGCTGATTGACGTTGTCGAGAACCCGATAGGGGATCTCGTTCGCATCCCGGGCGCTAATCCGATAAACGCGCACACCGTCGCCATCAGGACCGGTGGTTACCGCAGGCGAGCAAGCCGTGAGAGCCAGGGCGCTGGCCACAATCAAGGAAATCATCCGTAGCATGATGAAAGGGAACCCCCGTAGTGCGTGTCGGACGTAAGCCTTATCCTCAAGCCTTGGTTTGTGCAATTGCAGGCGGGTCACGTTTGCGGAAATACGGCCTGTTTGATTTGCGACTGCGGCTTTCCCGCCATATAAATAGAAGGTCTCGGGGATCTGCCCCCCGTTTTTCAACCGTTCGAGGCCAGAATGACCGATTATTCTGATAGCAAATTGAACCGTCGCGCCTTCCTTGGTGCCACCGCTGCCGCCGCCGTCTTGCCCGCTGCGCTCCGTGCCGAACAAGTCGATCCGTCCGCGCTTGGCCCGCAAGCCCAAGTGCGCCGTAACATCTCAAGTTTCCGTGCGCTGGATTGGCGGCCCTACTTCAGTTCGACCAGGGGCGGTGCGATCCTTGTCGATATCACCTCGCGGGCGCTGCATTACTGGTCCGCCGATCAATCCGTCTACAAGCTCTACCCCACTTCGGTTCCGATTACCGAAGACCTCACGCGCCGGGGTCGCACAACGGTTGCCCGCAAGGTCGAGGGCCCCACATGGTCGCCCACGCCGGCCATGAAGCGCCGCAACCCCGAGTGGCCCGATTTCGTGCCCGCCGGCCCCGACAACCCGCTCGGCACCCATGCACTCTACCTCGGCTGGACGTATTATCGCATCCACGGCACGCACGACACGCGCAAGATCGGCCGCAAGTCGTCCAACGGTTGCATCGGGCTTTATAACGAGCACATCGCAGAGCTCTTCAGCCTCGTCCGTCCGGGCGCGCAGGTGCTGTTGATCTGAAGCCTGCGAACGACAGAAACAAAAAGGGCGGCTCCATCACGGGCCGCCCTTTTTGTTTCCGGTCCACGCAGACCCTCAGAGCCACCCCGCAAGGTTCTCCTTCACCGCATCCGCCAGCGCCTCGATATGGTCGGGCCGCTCGTTGAGGCAGGGAATGTAGGTAAACTGCTCACCCCCTGCATGGTCGAAGCTCTCGCGGATCTCGCCTTCAATCTCCTCCAGCGTCTCGATGCAATCGGCGCTGAAAGCGGGCGCCACCACGGCGATCTTCTTCACACCCGCCTTCGCCCGTTCGGCCACCTCCTCCACCGTGTAGGGGCGCAGCCAGTCTTCCGGTCCAAACTGGCTCTGGAAAGTTGTGATGATCTTCTCTTCCGGCAGGCCCAGCCGCTCCTTCAGCAGCCGCGTCGTCTTCTGGCACTGGCAGTGGTAGGGGTCGCCTTCCATGAGGTAGCGCTTTGGCATCCCGTGGTAGCTACACACGAGCAGTTCCGCGTCACCCATCCTCTCCTCCACCGAGGCCGCCAGCGCCTCGATGTAGCTGGGCCGGTCGAAATAGGCCGGCACCGTCCGCACCGACGGCTGCCACTTTTCCTTCATCAGCGCCCGGAAGAACTGGTCATTGGCGGTGGCCGTCGTGGCGCCTGCGTACTGAGGGTAAAGTGGGAAGAAGACGATCTTGTCACAGCCCGCTGCCACCATCTCCCGCACCTTCGACTCGGTCGAGGGGTTGCCGTAGCGCATGCAGAAATCGACCATCACCTGCTCGCCGTAATCCTGTGCCAGCCGCGCCCGCAGCGCCTCCGTTTGCGCCATGGTAATCACCATCAGCGGCGACATGTTCTTCGCCTTATCCCAGATCAGCTCATAATTCTTGCCGCTGCTGAAAGGCCGCTTGGTCAGAATGATCCCCTGCAAGATCGGCTGCCATTTCCACGCCGGATAGTCGATTACCCGCTTGTCGCTGAGAAACTCGTTCAGGTAGCGCCGCATGTCCCAGTAGCCGGGGCTGTCCGGTGTGCCGAGGTTTGCAATAAGCACCCCCACCTTGCGGGGCTTCACGGGCGGATGATCGGGGGGCAGATGACTCACAGGCTGTCCTCGCGTTTGGCTTTGGCTAGGGATAGTGCGCCTGCCGCGCGGGTCAATGCGTCACCTCTTCCCACCATCCTCTCTGCGTTCCTCAGTGCCCAGCGCATCGGCCAGGCGCGCGGTAGCAGAGCCGGGGCGCAGCGGTTGCGGTTGGTCTGGCCCAGGGGACCATCCGGTAAGAAAAACAGTCTCGAACACAGCCCGAACACGCCCGTCCAGCCCTGCTGAAGCATCATGCGCCGCCGCCGCCCGCAGCAAGACATCGCGCCGTGTCGGGCGCTTCAACCGGGCCGCCATGGCGTTGCCCTCGCCCATGGCCCGCAAGTCGCGCATCAGCGCCAGGGTATCGGCATAGATCACCTCAAGCGGGAAGGCATCGGCCACAGGCAGGGCGAATCCCGCGCGCTGAAGCAACGCGCCAAGATCGCGGATCTCACCCATCGGCAAGACCCGCGGGCTGAGCCCTCCTGCCACCGCCGCTTCCGCTTCTGCCAGCGCGCTGCGCAACCCGGCCAGCGTCTCCGCGCCAAGCATCGCACCGATGAACAGGCCATCCGGCAGCAGGCCCCGCCGCGCCTGAACAAGCTGCCCGACCGGGTCATTCGCCCAATGCAGCGCCATGCCATGGATCACGAGGTCATGCGCCTCGGGCTCCACATCCAGCAACTCATCGTCCGCGATAACACGGGCCTCGGGGAAGGCCGCGCCCCAGATTTCAGGAAAACCCGTCACCACGCAGGGCGCCGTAAAGGTTCTGTTAACCTCGCTGAGTCTTTCCTTGATCTCGTCGATGGCCTGCTCGTGCAGAAACAGCGCGTCCCGCGTTGCACGGGCACGGTTTCGGGCAAGGGCCTCGCGGTCGGTCAGTTGGGGCGGCTGGGCCATGGGCGGGTTATCAGGGAGGGTGCGCGGCGATGCAACGGCTTCTGCAGGTGATCTACCCCGATCACTGCCTGTCCTGCGGCGAGATCAGCGGGTCCGAAGGCGGGCTCTGCCCGGAGTGCTGGAGCAACACCGCCTTCATCACTGGTCTCGTCTGCGACACATGCGGCGCGCCCCTGCCCGGCGACGACGACCCCGATGAAAGCTCCGCACTGACCTGCGACGATTGCCTGCGCATCGCGCGGCCCTGGAGCCGCGGACGCTCTGCCCTGCTCTACCGCGGCAACGGGCGTCGCATCGTGCTGGCGCTCAAGGGCTCCGACCGGGCCGATCTCGCCCAGGGCGTGGCCCCCTGGCTGGCCCGCGCCGCCGCACCCCTCTACGCGCCCGGCATGCTGATCGCGCCCGTGCCGCTGCACTGGCTTCGGCTGTTCAAGCGGCGCTACAACCAGTCGGCCCTGCTCGCCCGTGCGCTCGCCGGACAGCTCGACGCCTCCCTCTGCCCCGACCTCCTGCAACGCAGCCGCGCCACGCCCCGTCAGGAAGGTCTTGGCGCCGAGGCGCGCTTTGCAAACATGGCCGATGCCATCCGCCCCCACCCCAAGCGCCGCCATCGCATGGCCGGGCGCCAGGTCATGCTTGTCGATGACGTCATGACATCAGGCGCCACCCTCGCAGCCTGCGCCGAGGCCTGCCTCGCATCGGGCGCAGCAGAGGTTCGGGTTGTCACACTGGCGCGAACGGTCAAGGACGCCTAAGTATGGCCGGAACCGAAAGGACCAGCCATGCCCGCGCCCATCGAGATCTATACAACGCCCATTTGTGGCTTCTGCATGCGTGCCAAACGCCTGCTGGAGTCCAAAGGGGCAGACTTCACCGAAATCGACCTCTTCGAAGAGCCCGGCCGTCGCTCCGAAATGATGGATCGCGCCGGCGGTCGCCACACCGTTCCGCAGATATTCATCGGTGAAAGCCACGTTGGTGGCTGCGACGACCTTTTCGCGCTGGAGAGTGCGGGCAAGCTCGACCCGATGCTCGCCTGATGCGCGCCGCCGTCCTTCAGCTCACCAGCTCCGACGACCCCCTGGCAAACCTGCCGGTGACCCTCGCCATGGTCGACGACGCCGTGGCGCAGGGCGCCGATCTGATCTGCACGCCCGAAGTCACCAACTGCGTCTCCTCCAGCCGCCGCCGCCAGCAAGAGGTGTTGTGCCACGAGGCGGATGACCCAACGCTTGCCGCCTTCCGCGAGGCTGCCGCACGACACGGCAAGCACCTGCTTCTCGGCTCCATCGGCCTCAAGACGAATGACCCCGATGGCCGCTTCGCCAATCGCTCCTTCGTGATCGACCCGCAGGGAGAAATCATCGCGCGCTACGACAAGATTCACATGTTCGACGTGCAGTTGAGCGAGACAGAAACCTACCGCGAAAGCGCCGGGTATCGCCCCGGTAGCGTCTCTGTTCTGGCCGAAACCGCACTCGCGAAGATCGGCCTCACGATCTGCTATGATGTGCGCTTCCCCCACCTCCATCGCGGGTTGGCCAAGACCGGGGCACAGATCATCACCGTGCCCGCCGCCTTCTCGCCCGGCACCGGCCCCGCACACTGGCAACCGCTGCTTCAGGCCCGCGCGATCGAGACGGGCGCATTCGTGCTCGCCCCTGCCCAATGCGGCACCCATGCAGCCACAGAGGGCCGCAAGCGCAGTTCCCACGGCCATTCCCTCGTGGTGTCACCCTGGGGCGAGGTGCTGGCTGATGGCGGTGTCGCACCTAGTGTGATCACAGTTGACCTCGACCTCGCCGATGTAGACGATGCGCGCCAAAAGATCCCCGCCCTCACCCACGACCGCCCCTTTGAAGGCCCGTGAATGTCTGTTGAAACCTCCGATACCCTGGCCGTCGCGCTGTTTTCCGAGCTGCTCACCGCCGAGCAGTTGGCGCGCAACCGGATGTCGAAGGCGCTGCCCAAGGGCATGGAGATCAGCCACTTTTCGGTGCTCAACCACCTGGCCCACATCAATGAAGAGCGCAGCCCGGCCCAGCTGGCGCAGGCCTTTCACCTCACCCGCGGGGCCATGACCAACACGCTGAACAAGCTAGAATGGGCGGGCTACGTGCACATCCGCCCCGATTGGGACGATGCGCGCCGAAAGATGGTCTCCATCAGCCCGTCCGGCCGCTCCGCGCGCGACGCCGCCATTGCCTCGGTCAGCCCGGTCATCGCTGCGATCGTCGCCGAAATCGGCTCCGAGCGCGTTCGTGCGATGTTGCCGGTCATGCGCGAGTTGCGCCAGAAACTCGGCTCCCGCGAGGAGCCGTGACTATTCGGGCTTCACGCTGGCGGTAACGTAATTGACGCTCAGGTCACGGTCGCTCAGGCTCCAGCTCCAGCCCAGCGGGTTGAACACGAATCCCTTTTTGTCCACCGGCTCCAGCCCGGCGCCGCGCAACAGGTCATAGAGCTCATCCGGGGTGATGAACTTCTTCCAGTCATGCGTGCCCTTCGGCAACCAGCGCATCACCCATTCCGCCCCGACGATGGCCATGGCAAAGCTCTTCGGGTTGCGGTTGATGGTGGAACAAATCATCAGCCCGCCCGGCTTCAACAGCCTTTGACACGCCTGGATGTAATCCGGCGGCGAGGCGACATGCTCCACCACCTCCATGTTCAGAACCACGTCAAACTGCTCACCCGCCTCCGCCAGCGCCTCTGCGGTGGTGTGGCGATAGTCGATGTCGAGCCCCGACTGCTCGGCATGCACGCGCGCTACCGGGATGTTGCCAGCGGCGGCATCCGCGCCCACCACCCTGGCCCCCAAGCGCGCCATCGGCTCGCTCAGCAGGCCTCCGCCGCAGCCGATGTCCAGCACACGCAGCCCCGAAAAAGGCTCTGTTCCAGCCCGATCCCGGTCAAACTCGGCGGCGATCTGGTCGCAGATATAGTCCAGCCGACAGGGGTTCAGCATGTGCAACGGCTTGAACTTGCCCTCCGGGTCCCACCATTCCGCCGCTATCGCCTCGAACTTCGCCAGTTCTGCTGGGTCCGCCGTATCCACTGCCATCGAAATTCTCCTTCTCAACCCCATGGTCGCGGGCAACATCAGCCTATATAGCTCTGGCATGGATAGAAACGCGGGTCATAACAGCGCATATCGCCACCTCTACCCGGCACTCTCCCCGTTCGACCAACGGATGATTGATGTGCCGGGCGGCCATTCGATCTACGTCGAACAATGCGGCAACCCCGATGGCATCCCTGCCATCGTGCTCCATGGAGGCCCGGGCGGCGGCTGTTCGCCCGCCATGCGCCGCTACTTCGACCCGGAGCGCTATCGCATCGTGCTGTTCGACCAGCGCGGCTGTGGCCGGTCCCGACCGTTTGCGTCTGTAGAGAACAACACCACGCACGACCTGATCGCCGACATTGAGCGCATCCGCGAAATTCTTGGCATTGACCGCTGGGTGGTGTTCGGTGGCAGCTGGGGCGCCACGCTGTCCCTCCTCTACGCCCAGGCACACCCCGCCCACACTGCCTACCTCGTCCTGCGCGGCGTCTTCCTGATGACGCAGCGCGAGTTGAAGTGGTTCTACGGCGGCGGCGCGGCCCGGTTCTTTCCGGACGTGTGGCGGCGTTTCACCGAGTTCATCCCCGAAGCCGAGCACGGTGATTTCATCGCCGCCTACCACCGCCGCCTGTTCTCCGGCGACCTGATGGAAGAAACCCGCCTCGCACAGCGCTGGGCCGGGTGGGAAAATGCGCTCGCTTCGATGGAGAGCCACGGCCACATGGGCGAGGGCAGCGGCAGCTACGCCCGGGCGTTTGCGCGGATCGAAAACCACTACTTCTCCAACGCGGGCTTCCTGCGCGAAGACGGCCAGATCCTGCTCGACATGCCCGAAATCGCCCACATCCCTGGCACCGTGGTCCAGGGCCGGTATGATATGATCTGCCCCCCCGAAGCCGCCCAATCCCTCGTCGACCGCTGGCCCCGCGGCACCCTCAAGATGATCCCCAACGCCGGCCACGCCCTCTCGGAGCCGGGCATCTCGGCAGAGCTGGTGCGGACGACACGGGGCATTGCGAAGGCGCCGGAGCTTTACGGGTTCTGACTTTTTCGTTAACTGCGATTACCATTTACTCAGCGCACCTCGAATAATTTCGCTCTCTCGAAGCGCACCCAACCGACCTCAACTACGATACCAGAATTGCCCGAAGCGTTTGGCCTGCGCCAATAGGCTTTCGGCATTTTTTGCAGCCTCTCAAGTGCCGCGTCATATCCTTGGATCGTCTCTTCCTGACCCTTTGGGCCAATTCGAAAACCGCCTGACTTTTCGAGTCCTGGATGAAACAGGCTGCTATCTTTGGCAATTGGTACGAAGACCACCTGCTCGAAGTCTGTGGACGAGTGATCTGTAGGTTCGTCTTCCGCGTTGGACTGCCAAACTGACTCGAAAAAGTCGCGCCGATTAGCTAACCAAGCAATCGCGCTGCTTGCGGAGGCTCTACCTCCAACATTTTCCAGAACTTTGTCCGCCCCCGCCATTAGGTTTCGAACGCGGCCCTCTGACACGTTGCCCAACAAGGACAGCGACAATGGGTCAACGGAACCTTCTCCCCGGTCAATATTCCAGCGGGACAGCGCGAGGTTATAGACTTTCCCGATGACGTCCTCTGGAATTCGACCCGAACTTACAACACGGCTAGGCTCAACCTTAGCAATCCACTCCTCCAGCCGTTTCAGCCAGTTCTCAATTCGCGCTGGACGATGTTCAGGTGCCATCTCTGGGCTGACAACGCCATACCGCCCATAGAGTTCTAGCGAGGAGAGGTCTTGGCCAACTTCCCACCTTTCGGCGCATCCCGGCACAACCAAATCCAATGCCTCCCTCCAGTCGTCAGCCGACTCTCCAACATCTTCAGCGATCGGCTTAACGATTCGCAAAAGGTGAGGGTCGGCTTCTTCCGCACCCGTGATCTCAACTATCGCCTCGAAGAGCTCCCGGAGAATCTCTGCGAGTTGTGAGTCGTAGTCCCACGACAACGCATCCCCCTGGCCAAAGCGATCCTCGTAAAGGGCCAACCGATCTCCGACATTCATTTGGCTTGGCATTTGTGTTGCTCCTTATCTTGCCGCCATTCGCCGTAGCTGTGCGCGGACATGACGAAAATTCGCATTGGACGACGGCGTCGAAGGGGCAAAAAGTTCTCCGCAATCCGTCGCAATGACGTAATGTCCGCCGCCATTGATGGAGATCTCTCTACACTCGAGGCCTTCAGCCGCGATGAGCTTTCGATAGTCGCGAATTATCTTTCTCATAACGGCCTCCATGATAGCGTGATATCACACGTTAACCATAAATGGGGAGCAATGTCAACAATTGGTTACTACGTGAAAACACATCATCACGAAGGTAAGGAGTGAACTACAATCCCCCTTGCGATTCGCTCCGCACCGGCCTATATGCCCCTCAACAGCGGCAGCGTCGGCCTCCACCCCCGATGCTCCACCGGAAAATCCGACGGGCCGCAGCGCCCGTTTTTTTGTGCCCGAAAGGCCCCCAAGCACCCTATGACCGACCTCATCGCCAAGACCGGAATGGATCAGCGCATGGCCGAGATCGTCCAGCCCGTCATCGAGGGCATGGGCTTCGAGTTGGTGCGCCTGCGGCTGATGGGCGGCAAAACGGCGAACTTGCAGATCATGGCCGAGAAGCCCGAGGGCGGGATCGAGGTGGATGACTGCGCCCGCATCTCCACCGCCGTCTCCGCCGTGCTCGACGTCGAAGACCCGATCGAGGACGAATATACCCTTGAGGTCTCCAGCCCCGGCATCGACCGGCCTCTGACCCGGCTCAAGGATTTCGACCGCTGGGAAGGCTACGAGGCCAAGCTCGAAACCACCGAGATGATCGATGGCCGCCGCCGCTTCAAGGGCGAGCTTCAGGGCACCGAGGGCTCCGAAGTGCTCATCGAGATCGAAGAGCACGGCAAACCTATCACCATCGGCCTACAGTTCGACTGGCTCTCCGACGCCAAGCTCGTGCTGACCGATGATCTCATTCGCGACGTGTTGCGCCAGCGCAAGGATGCCGGCGAAGTCGACGAAACCCAATTTGACGAGGTGCAAACCCTCATGGACGGTCAGGAGGACAACTGATGGCCATTACTTCCGCAAACCAGCTCGAGTTGCTGCAAACCGCCGAGGCAGTCGCCCGGGAAAAGATGATCGACCCGGGCCTCGTGATCGAGGCGATGGAAGAGAGCCTCGCCCGTGCCGCCAAGTCGCGCTACGGCGCCGAGATGGACATTCGCGTGAGCATTGATCGCAAGACGGGCCGCGCCACCTTCACCCGCATCCGCACCGTCAAGGGCGAGCCGGAGCTGGAGAACTACCAGGCCGAGATGACCATCGAGGCCGCCAAGCAGACGTTGGGCACCCAGGGTAAGGATTACATCGTCGTCTCCGGCATGTCGCAGCCCGAGGCCGAGGATGAAGAGCCGCAGCCGATCCGCAGGTTCCTCCTGCGCACCCCCTCCGATCTGGACCGCGCCCTTGCCGAGGGCGTCGATCAGGATACCGCCCCCGCCGATGGCGACGAGCTGGTCGATGAGGTTCCGCCCGTCGAGATGGGCCGGATCGCCGCACAGTCGGCCAAGCAGGTCATCCTGCAAAAGGTCCGCGAAGCCGAGCGTGACCGCCAGTACGAAGAGTTCAAGGACCGCGCCGGCACCATCATCAACGGTCTGGTGAAGCGCGAAGAGTATGGCAACGTCATCGTCGATATCGGCGCGGGCGAAGCGGTGCTGCGCCGCAACGAGAAGATCGGGCGCGAAAGCTACCGCCCCGGCGACCGTATCCGGGTTTACATCAAGGACGTGCGCCGCGAGCAGCGCGGCCCGCAGATATTCCTCAGCCGAACCGCGCCCGAGTTCATGGCCGAGCTGTTCAAGATGGAAGTGCCCGAAATCTACGATGGCATCATCGAGATCAAGGCCGTCGCCCGTGATCCCGGCTCCCGCGCCAAGATCGCCGTCATCTCCTACGATGGCAGCATCGACCCGGTCGGTGCCTGTGTGGGTATGCGCGGCTCCCGCGTGCAGGCCGTGGTCAACGAGCTGCAAGGCGAGAAGATCGACATCATACCGTGGAATGACGATCAGCCCACCTTCCTCGTCAACGCCCTTCAGCCCGCCGAGGTCTCCAAGGTCGTGCTCGATGAAGAGGCCGGCAAGATCGAGGTCGTGGTGCCCGACGAGCAGCTTTCGCTCGCCATCGGCCGCCGTGGTCAGAACGTGCGCCTCGCCTCGCAGCTGACCGGGCTGGATATCGACATCCTCACCGAAGAAGAAGAGAGCGCCCGCCGTCAGGCCGAGTTCGAAGAGCGCACCAAGCTCTTCATGGATACGCTCGATCTGGATGAGTTCTTCGCCCAGCTTCTGGTGTCCGAGGGCTTCACCTCGCTCGAAGAGGTCGCCTATGTCGAGCTCGACGAGCTTCTGGTGATCGACGGCGTCGACGAAGGCACCGCAGGCGAGCTTCAGGCCCGGGCCCGCGATTTCCTCGAAGAGCAAAACCGCAAGGCGCTGGAACACGCCCGAGAGCTGGGCGTGGAAGACAGCCTGGTGAACTTCGAAGGCCTGACGCCCCAGATGATCGAGGCACTGGCCGAGGACGACGTGAAAACGCTGGAAGACTTCGCCACTTGCGCCGACTGGGAACTGGCAGGCGGCTGGACAACGGTGGATGGCGAGCGCGTAAAGGACGACGGCATCCTCGAAAAATTCGATCTCTCGCTGGAAGAGGCACAAGACATGGTGATGTCCGCCCGTATCGCGCTGGGCTGGGTCGATCCGGCGGAACTGGCCGCAGAGGATGAAGACGGCGACGCCTCCGAGGCCGCCGACGAAACCGAGGAGGCCGGAGCCTGATCTCAGGCTCCGGAACCGGGCCTGAGTCGCGGCGGCCGCGATAAGGAAAAAGGGGAAACCCCTGAACGTCGTTGCATTGCAACCGGCGAGGTTTCCCCTATATCCAAGCTGATCCGCTTTGTTGCCGGGCCGGCTGGCGAGGTCGTTCCCGACATCGCCGGAAAGCTGCCCGGCCGCGGTCTCTGGGTCACACCCGCCAGAGCCGCCCTCGAAAAGGCGATCAACAAGAAGCTCTTCTCCCGTGCCGCCAAGGCACAGCTGACCGTGCCCGAAGGGCTGATCGAGTTGGTCGAGCGCCTGTTGGTGAAGCGTGTGACAGATGGCATCGCACTGGCCCGAAAGTCGGGCAAGGCGGTTGCGGGATACGAGAAGGTTAAGGGCTGGCTCCTCATCGAAGAGGCGCGCGTACTGGTTCAGGCCTCCGACGGCTCCGAGCGCGGAAAGTCCAAGCTCAGCTCCCCGCCGGGAAAAGGAACCTTCATCGGCTGTCTGACTGCCAGCGAAATCGGTTTGGCATTCGGCAGAGAACATGTGATACACGCCGCTCTTGCGTCTGGTGGACTCACGAAGCGTGTTGTAGAAGACGCCGCAAAGCTTGGCGCTTTGCGCGAAGAAAGCGGGGATTATCCCCGGAAAGGACGAACATCGCATGAGCGATAGCGACGGCAAAAAAACCCTGGGCCTCCGTGGCGGTCCGCGCTCCGGCCAGGTGAAGCAGAGCTTCTCGCATGGGCGGACGAAGAACGTCGTGGTGGAAACCAAGCGCAAGCGCGTCGTGGTGCCCAAGCCCGGTGCGCCGACGGCTGGCTCCAAGGCTGCGGCAGCCGCTGGGTCTGACCCGTCCAAACGCCCCGCAGGCATTTCCGACGCCGAGATGGAGCGCCGGCTGAAGGCACTTGCCGCCGCCAAGGCGACAGAGGCCGAAGAGGCCAAGCGCCGCGAAGCCGAAGAGAAAGAGCGCGAGGCAGAGCGCCAGCGCCGCCGCGAGGAAGCCGAGGCCAAGGAGCGCGAAGAGCGCGAGCGCGAAGCCGCCCTCAAGGCCAAGGAAGAAGAGGACGCCCGCAAGAAGCGTGAGGCGGAAGAGGCGAAAGCCCGCGAGAAGGCAGAGCGCAACGCGCCGCCCGCAGCCGCAGCCGCTGCCGCCCAGCCTGGCCCCGCGCCCGCCGATGAAGGCGGCCGCAGTGGCGGTGGCCGCGCCGCGCCGCGTCGCGATGATCGGGACAACCGCGATAACCGCGATACCCGCGGCAAGGGCAGCCGCGACGATGGCGGTCGCCGGTCCGGCAAGCTGACCCTCAACCAGGCCCTTTCGGGCGGTGAAGGCGGGCGCCAGCGCTCTCTCGCTGCGATGAAACGCAAGCAGGAGCGTGCCCGGCAGAAGGCCATGGGCGGCGGCGAAAGCCGTGAGAAGGTCGTGCGTGACGTTCAGCTGCCCGAAACCATCGTCGTCTCCGAGCTGGCCAACCGCATGGCCGAACGGGTCGCGCTGGTGGTGAAGGCTCTCATGCAGAACGGCATGATGGTCACCCAGAACCAGGTCATCGACGCCGATACCGCCGAGCTGATCGTCGAAGAATTCGGTCACCGCGTTGTCCGCGTCTCCGATGCCGACGTTGAGCAGGTGATTGAAACCGCCGAGGACAAGGAAGAAGATCTCCAGCCGCGCGCGCCCGTCATCACCATCATGGGCCACGTCGACCACGGCAAAACTTCGCTGCTCGACGCCATCCGCGATGCCAAGGTGGTGTCCGGCGAGGCTGGCGGGATCACCCAGCACATCGGCGCCTACCAGGTCAAAACCGATAGCGGCGCCGTCCTGTCGTTCCTCGACACGCCGGGCCACGCCGCCTTTACCTCCATGCGCGCCCGTGGTGCGCAGGTGACAGACATCGTCGTGCTTGTCGTGGCCGCCGATGACGCGGTGATGCCGCAGACCATCGAGGCCATCAACCACGCCAAGGCCGCCAACGTGCCGATGATCGTGGCGATCAATAAGGTTGATCTTCCCGCCGCGAACCCCACCAAGGTGCGCACCGACCTGCTTCAGCACGAGGTGATCGTCGAGGAAATGTCGGGCGAGGTGCAGGATGTCGAAGTCTCTGCCCACACCGGCCAGGGCCTTGATGAGCTGCTGGAAGCCATCGCGCTTCAGGCTGAACTGCTCGAGCTCAAGGCCAACCCCGACCGTCCGGCACAAGGCGCGGTGATCGAGGCCCAGCTCGATGTGGGCCGCGGCCCGGTTGCCACCGTTCTCGTGCAGAACGGCACGCTCAAGCAGGGCGATATCTTCGTCGTGGGTGAGCAGTGGGGCAAGGTCCGTGCGCTCATCAATGACAAGGGCGACCGCGTGCAAGAGGCTGGCCCCTCCGTTCCCGTCGAGGTGCTCGGCCTCAACGGCACACCCGAGGCCGGCGATGTGCTCAACGTCGTCAGCTCCGAGGGTCAGGCCCGCGAGATCGCCGAGTATCGAGAGAACGCCGCCAAGGAGAAGCGCGCCGCCGCCGGTGCCGCGACGACCCTTGAGCAACTCATGCAGAAGGCCAAGGACGACAAGGACGTCGCCGAAATGCCCATCGTGGTGAAGGCCGACGTGCAGGGTTCTGCCGAGGCCATCGTTCAGGCGATGGAGAAGATCGGTAACGACGAGGTCCGAGTGCGCGTGCTGCACTCCGGCGTCGGCGCCATCACCGAAAGCGACATCGGCCTCGCCGAGGCCTCCGGTGCGCCAGTCTTCGGCTTCAACGTCCGGGCCAACGCGCCTGCACGTCAGGCCGCCAACCAGAAGGGCGTCGAGATCCGCTACTACTCGGTGATCTACGACCTGGTGGATGACGTGAAAGCCGCCGCCTCCGGCCTGCTCTCCGCCGAGATCCAGGAAGACTTCATCGGCTACGCCGAGATCCGCGAAGTCTTCAAGGTCACCGGCGTTGGCAAGGTCGCGGGCTGTCTGGTGACAGAAGGCGTCGCCCGCCGCTCCGCCGGCGTGCGCCTGCTGCGCGACGACGTGGTGATCCACGAAGGCACGCTGAAAACCCTGAAGCGCTTTAAGGACGAAGTGCCCGAGGTTCAGTCCGGCCAGGAATGCGGCATGGCCTTCGAGAACTACGACGACATTCGCCCGGGCGATGTCATCGAGATCTTCACCCGCAAGGAGGTCGAGCGCACGCTCGACTGATCTGCGGTAGGATTTGCGAGATCGGCCGCGTCCCTCACCGGGGCGCGGCCTTTTTTGTCAGTCGACCCGCGCGACGGGCTGGCAAGCCTCCGTCTCCATGGCGTCCCGGCAGGCTTCGATCCTAGTAAGATAGGTCTCCGCATAGGCGTCACCCTCCATCTGGCTTTCACGGGCCTTTTCGAGCCAGATATCCGCTTCCTCCGGGCGGTCGCTGCGTAGAAGCATGTAGGCTATGATCCCCTGCAAATAGGGTCTGCCCTCAGGATCGGCCCGATCAGCCTCCGCCCCTGCTTCCGCAAGCATCAGCGAAATGGCGTCCGGGTAGTCAAAAAAGGCCTTTTCCTCCTCCCAGTAGGCTTGCAGCAGCAACCCGAAGGTGACAGGCGATTTATCTTCGCCCAAAACCTGCGCCAGTTCGTAGGCCCGCAACCACGGCGACAGGCTCCTCATCGTGGCATAGTCATCACTGGCGATGAAGGCGCCGAGGGTCGCAACCTGATCCTCGCTGAAGTCCATGAACAACGGCAGGCCGTTGGTTGGGCACACGGGCAAGCGCGTGACAAATTCGCAGCTCGTCCGAGCGCGAAACGCCATGTCCCGCCCGAAGGTGGAGCAGCTGTGGGTGTCTGTGACAGTAAACACCTCACCCCCGACAGGGCAGGTCACCTCGGTTTCGTAGGGCGTTCCGGCATTGAGCGCGACGGGCGACAGCAGGAGAAGCGCGGCAAACAAAATCTTACGCAGCATGGAAAACAAAACCTCGAAAAATGAGCTCAGTATTGTCCTCGATGGTTCATCTCCCCGTCGCAGCCGGTCAAGCCCGCCTTGCAAGCTGCTCCTTTCCGGTACGATTTCGCTCCGAGGCCTGAGAAACGAAAAACCCGCACCTCCCGGCGCGGGCCATCACCAATTCAAAAGGCCGCGGGTCACGGCACGGGCGCCTTCACCGCACTTAAGCGGCGACGGTCTCCACCGGTCGCCCGGTGAAATCACGTTCCCCCACGCGCACGACAACGCGCCCATCTGCGAGCGCCTTCACAAAGGTGCCCTGAACCGAAACGCAGCTTCCAAGTACAATCGTTCGCAGCATTAAAGTGTCCCCTCAGGTAGGTTACCTAAAGGAAGGATAGCCGAGACCCGTTCGGTAATCATGTACAATTTGCGCGTGTTTGAGGTCTACGTGCACAAATTACAGGCATTTCGCTATGCCAAATCCAAAGCTTACGGTCAAAGCCCCGGATCAGAGCCAATCGCGGAGAATCGCCACCAGCGGCACGTCAGCGGGCGGCATCTGGTAGTCCCGCAGCTCATTCGCCCGCGCCCACTTGAGCGATTGGCCTTCCTTGCCCTGCGGCGTGCCCCCCCATTTGCGGCAGGCAAAGAGCGGCATCAGCAAGTGAAAGTCGTCGTAGCTGTGCGAGGCAAAGGTGAGCGGCGCAAGGCAGCTCTCCCATGTCTCGATCCCCAGTTCCTCGTGCAACTCCCGGATAAGCGCCGCCTCGGGCGTTTCGCCCTGCTCAACCTTGCCGCCCGGAAACTCCCAGAGCCCGGCCATGCTCTTGCCCTCAGGGCGCTGCGCCAGCAGTACCCGTCCGTCCACATCAATCAGCGCCACGGCGGCAACGAGCACCACCTTCATGAGCGGTAGTCGGCGTTGATCGAAATGTATCCGTGGGTCAGATCGCAGGTCCAGGCGGTGAACCGACCCTTGCCCAGCCCGAGATCCACCTTGATAACCAACTCGGGCAGCTTCATGTAGCCCGCCCCCTGCTCCTCGGAGTAGCCCGGCGCAACCCAGCCTCGCTCGGCCACCAGAACCTCGCCGAACTTGATCGTCAGCTTGTCTCGGTCGGCCTCTGCACCGCTCTTGCCAACGGCCATCACGATGCGGCCCCAGTTCGGGTCTTCCCCGGCGATCGCCGTCTTCACCAGCGGCGAGTTGGCGATGCTCATCGCCACCCGCTTTGCATCGGCATCATGGGCCGCGCCGGTGACCCGCACGGAGACGAACTTCGTGGCCCCCTCGCCGTCCTTCACCACCTGGTGGGCAAGGTCCTTCATCACGGCTTTCAACGCCGCTTCAAACTCGTCCGATCCGTCAACATCCACACCCGAGGCGCCGGTTGCCGCGCAGATCAGCGTGTCGGAGGTGGAGGTGTCGCCGTCCACGGTAATCGCGTTGAAGGTGGTCTCGTTCAACCCGCTCACCATCGCCTGAAGCGCATCGCGGCTGATCTTTGCGTCGGTGAAGATATACACCAGCATCGTCGCCATATCGGGTGCAATCATGCCCGAGCCCTTGGCAATGCCGGCAATCCTCACGGTTCCACCCTTCAGCGCCACTTCTCGGGTGGACCCCTTGGGGAAGGTGTCGGTCGTCATGATGGCCTTTGCCGCCAACCCAATGCCGGCCTCATCCAGGCCGCTCACCAGATCTCCCAGCTTGGAGGTGATCCTGTCATGCGGCAGGCGTTCCCCGATCACGCCGGTCGAAGCGGTAAACACGCGGTGCTTGGGCACATCGGCGGCCTCGGCCACGGCCGTGCAGATGGCTTCCACGCTTTCCTGCCCGGCCCCGCCGGTGAAGGCGTTGGAGTTGCCGGAGTTGACCAGAATGGCCGCGCCGGCCTCGCTGCTCTTGCGCAGCTTGGCCTCGCAGTCCCGCACCGGGGCCGAGCGGGTGGCAGACCGGGTGAACACACCGGCCACCACGCTGCCCGGATCAAGCAGGGCCAGCATCACATCGAGCCGGCCCTGGTAGCGCACCCCGGCCTCCACGGCGGCAAACTTCACACCCCCGATCACGGGCAGATCGGGGAAGCTCTCAGGCGCCAGCGGCGATACCGGGTATTTTCCCATCAGTCCTCCAGAAGGCTGAAATCATTGAGCGCGGACGCCGGAATGGTGCCCTCGGGCTTTTCGACGCCCGCCTTTTCCACCGCATCCGCGATCACCTTGTCAACGGCGGCGCGTTGCACTTCCTCGGTCAGTTGATCCTTCACGGCGGCCATGTCGGGCTTGTCCTTCAGCCGGGTCTCGTTGAGCATGATCACATGCCAGCCAAACTGGGTCTGGATCGGGTCGCTCACCTCGCCGGCCTTCATCGCCATGACGGCGGTCTCGAATTCCGGCACCATCATGCCCGCGCTGAACCAGCCCAGGGCACCGCCATTGGGGCCCGACGGGCCGGTGGATTTGACCTTGGCAACCTCGGCAAACTCGGCGCCCGCCTCAACTTCTTCCTTCACCGCCTGGGCCTCTTCCTCGGTTTCAACGAGGATATGCGCGGCGTTCCACTCCCGCTGCGGCTCGGCATCGGCGTAGATCTCTTCGTACTTGGCCTCCAGCGCCTCATCGGTGACGGCGGCCAGCGCCGCGGCTTCCAGAACGTCTCCTGCAAGGTAACCGCTGCGCTGGTTCTCCAGCGTCAGTTCGGTCTCCTTCGAGGGCTCACCCGCTTCCTGGGCCAGTGCGTTCTGCTGAACGAGTTGCTCCAGAATGCCGTCCCACAGCACTTCGGGGGGCAGCTGGGCGTATTGCTCGGGCAGCGTCTTGCGTGCCACGATCATGTGCCCAACGGTAATATCCACGCCGCCCACGGTCGCCACCACGGTCTCGGCCGTCACATCGGCCACTTCAGCTGCGGCCGTCTCGGGGGCGGCCTCCTCGGCGGTCTCAGCTTCCTGCGCCGTCGCAGCGGCACCTGCGGCCATCGCCACAATGGCTGCCAGCGCGATCGTCTTGGGGAAGGTCATACATCTACTCCTGCTCGGCCGCCCTTGCGGCGGCGTTGACACTATGGGTCTCGGGTCTTACATCGCCTTGTGTTCTAAGGCGCAAGCCCGTTTCCCTGCCCGCGTTTCTATGAGGGCAGGCGAAGGGCGGCAAGCGCGATCAGCCACACAAAACCGTCAAGGCAGGGCGAGCGGAGAAATTATGCTGGGTCTGGGTACCGTCGCGAAAAAGGTCTTTGGCACCGCCAATGACCGCAAGATCAAGTCCACCCGTCCGCTGGTCGAAAAGATCAACGCGCTGGAACCGGAGTTCGAGAAACTCTCCGACGAAGGGCTGAAAGAGAAAACCGAAGAGCTGGCCAAGCGCGCCATGGGCGGCGAGAGCCTTGATGCGCTCCTGCCCGAGGCCTTCGCCAACTGCCGCGAGGCCGCCAAACGGGCGCTGGGCCTGCGCGCCTTCGACGTCCAGCTCATGGGCGGCATCTTCCTGCACGAGGGCAACATTGCCGAGATGAAGACGGGCGAGGGCAAAACCCTTGTCGCCACTTTCCCCGCCTATCTCAACGCGCTCACTGGCAAGGGCGTGCATGTCGTCACCGTCAACGATTACCTCGCCAAGCGTGACGCCGAGTGGATGAGCAAGGTCTACAACGCTCTGGGCCTCACCTGCGGTGTCGTCTACCCGCAGCAGCCCGATGGCGAGAAACAGGCCGCCTACGCTGCCGACATTACCTACGCCACCAACAATGAGCTGGGCTTCGACTACCTGCGCGACAACATGAAATCCGAGCTGAACCAGATGTACCAGCGCGGCCACAACTTCGCGATCGTCGACGAGGTGGACTCGATCCTCATCGACGAGGCGCGCACGCCGCTCATCATCTCCGGCCCGTCGCAGGACCGGTCCGAGCTCTACATGACGCTCGACAAGGTGATCCCTTCGCTGACCGAAGAGCATTACACCGTCGACGAGAAAACCCGCAACGTCACCCTCACCGACGAGGGCAACGAATTTCTCGAGACCCGGCTGCTCGCCGAAGGCATCCTGCCCGAGGGCCAGTCGCTCTACGATCCTGAAAGCACCACCATCGTCCACCACGCCACCCAGGCGCTCAAGGCCCACAAGGTTTTCCAGAAGGACAAGGACTATATCGTCCGCAACGGCGAGGTGATGCTGGTGGACGAGTTTACCGGCCGGATGATGGCCGGGCGGCGCCTGTCGGACGGTCTGCACCAGGCCATCGAGGCGAAAGAGGGCTGCGAGATCCAGCCCGAAAACGTCACACTCGCCTCCGTCACCTTCCAGAACTACTTCCGCCTCTACGACAAGCTCGGCGGCATGACCGGCACCGCGCTCACCGAGGCCGACGAATTTGCCGAGATCTACAAGCTCGGCGTGGTCGAGGTGCCCACCAACAAACCCATCGCCCGGAAAGACGATCACGACGCCGTCTATCGCACCGTCCGCGAAAAGTATGACGCCATCGTCGAGCGTGTCGGCAAGGCGAACGAAAAGGGCCAACCGGTTCTGCTCGGCACCACCTCCATCGAGAAGTCAGAGATCCTCTCTCAACTGCTCGAAAAGGCCGGCATCAAGCACAACGTTCTAAACGCCCGCCAGCACGAACAGGAAGCCCAGATCGTGGCCGACGCCGGCAAGCTGGGGTCGGTGACCATCGCCACCAACATGGCCGGGCGCGGCACCGACATCAAACTGGGCGGCAACGTCGAATTCAAGATCATGGAGGCCATCGCCGCCGACCCGGAGGGCGACCCCGAGGAAATCCGTGCCCGGATCGAAGCCGAGCACGAGTCCGACGAACAGAAGGTGAAAGACGCGGGCGGCCTCTTTGTTCTGGCCTCCGAGCGCCACGAGAGCCGCCGGATCGACAACCAGCTGCGCGGTCGCTCCGGCCGCCAGGGCGACCCGGGCCGCACCTCCTTCTACCTCTCGCTCGAAGACGACCTGATGCGCATCTTCGGCTCCGAACGTCTCGATGCCGTGCTGTCGCGCCTCGGGATGAAGGAGGGCGAGGCCATCATCCACCCCTGGGTGAACAAGTCGCTCGAGCGCGCGCAGGCCAAGGTCGAGGGCCGCAACTTCGACATCCGCAAGCAGCTTCTCAAGTTCGATGACGTGATGAACGACCAGCGGAAGGTCATCTTCAAGCAGCGCCGCGAGATCATGGAAACCAAGGATCTCTCCGAGATCGTTGCCGACATGCGCCACGAGGTGGTCGACGACCTGGTGGATGAATACATGCCGCCAAAAACCTACGCTGACCAGTGGGAAGCCGAAAAGCTTTACGCCGCCTGCATCGAGAAACTCGCCATCGACGTGCCCGTCATCGACTGGGCGCAGGAAGAGGGCGTCGATCAGGATGAAATCGCCGAACGTCTCTGCAAGGCCTCCGACGAGATGATGGCCAAGAAGGCCGCCGAGTTCGGCCCCGAGACGATGCGCAACATCGAAAAGCAGGTTCTGCTGCAAACCATCGATGGCAAATGGCGCGAGCACCTGCTCACGCTGGAGCATCTGCGCTCGGTCATCGGCTTCCGTGGCTATGCCCAGCGTGATCCGCTCAATGAGTATAAAACCGAGGCCTTCCAGCTCTTCGAGAGCATGCTCGACAGCCTGCGCGAGGAGGTTGCCCAGAAACTCGGCCAGATCCGTCCGCTTTCTGAAGACGAACAGGCCCAGCTGATGCAGCAGCTCGCAGCACAGCGGCAGACTCTTGACGCCGCTGCCGAGCAGAGCGACGCTGGCCAGGCGGCACCCGCCGAAGGGGCCGCGCCTGGGTTTGACGAGGCCGACCAATCAACTTGGGGCAATCCGGGGCGGAACGATCTCTGCCCCTGCGGTTCGGGCAAGAAATTCAAGCACTGCCACGGCGCGCTCGTCTGACTCGTTTCCAGCGGCGAAACAATAATTGAGGCGGCTTTGTGGCCGCCTCGCCCTGCTTTTCGCCAATGATGTGGACTCGACGTCAGGCAACCCCAAGATACTGGCCTTAAATGACTGAACTAAGGCGATAAACGGCCAGAATATGCCCCGGTCGCGCCAAACTCCCCTGTCATCAATAGCCTCTAACGTCCTAGGGGTGACGGAGGGAAATATGCAGATTGACACGAGGCTCAAAGAGCGGCTGGTGACGGCTGGCTCCGTGTTCGCAATTGCGCTTGGCACGGGCTTTCTGATGCAACAGCTCAGTCCTGTGGCCGACCGGTTCGCAAGTAGTAGTGCCAGTAGCGTGGCTCCGGCTCCGACCGCGCCCGCAATCGAGGCGCTCCAGCCACTGTCCTCCGCCCTGCCCAAGCGCCCTTCCGAGGCTGATGCAGGGCCTGCCGCTGAGGATGAAGCCGCAATTGATGGCCCCATGCAGGTAGAGGCCGATGCCCAGCCACATGAAGACGCCGCATTGCCCCAGCCGGTAACGCAGCCGCGCCAAGCCTTCCGCCGTGCGCCGCAACGGCTGGCCGCGCCTCTGCCCGGCACCCCGCCGCGCCCGTTGATCCTGATCGATCACACCTGAGCAAAGACAAGCCGCCGCGCACCCGTGCTGCGCTTCTCACCCGCTGCGTCTGGCCAGTGTCGTCAGCACTGTGCCGTATCCCCTAAAGGTAGCCCTCGGCGCGAAAGCTGAGTTCCGTTGCACGGCCGACGATCAGGTGGTCATGCAGGGTCATGCCAAGTGCTTCGGCGGCTTCCCGAACCTTCTCCGTCATCTCGATATCCGCCGGGCTTGGTGTCGGGTCTCCGCTGGGATGGTTGTGCACGAGAATGAGCGCCGAGGCGTTCACTTCGAGCGCGCGTTTGACAACCTCGCGGGGATAAACGGGCACGTGGTCAACGGTGCCACGCGCCTGCTCTTCGTCAGCGATCAGCACGTTTCTTCGGTCGAGATAGAGCACCCTGAACTGTTCCGTCTCCCGGTGGCCCATGGAAGTGCGGCAATAGTCCAGCAGTTGGTCCCAGCTTGAGATGACCTGCTTTTCCATTACACGCGAGCGCGCCAGCCGATGGGCCGCCGCTTCCACGATCTTCAACTCGGCAATCACGGCCTCGCCCACTCCGGAAACATCGCGCAACCGCGGCACCGGCGCAGAGAGCACCCCGTTGAAATCCTTGAACCTCTCCAGCAGCGCGCGGGCCAGTGGCTTCACGTCCTGCCGCGGAATCGCTCGAAAGAGAACCAGCTCCAACATCTCGTAGTCAGGCAGCGCCGCCGGCCCCCCAACCATGAATCGCTCCCGCAGTCGCTTCCGATGATCCTTGATGTAGGAGGGCAGCTTGCCCTGTGGCACGTGCACCGGCTCGGCCTCATCAGGGTCGAACAGCGGCATCGGGGCTTCTCGAAAGGCGCGTGACATACATGGATGTAACGACACCTTGGTAAATCATTGGTTAATCCGTTTTGCCTTGCCCGCGACCGGCACACGCGGCAGGCTCATTCCATGTTCAGAACCGTATTGATTGCCCCGCTCATCGCCTTGTGTCTCGCAGCGTCGCCCACTGTTGCGGCCTCTATCTTCGGCGCGTGGAACTGCCAGGCCTCCAACGGGGATCATGGGATCGGGCGCCGGGTCACCTATCATGAAAATGGCCGTTTCGACAGCCGAATGGCCAATCAGATCAAGCTCACCTATCGCGGCAAAAAGGGCCTCGCTCGGGTGACCGCGTCCATGGAAGGGCGCTGGAGCATCGAGAAGGGTCTGCTCGTCGAGCGCGTCAGGTCAGTGCACCACGTGGATGTCACCGTTCAGGAAGGCAACCGCGCCACCAAGCTCAAGCGCAGCGAGGCGGCGGAAGCCCAGAGCCGCGCGCTCCGGCAACAGCAGATCTGGCGCTACAAGATCCGCAGCCTTTCAGGCAGCAAGATGACGCTCGATTACCTGTCCCCCCAGGGCGCTGGCCGCAATGTCCGCATCACCTGCCGCAAACTCTGATGCCCGCCCTGAGGGACGGCACTCGCCCGGAACGCCGCACCTGCGGTTTGAATAGTCTTCGAAACATCGCTCTCGTCCTGCTTGCTCCGGTGCTGGTTGCCGCCTGCCGGGATGATCCCCAGGCGGCACTCCTGGAAGGCGCTTGGGTCTGTACCAGCGATGCCCCCGACTACGCACTGACGCGGCAGGTGAGCTACGCCCCCGATGGTACGCTTTCGGGCCGCACCGGGGTTGAAAGCACCGATGCCGAGGCCGCCGTGGCAATGCAGTTCGCCATCTCGGGCACTTGGGCCGTCACCAACGGAACGCTCTCCGAAAAGCTGGAAACGCATCGCCTCATGCGGTTCGCCCGCGAAGGAAAGAACATTCCGCTCAGCGAGTTGCCCACCGGATTTATCACCGAGGTGGAAAGCACGCTCGCCGGTCAGGCCGCGCAGTACCAGATCGTCACTATTTCAGCGGAAAAGCTGGTGTTGAGCGCGGTGGCCGAGGATTTGAAAGCCACGTGCGAAAAAGAAGAGGAGGGCAAATAGCGCCCTCCTCGAAGCCTCTTGGGGTGTGGAGTCCGCGCACGGCAGCCCGGAGTCAGCCCTTCATTCCGTCCCAGAAGTTCTTCACGCGGCTGAAGAAGTCCTTGCTGCCGGGGCTGTTGTCTTTCCCCAGATCGTCGAATTCCTTCAGCAGCTCCTTCTGACGGCTGGAGAGGTTCACCGGCGTTTCGACAGCCAGCTCGATGAACATGTCGCCATTACCCGGCCCGCGGAGGGGCGGCATCCCCTTGCCGCGCAGGCGCATCTGCTTGCCGCTCTGCGCCCCTGCCGGAATCTTCACCCGGCTGCGCCCGCCGTCGATGGTGGGCACCTCGATGTCACCGCCCAGCGCAGCGGAGGTCATGCTCACCGGCACCCGGCAAAAGAGGTCGGCGCCCTCGCGCTCGAATAGCGGATGCGGTTCCACCTCGATGAAGATGTAGAGGTCGCCCGCAGGCCCGCCGCGCAAGCCCGCCTCGCCCTCGCCACTCAGGCGAATGCGCGTGCCGGTTTCAACACCAGCCGGAATGTTCACGCTCAGCGAGCGGTCCTTTTCCACCCGGCCCTGGCCGCCGCAGCTCTTGCAGGGGTTCTTGATGTGCTGGCCGAGGCCACCACAGGTGGGGCAGGTGCGCTCCACCGTGAAGAAACCCTGCTGCGCGCGCACCTTGCCCATGCCCGAGCAGGTCGGGCAGGTCGTGGGTTCGGCGCCACCCTCGGCCCCGGAGCCGTCGCAGGTGTCGCATTGCACCGAGGTCGGCACATTGATCGTCTTCTGCGTGCCCTTGAAGGCGTTCTCGAGGCTGATGCGCAAGTTGTAGCGCAGGTCCGAGCCGCGCGCGGCCCGTCGGCCTCCGCCGCCGCCCGGGCGGCCCCGGCCCCCCATGAAGTCGCCAAAGAGGTCATCGAACACGTCGCTGAACGCAGAGGCGAAGTCACCTTGCTGGTTGAAGCCGCCACCCTGCCCTGGCCGCGGGCCACCGCCCTCGAAGGCGGCATGGCCGAAGCGGTCATAGGCCGCCTTGCGCTCCGGATCCTTCAGCGCGTCATAGGCCTCGTTCACTTCCTTGAACTGGTCTTCGGCATTGGGGTTGTCTGAGTTGCGGTCGGGATGAAGCTCTTTGGCCTTCTTGCGATAGGCCTTCTTGATCTCATCTTCCGACGCGCCGCGCTCCACGCCCAGCACCTCGTAGAAATCGCGTTTTGCCATCTGATCGCCCTTTCCCTTGAACGGAGAAGGCCGGCCCGGTGTCCCGGACCGGCCTATCCCGGGTTACATCACGTGCGATCAGGCACGCTTGTCGTCATCCAGATCTTCGAAGTCAGCATCCACGATGTCGTCATCCACACCGCGCGGGCCGTCCTCGGCGTCCTCGGGCTCGGCCTCACCGGCCTTCTCCTGCTCCGCCTTGTAAATGGCCTCGCCCAGCTTCATCGCGGCCTCGGTGAGGTTCTGGATACCGGACTTGATCTTGCCGGCGTCGTCAGCCTCCAGCGCCTCTTCCAGCGGGCCCATTGCCAGCTCGATGGCTTCCACCGTCGAGGCGTCAACCTTGTCGCCGTGCTCCTCAAGGGATTTCTTGGTGGAGTGCAGCAGGCTCTCGCCCTGGTTCTTGGTTTCCACCAGCTCCTTGCGGGTCTTGTCGGCGTCGGCGTTCTCCTCGGCGTCCTTGACCATCTTCTCGATGTCCTCGTCGCTGAGGCCACCCGACGCCTGGATGGTGATCACCTGCTCTTTGCCGGTGCCCTTGTCCTTGGCGCTGACCGAGACGATGCCGTTGGCGTCGATGTCAAAGGTCACTTCGATCTGCGGCATGCCGCGCGGCGCCGGCGGGATCTCTTCGAGGTTGAACTGGCCCAGCATCTTGTTGTCGCTGGCCATCTCGCGCTCACCCTGGAACACCCGGATCGTCACCGCATTCTGGTTGTCTTCGGCCGTCGAGAAAATCTGGCTCTTCTTCGTCGGGATCGTGGTGTTGCGGTCGATCAGGCGGGTGAACACGCCACCCAGCGTCTCGATGCCCAGCGAAAGCGGGGTCACGTCGAGCAGGACTACGTCCTTCACGTCACCTTGCAGAACACCAGCCTGAATGGCGGCGCCCATGGCCACAACCTCATCGGGGTTCACACCCTTGTGCGGCTCCTTGCCGAAGAACTTGGTGACCTCTTCGATCACCTTCGGCATCCGGGTCATACCACCGACCAGAACAACCTCGTCGATGTCGCCGGTGCTCAGCCCGGCATCCTTCAGGGCGGCCTGGCAGGGCTTGATCGAGGACTTGATGAGATCACCCACAAGGCTTTCCAGCTTGGCGCGGGTCAGCTTCATCACCATGTGCAGCGGCGCACCGTCGGAGCCCATCGAGATGAACGGCTGGTTGATCTCGGTCTGGGAGGCGCTCGAAAGCTCGATCTTCGCCTTCTCGGCAGCTTCCTTCAGACGCTGCAGCGCCATCTTGTCCTTGGTCAGGTCAACGCCGTTCTCTTTTTTGAACTCGTCGGCCAGGTAGTTGACGATGCGCATGTCAAAGTCTTCACCACCAAGGAAGGTGTCGCCGTTGGTCGACTTCACCTCAAACAGGCCATCGTCGATCTCGAGGATGGTCACGTCGAAGGTACCGCCGCCAAGGTCATAGACGGCGATGGTCTTGCTCTCTTTCTTGTCGAGGCCATAAGCCAGCGCGGCAGCCGTCGGCTCGTTGATGATCCGCAGCACTTCGAGGCCCGCGATCTTGCCGGCGTCTTTCGTTGCCTGGCGCTGGGCGTCGTTGAAGTAGGCGGGCACCGTGATCACGGCCTGCGTCACGTCTTCGCCGAGGTAGCTCTCGGCGGTCTCCTTCATCTTGCCGAGGATGAAGGCGGAAATCTGGCTGGGCGAGTATTTCTCGCCGCGCGAATCCACCCAGGCATCCCCGTTGCCACCATCAACGATGGTGAACGGCATGTTCTTCTTGTCCTTTGCCAGATCCGAGTCGTCGAACCGGCGGCCGATCAGGCGCTTCACGCCAAAGATCGTGTTTTCGGGGTTGGTCACGGCCTGCCGCTTCGCGGACTGGCCGACAAGGCGCTCACCTTCGGTGAAGGCCACAATCGAGGGGGTCGTACGCGCACCCTCAGCGTTTTCGATAACCTTGGGCTGCGAGCCGTCCATGATGGCGACACAGCTATTGGTGGTCCCAAGGTCGATACCGATGACTTTAGCCATTATACTCTACCTCTTCTTTCGGCGATGTTGTGGACGTCAGGTCCATTGAGGCCCCTGACACCCGATCCCAATGGCCGGAGTTGGGCCCCCGACCGAGCTTCGCAGGGTATATAAGGAGCCGGTTGCCGCGCTGCAACACATGTGCACGGATGAATCTGGCGGAAAATCGACCGAATTGGAGAAATGCCATGAACACAGGTGCCAGGGCTGCTGCCTTCGATCCTCAGCCGGTGCTGGAAGGCCCGCGCCTGCTGCTGCGTCCGCTCCGGGAGGCTGACAGGGCTGGGCTGGCGGCGGCAGCCTCCGATCCGCAGATCTGGGCCGGCCATCCGGCCACCGGCCGGTGGCAGCCAGAGGTCTTCGGCCCTTATTTCGACATGCTGCTTGGCCACGGCGAATCGCTCGCCGTGGTCGATAAGGACGAGGGCCGGATCATTGGCACCTCGCGGTTCTACATGACCGCCGATGATCCGGGTGCGCCCTGCATCGGCTACACCTTCCTCGCCCGCGCCTACTGGGGTGGCGGCTGGAACTTCGAGATGAAGTCGCTGATGTTTGCCCATGCCTTCCGCCGGTCCGATGTGATCTGGCTGCACATAGATCCAACCAACATCCGCTCACAAACGGCGACCGGCAGGCTGGGGGCCGTCCACACCCACGATGCCATGCTCGATTTCGGCTCCGGCCCGGGCCTGCGCCAGTGCTGGAAGGTGACCCGGCCCGCCTGGGCGCTGGTGCTGGCCGAACGCGCATGACCGAGACGGTCGATTTTCGCGGGGTTCGTCTCTACCCTGCCTTTCTGGACCGCGCCGCGCAGGAGGCCATGGTGGCCGCGCTGCGCCGCATCGCCGAGGCCGCGCCGATGTTTCATCCCGAAACCCGCTTCGGCAAACCGATGTCGGTAAAGATGACCTCCGCCGGGCGCTATGGCTGGGTGTCCGACCGTCGCGGCTATCGCTACGAGCCGCGGCATCCGACGGGGGTGGACTGGCCCCCGATTCCGCCCGAGGCTCTGGCGGTCTGGCAGGCGGTGAGTGGCGTGGAGCGCGCACCTGAGTGCTGCCTGGTGAACTACTACGCCGAGACGGCCCGCATGGGCCTGCACCAGGACATCGACGAAGCCGATTTCACCATGCCGGTCGTCTCTATCTCGCTTGGAGATGATGCCCTCTTCCGGGTCGGGGGGCAGGAACGCTCCGACTCCACGGCCTCTGCCTGGCTCCATTCCGGCGATGTCTGTGTGCTGGCCGGTGCTGCCCGAAAGGCGTTCCACGGAATCGATCGTCTCAAGCCCGGCACCTCCACCCTGCTGCCCCAGGGTGGCCGCCTCAACGTGACCCTTCGAGTCGTCACCTGAGCCTGCTCATCCAGCCTTCGAGCTGTCTTCCCGGGGGGCGCCGTTCGGCGGAGACTGGCTTTGGTGCACTCCCGACAGAGGGGCGCGTGCGGTGGATTAATTTTACCAATGTGCACGAAACTCCATGTGCATGGGTTGTGCATGGAATGTGCATGGGTTGTGGCCGTGTCGTTCTTGCGGTTAACGCCGAAAATCGACGATCCCCAACCGCGCCGCACGCGTCATTAACGTCTTGCAGCCCAACTGAGCGAAACGCGCTTGCGGGTAAAGAACTCTCCAAGCAGGCCGAGCATGACGAGCACCAGCGACACATAGATCGGGTACATCAGTGAGCTGTTGTGCGGGTTGTAGTTGATGAAGGCGTAGCCGCGCGTCTGGTCGATGATGTGAAACAGCGGATTCCAACTGAAAAAGGGCAGAAGCGTCGCGGTTAAGTTGTTGGCCAGAAACATCTTTCCCGATGCGATCATATTTGCACGGGTGTAGATGTTGCTGATCACACCCACCGCCTCCGGCGCCCAGGGCTTGGCCGACAGGAAGAGCATGCCAACCGCGATCCCGGAGAACCATGCCAGGATCACCATCCCGAACACCCCGACCGGATCGTAGATGTAAAGCGGCGTGATTGCGACATGGTATAAAAACAGGATCAGCACCATCGAAAGGATCTGGGTGTAGAGAGAGGCCAGGGCCGACGAGCAGATCGCGATGACGGTGTTCATCGGCGCGTGCTTCATCATCGCCGAGGTCGGCCCCTCAGAGCCGACCACCGCCCCCATCGCCTTGACGTGGGTCATGAATAGGAAGATCCCGGTCATCACGAACAGCAGAAAGTCACCGCGCACAGCGTTATGTTTCAGGCCGAGAATGCTGAACATTAAATAGAAGGCAGCCACCATCACGACGGTCTGCATCATGTTCAGGAGCAGGCCGATGACAGCGTTGCCATGCCCCTTGCGCACCTCGCGCACCGTGGCGTGATAGATGAGCTCGAGGATCGCCAACGCCGAGCCGTAGGGCGTTCTCGGAGTCTGCTTCTCAAACATGTGCCTGCCTGGCCTCTTCGCGCTGCTCTTCCGGCAATCTTGCACGGAAAACTTGCCGAAACTTTGACGCCAAACCATAAGGGGCCGAGGCTGGCAGATCAATTGACGCTGCCGCGAGCAACAGGAGCCAAAGATGGATTTCGACCGTTTGGTCACAGTGATGCGCCGCCTGGCGCTCGAGGCGGGCGCCAAGATCATGGAGATCTACGAGGCCGACGACTTCGAGGTGAAGGCGAAATCCGATGAAAGCCCCGTAACCGAGGCCGATGAAGCCGCCGATGCGCTGATCGGCGCGGGCCTGCGCGAGGCCTTCCCCGGTGTTCTCGTGGTGACCGAAGAACAGGCCGGCACCCATTCCGAAAGCGCCGATGCCTTCCTTATCGTCGATCCGCTCGACGGGACGAAGGAGTTCATCAACCGGCGTGGCGATTTCACCGTGAACATCGCCTACGTCGAAAACGGCGTGCCCCTGCGCGGCGTGGTCTATGCCCCTGCAAAACAGCGGCTCTTCTACACCCTCGCCTCCGGCCAGTCGGTCGAGGAAACCGGCACCCACGCCCCCGGCGAGCCCGGCGAACAGCTGCCAATGCATGTGTCAGAGCCCGACAATGCCGCGCTACTGGTGGTGGCCTCCAAGTCGCACCGCGATCAGGCCACGGATGATTACATCAACCTCTACCAAGTGGCCGACATGAAGAGCGCGGGCAGCAGCCTCAAGTTTTGCCTCGTCGCCACCGGCGAGGCCGATCTCTACCCCCGCCTTGGCCGCACGATGGAGTGGGACACCGCCGCAGGCGATGCCGTGCTGCGCGGCGCGGGTGGCAAGATGGTCCGCTTCGACGATCACACACCGTTCACCTACGGCAAGCCCGGCTATGAGAACCCCTTCTTCATCGCCTACTCGCCCGATGTGGCGCTGAAGCAGGGCTAGCGATTGTCTTTCCTCATCGTCATCCCGGCCCGCTACGCCTCGCAGCGCTACCCCGGCAAGCCGCTGGCCATGCTGCGCGGGGCGTCTGGCGCTCAAAAGTCTCTGATCCAGCGCAGCTGGGAGGCCGCACAGGCGGTGAAAGGCAACCCGCGCGTGGTGGTCGCCACCGATGATGACCGCATCCGCGCCGCCGCAGAAGACTTCGGCGCCGAAGTCGTCATGACGTCCTCCGACGCCCGCAACGGCACCGAGCGCTGCGCCGAGGCGCTGACGAACATGGACGAAAGTTTCGATGTCGTGGTGAACCTACAAGGAGATGCGCCCCTTACGCCTGCCTGGTTCATCACCGATCTGGTCGCCGCCGCCCGTGCCGAACCCTCTGCCGAAATCGCCACCCCTGTGCTGCGCTGCGACGGCGCCGCGCTCAATGCCTTCCTGGCCGACCGCAAGGCGGGCCGGGTGGGCGGCACTACCGCTGTTTTTGGGCACGACCGATCCGCGCTCTACTTCTCCAAGGAGGTGATCCCCTTCACCTCCGAGGCCTACGATGCCGAAGCC
This sequence comes from Vannielia litorea, assembly GCF_018424695.1. Lineage (GTDB taxonomy): Bacteria > Pseudomonadota > Alphaproteobacteria > Rhodobacterales > Rhodobacteraceae > Vannielia > Vannielia litorea_A. The sequence continues at coordinate 100,845 of NZ_QTNQ01000002.1, forward strand.
GCAACGCCGGTGTTCCACCATGTCGGCGTCTATGCCTACCGCCCAGATGCGCTCGCTGCCTATCCCTCGTGGCCTGTCGGGCCGCTGGAAACGCTGGAAGGGCTGGAGCAGCTCCGTTTTCTGGAGCAGGGGCGCCGCGTGCTCTGCGTGGAGGTCGAGGGGCGCGGGCGGGCCTTCTGGGAGTTGAACAACCCCGAAGATATCCCCCGCATCGAGGCCATGCTGGCACAGATGGGCGTCGAATGAGTGAGGCGGCCAGCGTCATCATCGTTAGCCGCCACAGGCCAGATGAGCTGCGCCGCAACCTCCCCGCCTTTCGCCTGCAAACCCATCGAAACTTCGAGCTGATCCTCGTCGCAGACCCGCAGGGCCTCGCCGTTGCACGCGAGCTTAACCTCGCGGACAGGATGAAGCTGGTAGAGTTCGACGAAGCCAACATTTCGGCGACGCGCAACCTAGGCCTCGTGCAGGCCGCCGCGCCGCTCGTCGCCTTCATAGATGACGACGCCACGCCCGAACCGCCCTGGCTTGCGCGGCTCCTCGCGCCCTTCGAGGACGCCGAAGTGGTCGCCAGCACCGGCTTTGTACGAGGCCGAAACGGAATTTCCATGCAATGGCAAGGGGTTGCAACGGATGAGCTTGGCGCGGACATCGCGCTCGACGTTAGTGAAACAGAAACCACGCTCTTGCCGGTCGATCGCAGGGTTAAGACTCACGGAACCAATTGCGCCTTTCGCAGAGAGAGGCTCACAGCGATCGGCGGCTTCGATACGGCCTTCCGGTTCTTTCTCGACGAAACCGATGTCACCCATCGCCTGGTGCCCGGCGGCGGCAAAACCGCAATTGTGCCGTTGGCGCAGGTTCAGCACGGTTTCGCTGCGAACGCATCGCGCAAGGCCAACCGGGCGCCGACGGACCTCACGCAGATCGGCCGATCTGCCGCCCTCTTTCTGCGTCGGCATTGCCCGGAGGCGCGCTGGAATGAGGGCCTCGATAAACTACGCGCAGGGCAAGCCCGTCGCATCGCGCTGCACCGCAGGGAGCTTCGGCTTTCTGCAGCGGATGAGGCCCCTCTGTTACAAGGCCTGGAGCGTGGAATTGCCGAGGGACTTGCCGCCTCCCTTGTTGCTCCGCCGCCACTCGCCATGGCCGAGTTTCCCTTTCAGCGCTTTCCCAAAGCGCCAGCACCGGCGCACTACGAGGTGCGATCTTGCAGCCTGCTCGGATACCGGTCGGCTCTGAAAAAGGCTCGGGCGGATGCGGCGACAGGGGAACGGATCATTACACTGCTGCGGCTCTCCCGAACACCTCGCCGCCACGCCAGCTGGTTCGATCCTGCTGGGGTCTGGCTGCAACGCGGCGGGCTCTTCGGACCGTCGGTTCGCAGCGATCCGGCGTTCCGGTTCTGGCGCCGTTCAGCCCGGATCGCACGCGAACGTGCTCGAATTGCCGCTTTTCGCAGCCCTGAAAGCTGACTGTCGCTCATTTCCAACCCCTCGCGCCAACTCCCGCCGAGGAAATTGCCGCGGCGCAACATTTTGCGCGCCTTGGCTGTTTCTTCCAAGCGGCTTTGCACCTATCGTCGCCGCTATACCGGCGCCCTTCCAACGGCGCATGAGCGGCGAAGCCCGCCTGTGAAACATTGATTTACGAGAGACACATGAAAAAAGTCACCAAGGCGATTTTTCCGGTAGCAGGGCTGGGAACGCGCTTTCTTCCCGCAACCAAGTCTATCCCGAAAGAGATCATGACCCTGGTTGACCAACCGCTGATCCAATACGCGATCGACGAAGCGCGTGCTGCCGGAATCAAGGAGTTCATCTTTGTTACATCCCGCGGCAAGGGCGCGCTGGAAGACTACTTCGATCACGCCCCGGTGCTGGAGCAGGAGCTGCGGAAGAAGGGCAAGGAGCAGCTCATGGAGGTGCTCAAGAACACCAACATGGAAAGCGGTGCCATTGCCTATATCCGCCAGCACAAGGCGCTGGGCCTCGGGCATGCCGTCTGGTGCGCCCGCCGCCTGATCGGAAACGAACCCTTTGCCGTGATCCTGCCCGACGACGTGATCGCAGCAGAAAAGCCCTGCCTGCAACAGATGGTCGAGGCACATGAAGAAACCGGCGGCTGCATGGTTGCGGCAATGGAAGTGCCACAAGCCAAGGCCTCTGCCTACGGTCTGCTCGCGGTGGAGGAAGACAATGGCAGCCTCGTGAAGGTGTCCGGCATGGTCGAAAAGCCCAAGCCAGAGGATGCCCCCTCCAACCTCGCCGTCATTGGCCGCTACATTCTCACGCCCAAGGTGCTGAACAATCTCAACAAAAAGCACAAAGGCACCGGCGGTGAAATCCAGCTGACGGATGCCATTGCCGAAGAGATCGGTGGCAAGGATGGGGTGTACGGCTACCGCTTCAACGGGGAGCGCTTCGATTGTGGCTCCAAGGCAGGGTTCCTTCAGGCCACGGTGTCGTTCGGGCTTGAGCGCGAGGAGCTGCGGGATGAGCTTTGGGGCTACCTGCGTGAGCTGGTGGCCAGCGAGAAGGCCGCCCAGTAGGCGGCAGACCCGATGGCAGAGCATGTTCTGGTTACCGGTGGCGCAGGTTACATTGGCGCCCACGCCTGCAAGGCGCTGAAAGCGGCGGGCTATATTCCCGTTGCCTTCGACAACCTCTCAACCGGGTGGCGCGATGCCGTGAAATTCGGCCCTCTCCACGAGGGCGACCTGCTGGATCGTGCGAGCATCGATGCGGCGTTCAAGGCTTTCCGACCCGTGGCCGTCATGCACTTTGCCGCGCTCTCGCTGGTCGGCGAGAGCATGAAGAACCCGGGCAGATACTGGCGCGAAAACGTGCTTGGTGCCGCCAACCTCGCCGATGCGGCCGTCGCTGCCGGGTGCCTGAGCTTCGTGTTTTCCTCGACATGCGCCACCTATGGCGATCAGGATGGGGTAGTGCTTAATGAAAACACAGACCAACTCCCGATAAATGCCTATGGCCAGTCAAAGCTCGCCATTGAGAAGCTTCTGGCTGATTTCGAGGCCGCCCATGGGCTCCGCTCGGTTATTTTCCGCTACTTCAATGTGGCGGGCTGCGACCCGGAGGCGGAGGTGGGCGAACAGCATGTGCCGGAAACGCATCTCATCCCATTGATGCTGGATGCGATCGCCGGAAAACGTGATGCGCTCACGATTTTCGGCACCGATTACAACACCCCCGACGGCACCTGCATCCGCGACTATGTGCATGTTTCCGACCTCGTGGATGCGCATGTGAAAGGGCTGGAGTGGCTCAAGGCCGGCAAGGGTAGCCGTGTGTTCTGCCTCGGTTCCGGTGATGGGTTTTCGGTACGACAGGTGGTGGAGGCAAGCCGCGCCGTGACCAACCGCGAGGTGCCGATTGTGGAAGGTGAGCGGCGTCCGGGCGATGCCGCGGTTCTCGTCTCAGGAAGTCACCGCGCCACGGATGAGCTGGGCTGGGAGCCGCAGCGCTCGGACCTGGCCACGATGATTGGTGACGCCTGGCGCTGGCATCAGTCAGCCCCTTATGACAGCTAATACGGCCCCCCGTTGCCTTGATCTTTCGCGGCTCGTATCGCGCGTGGGCCGCGGCCCCCTCACGGGTGTGGACCGGGTGGAACGAGTTTATCTGGATCGGCTGCTGAAGGAGGACGCACCACTCTTTGGTCTTGTCCGCCTGCCGCTTAGCTACGCCCTGCTCGAATGCGACGGAGTGTCCGAACTGGCCAATCGTTTGGGCGCGAATGGTCAATGGGGGCGTGCCGACTTGCGCGGGATGTTCAATCGCCGGCTTTCATCGCTTCAACGTCGGGCCCATGCCGACATCCGACGACTTGCCCGCGCCACCTGCCCACGCCCCGGGCTGGCCGCAATGCTGGCCAAGCATTTGCCGGAGGGGGCTCGCTATCTCAACGTCGGGCACTCGAATCTCACACACCGCGTTCTCGCCGCAATGTCGTCCCGCGGTGCCGAGATCACCGTCTTGATCCATGACATGATTCCGCTCGACTTCCCGCAATACCAGCGCGAGGGACAGCCTGAGAAGTTTGAAGCGGCGATGCGGCGTGTCAGCCGCTTCGCGACACGCGTCATCTACAATTCGGCACATTCGCGCGATCGCGGGACACACTGGTTTGATCGCTTCGGTCGGGTGCCCGAGGGGCTAACCGCACTTCTTGGTGTGGACGTGCCCCAACCGTCTTCTGACGGGCTGCCAAGCGGACTCCCCGCCGATCGGCCATGGTTCGTGACCACGGGCACGCTGGAGCCTCGCAAGAACCACGCGCTGTTGCTCGAAGCCTGGGGGCACCTTGCCAAGATGCCGGGCCCGACGCCTGCACTCTTCATCCTTGGCAGCAGGGGGTGGAACAATGAGGCCTTCTTCGCTCGACTCGATGCATCGCCGCTGACGGGCCGAGATATCTTTGAATGGTCCGGCCTGTCCGACCCAGCGGTGGCCGCCATCACGCAGGGCGCACGCGCCCTTCTGTTTCCCTCTCACGCAGAAGGCTTCGGATTGCCGCCCGCAGAGGCGCTGGCCCTCGGCACGCCCACGGTGCTGAACGACTTGCCTGTTTACCGGGAGTTCCTCGGGGATTTGCCAGTTTACCTAGAAGGCAACGATAGTTATCTATGGGCAAAGACCATTCACAAGATGGCAACAGTGGGCGGTGCGGTGCCGAGGGTCGAGCTGGAGGATGTGCAACTCCCCACGTGGGATGCGCATTTCAACAAAGTTTTAAGCGTGACCTGATAGAGATCTGCCGCCGGGCCCCTGGGGCGAAGGATAGAATTGGGCGCTTTGAGATCATACCGCTTGCGGCTCCAGCGGAAGCGCTGGCGCATTCGCGCGCTTCGCAAGCGGCGTGAGCTTTCGCGGGTTACTGATCGCACCGCCTCAGTCCGCCCAGGTGATGTACTGGCCTTCGTCACCCTGCGCAACGAGCGCATCCGCTTGCCCTACTTCTTCGAATATTACCGCAAGCTCGGCGTCGCGCATTTCTTCGTTGTCGACAACGGCTCCGATGACGGATCACACGAATACCTTGCCGATCAGCCTGACGTTTCGCTCTGGTCCACCCAGCACAGCTACAAGCGCGCCCGCTTTGGTGTGGATTGGCTCAACTGGCTGCAACGAAAATACGCCCACGGGCATTGGACCCTGACGGTCGATGTCGATGAATTCTTCATCTATCCCTTCTGCGATACGCGGCCCATTCGCGCGCTGACGGATTGGCTCGATGCCTCCTCCATCAAGTCCTTCTCGGCCATGCTGCTCGACATGTATCCAAAGGGGCCGCTCGATGCGCTGCCCTATACCGAAGGGCAGAACCCGCTTGAGATTGCGAGTTACTTCGACAGCGGCAACTACCAGATCACGCGCAACCGTCTGTATGGCAACCTCTGGATACAAGGCGGCCCCCGCGCCCGCGCCTTCTTCGGCGATGCACCCGAGCGGGCGCCTGCGCTCAACAAGATTCCCCTGGTCAAGTGGGACAAGCATTACACCTATGTCAGCTCCACCCACATGTTGCTTCCGCGTGGGTTGAACCTTGTCTACGACGAGTGGGGCGGCGAGAAGGCATCGGGCATGCTGTTGCATGCCAAGTTTCTCGATACGTTCACGGCCAAGTCGGAAGAAGAGCTTGAGCGCGGTCAGCATTACGCGGCCAGCCATGAATACAAGGCCTACGCGCGCGTGCTGCGCGAGAACCCAGACTTCTGGACAAAGTGGAGCGAGCGTTACATCAACTGGCGCCAGCTTGAGATCCTCGGGCTGATGTCGAAGGGAAACTGGGCCTGATGGTCGGCTTCGTGATGCTCGTGCACACCGCGCTCGACCGCGCCAGCCAGACGGCGCGGCATTGGGCAACGAGTGGCTGCCCGATCGTCATTCATTGTGACAGGAAGGTTGAGAAGGCCAGCTACTCGAAATTCATGGAGTCGCTGGCTGATCTCGATAATGTCAGCTTCGCCCCCCGCTATCGCTGCGAGTGGGGCACATGGAACATCGTCGCGGCCACCCAAAAAGCCGCTGAAATCATGTTGGATCGGCACCCCGAGGTTGGCCACGTTTACTTGGCGTCCGGCTCCTGCCTTCCGTTGCGCCCCGTGCAGGAGCTCAAGGCCTACCTCGACGCCCGCCCTCGCACCGACTTCATCGAGAGCGTCACCATAGAAGACGTTACTTGGACAAAGGGCGGCTTCGACAGCGAGCGGTTTACTCTGCGCTTTCCCTTCTCTTGGAAGAAGCAACGCTTCCTGTTCGACCGCTACGTTGCGCTCCAAAGGCTGGTGCGTTTCAAGCGCAAGGTGCCCAAGGGCCTCGTGCCACATCTGGGCTCGCAGTGGTGGTGCCTGTCGCGCCGCACCCTCGAGGCCATCCTAACAGACCCAGACAGACCGCAGTTCGATCGCTACTTCAAGCGCGTCTGGATCCCGGATGAAAGCTACTTCCAGTCGATCGTGCGGGTCTATTCCGGTGAGATTGAAAGCCGTTCCCTGACGCTCTCCAAGTTCGATTTCCAGGGCAAACCGCACATCTTCTACGATGATCACCTGCAGCTTCTGCGCCGGTCGGATTGCTTCGTTGCCCGCAAGATCTGGCCCCACGCCAACCGGCTCTACGCCTCGTTCCTGTCGAACGACCCAAAAGTCACGAAGAATGCAGAGCCCAACCCCTCAAAGATCGATCGGCTGTTTGCCAAGGCCGTCGATCGGAGGACGCGCGGCCGCAGCGGGCTCTACATGCAAAGCCGCTTTCCCAACCAGGATTGGGAAAATGGCAAAACAGCAGAGCCCTATTCGGTGTTCGAAGGTTTCGCAGAGCTGTTTTCCAATTTCGACACATGGCTGGGAAAGGCAGCGGGAGGCCGGGTGCATGGGCACCTCTTCGCGCCTGATCGCGTGCACTACGCCGGCGGAGAGAAGACCTACAACGGCGGCTTGTCCGACAGCGCCTTGCTGCGCGACCAAAACCCTGAGGCCTTCCTCACAAGCCTCATCTGGAACACCCGGGGCGAGCGACAGATGTTCCAATTCGGGCCGAACGATACGCAGGACATCGAGTGGCTGATCGCAACGGACCCCAAGGCGCAGGTCTCCGTTATCACCGGAGCCTGGGCCATCGGGCTCTTTCGTCTTGGTATAAGTTCTTCTGTGGTCCGGAAGGAAGCGGCGCGCCTGCAGGCAATTGAAGCTGCCCATCTGGGCGTGCTCCGCTCACCCTATGCCAAGGCGCGCGTGCGCATCTGGTCCCTGGCCGAGTTCATCGAAGACCCGATGAACAACCTGCAACTCATCATGGATGATATAATCCCTGGCGCGCGTCGTCGCCTCACGGCAGCCCCTTTGATGGAAGATCTGAATGGCTTTGGCCGATTTCTACAGACGCTGAAGAACCAGGGTATGAACCCCTACCTCGCCGGTGACTTCCCGGTTGATCCAGAACTCGTGCCCACCTCGGCCGACAATGCCCAGCGCCCCTACCTTGTGAAGAAGTGATCCACATATGAGTGACCGTTTCGATAGCTTCGTGATCTTCGGAGAGATGCGCACAGGCTCGAACTATCTTGAAGAGAACATCAATCGCTTCGAGGGGTTGCACTGCTACGGCGAGGCGTTCAATCCGCATTTCGTGGGCCACCACAACACCAAGGAGCTGTTTGACATGACCCTCGCCGCGCGCGAGGCCGATCCGCTTCGGCTGATCGATCGGATGAAGAAGAATACCAAAGGGCTCCCCGGCTTTCGCTTCTTCCATGATCATGACCCGCGCGTCCTTGAGGCCTGTCTGCCCGACCCGCGCTGCGCCAAGGTCATCCTCATCCGAAACCCGCTGGAGAGCTACGTCAGCCGGAAGATCGCCGCCGAGACAGGCCAGTGGCGGTTGACCGATGCCAAGCACCGGCGCGATGCCAAAATCCGCTTTGATGGGGCCGAGTTCGAGGCGCTGGTGGCCGAGTTGCAGGCGTTTCAACTCCTGCTCCAGCACGAGATGCAGATCACCGGGCAAACCGGCTTCTACATCGCGTACGAAGACATCAATGACCTTGGCGTGCTGAACGGCCTCGCACGGTTTCTCGGTTGCGAGGCTCCGCTCGAGGAGCTTTCGACCAAGCTGAAAAAGCAGAACCCCGGCGGGCTGGAAGAGAAAGTGGCCAACTTCGACGAGATGCAGGCGGCGCTCGCCCGGATAGATACTTTTGGCCTTACCCGCACGCCCAATTTCGAACCGCGGCGAGGTGGTGTTGTGCCCACATATCTGGCCTGCGCCGTTAGCCCGATCCTCCACATGCCGGTTAAGGGCGCCGCGCTGGGCCCGGTCGAACGCTGGATGGCTGCCCTTGACGGGGTCGAATCTGACGCGTTGCAGCGCGGCTTCAACCAGAAGACGCTGCGCCAGTGGCGTCGCCACAACAAGGGCGGGCGAAGCTTTTCGGTGGTGGCCCATCCGCTGGCACGCGCGCATCGTGTGTTCTGCCACCACATCCTTCGGACGGAAGGCGACGGGGCCTTCAGCAAGATCCGCTCCACCCTGCGCGAGGGCTACAAGGTGCCACTGCCCGAAGGAGAGCCAGGCGGGGACTACGATACCACGGCCCATCACGCCGCATTTCTCGGATGGCTGAAGTTTCTCAAGGCCAACCTTGCCGGACAAACCGGCGTTCGCATAGATGCGGCCTGGGCCAGCCAGGCGGCAGTGCTTCAAGGATTTTCGGAGCTCGGCTTACCCGATATGGTCATCCGTGAAGACCAGCTTGAGCTTGGCCTGTCACAGCTGCTCGCGCAGTGCCATATTGAGAGTGCCCCACCGCTCGAAGCCCTTGAAGACGAAGGCGCCCTGCTGCTGGACACGATCCTTGACGACCAGATCGAACAGGCTGCGCTGGATGCCTATCAGCGCGACTATCTGACCTTCGGATTCAAGCGTTGGAAGAACAGCTGAATGTGAGTCACGCAGCCTGCTGGCCGTGTGCTTCCGTCAGAATGGCGTGAAGGGTTGCGGGCGCGTCGTTCGCGCGCAGTTTGCTGCACACGCCGCTGTCCCGCAGGGTGCGTGACACGAGCGCGAGGGCCTTCAGGTGGTCAACGCCGGAATCCTGCGGTGCAAAGAGCGCAAAAACAAGATCGACCGGCTGCCGATCAACCGAGTCGAAATCCACCGCCTTCTCTATTCGAACGAAAACACCAACAACGCCCTCCAACCCGTCAAGCCGGGCGTGGGGCAGGGCAACGCCCCGGCCCACTCCGGTGGGGCCGAGGCTCTCGCGTTCCATGAGGGCGTCAAGGGAAGGCTGTGCATCGAGGCCATACGCGGAGTGCGCGAGCTCGGCGAGCTGCTGAAACAGCCGCTTCTTGCTGCTCACGCCCTGCAAGACCTTCACGGCCTCGGGCTTGAGGATCTTCTGTACTTCCATACTCTGCCCGGCCTTCCAGCCCCCCTTTTCGGGGCTTAACTCAATCCTGTTTGGTGTCGATCCACCCGATGTTGCCATCATCCCGGCGGTACACCACGTTTACACCGCTATGCCCTTCATTGCGGAACACCAACACCGGCGCGCCTTCAAGCTCCATCTGCATCACAGCTTCACCGACCGACAATGAAGGCACGCGGGCCTCCATCTCGGCGATGATCATGGGCTGGAGGCTTTCCGGTTCCTCGGCCTCGTTGTCTTCCGACGCGGCGAGGATATACGAGGACGCTCCGATGAATTCAACAGGCTGAGTCCGCTCCTTGTGATGGTCCTTCAGCCGCCGTTTGTAACGCCTGAGTTGCTTTTCCATCTTGTCGCAGCACAGCTCGAAGGCTGAGTAGATTTCGGCGGCGTGAGCCTTGGCCGAGGCGGTCAGACCAGTCGATAGGTGAATGGTGGATTCGCAGACAAATTCATGCGCGCTCTTGGAAAAGACGATGTTCGCGTCGGTCGGGCGCTCGGCGTATTTGTCCACCACGGCCCCAAGCCCATTTTGTACATGGGTTTGCAGGGCTTCGCCGATGTCGATCTGTTTTCCGCTGATTTGGTAGCGCATGGCACCTCCTGAGGTCTTCTTCTGGGTCTTCATCCCATCTGGCAGGAGCACGGCACAGCGCCATGCGTGCCGGTGGGCAATCTTTATGTAGTGCAGCTATATGACTGTGTCAGCGAGTTCGGCGTTGCTCCGCTGATTGGGTCAGCAGGCGTCTGCGTTTGCTGGAGGATGGTATGTTCAGGCATTTTCTGTATTTGGCGACAGTTCGCCGTGAGATGTCAACTCCATCATGCTTCAACTTGGTGCATATGGCCTCGTCAGACAGCACGGAGCCGGCGGTCTCTGCGGCGACGAGTCGCGCAATCTCAAGTTGTGCGGCGTGGCTCGAAGTTGGTTCCGCGCCGTCCGAGCGAAGTGCGGCCGGAAAGAGGCTGTCCATTTCAATGACCTGCCCACGCCATACCAGCGACTTACCTCCAACCGTGCGACCGACCGTGGACTTGTGAAGCTCAAGTCGTTCCGCAATGGCGCTTCGGGTCAGCGGAGCAAGTGATTTGCTGCGTCCGGTGAAGTAGGCCGCCTGCGCGTCCGCAACCGCTTTACCAATTCGGAGCAATGTCTTGCCGCGGAAATGCACGGCCGACACCAAAGCCCTGGCCTGGGCCAGGTGCGCCTCCAGCCCCTCGCCCCGGGCGCTTACAAGCGCTTCGTCCAGCGTCAATCGCGGACCGCTGTCGTTGATCAACTCCACCGCAAGCCCGCTAGACTCGGTTTGCGTGACAAGCAACTCCGGCACCCGAACGACCGGCTCCGCCTCGTCGAACGCCCGGCCCGGAGCCGGATCAAGCGAGCGGACAAGAGATGTCATCTCGGCGGCTTCGCGCGCTGTCAGCCCCAGCGCAGGCCCGATCATGTCTGTCTGATCCTTGATGAAATAGGGAAGCCCGGCCATCACGAGTTCAACGCGCTGCGCCGAAAGGCCGCTCTCGCTGAGTTGAAGCTTGATGCACTGCGTCAGGTTGAAGGCACCCACGCCGCTTGGCTCGCAGCCTTGAATCGCCCGGACGGCCATGATGGCGGTCGCAACCGGCAAGCCGTGCTCCAGGGCAATCTCGCTCTCGCTGCCCTGCGTGAAGAAGCCGTTTTCGTCGAGGTCGTAGGCGAGCTGCTTCGCCGCCGCCGCGACTTCATTTGGAAGACCCAAGAGGGTGATCTGGCCCGCGATATGCTCGCCAAGGCTGGGGCGGGCGGCCACGGTTTGCAATGCCACTTCATAAGGGCTGGTCCGGAAGGCGCCGTCCGATCCGCCCCAATCGTATGGGGTGTAGACCAAAAATGGGTTTTCGGCCGCCGCCTCGGCCATCAACTCCTCCAGCGACGGGCCCGAAAGCGCGAGAATGCCGACGGATTGCTGTAATGCGGGCGATAGCGCAAGGCGCTGACTTTGCTTCAGCTCCAGTCGGTTATTAGGGCCGCTCATTGGGCCACGCCTCACATGATACGGAAGCTGTCGCCAAGGTAGACGCGACGGACGTTCTCGTCTTTCACCACTTCTTCGGCAGACCCGCTCATGAGGATCTTGCCATCGTGGAGGATGTAGGCCCGGTCGACGGTTTCCAGCGTCTCCCGCACGTTGTGATCGGTGATCAATACGCCGATGCCCCGAGTCTTCAGATCGGTGACGAGGTGCCGAATTTCTCCCACGGAGATCGGATCGACCCCGGCAAAGGGTTCATCGAGCAGCAGATACTTCGGGTCGGCGGCAAGACACCGTGCAATTTCCACACGCCGACGCTCACCGCCCGAAAGGGCCAGTGCAGGCGCGCGGCGCAGATGCTCGATGGCGAACTCCGACAAAAGCTCTTCGAGGCGCTCGCGGCGCTTGTGCCGATCCGGTTCGGCGATCTCGAGAATCGCCATGATGTTGTCTTCTACATTCAGCCCGCGAAAGATCGACATTTCCTGAGGCAAATACCCGATGCCCAGTTTCGCACGGCGATACATGGGCAAGCTTGTCACTTCCCGCCCATCGATACTGATCTGGCCGCTTTCGGGGACGATCAGGCCGGCGATGGCGTAGAAGCAGGTGGTCTTGCCTGAGCCGTTCGGCCCCAGAAGGCCGACCACTTCACCGCGGCCAAGCTCCATGCTGACATCCCGGATAACCAGGCGCTTGCGGTAGCTCTTGCGCATGTTGACCACACGCAGCCCCGCGTCACCACCGGCGACGCGCAACCCGGGCTTGGTATCTGTGTCCGCGTCGCTCAATTTTCGGCGTCCGAGCGGAAGACGGTGCGCACACGCCCCTCCATCACGCCTGTGCCACTGTCGAGATCCACAACCAGTTTTTGGCCTGCCAGCGCATTCTGGCCTTGTGTCAAAAGCACATCGCCCGTCATCACGATTTGGCTGGAGCCGATCGTATAGATGGCGTCACGGGCCTCGGCAGCCTCAGCGCCGCTTACCAAGGTAACGCCCCCTGTGGCGTGCAGACGTTGCACCTTGCCAGTCGAGCTGTCCCCGCCCTCGTATTCGACCTCGACCATGGCTGCTGTAAGCCGCATTTCCCCCTGTCCGACTTCCACGTTGCCCCGGAAAACGGCCTTGCCGGTTTCCTGGTTGATCTGAAGCTGGTCAGCGGCAATCTCGACGGGCAACGAGCTATCATGCTTGAGGGCTCCGAAGGCCACATCGGCACCCTGAGCGAAAGCCGGGGCATGAAGCCCGGCAGACAGCACGAGCAGGCAGGCGAGAAACAGGCGCTTGAAAGACACGGGGGAAAATTCCTATTCGCTTGGCGGGGTGTATACCAGCTTCACCCCGTTCTTGAAAACCAGAAGGTAGCCGCTGTCCGGTTTGGTCTCGTCTGCCGGTGCAAGGCGCATGCTGCCGGCGTCCAGCGTGCCTGCGGGGCCTTCGGCCTTCACCGGGCCGGCGGATTCTAACTCCGTGCGTTCGAGCGCGGTTGTGATCTCTTCGGACGTCACCCGGTAGCCGGTCGGGGTGGTGATGATGACGCCACCGCCCAGCACGGCCTGGCCTTCCTGGGTGTCGATCTGACCGGTGAGGGAGGATAGCTCGTAGGTGCCTCCATCATTGGTTTCAAGCTTTGCCCGCAGGTCCGTGGCCGAAACACGATGCTCATTCTCCGGGTCAGGGCGGGCCGTGGACGCGGCAATGGAGATGGCCGAGCCATCCCGTGTCACGCCGGAGTAGTTGGGCGCAGAGATCCGCTGCTCGCGCGCCAGCTCGTTCACGTCCACGTCGGCGAAAGGGATCGAACGGGTTGGATCGACCGTGCGCGCCACGAGAAAGAGCGTCGACAACATGGCGAGCGCCGCCAGTGGCAGCACGATCTTGGCCAGCGACACGAAGCGCGAATAGCTGTTGTCATAAACGGACATCGCCGCGCCTCGCCCTCAGGCCACGCCGGCGCGGAGACAGTCATGTATATGCAGGAGCCCCTCCGGCCTGCCATCATCCGTCAGCACGAAGAGACAGGTGATCTTGCGCCCATTCATGAGCGCAAGCGCTTCGGCGGCGAGGGCCTCGGCGCCGATCGTCAGGGGTTTTTCGGTCATGACTTCATCCACGGTATGATCCAGAAGCCCGGACATGTGCCGGCGCAAGTCACCATCGGTGACGATACCGTGAAGCCTACCATCCTGATCCGCCACGCCTACCACGCCAAAACCGCTCTGGCTCATCGTAAGCAGGGCCTCGCTCATTGGCGTGCCCGGAACGGCAAGAGGCAGCGCATCACGGCCGTGCATGAGGTCGCGCACCTTGGCGAGGCGGGCGCCCAGCTTTCCACCGGGGTGGAAGTCGCGAAACTTTTCGGGGGTGAAGCGCCGATGCTTCATGAGCGCGACGGCAAGCGCATCACCCAGGGCCAGCGTCATGGTAGTCGAGGTGGTTGGCACGATGCCCTCTTCGCAGGCTTCCTCCGCTCGCGGAAGAACAATCGCGCAGTCGGCCCGGGTGAGCAGTGTGCTGTCCGGGTTCGAGGCCACCCCGATCAGCGGAATGCCGAAGCGCCGGGTATAGCCGATCATGTCGGCCAGCTCGGGAGTTTCTCCGGAGTTGGAGAGCAGCAGCGCCACGTCGCCCGGGCTCATCATCCCCAGGTCGCCGTGGCTGGCTTCGGCCGGATGAACGAAATGCGCAGGCGTGCCGGTGGAGGCGAAGGTCGCCGCCAGCTTGCGGGCTATATGCCCGGATTTCCCCATACCGCTCACGATCACTCTGCCGGGCGCAGCGAGGATCATCGCACAGGCCTCGGCAAAGCCCGGCCCGAGGCCTTCGGCAAGCCGGGTCAGCCCCTCGGTTTCGAGGGCAATGACCCGCTTGCCGGCTTCAATCAGCGTGGCGGGGTTGATGGGCTCATGGGGGCTCATGGAAAGGGCCTAATGCGCAAAGATGTCGATTTCGGGCCAGCCCGCCAGATCGAGCTTGGCGCGGGTCGGCAGGAAATCGAAGCAGGATTGCGCCAGCTCGGTACGGCCCTCACGGGCAAGCCGTTCATTCAGCACGTCACGCAGCTGATGCAGGTGGAGCACATCGGAGGCGGCATAGCTTTGCTGGGCCTCGGTCAGCTCCGGCGCGCCCCAATCCGAGCTTTGCTGCTGCTTCGAGATATCCACGCCGATCAATTCCTGGCACAGGTACTTGAGCCCGTGCCGGTCGGTGAAGGTGCGCACCAGCTTGGAGGCGATCTTGGTGCAATAGACGGGCGCCGCGAGGGCCCCGAAAGCGTTGTACATCGCGGCAATGTCGAACCGTCCGAAGTGGAACAGCTTCAACACGTCGGGGTCTTCCAGCATTGCGGACAGGTTGGGCGCCTCGGTCTGCCCCTTCCCGATCTGCAAAAGGTGTGCCTCGCCGTCGCCACCCGACATCTGGACGAGGCACAGCCTGTCCCGATGCGGGTTGAGGCCCATGGTTTCGCAATCAATGGCCACGACAGGGCCAAGGTCGAGGCCGTCGGGAAGGTCGTTCTTGTAGAGATGGGTCTTTGCCACGTGTGTCTGCCTCTTGCTGCGTTGGAGCCGAGATAGGCCCTAACGGGGCCGAAATCAAATGCCGCCCTCAAGGCAAATCCCTTCATTCTGGGAAGAATTTGGCCATCTCTGCTTCGAACCGCCCCCAGCTCATGGTGGCCTTGTTGCCCGCGTGCCCGTGGTAGTGTGATTTGCCCGATGAGGTAGGAAGCCCTGCCCAGATGGCGGCGAGGCGGTTCATGAAGGTCTTTCGTGGCATGGTTCCGGCCAGAAGCTGCGCAAGGCCAGCCTCCTGCAAAAGCTGATCCGCCAGCGCATCCTGCACCTCGGGCGAAAAGCGCACCTCCAGCGGAGCACCCAGGTGATCGACCAGTCTTCGCAGGGTGACGGGGATGAACTGGTAGCGCCCGATGGCGTGATTCTGGCCGGGTGTGTCCTCGATCCAGGCGTAAATCTCGGCCAGCGTCAGCTCGGTGGGGCGGCGTGGTGGCTTGACCTTTGCGCTCAGCACGACTGCATCATAGCCGGCGGCGCCTGCCTCGGCCTCGGCAATGAGGCCGCGAATCCAATCTGCGTAGACAGCCTCTGTCGTCCAGCCGCGGCGTGGGGCAAGTGTGGGCCTGTCTTGTTGCATGTCGCGCCGCTGCGGCAGCGGCGCGAAGAATCCGCCCTGTTGCAATCCCGCAAAGAGGCTCGGCCCAGCACCAATATCGGCTCCAGAGCGCGCTGCAAGAGGACGGGCGCCACCGATCAGCGGGTCGGCGGCCCAAAGCGGGGCGGAGAGCATTGGCAGCAGCCAGATGGCGAGCCAATGGCGCGGGCAGTATGGCATGGGGCCTCGTTCTGAGTGCAGTCCGTCAGCCCTGTTTTGACCACGAAAAGCTTTCTCTTTGATTACCCGTCAGAAAACCAAAGGCCCCCGGGAGCAGAAGCTGCCGGGGGCCTTTTGACGTTGGTGCCCAGGAGAGGACTCGAACCTCCACGTCCATACAGACACCAGCACCTGAAGCTGGCGCGTCTACCAATTCCGCCACCTGGGCAGGTGTCGTGAGAGGGGCAGATATATGCGGCGAACGGGGCTGTCAACCACAGTTCTGCGGCCAATCGCGCCTTGCCCGGCGGGGCGTGGGCCGCTATCAGCAATTCAGCCAGAAAAGGAGACATCCGACATGTCGAAGCTCGTTACCATCTACGGCGGTTCCGGCTTTCTGGGGCGCTATATTGCCCGCAGGCTGGCCAAGCAGGGCTGGCGGGTTCGGGCAGCTGTGCGCCGGCCAAACGAGGCCGGTTTCCTGCGGCCCTACGGCGTGGTTGGCCAGGTCGAGCCGATCTTCTGCAACATCCGTGACGATGCCTCGGTGGCGCAGGCGATGCAGGGGTCTGATGTGGTGATCAACTGCGTGGGCGTTGGCGGCACCTACGGCAAGAACAATATGGATGCCGTGCACGTGGATGGCGCTGGGCGTATCGCGCGGATCGCGGCTGAGCAGGGTGTTGGTGGCGTCGTGCATGTTTCTGCTATCGGGGCAGATGCCGTAGGCCCGAGCGAATATTATCTGACCAAGGCCAAGGGCGAGGCGGCTGTTCAAGAAGCGTTCGCGGGCGCGGTGATTTTGCGGCCTTCGCTGATGTTCGGGCCGGAAGACGGCTTCATCAACCTCTATGCCTCGATGTCGCGTTTCGGGCCGTTCCTGCCAGTGATCGGGGCCGCCACCGAGGTGCAGCCCGTGTTCGTGGATGATGTGGCCGCAGCGGCGGAGAAGGCAGCTGCGGGAGAAGTGGCTCCGGGCGTTTACGAGTTGGGCGGGCCGGAAGCGCTGACCATCCGGGCGCTTGTCGAGAAGGTGCTGAAGATCATCCGGCGCAACAAGATCATCATTTCGCAACCCGGCTTCGTGGCGCGATTCATGGCCGGCTCGCTGGATCTGGCGCAAACCGTCACCGGTGGGCTTTTCACCAATTCGCTCATCAACCGTGATCAGGTAAAGAGCCTTGGCGTGGACAACGTGGTGAGCGACGGTGCCAAGGGCCTTGAGAGCTTGGGCATCACGCCAACGCCGATGGAAGCTGAACTTCCCGATTACATGTGGAAATACCGTCCCTCAGGCCAGTATGACGCGATCAAGGAATCGGCGGGCAAGCTGAAGGCCTGATGCGCCTTCAGGCGTAAGCCCACCACAGCAGGAAGCATCCCAGGATCACCCTGTAAATGACATAGGGTGTAAAGCTCACCGACTTCAGCAGGCGCATCATCAGCGAGAGTGCGAGGAGCGCCGAAACGAAGGCGAAGAGCGCCGCGATTGCTGCGTCTTTCGCGGCCTGCGCATTCGCGGTGGCCGCCACTTCTGCTCCGAGCAGGACGCCGGATGCGGCGATGGTGGGGATCGACATCAGCATTGCGAGTTTCGCCCCGTCCTCACGCTTGTAGCCAAGCCGCCGGGCGGCAGTAATGGTGATGCCCGAGCGGGAGGTGCCGGGGATCAGGGCGACGGCCTGCCAGAGACCCATGATCAGCGCGTCCCTGAGGGTCCAGTCGGTGCTTTCCTTCACTTCCGGGCCCTTCTGATCGGCCCAGTACAGGACCAGTCCGAAGATCAGCATTGTCCAGCCGATGACGGCGACGGAGCGGAGTTGATCGTCAAGACCGGTGAGCTTGAGCACGAGACCGAACAGGATGACGGGAATCGTTGCCAGGATCAGCAGCCACGCGAGGCGCGCTCCGGGTGTGTCGACGCGGCCCCGGGCGAGGCGAAGGGTGCCTACGGCGGCGGCGGCGACGTCGGTGCGGAAGTAGAGAATGACGGCAAAAAGGGTGCCGACATGGACTGCCACATCAATGACCTGCCCCTGATCCTCCATGCCGGTAAGGCCCGGCAGCAGAATGAGGTGGCCCGATGAGGAGATCGGCAAGAACTCCGTAACCCCTTGTATTATAGCGATTATCAGTAGTTGCCAAAGGTCCATTTTAGCCCGCGCCCATGGTTTTTCCGCAGCCTATACAACAGGCAGGTAGAGGGAAGCGGGAAAATAGGTAAACTATACTGACACAAAATCTGGGGAGTTGACAGCTCGCGCGCCGCGAGGGTATTCCCAAACCCGAAATTAGGTCAGCTCAGTTGACTTTTATTCCCCCCGCCTCGCGTGGTAGTGAGGCGGGGACAGTGAAGGAGACGTCATGGCCAAGCAGCCCATGCTGAAATTCGTCGAGCTAGAACGCCAGATGCCCGAGAAGCGGGAGGCCAATGTACGCTCGAAAGATTTCGATGAAATTTACGCAGAGTTTGCCGCAGAGCGCGCCGAGGCGCAGGCGAGCCGGTGCAGCCAATGTGGTGTGCCCTACTGCCAGAGCCATTGCCCGCTGCACAACAACATCCCCGACTGGCTGCGCCTCACTGCGACCGGGCGGTTGAAAGAGGCCTATGAGCTGAGCCAGGCCACAAACACCTTCCCCGAGATCTGTGGCCGCATCTGCCCTCAGGACCGGCTGTGCGAAGGCAACTGCGTGATCGAAATGAGCGGCCATGGCACTGTGACCATCGGCTCTGTCGAGAAGTATATCACTGATACCGCTTGGGAAAACGGCTGGGTCGAGCCGCCGAAACCAGCAGAAGAGCGCCCCGAGAGCGTTGCGATCATCGGCGCGGGCCCCGGCGGCCTGGCGGCGGCGGACATGCTGCGGCGCGCAGGCGTGCAGGTGACGGTCTATGACCGCTACGACCGTGCGGGCGGGCTGCTTACCTATGGCATCCCCGGCTTCAAGCTGGAGAAGGACGTGGTGATGCGCCGCAACAAGCAGCTGGAAGACGGCGGCGTGACCTTCAGGCTCAACTGCAACGTTGGTGAGGACATTGCGTTCGAGGAGATCCAGAAGGAGCATGATGCGATCATCATCGCCACCGGCGTCTACAAGACGCGCGAGCTTCAGGCCCCCGGCGTGGGGGCCAAGGGGATCGTGAAAGCCATTGATTTCCTTACGGCTTCCAACAAGAAGAGCTTTGGCGATGCGGTTGAGGACTTCGAAAACGGGACGCTGAACGCCGAGGGCAAGAACGTGGTTGTCATCGGTGGCGGCGACACCGCCATGGACTGTGTGCGCACCTCGATCCGGCAGGGCGCGACCAGCGTGAAATGCCTCTACCGTCGGGACCGAGCCAACATGCCTGGCTCTCAGCGTGAGGTGGCCAATGCCGAGGAAGAGGGCGTGGAGTTCGTCTGGCTTTCGGCGCCGAAGGGCTTCACCGGCGACGAGAAGGTAGAAGGCGTGATGGTGCAGAAGATGCGCCTTGGGGCGCCTGACGCCAGCGGACGCCAAAGCCCTGAGATCATTGAGGGTTCGGACTACGTGGAGAAGGCTGACCTGGTGATTCAGGCGCTGGGCTTCGAGCCGGAGGAGCTGCCCAAACTCTGGGATCAGCCCGAGCTTCAGGTGACGCGCTGGGGCACTGTGAAGGCTGACTTCCTCACCCATGAAACGCCGATGGAGAACGTCTATGCGGTGGGCGACATTCAGCGCGGCGCGAGCCTTGTTGTATGGGCGATCCGGGATGGCCGTGAGGCAGCGGAAGCAATCCTTGAGAAATTCAGTGCGGCCCGCGCGGTGGCAGCAGAATAGGGGCTGAAAAGGCAAAACGTCACAGGCACAACCCATGCACATCCTATGCACAACCCATGCATAGGAAGAGTGTTAAAGGTCAGCCCTTGTGACGCAAAAGCTTGACAGCGCCGTACACCCCCAAAGGTCAGAATCGCTGACCGGACGAAACGAGAGAGTTAACAGCACGTGAATATTGTCAGGCCCCTCCTGCCCCTCGCCCTTGCTGCCCTCGCGGCGGGCGGCGCGGCTGCACAAGAGACCAGCCCGCCAGCGGGCTGCACGGGGTTTCTGACTGTTCAGACGCGGGCTTGCACCGTCTCTCATTATTGGCGCTGCGAGGATGCCCCCGAGGGCACGACCTGGGAAGCTTCCCACGACATCAACGGCCCCTCGAGCCTGCATGTTTATGACTCGGAGTTTCAGTGGGTGGATGCCTTCTACTTCAACACCGGAACCACCGAGCGCCTGTTCGAGCCCGGGCCTGACCCAATCAGCATGACGCAGCTGCTGGAAACCGGCGAAGACAGCTACGACTTCACCACCATCGAGCAGACGGGGGACGAGGCGATCAAGCTGAACACCCGCGGCCGCGATGTGGTGACAGGCAAGACCGAAGTGATCGACGGGGTGGAGTTGAACACCGTCAACATCACCTCCGAGACCCGCGACGAAGAGGGCAACCTCGTGTTTGCCGCCGAGGGCAAACAGTACCTGTTCAAGCAAGAGCGGCTCTTCATGCTGGGGCAGGAGAGCTACTTTGACGGCCAGGAACGCTGGCAGGAAGACAACACGCCGCGGGAGTTCATCTTCCCCGGCGAAAAGGGGTTCAGCGACTTTCGGCCCCGCTACGGATGTAACGCGCTACAGGCGAGCCTTGTGCCGCCCGTTAGCCAGTGAAGGAGACCACCATGACCAAGTTTGACGAGGCCTGGGCTGCGGAGCACGAACAGCAGCGCAAGTGGCTCAGCGAGAATGGCATGTACCACGAGAGCGAAGAGAAGAGCTCTTGCGGGGTGGGGCTTGTGGTGTCGATCGACGGCAAGCCGAGCCGGAAGGTGGTGGAAAACGGGATCGAGGCGCTGAAGGCGATCTGGCACCGGGGCGCGGTGGATGCCGATGGAAAGACCGGCGACGGCGCGGGCATTCATGTGCAGATTCCGGTGAGCTTTTTCTACGACCAGATCGAGCGCACCGGGCACCTGCCTGACAAGAACAAGCTGATTGCCGTTGGCCAGGTGTTCTTGCCGCGCACCGATTTTGGCGCGCAGGAGCGGGCGCGGACCATCGTGGAGGCCGAGGTGCTTCGGATGGGCTATTACATTTATGGCTGGCGGCACGTGCCGGTGGATATTTCCTGTCTTGGCGAAAAGGCCAATGCGACGCGGCCCGAGATCGAGCAGATCCTGATTTCGAACATCAAGGACGTGGACGAAGAGACGTTTGAGCGCGAGCTTTACGTTATTCGCCGCCGGATCGAGAAGGCGGCGCAGGCGGCGAGCCTGCCGGCGTTTTATGTGTGTTCGCTGAGCTGCCGCAGCATCATCTACAAGGGGATGATGCTGGCCGAGCAGGTCGCCGAGTTTTACCCCGACCTGATGGACGAGCGCTTCGAGAGCGCCTTTGCGATCTATCACCAGCGCTACTCCACCAACACCTTCCCTCAGTGGTGGCTGGCCCAGCCCTTCCGGATGTTGGCGCATAACGGTGAGATCAATACCATCAAGGGCAACCTGAACTGGATGAAGAGCCATGAGATCCGCATGGCGTCTTCGACGTTCGGGGACATGGCGGAAGACATCAAGCCGATCTGCCCCCAGGGGGCGTCTGACTCCGCCGCCCTGGATGCGGTTTTCGAGGTGCTGGTGCGGGCCGGGCGGAGCGCGCCGATGGCCAAGACGATGCTGGTGCCCGAGAGCTGGAGCAAGCAGGCCGTGGAACTGCCCGAGGCCTGGCGCGACATGTATTCCTACTGCAACTCGGTCATGGAGCCGTGGGACGGCCCTGCCGCGCTGGCGATGACCGATGGCCGCTGGGTGTGTGCCGGGCTCGACCGGAACGGGCTGCGCCCGATGCGCTATGTCGTCACCGGCGACGGGCTGCTGATTGCAGGTTCCGAGGCCGGCATGGTGACAATCGACGAGAGCGTGGTGCGCGAGAAGGGCGCATTGGGCCCGGGCCAGATGATCGCCGTGGACATGAAGAAGGGCCTGCTGTTCCACGATGTGGAGATCAAGGACAAGCTCTCCCGTGCCCTGCCCTTCGGTGACTGGGTCGGCAAGATCAACGATCTCGACGAGGCGATGGTGGGCATCGAGGAAGCCCCGCTGTTTGCCGGCGATCAGTTGCGCAAGCGGCAGATTGCGGCGGGCTACTCGATTGAAGACCTTGAGCAGATTTTGGCGCCGATGGCCGAGGACGGCAAGGAGATGGTGGCCAGCATGGGCGATGACACGCCCTCTGCGGTGCTTTCCAAGAAGTATCGCCCGCTGAGCCATTTCTTCCGCCAGAACTTCAGCCAGGTGACCAACCCGCCCATCGACTCGCTGCGGGAATATCGGGTGATGAGCCTGAAGACGCGTTTCGGCAACCTGAAGAACGTGCTGGATGAAGACAGCAGCCAGACCGAGATCATCGTGCTGGAGAGCCCCTTCGTGGCGAACGCCCAATTCGAAGAGCTGGTGAAGCACTTCAATGCCGAAATGTGCGAGATTGATTGCACCTTCCCGCGGGATGGTGGGCCGCAGGCGTTGCAGGAGGGGCTGGAGCGCATTCGCGCGGAAGCGCAGGATGCGGTGCGCTCGGGCTCGGGCCATATCGTGCTGACAGACCAGCATTCGAGCGAAGACAAGATCGCGATGCCAATGATTCTGGCGACGAGTGCCGTGCACTCGGGGCTGACGAGCAAGGGTCTGCGGACCTTCTGTTCACTCGGCGTGCGCTCTGCCGAGTGCCTTGACCCGCATTACTTCGCGGTCCTCATCGGCTGCGGCGCGACCATCGTGAACGCCTACCTCGCCGAAGATTCCCTGGCCGACCGGATTGAGCGTGGCTTGCTGGACATGAGCCTGACGGATGCGGTGGCCAAGTATCGTGAGGCGATTGACCAGGGCCTGCTGAAGATCATGTCGAAGATGGGCATCTCGGTGGTGTCCTCTTACCGCGGCGGGCTGAACTTCGAGGCCGTGGGCCTGAGCCGCGCAATGGTGGCTGAATATTTCCCCGGCATGACCAGCCGGATCAGCGGCATCGGGGTGCCCGGCATCCAGAAGAAGGCAGAGGAGATCCACGCCCATGGCTGGCTGAAGGGGGCGACGCCGGTGCTGCCGGTGGGCGGCTTCTACAAGGCGCGGCGCTCTGGGGAGAGCCATGCCTGGGAGGCGTCTTCCATGCACCTGATGCAGAGCGCCTGTGATCGGGGCTCGTTTGAGATCTGGAAGCAGTACAGCGCAAAAATGCAGGCGAACCCGCCGATCCACCTGCGTGACCTGCTGGCGATCAAGCCGCTGGGCGCGCCGATCCCCGTGGAGCAGGTGGAGAGCGTGACGGCCATCCGCAAGCGGTTCGTGACGCCGGGTATGAGCCTTGGCGCGCTGTCGCCCGAGGCGCACAAAACCCTCAACGTGGCGATGAACCGGATTGGCGCGAAGTCGGACTCGGGTGAGGGCGGGGAAGACCCGGCGCACTTCGTGCCGGAGCCGAATGGCGACAACCCGTCTGCCAAAATCAAGCAGGTGGCTTCGGGTCGCTTTGGCGTTACGGCAGAGTACCTGAACCACTGCGAAGAGCTTGAGATCAAGGTGGCGCAGGGCGCGAAGCCCGGCGAGGGCGGGCAGTTGCCCGGCATGAAGGTGACCGACCTGATCGCCCGGCTGCGGCACTCGACCAAGGGGGTCACCCTGATCAGCCCGCCGCCGCACCATGACATCTATTCGATCGAAGACCTCGCGCAGCTGATCTACGACCTCAAGCAGATCAACCCAACGGTGAAGGTGACGGTGAAGCTCGTCGCCTCCTCCGGTGTGGGCACGATTGCGGCGGGCGTGGCGAAGGCGAAGGCCGACAACATCCTGATTTCGGGCCACAACGGCGGCACGGGTGCCTCCCCGGCGACCTCGATCAAGTATGCCGGCCTGCCCTGGGAGATGGGGCTGACAGAGGCGCATCAGGTGCTCTCGCTCAACAACCTGCGCTCGCGGATCACGCTGCGCACGGATGGCGGGCTGCGCACGGGCCGCGACATCGTGATGGCGGCGATGATGGGCGCCGAGGAATACGGCATCGGCACCGCCGCACTGATCGCCATGGGCTGCATCATGGTGCGCCAGTGCCAGAGCAACACCTGCCCGGTGGGCGTGTGCACACAGCGTGATGACCTGCGGGCCAAGTTCACCGGCAATGCCGACAAGGTGGTGAACCTCATCACCTTCTATGCGCAGGAGGTGCGGGAGATTCTGGCCTCCATCGGCGCGCGCTCTCTCGCCGAAGTCATCGGCCGGGCCGACCTGCTGGGCCAGGTTTCGCGCGGGTCCGCTCACCTCGACGACCTCGACCTGAACCCGCTGCTGATCTGCGTCGATGGCGCGGACAAGGTGGACTACACGGTGGAGCGTGAGCGCAACCCGGTTCCCGACACGCTGGATGCACAGATCGTTCAGGACGCGAAGCGCTTCCTGCGGGATGGCGAGAAGATGCAGCTGCAATATGCGGTGCAGAACACGCATCGGACGGTGGGAACGCGGACCTCGAGCCACATCGTGCAGAACTTTGGCATGCGCAACGCCTTTCTGCCGCACCACCTGACGGTGAAGCTCTCGGGCTCGGCCGGGCAATCTCTCGGCGCCTTCGCAGCCCCCGGCCTAAAGCTGGAGGTGGCGGGCGATGCCAATGACTACGTGGGCAAGGGCCTGAGCGGCGGCACCATCGTGGTGCGCCCGACGATGAGCAGCCCGCTGGAGGCGAGTGAGAACACCATCATTGGCAATACGGTGCTCTATGGCGCGACGGACGGCTACCTTTATGCCGCGGGCCGGGCTGGCGAGCGCTTCGCCGTGCGGAACTCCGGCGCGCGGACGGTGATCGAGGGTTGCGGCTCCAACGGGTGTGAGTACATGACCGGTGGCATCGCTGTCATCCTTGGCTCAATCGGCGCCAACTTCGGGGCCGGGATGACGGGCGGCATGGCCTACCTCTACGACCCGGAAGGCGAAGCGGCCGACATGATGAACATGGAGACGCTGGTGACCAACCCGGTGACAGTGGATTACTGGGAAGAGCAGCTTCGGCGGCTGGTGACCAACCATTTCGAGGAAACCAAGAGCCGCCGCGCGGAGTCGATCCTTCAGCACTGGGAGAGCGAATTGCCAAACTTTGTGCAGGTCTGCCCGAAGGAGATGCTGAACAAGCTCAGCCATCCGCTTTCGCGGGAAAAGGGCGCTGTTCCGGCGGAATAGAGCCTTTTTTGCTGGCAACTTCGAATTTGGGGCGGCCTGAGGGCCGCCCCTGATTTTTGCGGCCAGGGCGCTGCCGCGCCCGACGGTGCGAGGCCTTTATGGAGACGGTGATGCGCCTCCGCGACGCCTGTGCGGTTTTTGCCTGACGGCTTTTCTGGCGCGCGGCGGCGGCGTATAGCAAACGAATGGCGCGGGCGGACACGGCAAAGAAGCGCTCTGGGAAGAGCGGACGGGCGAAAGCGAAGCCCCCGGCGGTGCGCCGGGCGTGGCGCTGGTTCTGGCGCAGGCTCTTGCTGGTGTTGATGGTGCCTGTGGTGGTGGTGCTTCTGGCCGTGCTGGCCTATCGCTTCGTCGACCCGCCGACGACCCACACCATGTGGTCGGAGAAGCGGCGCCTCGGCGGGCTGGATCACCAGTGGATCGGGATCGAGGAGGTTTCCCCCGCGACGGTGCGGGCCGTGGTGGCGGCTGAGGATGCCAACTATTGCCTGCACTGGGGTTTCGACGTGGATGCGATCCGCGAGGCGCTGGAGGATGGCGGCACCCGCGGCGCCTCGACCATCAGCCAGCAGACGGTGAAGAACGTGTTTCTGTGGCAGGGGCGCAGCTGGTTCCGGAAGGCGCTTGAGGCGCTGATCACCCCCGCCGCCGAGGCGGTCTGGAGCAAGCGGCGGATGCTGGAGATCTATCTGAACGTGGCGGAGTTCGATGAGGGTGTCTTCGGGATCGACGCGGCAGCCTACCACTATTTCGGGGTGCCGCCCGGCGATCTGTCGCCGATGCAGGGGGCGCTGCTGGCCTCTGTGTTACCCAACCCCAAGCAGCGCTCCGCCTCGCGGCCCACGGCCAACCTGCGCAAACGGGCGGCGCGAATTGCCGATGGGGCGGCGACGATTGCCGCCGACGGGCGGGCCGGCTGTTTCGAGGATTGA
This sequence comes from Vannielia litorea, assembly GCF_018424695.1. Classification (GTDB taxonomy): domain Bacteria; phylum Pseudomonadota; class Alphaproteobacteria; order Rhodobacterales; family Rhodobacteraceae; genus Vannielia; species Vannielia litorea_A. The sequence continues at coordinate 126,806 of NZ_QTNQ01000002.1, forward strand.
AGGGGGGCGGGTGCCCGCGTTATCACGGTGGCATTAACGAATATCGGGGAAGTTCATGAGCCACCGTCTGTATCACGTGCCGCTGTCGCCCTTCTGCCGGAAGGTGCGCCTTGTGATGGCCGAGAAACGGCTTGAGGTGGAGCTGGTGGAAGAGCGCTACTGGGAGCAGGAGCCGGACTTCCTGCGCCGCAACCCGGCGGGCAAGGTTCCGGTGCTGCGGATGAACAGCCAGATGATGGCCGAGAGCCAGCCGATCTGCGAATACATCGAAGAAAAGCACCCCGAGCCGCCGCTCATGCCCAAGGATGCGGAGGGGCGTTACGAGGTGCGGCGGATCTGTGCGTGGTTCGACGACAAGTTTCATCACGAAGTCACCGCGAACCTGCTCTATGAGCGGGTGAACAAGAAGGTGACGGGCGCGGGCTACCCGGAGAGCCGGAACGTTAAGGCCGGGGCGAAGGCGATCAAGTATCACCTCGACTACATGAGCTGGCTGCTGGATCAACGCCGCTGGCTGGCGGGCGATGCGATGAGCCTCGCCGACTTCGCCGCCGCCGCGCATTTGAGTGCGCTGGATTACATCAGTGATGTTGACTGGAATCGGAGCGAGAACGTGAAGGACTGGTATGCGAAGATCAAATCTCGCCCGGCCTTCCGCGGGCTGCTCGCCGACCAGGTGCCGGGTTTCCCGCCGCCGCCGCATTATGCCGACCTCGATTTCTGACCTTCACAGGCGGGGGGCCAGCCCCCCGCAC
>NZ_QTNQ01000030.1 GCF_018424695.1 Vannielia litorea
GTGTCGCGGGGGCGGTGGGGCGCGGCCTTACACTCTTCGTGTTGTCGTCTATCGGTGCGATCTATCGCGTCAGCCTGAATGCCCTCCGCAACATGGGACCAGATGGCATTTTGCCAACGGAAGCAGTGGTCGCTGCGATTATCACCGGTGAGGATCGCATCATATCGCTTCCTCAAGTAATCGGTGCCGACGCTTACTTCCAGATACGCACCTACCTGCGCGAACACCCTGAAGCCATCCAGCTACAAGATGCCGAGTTGCAAATGATGCAGGCCGCAATCAACGGTTTCTTCGATTTCATCGCCGATCCGCGTGGTTTTATCAGCAACAACGCACCGGATTGATGAGATGAAGAATATCGGTCTTCTGACGGCCATGGCGGCCCTGCTTGTCGTGATGGGTGTGGCCGTGCCGGTGCTGGTCTTGGCAGGTATCGGTCTCCTGGCGTCGGGCCGCTGGGTGTTCGGGACACTGAGCCTCGCCGGTGCCGTTGTGCTTTTCTATCTCTTCGAATGGATGCGTGCGTTGCGGGCGCGTCTGAAGAGCCGGAACCAATGAGAGTTACTCTCGGCTGATCACTCGGTTGCGCCTACAGCGGTCCAATCCAAGAGCCTTGCCGTCACGCGGCTCAGCGACCCGCAGGCAGATGACCTGCTCCCCTGAAAGTCCGCAGCTTGAAATTAGCCTGTTCTCTACAGAACACGCGCGCCCGCGGCGATGCCCCGCCTACTGACCTCGTTGTGCAGCCCTCGGGCTAAGGGCCCAACTACGTGCTGGCCTGCACCGAGCGGGCCGAGTAGGGGGAGGCTCCCGTCTAACCACTTCGGAAGACGCAACACGAACCAGTCCAACAGCTTCCGCATGACGGGGCGTCTTCTCGCTTGCCGTGGCTGTCTTCATTGTCTTGGAAAGCGGCGGCGCAGTGGTTGCAGACGGTTCAGCGCGGCTAGAGGCGAAGGAGGCCGGGACTCATTGGCGTCCTCACTGCCATGCGCAAGCGTGACAACCCGCGAGAAAACCACCACAAAAAATCAGCAGGTTGCCGATCTTTTTTCTACCAAGGGGAAATGGTGGAGCCTAGGGGAGTCGAACCCCTGACCTCTTGCATGCCATGCAAGCGCTCTCCCAACTGAGCTAAGGCCCCGGTGAGGCGGACGTTTAGGGAATCGCGGCGGGGGGTTCAAGCGAAATTTTCGCCGCCCGCCGCTTTTCCCGCCGCGCCTCAGCTTTCGTCGTCGTCGGAGGCGACGTCGGCGATGTCGTCGAGCGAAACATCGTCATCATCGTCGTCTTCAAGCACGTCGTCGCCGAGATCGACATCGCTGTCATCATCATCGTCTTCGAGCACATCGATGTCGGCGTCTTCTTCCTCGGCCTCGACAGACTTCGGATCGGGCTTGTCGCCCTTCAGGGCCGAGCGGGCCTTGTTGCCGGTATCCAGCTCCACGACCTCACCGGTGTAGGGGCTCACAACCGGGTCGCGCCCCAGGTCATAAAACCGCTTGCCGGTGGTCGGGCAGACGCGCTTGACGCCCCATTGTTCCTTAGGCATCGAAATCCTCACATGCTTTAGGGTTCGAGCGGGGCCAATGCCACGACAACACAAGGCTGTAAAGGGGGTATCGGCCTTTCTTGCGGTGTTGCGGCAGGCTACTCTCGGGCGAGGCAAAACAGGGCAGGCCATGGGCATCATCACGTTACCGGGAAAGCCGGAGGTCGAGGTCACGCTGCGCCGCTCGGCGCGGGCGCGGCGGCTGTCGCTTCGGGTGTCGGGAGTTGATGGCCGGGTCACGCTGACCATGCCGCGTTTCGCGCCCGAGCGGGAGGCGCGCAACTTTGCCGCCGAGAAGGCCGGGTGGATCCGCGACAGGCTGGCCGAGCAGGCTCCCTTCGTGCCGGTGGAGCCGGGCGCGGAGATCCCGGTAGAGGGCGTGCTGCGCCGGGTCGAGGCCGCACCGGTGCGCCGGATTGCCCTTGAGCCACAGGCACTTCTGGTGCCCGAGGGCGCCACGCGTCTGCCTGCACGGCTTGGCGCCTTCCTGCGCGAGATCGCCCGCGAACGATTGGCCGAGGCCTCCGCGCGCCACGCCGCCGCGCTGGGCCGCCCGCACGGGCGCATCACCCTGCGCGACACCCGCTCGCGATGGGGCTCGTGCAGCCATGAGGGCAACCTGATGTATTCGTGGCGGCTCATCCTGGCTCCGCCCGAGGTGCTCGATTACGTCGCAGCGCATGAGGTGGCCCACCTGGCCCACATGGATCACTCCCCCCGTTTCTGGGCGGCCTGCGGCAAGCTCTGCCCGGGCTACGAGGCGCCGCGCCGCTGGCTCCGGCAGCACGGTGCGGCGCTTCACCGCTATGGCTTCAAGGGGTGAGCCTTTGCCGTTGACGGATCGCAGATTCGTGATCACGCTGTCGCCATGCTGATCCAGCCGCCGCCCACTGATGCCGCTCCGCCCAACCGCGAGGCTCCCGCCCCCGCCGGGGCTACCACCGCTGCGCATGACAGGGTCTACCGTGCGCTCCGCACCCGCATCATGCATGGCGAGCTGCTGCCCGGGCATGCGCTAACCCTCAGGGGAGTCGGCAAGGATTTCGGAGTTTCCATGACCCCGGCGCGCGAGGCGGTGCGGCGGCTGGCGGCGGAGGGCGCGCTGACACTCTCCGCCTCGGGCCGGGTGTCCACCCCTGTGCTCTCGAACGACCGGATCGAGGAACTGGCGGCGATTCGTGCGCTGCTGGAGCCGGAGCTGGCCACCCGTGCGCTGCCGAGGGCCCACATCGCGCTGATCGAGCGGCTGGAGGCGGTGAACGCCAACATCGCCGAGGTCACCGCGCGGGGCGATGCGGCGGGTTACATCCGCGCCAACCTCGAGTTTCACCGCACGCTCTACCTGCGCGCGCAGGCTCCCGCGATGCTGGCTCTGGCCGAAACGGTCTGGCTCCAGCTCGGCCCGACCATGCGGCTTCTCTATGACAGGCTCCGGCGCACCGAGGTGCCGCGCCATCACCGGCTCATCGTGGCCGCGCTGAAGGCGGGGGACGAGCCGGGGCTGCGGCTGGCGGTGCGCTCGGATGTCACCGGCGGGTTGCGGATGCTGGCGACCTAGGCGTGCAGGCGGCGCTCAGAGGCTCCGCAGCATCCCCTGCATCTCGATGCCGGAAATCTGAAGCGAGGCGGCCAGCCGGGCCAGAAAGCCCTTCTCCGACTGGCTGATCGTGCCGTCAGACACTGTCACCATCAGGGCCCCGCGCATCAGGGTTTCGCGCTGGTGGGCATCCAGCCCCGTGCCGAAGGCCTTGAACTCGGCATCGGTCACCTTCGTGGCGGCCATGCCGATGAGCCGTTCGATCTGCGCGGCGGAATAGGCGGTGCCGGTCAGCTTTTCGCTGGCGAAGGCAATGAGCTTCACCTCTTCGGGATCCACCACGCCATCGGCCTTGGCGGCATGGCACATCACGTCAAGCACGCGCTGGGCAAAGCTGTTTGCGCCGGTCATGGCCTTGCGACGCTTGCGGCGTCGGCCAGCGGCCAGAAGGCTGGTGAGGCCGAAGAGGCCGAGCGTCGCGCCAATGGCCGCCGAGCCGGCGAATCCGCTGACGAGCTGCGCCACCTGCATCCTGGGCTCAACCGGCAGGTCCGCAGGCACTTCGCCCGCTGCAACCAGGCGGGCCATGCGCTCGGACGACAGAGGCACGTATTGCGCGCCGGTGCACATCTCGTAAGACAGCGCATAGCTCTCCATCTCGCGCCAAAGGCCGATGCCGAAGAAGTGGTGCTTCTTGGTCAGGTGGCAGAGTGCCATCTGCCCGCCCGACCCATTGCCAACGCGGGTCGGTGCCACGAAGTGCAGCTGCTCGCTGACCATGACCGCCCCACCGCCACGGCGGGCTTCTGCCTCATGTGCCGTGGCCGAAAGCGCCACAAGGGCAACGGCTGCGGCGACTCCGAGTTTCTGCATCGGTTCGTCCTCTCGCTTTCCTCAACAATCCGGGCTCTTCGGCCCAATCTTTAAGAAAGCGTTAACAACCGATTGCGGCGCGCCTTTGGCACAACTGGCGCACGAAAAAGGCCGCGACATCTCTGCCGCGGCCCACTGTAACCTTCACATTTGAATCAAACGTGAATGGCCCCGTCGCCGCAGGCCAGCGCGCTCTCGCGCACCGCCTCCGAGAAGGTCGGGTGAGCGTGGCAGGTGCGGGCGACATCCTCGGCGGAGGCGCCGAATTCCATCGCCACGCAGATCTCGTGGATCAACTCGCCCGCCGCCGGGCCGATGATGTGGCAGCCGAGGATCCTGTCGGTCTCCTTGTCGGCCAGCATCTTCACGAAGCCCTCGGCCTGATGCACCGACTTGGCCCGCGCGTTGCCCATGAAGGGGAACTTGCCAACCTTGTAGGCCTTGCCCTTCTCCTTCAGGGTTTCCTCGGTTTCTCCGACACTTGCGACCTCGGGGGCGGTGTAGATCACGCCGGGAATGAGGCCGTAGTTGATGTGCGGCTTCTGGCCCGCCAGCATCTCGGCCAGCGCGGTGCCCTCGTCTTCGGCCTTATGGGCGAGCATCGGGCCGGGGATCGCGTCACCGATGGCATAGACGCCCTTCACCGCGGTCTGGAAGTGTTCGTCCACCTCGACCTGCCCGCGCTTGGTCATCTTCACGCCAAGCTCTTCGAGCCCGAGCCCTTCGACGTAGGGCTTGCGGCCGGTGGCGACCAGCACGGTGTCGGCCTTCAGTTCGTGGGCGCTGTCATCCTTGCGCAGCTTGTAATGCACCGTGGCCTTGCCACCCTTGGTTTCCACCTTGTTCACGGCGGCGCCCATAACGAACGCAAGACCCTGCTTTTTCAGGATCTTCTGGAAGTTCTTGGCCACCTCGGCATCGGCGCCGGGGGTGATCGCATCGAGGAATTCCACCACCGTCACCTTGGAGCCAAGCCGGGCATAAACCGAGCCCAGCTCAAGCCCGATCACCCCGCCGCCGACCACGACCATCTCGCCGGGCACCTTGCCCAGCTCCAACGCGCCGGTGGAGGTGACCACCACCTTCTCGTCGATCTCGACTTCCGCACCGGGGATCGAGGCCGGTTCGGAGCCGGTGGCGATGATGATGTGCTTGGCCTCATGCACCTCGTCACCCACCTTCACCTTGCCCGCCTCGGGGATGCTGCCCCAGCCTTTCAGCCAGTCTATCTTGTTCTTCTTGAACAGAAATTCGATGCCACCGGTGTTCTGGCCAACGGTCTTGTCCTTGTAGGCCTTCATCTGGTCCCAGTCGACGCTCGGGCTCTTGCCCTTCAGCCCCATCTCGGCAAAGTTGTGCTCCGCCTCATGCAGCAGGTGCGAGGCGTGCAGCAGCGCCTTGGAGGGAATGCAGCCGACGTTGAGGCAGGTGCCGCCAAGGGTTTCGCGGCCCTCCACCACGGCGGTTTTCATGCCGAGCTGGGCGCAGCGGATGGCGCAGACGTAGCCGCCGGGACCGGCGCCGATGATGATCACGTCATAAGAGGACATGGGCTCTCCTTTACCAAGATTCGGGGCATGCAGAATCGATACACAATCCATGCACAACCCATGCACATGTCATCCGACATGCGCGATTTTCGGGTGAATTCGTTAACGCGCCGCCCCGTCATGGCCGATGCTCCTGCGGCAGCGGCGTGCCCTGATGGAAGCGGGCCTGCCAGCCCTCGGGCGTTTCGGCCCAGAGGGTGGAGCGGGCGGCCCATTGAGTCTCGTCCGGGTAGCGGGTTTCGGAGGTGTAGGTGACGAGCGCGACGCCGGGCGCGATCTCGCGCGCCTCCAGCCCGTGCAGCGCCACCTTCGAGGGGCGGCCCTCGGAGGTGTCGGTTAGCAACTCCTCGCGGGTATAGCGGCGGCCCGAGCGGGCGAGCTCGAAGAAGTCGGGCGCCAGCAGCCGCTCGATTTCGGCGCGGTCATAGCCCGAGGCAGCGGCCCAGATCGCCTCTTCCAGCGGGGGGAGAGCGGCCAGATCGGTCATCCCGGCACCCGGGCGAAGGCACCCTTGCGGAAGAGGTGCCAGGCGAACCAGGCGAGCGCGACTGTCCCCGTCACTTCCAGCGCAGCGGCGAGGCTGACGAGCGGCGCAAACCAGAAACCCGCAGAGGCCGCGACCATGGCGCGGATCAGCAGCAGAGCAAAGCCGCAGAGCGCCCATGTGAGCGGCAGCGCCGCCACGTTCCGGGCGGGCAGGGCGGCGGAGAGGCCGAGCAGGCAGAGGGCGGGCAGCATGGCCAGCACGGCGAAGATGAGCAACCACGGCTGAAAGCCCCCGCCCGAGAAGGTGCCAAGCGCCAGCACGCCCGAGGTGGAGACCAGCCCCAGCGTAAACCCGCCCCGCCGCAGCGCATCTGCGGTGTCGGGTGAGAAGGTGAGGGTTTCTGCGCGGGTGATGAGGGTCATGATGAAGACCTGTCGCCAAACCCCTCGCGTTCCGGCAAATAGCTCGGAATAAACTCAGGGTAGCTCTTCGTATGAAGGAGCACGTTTATTTCATGCCTGTGAAGGTCTAAGCCCACAAGCATGCAACAAAGGCTGTATCTTTCGCGCCGGTCTTCAGACTCCGTTGAAGCATTAAACCTCTCTCCTAGCTTTTGATAAAGATCGTCTACCACGTCCTTTATGCGTGGATCGTCAAAACGAGTTGTAAGTTCGTGGGCGAACGTATTCCGCACTTTGGCTATGGAGCGCAGAGCCCTAACATCTTCGTCGTTTAGAATCCGCAACGCGCGGCAACATTCGAGGCGAGCTTTGAATGTTCCCAAGCCGTTCGTAGCTTTGAGTAGATCCTCTGCCTCCTTTGTTTCTGCAAAGTAAGATCGCAGGCAATCGGCCAAAAAGTTCTCAAAGTAAGAGCCAACGCATAGAACCAAACCGCGATCAGATTCGCTGTCCAATCCGTCCCAGAAAATGCTGTCCCTCCGATACATGGCCTTCATTGCTTCCTGCAATTGATCGTCGGAACCAAAGAGAGCAGCTTTGAGACTTGTGATCTTGGCCATAGTTAAGACGCTCGGCGGTCGATTGGCGCAGAACTGGCCAACGCCAGTTCTGCGAAGTTGTTTCACAGGTCCATCAGCAACCGGCGCGGGTCTTCCAGCGCCTCTTTCACCCGCACGAGGAAGGTCACGGCGCCTTTGCCGTCGACGATGCGGTGGTCGTAGCTGAGGGCAAGATACATCATCGGGCGGATCTTGATTTCGCCGCCGACAACCATCGGGCGGTCCTGAATTTTGTGCATGCCGAGGATGCCCGACTGCGGGGGGTTCAGGATGGGCGAGGACATCAGCGAGCCGTAAACGCCGCCGTTGGAGATGGTGAAGGTGCCGCCCTGCATCTCGGCCATCGAGAGCTTGCCGTCACGGGCGCGCGCGCCCTTTTCGGCGATGGCCTTCTCGATCTCGGCGAAGCTCATCGCGTCGGCGTTGCGGATCACCGGCACCACGAGGCCCTGTGGCGTGCCTGCGGCGATGCCCATGTGGACGAAGTTCTTGTAGACGATGTCGGTGCCGTCGATCTCGGCATTCACTTCCGGCACCTCACCCAGCGCGTGCACGCAGGCCTTGGTGAAGAAGCTCATGAAGCCGAGCTTCACGCCGTGCTTCTTGAGGAAGAGATCCTTGTACTCGTTCCGCAGCGCCATCACTTCGGTCATGTCCACCTCGTTGTAGGTGGTCAGGATCGCGGCGGTGTTCTGGGCGTCTTTCAGGCGGCGGGCGATGGTCTGGCGCAGGCGCGTCATCTTCACCCGCTCCTCGCGGGCCTCGTCCTCGGCGGCGACCGGGCCGCGCGGCGGGGCGGAGGGGGCGGGCGCAGAGGCGGCGGAGACGCCGGCCTGCACCGCCTTCATCACGTCTTCCTTCATGATCCGGCCATCTTTGCCGGTGCCCTTCACGTCAGACTCCGAGAGCCCCTTCTCGGCCATCATCTTGTTGGCGGAAGGCGCGTTTTCCACATCGGCGCCCTTGGCGGCGGTGGCGGCATCGGGGGCCTTGGGGGCGGCCTCATCCTTGCCGCCTTCGGCAGGCTTGGAGACGCCAGCCCCGCCAGAGGCACCGCCCATGACGGCGAGCTTGCCGCCCGCTTCCACGGTGGCGCCCTCTTCGGCGAGGATCTCGGTGATGGTGCCTGCGGAGGGGGCGGGCACCTCGACGCTCACCTTGTCGGTTTCAAGCTCGCAGAGCATCTCGTCGGCCTCGACACTGTCGCCCACCTTCTTGAACCATGTGGCCACGGTGGCCTCGGTCACGCTTTCGCCCAGGGTGGGTACCATCACGTCAACGCTCTCGCCGCTGCCGCCGGAGCTTTCGGCAAGCGCTTCGGCGGGGGCCTCATCGGCTTTCGGCTCTTCGGGCTTGGGCTCGTCCTTCGCCTGGGCCGCGCCTTCGCCGCCCTCGGAGATGGTGGCGAGCAGGGCGTCAACGCCCACCGTGTCGCCCTCGGCGGCGACGATTTCGCCCATCACCCCGGCAGCGGGGGCCGGCACTTCGACGGTGACCTTGTCGGTCTCCAGCTCGCAGAGCATTTCATCGGCGGCCACGGCATCGCCCGGCTTCTTGAACCAGGTTGCGACGGTGGCCTCGGTGACGCTTTCGCCCAGGGTGGGCACGCGGACTTCGGTGCTCATTGATCAGTTTCCTTCGATTCCGAGCGCCTCGTTCACGAGCGCTTCCTGTTGTGCCTTGTGCTGGGAGGCGAGGCCCGTCGCGGGAGACGCCGAGGTGGCGCGGCCGGCATAGACCGGGCGGCCATGCTTGGCCCCGATCCGGCCCAGCACCCATTCGATGTTGGGTTCGATATAGGTCCAAGCGCCCTGGTTCTTGGGCTCTTCCTGGCACCAGACCATATCGGCCCCCTTGAACCGCTCCAGCTCCTTCACGAGGCTGATGGCGGGGAAGGGGTAGAACTGCTCGACGCGCAGGATGTAGACATCGTCGATCCCGGCGGCGTCGCGGGCTTCCAGCAGGTCGAAGTAGACCTTGCCCGAGCACATCACCACGCGGCGGATCTTGTCATCTGCCACCAGCTTGGTGTCGGAGTTGCCGTGCTCCGCATCGTCCCAAAGCACCCGGTGGAAGCTGGAGCCGGTGGTGAATTCTTCCTTCCGGCTCACCGCCAGCTTGTGGCGCAGCAGCGACTTGGGCGTCATCATGATGAGCGGCTTGCGGAAGCTGCGGTGGATCTGGCGGCGCAGGATGTGGAAGTAGTTCGCCGGGGTCGTGCAGTTGGCGACGATCCAGTTGTCCTGCCCGCACATTTGCAGGAAGCGCTCAAGGCGCGCGGAAGAGTGCTCGGGGCCCTGTCCCTCGTAGCCGTGGGGCAGCAGGCAGACGAGGCCCGACATCCGCAGCCACTTGCTTTCGCCCGAGGAGACGAACTGGTCGAACATGATCTGGGCGCCATTGGCGAAATCGCCGAACTGGGCTTCCCACAGTGTCAGCGCGTTGGGCTCGGCAAGGCTGTAGCCATATTCGAAGCCCAGCACCGCGTATTCCGAGAGCATCGAGTCGATCACCTCGTACCCGGCCTGCCCGCTGCGGATATGGTTGAGCGGGTAGTAGCGCTCTTCCGTCTCCTGATGGATGAAGCCCGAGTGGCGTTGCGAGAAGGTGCCGCGCGTGCTGTCCTGCCCGGCAAGGCGCACCGGATAGCCCTCGGTGAGCAGCGAGCCGAAGGCCAGCGCCTCGCCGGTGGCCCAGTCGATGCCCGCGCCCTTCTCGATCATCTCGGCCTTGGTGCCCAGCATCCGCTGCACCGTCTTGTGCAGGGCATAGCCCTCGGGCGCGGTGGTGAGTGCCTTGCCGACCTCATCGAAGGTCTCCTCGGCAATGGCCGTCTCGCCGCGCTGATATTCTTCGCCGCGCCGGTCGAGATGCGACCAGCGTCCATCGAGCCAGTCGGCCTTGTTGGGCTTGTAGTTCTTCCCGGCCTCGAACTCGTCATTCAGGTAGGCCTGGAAAGCCGCCTTCATGTCTTCGATCTCGCCCTCGGGGATCAGCCCGTCCTTCACCAGCCGCTCGGTGTAGAGGCTCAGGGTCGTCTTGTGGCCCTTGATCCGCTTGTACATGATCGGGTTGGTGAACATCGGCTCGTCGCCTTCGTTATGCCCGAAGCGGCGGTAGCAGAAGATGTCGATCACCACGTCCTTGTGGAACTTCTGGCGGAACTCGGTGGCCACCTTGGCGGCATGCACCACGGCCTCCGGATCGTCGCCATTCACGTGGAAGATGGGTGCCTCGACCATCAGCGCGATGTCGGTGGGGTAGGGCGAGCTGCGCGAGAAATGCGGCGCGGTGGTGAAGCCGATCTGGTTGTTCACCACGATATGGATGGTGCCGCCGGTGCGATGCCCGCGCAGGCCGGAAAGGCCGAAGCACTCGGCCACCACGCCCTGACCGGCAAAGGCTGCATCGCCGTGCAGCAGAATCGGCAGCACCTGGGTGCGCTCCTTGTCGCCCCGCTGGTCCTGCTTGGCGCGGGCCTTGCCCAGCACCACCGGGTTGACCGCCTCGAGGTGCGAGGGGTTGGCGGTGAGGCTGAGGTGCACGGTGTTGCCGTCGAACTCGCGGTCGGAGGAGGCGCCGAGGTGGTATTTCACATCGCCCGAGCCATCCACATCCTCGGGCTTGAAGCTGCCGCCCTGAAACTCGTTGAAGATCGCGCGGTAGGGTTTGGCCATGACGTTGGCCAGCACCGAGAGCCGGCCCCGGTGGGGCATGCCGACCACGATATCCTTCACGCCCAGCGAGCCGCCGCGCTTGATGATCTGTTCCATCGCGGGCACCAGCGCCTCGCCGCCATCAAGACCGAAGCGCTTGGTGCCCATGTATTTCACATGGAGGAACTTCTCGAAGCCCTCGGCCTCGACCAGCTTGTTCAAAATCGCCTTGCGCCCCTCGCGGGTGAAGGCAATCTCCTTGCCCAGCCCCTCGATGCGCTCCTTCAGCCACGAGGCTTCCTCGGGGTTGGAGATGTGCATGTACTGCAGCGCGAAGGTGCCGCAGTAGGTGCGGCGCACGATGTCGATGATCTGGCGCAGCGAGGCGAATTTGAGGCCCAGCACCTGGTCGATGAAGATCGGCCGGTCCATATCAGCATCGGTGAAGCCGTAGCTCTTCGGGTCCAGCTCGGGGTGGGGCGTCTGGTCCTGCATGCCAAGCGGGTCGAGATCGGCCACGAGGTGGCCCCGGATGCGGTAGGCGCGGATCAGCATCAGCGCGCGGATGCTGTCGAGCACGGCGGTGCGGACCGCCTCTTCGCTCACAACAGAGCCCTGCGCGCCGGCGGCCTCCTTGATCTTCTTTGCAGCCCCCTTGCCCTCGGGCGTGGCCTCGGCGGGCCACTCGCCGGTGAGCGCGGCGGTCAGGTCATCCCCGGGCACCGGCGGCCAGTCCTTGCGGGCCCAACTCGGCCCCTTGGCCTCGGCCTTCACATCGGTATCGCCATCGCCCAGCTGCCGGAAGAACTCCGCCCACGCGCCATCGACCGAATTCGGGTCATCGGCGTATTTGGCATAGAGTTGTTCGAGATAGGCCGCGTTGTGCCCCTGCATGAAGCTGGAGGCGTGGAAGAGGTCGTTGGGGCTTTGGTCGGTCATGGTTCAGTTCTTCGTAAGGGCCGAAGTGGTGAGGAACGCGCCAACATCTTCGCGGCCGGGCCGGGCGGTATTGAAGATGGACTGGTTGACGTGGAAGGTTGTGGCGAAGGCGCCCGCAACAGAGAAGGCAGCGGGCTCGACGTCGTGCACCCGGAGGATGGCGTGACCATCGTCGTGCCGCCGATCGTAAGGGCCAGCCGGCAGGGTGAACACGGTGCCTGGCTGGGCGACGAGAGTGCAGGCGATGTGGCCGTGGCGGCTCTCGATGGCCAGAACTTGGCCGGCGGGCGAGGTCAGCAGCGTGGCAGCCTCGGCGCGGGACTGCCCCTGTGCGCGGCTCTCCCGGTAAATCTCCGCCATCCGTGCGGTGACCTCGTCGCTGTTGCGGTCGGACTGGTAGACCGAGGCGATGGTGAGCGCCTCCTCCGCCCGCGCCACATTGCCGCCGGGCGTCCAGCCAAGGGCCTCCAAGGCGGCGGCGGGGTCGGGCGTGTCGGCGGGCGCTGCGAAGCAGAGGTCCATCACCGCGGCGACATCGGCGGCCGCGCCGCTCGGGCCGGGCGGCGCGGCATTGACCGTCATCTGATAGCGCACTTTCGGCGGGAGCCCGTAAAGTGCTTCGAATGCATCCGGCGCGATCCGCATAGACAGGCTGACCCCGCCGTTTTGCATGGCGCCCGCATCGGCTCTCTGGTCGATCCAGCCTTCGGGAAATTGGTATGGCCCCGCATCGGGCAGGTTGTCGTGCAGCGCGGCAAAGGTCGCGCCCTCCGGCAGGGCGATCTCGCAGGTATGGGCAGGCCCGACACCGGGGGGGAACGTGCTGACCATCACCTGCACGTAGCTGCGACCCTGCGGGCCAATGAACTGCGGGCTTTTTGCAGCATGGCGCACCGCCATGGCACTCTTCTTTGCCCGCAGGTCGCTCTCGCTCGCATACATTTCACGGGCCTTGGTTTCCGCACCGGCCACATCCCCGCGCCCGGCGGAGCCAGCCGCGATCGTGTAAAGCGCAACGCTCGTCGACAGCTCGAAGATCGCATCGGCGTCCGCCTCGGTGATCGGGCGATACCCTGCCGCTGCAAGTCGCGCGGCCAGGACCTCCGCTCCCGCGGCATGCTGGCACGCGTCGATCGCCGTTAGGCCCACCGGTTCGGCCGCCGATGCGGGCGTCGTACAGAGCTGCGCGCAGGCGAGCAGGCCGACCGGGGCGAGGGCATTTCGCCCCCCCGGCCGATCCGTCCGCCCTGCGCCGCGCATGCCCATGCTTCAGCCAATCGCCTTCAGCACGGCTTCGCCCAGCGTTGCGGGGCTGTCGGCCACCACGATGCCTGCGGAGCGCATGGCTTCGATCTTGCTCTCGGCGTCGCCCTTGCCACCCGCCACGATGGCGCCGGCGTGGCCCATGCGGCGGCCCGGAGGGGCGGTGCGCCCGGCGATGAACCCGGCGACGGGCTTCCAGCGGCCCTTCTTCTTCTGTTCGGCGAGGAACTCGGCGGCCTCTTCCTCGGCGGAGCCGCCGATTTCGCCGATCATGATGATCGACTGGGTCTCGTCATCGTCGAGGAACATGTCGAGCACGTCGATGTGCTCGGTGCCCTTGATCGGGTCGCCGCCGATGCCCACGGCGGTGGACTGGCCGAGGCCCGCGTCAGACGTTTGCTTCACCGCCTCGTAGGTGAGCGTGCCGGAGCGGGAGACAACGCCGACCGAGCCGCGCTTGTGGATGTGGCCGGGCATGATGCCGATCTTGCAGGCGTCGGGGGTGATGACACCGGGGCAGTTGGGGCCGATGAGGCGGGAGGTCGAGCCCTCCAGCGCGCGCTTCACCGCCATCATGTCGAGCACCGGGATGCCCTCGGTGATGCAGACGATCAGCTCCATCTCGGCGTCGATCGCCTCGAGGATCGAGTCGGCGGCAAAGGGCGGCGGCACGTAGATGACCGAGGCATTGGCCCCTGTCTCATGCTTGGCCTCATGCACCGAGTTGAAGACCGGCAGGTCAAGGTGGCTCTGCCCGCCCTTGCCGGGGGTCACGCCGCCGACCATCTTGGTGCCATAGGCGATGGCCTGCTCGGAGTGGAAGGTGCCCTGCGAGCCGGTGAGGCCCTGGCAGATCACCTTGGTGTTTTCATCGACGAGAATGGCCATCGGTGGTTTTCCTTGCTTCTTGGTCAGTGCGCCGCATCGGGCGTCCGGGTGATTACGGTCATGCTCATTGCGGGATCACCGCATAAGCGTTGAGGCGAAAGACGCCGGGGCCCATCGAGCCCATCATGATTGCCTCGGGCGGGTCCATCGCGCCGAGGAGGGTATATTCGCGCCGGTCGTTCAGGTGGCCCTTGGGCATCATGGCGAAATGGCCGACAGGGGGCATTTCTTCCATCACCTTGCCACCCGACATGGTGATGCCCTCGCCCTCGGGCACAAGGTCGAGAAAGGCGGCTTCGACCGGCTCCACCGGCTCCTGCCCGGCGATCCCGCCCACCTGCTGCACCATGCATTCGCGCATCTCGGTGCCCGCGCCGTAACGGTAGGCGCCGATCACCAGAAAGTCGCCCTCGCCGGTGGCATAGGTGACCCACGAGCCATCGTCGGTTTCGGCAAAAACCTTCTCGCCGCCCGGGCCGGGCACCGTGGCCACCCCGCGCAGCGCCTCGATCCCCTGCATCGCCGGGCGGCAGTAGGCGTCGAACAGCTCGAAGGCGCGGGGCACATCGACTGCGGCACTTGCCGGTGCGGCGGCGAGGAGAAGGAGGAGGGCGGCGGCGCGCATGGCTCAGTTGCCCTCCGGGAAATAGAAGCGCACGTCATTGCTTTCGGGGCCCACGCAGACCGGGTCTTGCCCGCCCGAGGTAAGGCCCACGCTGCTGCCGCTGGCCAGTGTCCAGCCCGCGCAGCCGTCGATCTCGGTTGGCGTGGGGGCGAGGCCGGCGGCGTAGAGGAAGTTTTCCAGCACCAGCGCCGCCTCTGGCGAGGGCTGCGTGGTATGGGCGACCGAGCAGATCTCGCCATCCATGTAGAGCGTGACGTAGATCGGCGCATCGGCGTGGCTGATCTCGATCATGCCCATCCCGGCATCGCCGAACACCCGCCATCCCTCGGCCTCGAACCGAGCCGCCGTCGCCCCCGCATCGCCATTGCCCAGAAAACAGGCCGCAAAGGCCCCCACCTGCGCCTCGATGCCCGCAGGCTCCGAAAGCTGCTCCGTCATCGCCTCAAGCGCGGCAACGTCCTGCGCCGCCGCCGGGAGGGCGGCGAGGCAGGCGAGGAGGGGGAGGGCGCGGTGCATTTACTTGAATACTCCATCGACGCTGACGGTTACGGCCGTTGTTGGGATGCTCTCGATGGTCGATATACCAACCACATACTCGCGCCCGTCCTTGCGGAAAATCCAGCCGTTCGTCATCGCAAATTCGGACACCCCGTCGAAGTTGGCCGTCAGGGATGCCTCCAGTAACGGGCGCAGGCCTTCATGCAGCCGCCCCGAGGACACGCGGCACTCGAACAGGCCAGGCTTTCCGGACAGCGCGGTGATTTTGAGTGAGCCCATGTGCCCCGCCGCATTCTCGTAGGAGCGCACCTTGCCGCCTCTGGCTTCACCGACCTTCGTGAAGCCTTTCCGCTTTGCGGCGGCCTCAAACTCCGTGGCGGTTTTGGCCGCCGGAGAGATACAGAGGCGCAGTGCAGAGGCGACCAAGTCCCGATCGTCGAGCTTCGGAGGCACCACGAGCTGCGCCACCGCCGTGAGGGACAGCCCGGCGAGGATCGGAACAGAGAGCAAGAACGCCCGCACCTGTCTAACTCCTACCCCTTCACCGCCTTCACGATCTTCTCGGCGCCGTCGGAGAGGTTGTCGGCGGCGATCACGTCGACGTCGGAGTTGTTGATGATCTCCTTGCCCTTCTCCACGTTGGTGCCTTCAAGGCGCACCACCAGCGGCACCTGAAGGCCGACCTCTTTCACCGCGGCGATCACGCCCTCGGCGATCACGTCGCAGCGCATGATGCCGCCGAAGATGTTCACCAGGATGCCCTTCACGTTCGGGTCGGAGGTGATGATCTTGAAGGCTTCGGTCACCTTCTCCTTGGTCGCACCGCCGCCCACGTCGAGGAAGTTGGCAGGCTCGGCGCCGTAGAGCTTGATGATGTCCATCGTCGCCATGGCAAGGCCCGCGCCGTTGACCATGCAGCCGATCTCGCCGTCGAGCGCGATGTAGTTGAGGTCGTATTTGCTGGCCTCGAGCTCCTTGGGGTCTTCCTCGGTGGTGTCGCGCAGTTCGGAGACATCGGGCTGGCGATACATCGCGTTGCCGTCGAAGCCGAGCTTGGCGTCCAGCACTTTCAGCTCGCCGTTGGGCATGAGGATCAGCGGGTTGATCTCCAACATCTCCATGTCCTTCTCGATGAAGGCCTTGTAGAGAATGCCCATCAGCTTGACGCATTGCTTCACGGCGGCGCCCTCAAGCCCGAGGGCAAAGGCGACTCGGCGGCCGTGAAAGGGCTGGTAGCCGGTGGCCGGATCGACGCTGAAGCTGAGGATCTTCTCGGGCGTCGCGGCGGCGACCTCTTCGATGTCCATGCCGCCCTCGGTGGAGCAGACGAAAGACACGCGGCTGGTCTGCCGGTCCACCAGCAGGGCGAGGTAGAACTCGGAGGTGATGTCCGAGCCATCCTCGATGTAGATGCGGTTCACCTGCTTGCCCGCCGGGCCGGTCTGGTGGGTGACGAGGGTCTTGCCGAGCATCTTCTTGGCTTCCTCGGCGGCCTCTTCGACTGACTTGGCCAGGCGCACACCGCCCTTCTCTCCGGCGGAGGCTTCCTTGAAGGAGCCCTTGCCGCGGCCGCCTGCGTGGATCTGCGCCTTCACAACCCAGAGCGGGCCGTCGAGCGCGCCGGCGGCGGTCTTGGCCTCGTCGGCCTTCAGCACGGCACGGCCATCCGAGACCGGGGCGCCGTAGGAGCGAAGCAGGGCCTTCGCCTGGTACTCATGGATGTTCATGAAGGTGTTCCTCAAGCTGCGGTTTAACCCGTCATTGGCACAGCCAGCGGCCAAGGCAAACAAAAAACACCTTCAATTGCGGGGGTTGGGTGTGATTAGTGCAATTTGTGATCACAGCAAATAATGGTGTGATCACATCTTAACAGAGTGCTACCGCTATCAGGAGAATCACCCTCTGGGTCGCCGAGCGGGGCTGGCCAGCGCACTGCGGCGGCGGTATCAATGCCGCCATGAGCGAGACCCCAGACACCGATCCGATAACCGCGCAACGCGCCGGACCAGGCCCGACCTTTGCCGTGACAGCCACCGTGCGGGAGCCGGTGGAACTGGTGCTCGCTTTCGTGGCGCATCACCTGGAAATCGGCGCCCGTGAGGTCATCATCAACCTCGACGACCCGGATGACCCGGTGCGCGCGTTTCTCGGCAGGCACCCGCAAGTCAGGGTGGTGAGCTGCACCGATGACTACTGGAACCGGGTGACCAACGGGCGCGGGCGACCGGACAACCAGAACGCCCGCCAGGCCATCAACGCCACACGGGCCTACAGGCGCGGAAGCGCTGATTACCTATTGCATCTTGATGCCGACGAGTTCCTGCACATGTCGCGCCCCTTCGCCGAAGAGGTGGCGCGTCTGGAGGAGGGCGACGTGTGGCTGCGCGTGCCAGCGGTCGAGCGCTGCTGGCTGGCGGGCGATGCCTCCGACCACATCTTCTCCGGCGTCTTCCGCCACCCGATCAAGAAAGCCCCGCGCATCGTCAGCCGGATCTATGGCGAAGAGGTTGCCCCCTATCTCGCCAACGGCCTTGCGGGCGCGTCCCACGGCAAGCCGCTAGTGCGTAGCGGGCACAAGGTGCAGGTGCAGGTGCATGCCGCCAAGCTGGCGGGCAAGGACGGCGGCTGGGCGCCGCACAAGAGGGCGACGGGCCTTCAGGTGCTGCATTTCGACGGGCTGACGCCCCTGCACTGGGCCGCCAAGACCCTGCGCTACGCTGAACAGGGCGACGGCGCGGTGGGCCGGATGCTGCACGATGAGCGCGCGCGTCAGGTGCGGCACGTGCGCGACAACATCTCTTCCATGCCCGAGCTCCTGCGCTTCTTCCGCAAGATCACCGGGCTCACCCCTGAGCAGGCCCGCGCCCTCACCGAGCACGGCCGCCTGAGCGCCCTCAAGATCGACCCGGAAGCGGCCATGCGCCGGGTGTTCCCCGAGGTCGAAGCAGATTTCTCATTCCGCGCGTTCGACATGAAGCTTGGCAGCGAAAACGCGAAACGGCTGATGAAGAAGATCGTGGCCAATCAGGCGGCGTGACCGGGGTCTTCAGTACCGCGCCAGCAGGCGACGCACCCCGCGCGGAATATCGTTGACGAAGAACCGCACGAGGCCCAGCAGCCCGCGTGACAGAAGCGGCCTCGCCCGGCCGGAATTGCCCAGGGTGCGGTCTGCCGCGATCATCCTGTCAATATGGCGGGTGATCCGGGAGCCGCACAGCTCGGTCACGGTGCGCAGCTCGCGGCGGCGGCGCGTTGTGCGCAGGTGCTTGTGCAGCCGGGGCGCGTGGAGCAGCCGCGGCGCGGTATTGCGGCGGCCCTGGGCTTCCAGCACATCGATTTCCATCAGGTTGTATTCTGGCGGCAGAATCGCCAGCCGCAGACCACTGGCATAAAGAAGCTCGCGCAGGATCGGCTGGTCACGGTTCAACCCGCTGTCGCGCAGGGTGCTGGAGAGATCGGCGAAGAAGCCGCGTGTCTGCTCCGAGGCGCGGCAGCCGATCACCCCTGAGTTCACCTGCGGGAAGGCCGGAGGAACCGGGGTGCGGAACATCTGGATCGCCCAATCCGCGTTGCGGTTGGGCTCATGGGCGGCGGCGATGTCGAAGCGGTGCAGCAGCTCGAAGACATCGGCCATCGACGCGGTGCAGATGATATCGGCATCCAGGCAAAGCGTGCGCCCGAAGCGGCTCCTTTGCAGGGCCTCGAACTTGGGGCGGAAAGAGGCCGCTTCCAGCCGGTGCACCTTGGAAAACACCGGGGCGTCGCAGGGCTGGTCTGTGAAGAGGTCGATCGGGTGATCGGCGTGGTGGCGGCGGATGCTTTCCGCCGCCCGGATCGTCAAAGGCAGGTAGGCCGCTCCGCTGGCGGCGAAGACGAAGCCTTCCTGCACTGTCGCGTCGTCTTCAGCCAAGCGAGCTGTCGATCCCCTTGCAGGCCTCCACGAGGCCCTTCACGGCGTCAACCGACTTGTCGAACATCGCCTGCTCTTCCTTGTTGAGCTTGATGTCCACGACCTTCTCGATGCCACCGGCGCCGATCACGGTGGGCACGCCCACATACATGTCCTTCACGCCGATCTCGCCGTCGCAATAAGCCGCACAGGGCAGAACGCGCTTCTGGTCTTTCAGGTAGGCCTCGGCCATCTCGATGGCGGAGGTGGCGGGCGCGTAATAGGCCGAGCCGGTCTTCAGCAGGCCGACGATCTCGGCGCCGCCGTCACGGGTGCGCTGGATGATGGCGTCGAGCTTTTCCTGGGTGGTCCAGCCCATCTCCACGAGGTCGGGCAGGGGGATGCCGGCGACGGTGGAGTAGCGGGTGGAGGGCACCATGGTGTCGCCGTGGCCGCCGAGCACGAAGGCGGTGACGTCTTTCATCGACACGCCGAACTCGAGGCTCAGGAAGTGGCGGAAGCGAGCCGAGTCGAGCACACCGGCCATGCCGCAGACCTTGTTGGCGGGCAGGCCCGAGAACTTCTGCAGCGCCCAGACCATCGCGTCCAGCGGGTTGGTGATGCAGATCACGAAGGCGTCGGGCGCGTGGGCGGCGATGCCCTCACCGACCGACTTCATGACCTTCAGGTTGATGCCGAGCAGGTCATCGCGGCTCATGCCGGGCTTGCGCGGCACACCGGCGGTGACGATGCACACGTCGGCGCCTGCAATGGCGGCATAGTCGGTGGTGCCCGAAAGGGCGGCGTCGAAGCCCTCGGAGGGGCCGCTCTCGGCGATATCGAGCGCCTTGCCCTGCGGCACGCCGTCGGCGATGTCGAAGAGGACAACGTCCCCGAGTTCCTTCATTGCGGCAAGGTGGGCGAGCGTGCCGCCGATCTGCCCCGAGCCGATAAGTGCGATCTTCGGTCTGGCCATTATGGGTTGTCCCTCGTTGGTGACATGAAATCTCGCCACGCCTAGCCAATGGCATGCGGGCGTGCAAGGCTGCATTGCAGCGTGAATGCCGCAGGTGCACAGGCAGCAGGGGCGGAAAGGGCAGAAGATGCAAGGAGTTGGCACCCATGTGGCCTGATCCCTGGGTGATGGCCGTGGCCGTGCCCGCGGTGATCTTCGCGGGCGTGTCGAAGGGTGGTTTCGGCTCAGGAGCGGCCTTCGCCGCGGCCCCGATTCTCGCCCTCGCGATCGATCCGCGCGTGGCCGTGGGCCTGTTGCTGCCGCTGCTCATGCTGATCGACGTCTTCACCCTGAAGAGCTTCTGGAAGCAGTGGCACGGCCCCTCGGCGCTGGCGCTCGTTCTGGGCTCGCTGCCCGGGATCGGCCTGGCGATCTGGCTCTTCCGGGTGGCCGATGCCGACACCTTCCGCCTGCTGATCGGGGCCATCGCCCTTCTGTTCGTGCTCTACCAATTCGCCCGCGCGCGCGGCTGGCTGCACATCCCCGACAGGCCGTTCGATCCGCTGGCGGGCGGCTTGGCCGGGGCGGTGGCGGGGTTCACCAGCTTCATCAGCCACGCGGGCGGCCCGCCGGTGGCGGTGTTTCTGCTGGCGCAGGGCATGGGCAAGACGATGTATCAGGCCACCAGCGTCATCACCTTCTGGGCAATCAACCTGCTCAAGTTCATTCCTTACGCCGCGCTGGGCATCTTCACCCGCGAAACCGTGGTGCTCGACCTCTGGCTGGCGCCCGCCGCGATCCTGGGCGCGTGGCTCGGGGTGAAGGCGCATCACATGGTGCCCGAGAAACTGTTTTTCGCGCTCACCTACGTTCTGCTCACCCTCACCGGCACCAAGCTGATCTGGGATGCGCTGGTCTGACGGCGGCGCGTCCCGCGCGGTCAGGCGTCTTTCTCGCCGGTGGGGATAAGCGCCTCTTCGACCAGTTCGAAGGCCTTGCCGGAGGCGACGAGGCAGGTCATGCCGTTGGGCAGGGTCACCGTCACCGTCCAGGTGCCGCTTTCGAGGTTGGCGAAGGTTTCCACCACCTGGTTGTTCGCGCCCAGACCGATGGCCTGGCGGCTCTCGCCGTAGCCGTCGGCGAGCCGGGCCACCACCTTTTCACGGTGGGCGCAGTTGCGGTTCTGGGCCTCGGCCCCGGTGGCGGCGAGGCAGGCGAAGCCCGCAGCGATGAAGAGAAGTTCTTTCATGGTCCAAACCCTTTTTGACAGCGTGGCCCCATGTCGGGCGTGCCCGGCTTTGCCGGTGGCATGGGTGGCGCATTCGGCGCCGGTCATTCAAGGTCGGACTGATTATTGCCGTCTGTCTTGGCGGCCCTGCCAAGAACGGCCCTCCAGTCGCCCGACTCGGCAATGATGCTGCGCCGGAAGTGGTGAGCATCTCGTTAACCCACCTTGACGGCGCCGCAGGGGTGCATTTGGCAAGACCGAAAGTTGCCATTTCGTCTTAGTTTCAGAAATGATCTTGCGCGGCGGCGCAGCATTTGGTCTTTCTGCACCCGCACCAAGCCCGGAGAGAATCAATGCCCGCCACACGCCCATACCGCTCGCTGCTCTACATCCCAGGCTCCAAGCCTCGCGCGCTGGAGAAGGCGGCCACGCTGCCCTGCGATGCGATCATCTTCGATCTGGAAGACGCGGTGACGGCAGAGGCCAAGGACGAGGCACGTGCCCTGCTGGCCGAAACCCTCCCCGGGGCCGACTACGGCCCGCGTGCCCGCATCGTCCGCGTCAACGGGGCCGACACGCAATGGGGCGCGGCGGATCTTGAGGCCATCTGCCCGGTTGCGCCGGACGCGATCCTGCTGCCCAAGGTCAGCCACCCCGACGAGATCGCGGCGGTGAAGGCGCAGCTCGACGCGGCAGGGGCGACCAACACCAAGATCTGGGCGATGATGGAAACACCGATGGGCATCTTCAACGCGCTTTCCATCGCGCAGGCCCCGGGCATGGGCGGCTTCGTGATGGGCACCAACGATCTCGCCAAGGAGCTGAACTGCCGCAGCCGGGCTGACCGGCTGCCGATGATGTTTGCCCTCCAGCAATGCCTCATGGCCGCCCGCGCCGCCGGGATCGTGGCGATTGACGGCGTCTACAACGCCTTCAAGGACGACGACGGGCTGAAGGCCGAATGCGCACAGGGCCGCGACCTTGGCTTTGACGGCAAGACCCTGATCCACCCCGCGCAGCTTGAGATCACCAACGCTGCCTTCGCCCCCTCGGAGAGCGAGATCGACCTCGCCCGCCGCCAGATCGCCGCCTTCGAGGAAGTCGAGGCGAGCGGGCAGGGGGTGGCCGTGGTGGATGGGCGGATCGTGGAGAACCTCCACATCGAAACCGCCCGCGCCACACTCGCCAAGGCAGAGGCCATTGCGGCCATGGCGGAATGAGGTCAAAGTGAACGCAACAGTTCACTTGTTGAGGATACCCCGATGGCACTCCCCCTCACCCTCCTGATCGCCGGCCTCGCGCTCTGGTGGCTCGCCCACCTCTTCAAGCGGATCTCCCCCGCGCGCCGGGCCGCCCTGGGCAACGGCGGCAAGGGCGCCGTGGCGCTGGCGCTCCTCGCGGCCATCGTGCTGATGACCTTCGGCATCCGCACCGCCGATGCATCGCCAGACATCTGGTATCCGCCCTACTGGCTGCGGCACCTGAACAATCTGCTCGTGCTGATCGCGCTCTACTTCACCTCGCCCGGCCCGTCGAAAGGCGCGCTCTTCTACAGGATGCGCCACCCCATGCTCTTCGGCTTCGCGCTCTGGGCCTTCGCGCACCTGCTCGTCAACGGCGACCTCGCCACCATGATCCTCTTCGGCGCGCTGCTCGTCTGGGCGCTGGTGGAAATGGTGGTCATCAACCGCGCCGAGCCGGAATGGACCCCTCCGCCGAAAGGCTCCATCGCCAAGGATGCGATGTTCCTTGCCATCTCGGTGCTTCTGCTCGGCCTGATCGGCTGGGTCCACGGCCTGCTTGGCTACCCTGTGTTTGGATAACCCCATGAAACTCTACCGCTTTCTCACTGAAGACGACACCTCGGCCTTCTGTCACAAGGTCACCGCCGCGCTAAACAAGGGCTGGTCGCTGCATGGCGACCCGCAATACAGCTTCGACGCCTCCAACGGAGTGATGCGCTGCGGGCAGGCCGTGGTGAAAGAGGTCGAGGGCACCTACACACCCGACACCAAGCTGGGGGAACATTGATGAGCAAAACCAACGCGGGCCGGTTCTTCGAGGATTACAAGCTGGGCGAGGTGATCCGCCACGCCGTGCCGCGCACCGTGGCCGAGGGCGAGCGGGCGCTCTACCACGCGCTCTACCCGGCCCGCCACGCGCTCTATTCTTCTGATGCCTTCGCGGGCGATTGCGGGCTGGACGGCTCGCCGCTCGACGATCTCATCACTTTCCACGTGGTCTTCGGCAAGACCGTGCCCGACATCTCGCTCAACGCCGTCGCCAACCTTGGCTACGCCGAGGGCCGCTGGCTGAAGCCTGTCTATGCGGGCGATACGCTGGCCTCCGAGTCCGAGGTGATCGGCCTCAAGCAAAACTCCAACGGCAAGTCGGGCGTCGTCTATGTGCGCACCACGGGCCGCGACCAGCTTGGCGAGCCCGTGCTGGAGTATGTGCGCTGGGTCATGGTGCGCAAGCGCGATGCCGAGGCCCCGGCGCCGGAAACGGTGATCCCCGATCTGGCAAAGGTGGTGGCACCCGAGGATCTGGTGGTGCCCGAGGGCCTCACCTTCACAGGATATGACTTCACCGCCGCCGGCGAGCCGCACCGCTGGGGGGATTATGCCAAGGGCGAGGTGATCGACCACGTCGACGGGGTGACCATCGAGGAGGCCGAGCACATGCTGGCCACCCGGCTCTGGCAGAACACCGCCAAGGTGCATTTCGACGCCACCTTTCGCGAAGACGGCAAGCGCCTGATCTACGGCGGCCACGTGATTTCATTGGCGCGCGCCCTCTCGTTCAACGGCCTCGCCAACGCCCAGATGCTTGTGGCGATCAATGGCGGGGCGCACGCCAACCCCTGCTTCGCCGGCGACACGGTGCGCGCCTGGACAGAGGTGCTCGATACGGCAGCCCTCACCGAAGACATCGGCGCGCTCCGCCTCCGCCTCGTGGCGGTGAAAGGGGCCGAAACGCTGGCCGGGGATCTGAAGGGCGACGACGGCAAGTACCTGCCCCACGTGCTGCTCGACCTCGACTACTGGGCGCTGATCCCGCGGTAGAAATCGACCGTCTGGCAAAGCCTGAGGCGCGACCGGCGGAAAAGGGCAATAGCGTTCACATTTGTGATCACGCCTCTGAAAATTGTGATCACAAGGCTGAAAAAACGCCCTGTTAGCGCCCGAACTCGGACTGTTTTTCATCGGTTTAGCTCGTGACTCGCCCGGCGAAAAATGCCAATTGAAGAACGCAGCACGCCTGCGCGGCCCCTCCGCGCGGCACGCCACCCAATGCGCCGCGCCCCGGCCGCCCTGGCCCGGAGCCGCGCCAAACAGGAGAGCGTTCATGGCAGATATGAACCGGGACCGCCCGCTATCGCCCTTCATGATCGGCCCGTATTACCGCCCGCAGATGACCTCGATGACCTCGATCATCAACCGCATCACCGGGTCCGGGCTGGCCG
Source organism: Vannielia litorea (assembly GCF_018424695.1). GTDB lineage: Bacteria > Pseudomonadota > Alphaproteobacteria > Rhodobacterales > Rhodobacteraceae > Vannielia > Vannielia litorea_A. Next base: position 24,428 of record NZ_QTNQ01000030.1, read on the forward strand.
TGGGGGCCCTTCTCGTCGTCTGGTGGCTCGTCGCCGCCGCCTCCGGCCCCGATTACTTCGCGTCCATCGACTGGCTCATCACCTCCTTCATCGGAGACCTGGTGATGTTCCTCTCCGTCTGGGCGCTCTGGTGGCACACGCTGGGCGGCATCCGGCACCTGATCTGGGACGCGGGCTACTGCCTTGACGTGGAAACCTCCGAAAAGCTGGGCTACTGCATCATCGGCGGTTCCATCCTCCTCACCCTTCTCACCGTCATCATCGTGTAAGGGGGCAGCACCATGGCATTTCTGACCGACCGCAAACGCGCCGAGGGCATGGGCTCCGCCAAATCCGGAACCGAGCACCACTGGCACATGCAGATCTCCAGCTACGCGCTGGTCATCCTCACCCCGCTCTTCCTGCTCACCTTCGGGCCGCAGCTCGGGAACGACTATGAAACCGTCATCGCCCATTTCGCCCGGCCCTGGCCGGCGATCATCTGCGGGCTGATGGTGGTGGTCGGCATGTGGCACTTCCGCCAGGGCTTCCAAGCGGTGATCGACGATTACGTGTCCACCATGATGACCCGCAAGCTCTGCATCATCGCGCTGGCCTGCTTCAGCTACGGCGTAATGGCCGCCGGGGTCTTCGCCCTGGTCAAGCTGGCGCTCTGAGCGCCGACTGCGCCCCCGAACGAAGGTGCGAAAGCGCCCACGAGAACCGCAAGGACGAAAACGATGGCAGCTTACGAATACGAGACGCACACCTATGACGTGGTGGTTGTGGGCGCGGGCGGCTCCGGCCTGCGGGCCACCCTCGGGATGGCCGAGCAGGGGCTGAAAACCGCTTGTGTCACCAAGGTCTTCCCGACCCGCTCCCACACCGTGGCGGCGCAGGGCGGCATCGCGGCCTCGCTCTCCAACATGGGCCCCGACCACTGGCAGTGGCACATGTATGACACCGTGAAGGGCTCTGACTGGCTCGGCGACACCGACGCGATGGAATACCTCGCCCGCGAGGCCCCCAAAGCCGTCTACGAGCTTGAGCACTACGGCGTGCCCTTCTCGCGCACCGAGGAAGGCAAGATCTACCAGCGCCCCTTCGGCGGCCACACCACCGAGTTTGGCGAGGGCCCGCCCGTGCAGCGCACCTGCGCCGCCGCCGACCGCACCGGCCACGCCATCCTGCACACGCTGTACGGCCAGAGCCTGAAGCACAACGCCGAGTTCTACATCGAGTATTTCGCCATCGACCTGATCATGGGCGAAGACGGCGCTTGCCAGGGCGTGGTCTGCTGGAAGCTGGATGACGGCACGATCCACGTCTTCCGCGCCAAGATGGTGGTGCTGGCGACTGGCGGCTATGGCCGCGCCTACTTCTCCGCCACCTCCGCCCACACCTGCACCGGCGACGGCGGCGGCATGGCGGCCCGCGCGGGGCTGCCGCTGCAAGACATGGAATTCGTCCAGTTCCACCCTACCGGCATCTACGGCTCCGGCTGCCTCATCACCGAGGGCGCGCGCGGCGAGGGCGGCTACCTGACCAACTCCGAGGGCGAGCGCTTCATGGAGCGCTACGCGCCGACCTACAAGGACTTGGCTAGCCGCGACGTGGTCAGCCGCTGCATGACCATGGAAATCCGCGAGGGCAGGGGCGTGGGCAAGGAGAAAGATCACATCTTCCTCCACCTCAACCACCTGCCGCCCGAAACCCTAGCGGAGCGCCTGCCGGGCATCTCCGAGAGCGCCCGCATCTTCGCCGGGGTGGACCTGACGAAAGAGCCCATCCCGGTGCTGCCGACCGTGCACTACAACATGGGCGGCATCCCCACGAACTACTGGGGCGAAGTGCTGAACCCCACGGCGGATGACCCCGATGCCATCGCGCCCGGCCTCATGGCCGTGGGCGAAGCGGGCTGTGCCTCGGTGCACGGCGCCAACCGCCTCGGCTCCAACTCGCTGATCGACCTCGTGGTCTTCGGCCGCGCCGCCGCGATCCGCGCCGCAAAGGTGGTGGACCCGGCCAGCGCCAACCCCGACCTCAACACTGCCTCCGTCGAGGCCGCTTTGAGCCGTTTCGACAAGCTGCGCCACGCCGATGGCTCGATCTCCACCGCCGAGCTGCGCGACGAGATGCAGCGCACCATGCAGGCCGACGCGGCGGTGTTCCGCACCGACAAGACGCTGGCCGAAGGCGTGGAAAAGATGAAGGCCGTGGCCGCCAAGATGGACGACATCAAGGTGACCGACCGCTCCCTCATCTGGAACTCCGACCTGATGGAAACGCTGGAGCTGACCAACCTCATGCCCAATGCACTCGCCACCATCGTCGGCGCCGAGGCCCGCAAGGAAAGCCGCGGGGCGCACGCCCACGAGGATTACCCCGACCGGAACGACGACGAGTGGCGCAAACACTCCCTCGCCACGGTGGAGGGCAACGAGGTGAGCCTCAGCTACCGCCCGGTGCACCTCGATCCGCTCTCCAAGCAGGAAGACGGCGGCATCGACCTCAAGAAGATCGCGCCGAAGGCGCGGGTTTACTGAGGCATCGGTGACAGGGCAGGGCACCATATTCCGGTGGGCGGCATGATCGTCGCCAACCTCGCCACCTATCCACCGCGCGAGAGCAACCTCGCCGATGTGGTCGCGGCCATCCTGCCGCAGGTCAACCGGTTGAACATCGTGCTCAACCAGTATGACGCCCCGCTGGAGGCCTTTGCCGGCGAGGAGAAGATCGCCCAGATCATCCCCGATGAAGACCAGAAGGACGTGGGCAAGTTCTACCCCGATGTGACCGGGGCGGACTGGGTCTTCATGATCGACGACGACATGATCTACCCGCCCGATTTCGTGGCCAACTCCATCGCCGCGATGGAGGCGCTGGGCCCCGGCAAGTTTCTCGGTGGCTACCATGGCTCGCTCTACTACGAGCCGCAGTTCAGCCTCGCGCCCAAGGCGCTGCTGAAATACCTGCGCTACAAGCCGGTCAACATCGCCGATTATCGCAAGCCCTTCCGCTTCTACGAGGCGCTGGAAAAGCCCACCGTGGTTGACCAGATCGCCACCAATGCGGCGGTGATGCGCGGTGAGGATTTTCCGCTGCACAGCTACATGGCCGGCAGCCAGAAATTCGTCGACGTGCGCCTGGCCCGCTGGTGCTTCGAGCGGGGCATCACCCCCGTCTGCCTGCCTCGCGCCGCCGGTTGGCTGGGCGAGGTGCGCTTCGAGGAAACCATCTTTCGCGGCTTTACCCGCCAGAACCCGCCGCATGTGGCCGAGGAAATCTGGACCTACGCGCTCAAGGTGCAGGGCCGGGGCCAACCGGTGGAGGCCGCCCGCTGATGGCCCGCCTCATGTGCTTTGCCACCCACCACAAGTCCGGCACCGTCTGGACGCGGCGGACGATCCAGGCCATGGGCCGCGCCTTCGGGCTGGACTGGCACGGCATCTGGCGCGACGAGGCGATGCGGAAGGTGCCCGAGGAGGGCCGCGCCTTTCTCGTCAACTGGGCGGGCTACTTCCCGCAGGAGCTCTGGGCGCGCGATGACGTGGCCTTCGTGCACATCATCCGTGACCCGCGCGACATCCTGCTCTCGGGCTGCGTCTACCACCACTTCGCCGCCAGGGAAGGCGAGAAATGGCTGCACGAGCCACGCGATGATCTGCGCGGGCAGAGCTACCAGAAGCACCTCAACGCGATTGAGGGCGACGAGGCCAAGCTGCTCTTCGAGATGGAGGGCAAGCACCGCGAAACGGTGGAGGAAATGCGCGCCTGGCCCTGGGGCGATCCGCGCATCTTCGAGCTGAAATACGAAGACATGATGGAAGACACCGACTGCTCCCTCTTCGGCGCCGCCATGGCCCACCTCGGGCTGGAGGGCGAAGAGCTGGAAACGGCCAGGCGGCTGTTCTGGGAGCAGTCGCTCTTCGGCGGCATGGCCAAGATCGATGACCGCCCCCGCCACCTCATGGGCCATGTCGCAAGCGAAGGGGCGCTCAAGCGGTGGCAAAGCGAGTTGCCGCCCGCCGTGGCCGAGGTTTACGCTGAGCGCTACGGGGCCGACCTTGCCGCGCTGGGCTACGAGGCTGACGACAGCTGGCTTGCGCGGCTTCAGGCTCCGGCTCCTGCCGAGCCGCATGAAAGGGCCCACCCATGATCCGCCGCGCCATTCCCCTCCTGTTGCTCGCCCTCGCCGCCTGCGACGCCAACCCCGTGGACATCGTCGCGCGGGAGGCGGCAAAGAGCGTGGTGCGCCCCATCGTGCAGGAAAAGCTGCCCGGCGTGCCGCCCGATCTGGTCACCGAATGCCTGATCGACAACATGAGCGCGGGCGAAATCTCGACGCTGGCGCAGGAGGCCGCCACCGGCATCTCGCCGCGCTCGACCGAAATCGTTGTGGCCACCGCCCAACGCCCCGAAGCTATCAATTGTATCACGCGGGAAGGTCTCCCGCTGATCCTGAACGGATAGGAGCCTGACCCATGGTCCAGCTGACACTGCCCAAGAACTCCCGCATCACCACCGGCAAGACCTGGCCGAAGCCCGAAGGGGCGACCAATGTGCGGAAGTTCCAGATCTACCGCTACGATCCGGACTCGGGCAAAAACCCGGCGGTCGATACCTATTTCATCGACATGGACCAATGCGGCCCGATGGTTCTGGACGCGCTGATCAAGATCAAGAACGAGATCGACCCCACGCTTACCTTCCGCCGCTCCTGCCGCGAGGGCATCTGCGGTTCCTGCGCGATGAACATCGACGGCATCAACACGCTGGCCTGCATCTACGGCATGGACGAGATCAATGGCGACGTGAAGATCTACCCGCTGCCGCACATGCCCGTGGTGAAGGATCTCATCCCCGATCTCACCCATTTCTACGCCCAGCACGCCTCGATCATGCCCTGGCTGGAAACCAAGACGCAGCGGCCCGAGAAGGAGTGGAAGCAGTCTATCGAAGACCGCAAGAAGCTCGACGGCCTCTATGAATGCGTGATGTGCGCCTCCTGCTCCACCGCCTGCCCGAGCTACTGGTGGAACTCCGACCGCTACCTCGGCCCCGCCGCGCTGCTCCACGCCTACCGCTGGATCATCGACAGCCGCGACGAGGCCACCGGCGAGCGGCTGGACGACCTTGAAGACCCCTTCAAGCTTTACCGCTGCCACACCATCATGAACTGCGCCAAGACCTGCCCCAAGGGCCTGAACCCGGCCAAGGCCATCGCGCATATCAAGAAGATGATGGTCGAACGCGTCGTTTGACGGTGGTGCTCCGCTCAGGCGCTTGCGGTGATGCGATGCATCCCCGTGATCAAGAAGATGATGGTCGAGCGGGTGGTGTGATGCGCCTTGCCGTCAGCGCCGTGGGGTGTGGTCAGGGCAAGGCCCGCGCCACTCCCGAAACGCTGATGGTTGCGCCTTTCGCCTAACGCGCCGTGAGTCTCTGGCTCCTTGCCTGTGCCGTTGTGGCATGGCTCGCCGGAGCCGCCGGTTGGCTATGGCTTTGCGCCGGATTCCGCCACCAAGGCGCGCGGGGCGAGGCGGGGCGCATCGCCGTTCAACTCTCGGGCTTTGCCTTGCTGGCAGGCACATTGGCCGGCAGCCCCCTGCTCGCGCTTGCCGGTGCCGCCCTCCCTCCCTCTGCGCTCCTTCTCATCGGCCGAATCCTGCAGGCCCCGGCGCTCGCCGCCGAACTGGCACCATCGGCGCTCGGTGGCTTTCTCTTCGCTGGCGTTGGTGGTTGGCTCTTTCTCAAATGGCGCGGTGCCCGCCCCGTTTGGGCATTGGGCGTCGCGCTGCTTGCGGGCACTTTGGCGATGGTCGTTGCAGGAGAGCTAACAAGCCGCCGGGCGATGTGTGCCGAAGCGGCCAAGCATGGCACACGTGCCTTCATGCGAAACAGCTTTTCGTGGAGCCTGCGCCACCCGAGGCGCGAGTTCAACTTCGAGGTCCACGCGCTGTCGCAGCGAGATGATGTTACCCGGGTCTGGAGCTATCGGCACATGCGCTGGGACGAGATCCCGCCGACGGTCTCGCAAAACATTGACGCGCCGCCGCACCGCTTGGTCTGCCAGCGACAGCCCTGAGTGGGCAGGTCAGTGCCGCATCGCCTCCTCGCGGGAAAACGGCATTCGGCCCCGGAACTCGGCGGGCACCAGTGCATCCACTGCGTCCCCTTCCGCCTGCCAGCGCCAGCCGCGCCAGTCGTGGGTGAAGATCAGGTCTTCGCGCTCGATCTCGGTGCTGGTCTTCTTCAGCTTGCCCAGCACGCCGGGGTGCGTGGGCGAGGCAACACCGATGGTGAAGGCCATGTGGCAGGAAAAGGCATCTTCCCGCAGCCGTTTGCAGGCCCCGCGAAACTCGCTGTAGGTGACGCAGATTTCGACCTCGGGAAACTTGCGAAGGTTGGAGCGGAAGCCGGAGGGGCAATTGTTGGTGGGGTATTGCTTGTTCAGCGCGTTGAGAAACCCGCGCTTCAGATCGCCTGATCGTGGCTCGGGGCTGATGAGCTTGGCCGTGGCATAGGCCGGGATCACCTCGGCCTGGCCTTCAATCGGCGCCTCGACGGCCCCCGTGAAGAAAATTGCGGAGAGGACGGAACCAAGTGCGGGCAGAAGCATTGTACCTCCGTTGACTGCCATTCGGGAGTTGGGTCTTACGTGCTCGACCCCACCCTAAACTGCTGTCTTCCACTCTGTCATCCCTCCGTTACGTTGAAATTACGTAAACGCCCGCCGATTGTGCGCCTGTTCGCGTGCCTGCCCTTTCGCTGGTCGCGGGCCATCGCTTACACTCGGGGCGAGCAGTCACAATTCCCTGAGCGCCCCATGATCACACCCGCCCCCGGCAGCGCGCCGCTGCCCGATGACGCCCCCGAGCACGCAGAGGCCGCCCGCGCGGTGGCACCCGTCATCTGCTATCCGACCGAGAGCCTGCCGCCGCCCGATCTTGCGCTCTACGCCGCGGCCAGGGCGCAGGCCCGCAAGACCGGCGAGGTGGTGGTGCCGCCGCGCGAGGGCGGTTGCGTTCCGGTGCGGGCCGGGCAGTTCCTGCGGATTTCCTGCCCCGAAGGCCCGCAGGTGGGCGACTTGAACCTCTGGAACCTCGCCGACCCGTCAGAGCGCTTCTACTCCGGCAAGACCCGCGCGCTCCATGGCACCCACCTCGGGGTGGGGGACAGGATGTGGTCCGGCTTCCCCACGCTCCGCCCGATGGCCACGATGACGGCCGACAGCCTTGGCTGGTATGGCGTGGACGGATTCGGGGGCCGGGTGCATGACGTGATCGGCACCCGCTGCGATCCCTACACCCACCACCTGCTTTCAGGCGGCGACTATCAGCGTTGCTGCCACTCCAACCTCACCCGCGCCTTCGCGGGCTGGACGGGGCAAAGCGCCGCCGAGGCCGAACCACTGGTGCATGACGTGCTCAACGTCTTCATGTGCACCGGCTTCACCGCCGACACCGGCCAGTATTTCATGAAGGCCACGCCTGCGCGGCAAGGCGATTACGTCGAGCTCTTCGCCGAGATCGACCTTCTCGCCGGCCTCTCCGCCTGCCCGGGCGGCGACTGCGGGGCCGAGCACAGCTCTGACGTGGCCCAGTGCCACCCGCTGCTCTGCGAGGTCTTCGCGCCGCCCCCCGCCGCGCTGGAGGGCTGGGAGAGCCCGCCCGTCAACGGATACGACGGCAGCCACGGGATCGCTGCGCCGTAAACGCGCAGCCTACAGCCGCGTAGGGTGCGCATTCATGGCGCAGCTCATCAGCAATAGCGCTCCACGCCGATGGTCTGGGTGTCGGAGTAGCGGTCGCCATGGGCAAAGCCCACCGGCAGGATCGCTTCGATCTCGGCGTAATCCTCGGCGGTGAGCTCGACGTCTGCCGCATCAACCCAATCCTGCAAATGTGCGCCGGTGCGGGTGCCGGGGATCGGGATCAGGTGGTCGCCCTTGCCCAGCACCCAGGCCATGGCCAGCTTCGAGGTGGGCATGCCCCGCTCCTTGGCATAGGCGCGGAAACGCTCCAGCGCTTGCTGGTTGTAGGCGTGGTTCGGCGCCTGCCAGCGCGGGTTGGCCTTGCGAAAATCGGTGTCGGCCATCCCCGCCGGATCGTGCGGCGCGTCGGTCAGCTCACCGCGCGCCAGCGGGCTGAACGGCACGAAGGCCACGCCCAGTTCGGCGCATGTCTGGATCACCCCCAACTCGGGCTGGCGCGACCAGAGCGAATATTCGTTCTGCACCGCCATCACCGGCGCCACAGCGTGGGCGCGGCGGATGGTGGAGGGGGCCACCTCGCTCAGGCCGTAACCGCCGATCAGCCCCTCTTCCATGAACTTCGCCATGGTCTCGGCCAGCTCCTCCACGGGGCGCTCCTGCTCGCGCCGGTGGGCATAGAACAGCCCCACGCGATCCACCCCCAGCCGCTCAAGGCTCTTCTCCAGCTCGCTGCGCAGGTGGCCCTCGTCGTTGCGGTAGTGCCGCTGGGGCTTGGGCACGATGGAGGCCTTGGTGGCAATCACCGGCTTTGCCTCACTGCCCTTCAGCCATTCACCAATCGCACTTTCCGACCGGCCCATGCCGTAGATGTTCGCGGTATCCAGAAAATCAATTCCCGCCGCCCAGGCAGTATCGAGGCAGGCCACAGAGGTTTCCAGATCGGTTTCACCGAAGAACCCGGCAAATGACATACAGCCCAGCCCGATCGCAGAAACCTCCGGGCCATTTGCCCCAAGTTTGCGCTTTTTCATATGGTACGTCCTCTATTCGGTGAATGCCGCTTCCAGAGCGATTTCGACCATATCGCCAAAGCTCTTTTCGCGCTCTTCGCTGGGAAGGGCTTCATGGGTTTTCAGATGATCGGAAACGGTGAGCACGGCAAGCGCCCTGCAACCGTAGCGGGCGGCGAGGGTATAAAGCTCGGCGGCCTCCATTTCGACGGCGAGAATTCCGTGCCGCTCCATTTGCTGATTCAAATCGGGGCGCTCGTCGTAGAACACATCCGAAGAATAGATGCCGCCCACATGGGTTTTCACCTCTCGCGCTTCAGCAGCGGCAGACGCCGCCCGCAGAAGTGACCAGTCGGCGCAGGGGGCAAAGTTCAATTCGCGGAAGATTCCGCGCGATGGCGTCGACAGGGTGCTCGCGGTCATCGCCAGCACCACGTCACGCACCGCCACCGCCTCCTGCATTGCCCCGCAGGAGCCGATGCGGATGAGCGTCTTGGCGCCATAGTCGCGGATCAACTCGTTCACGTAGATCGAGAGCGAAGGCATCCCCATGCCGCTGCCCTGGATCGTCACCGCATGGCCGCGCCATGTGCCGGTGAAGCCGAGCATCCCGCGCACCTCGTTGATGCACTTGGGTTTTTCAAGGAAGGTCTCTGCCGCCCAGCGGGCGCGATACGGATCGCCCGGCAGCAAGACCACCTCCGCGATCTCGCCCGGCTCCGCGCCGATATGCACTGTCATGCGCTGTCCCTCTTTCTGTCATGGGGCGGCATTCTGGGCCGCCCCCGCACAGAAGATGGCTCAGATGGCGAAATCCTCAAGCGACTTTCCGGCCGCGAGGCCCGACTTAATCCAGGCCGGTTGGCGCCCGCGCCCTGTCCAGGTCTGGCTCTTGTCTTCTGGATTGGCGTATTTCGGCGCGCCTTTGGGGCCAGAGGCCTTTGCGCCCTTGCGGCCGCGTTTCGACGCCCCGCCCGTCAATTCGTCAAGGCTGAAGCCATGGGCCAAAGCGGCCTTTTCGGCAGCGGCTTTGGCGGCTTTCTTGTCTTCTTCGGCAGCCTTCGCCAATGCCTTTTCCACATCCGCCTTAAGCTTTTCCAGCTCTTTGCGGCTCATTCCCTTGAGGCTTACGGCCATTACGAAACCCTTCTTTTCTGTTCCGGTCCAACTGTGAGTGGTTGCGCGGGAAAGTTGAGTAGTGCCAAAAATACAGGCAGCCCGCATGGGCTTACCATAAGCGGAGATAATAAGAATGGAAAGGGCCAGAATTCCGGAGCCCATTTCGCCCCGGAATTCCGGTTAATGGATGCAGTGCCGCGATCTCAAGCTGCGGCTTCGCGTGGTTCGGCCAGCGCGACGATATCCATCATGATCCGGTTCAGCTCGAAATCCTTTGGCGTATAGACCTGAGAAACGCCCATATCTTTCAAGGCTTTGGCATCTTCTTCCGGAATGATCCCGCCGACGATCAGCGGGATATGCGATAGCCCCGCCTCGCGCATTCTCTCCAGCGTTTCGGTAATGAGCGGCAAATGGCTGCCCGAAAGGATCGACAGGCCGATCACATGGGCCTCCTGCTCCTGCGCTGCGGCCACGATCTCTTCCGGCGTCAGGCGAATGCCCTCATAGGCAATGTCCATCCCGCAATCCCGCGCGCGGCAGGCGATCTGCTCGGCGCCGTTGGAATGCCCGTCGAGCCCCGGTTTGCCGACGAGGAACTTGAGCCGCCGCCCCAGCCTGTCCGACACCAGATCAACCGCCTCGCGGATCTCGTCGAGCCCCTCGGTGCGGTTGGAGGGGGAGCGCGCCACGCCGGTGGGGCCGCGATACTCGCCGAAGACGGCCCGCATCGCGCCCGCCCATTCGCCCGTGGTCGCGCCCGCCTTGGCCGCGGCAATCGAAGGCTCCATCACGTTGTCGCCCGCCCGCGCCGCCGCGCGCAGCGCCTCCAGCGCCTTGGTCACGGCGTCGCTATCCCGCGCCTCGCGCCAGGCCTGGAGCCGCGCAATCTGGTCAGCCTCCACGGCCGGGTCCACCGTCATGATGCCGCCATCCTCGCCCATCAGCGGCGAAGGCTCGCCCTCGGCCCAGCGGTTCACGCCCACCACCACGGTTTCGCCGGTTTCGACCCGGCCCAGCCGCTCGGCGTTGCTCTCCACCAGCCGCGATTTCATGTAGTCGATCGCCGCAATCGCGCCGCCCATGCCATCGAGCTGCGCCAGCTCGGCCCGCGCGCCCTCTTTCAACGCCTCCACCTTGGCGTCCACCGCCGGGTTGCCGTCAAAGAGGTCGCCGTATTCCAGCAGGTCGGTCTCGAAGGCCATGATCTGCTGCATCCGGAGCGACCATTGCTGATCCCATGGGCGGGGCAGGCCGAGTGCCTCGTTCCATGCCGGAAGCTGCACCGCGCGGGCCCGCGCCTTCTTGCTCAGCGTCACCGCCAGCATCTCGATGAGAATACGGTAAACGTTGTTTTCCGGCTGCTGCTCCGTCAGCCCCAGAGAGTTCACCTGCACGCCATAGCGGAAGCGCCGCATCTTCGGGTCTTCCACGCCGTAGCGCTCGCGGCAGATCTCATCCCAGAGGTCCACGAAGGCGCGCATCTTGCACATCTCGGTGACAAACCGGATGCCCGCGTTCACGAAGAACGAGATCCGCCCGACCAGCGTCGGAAAGTCCTCTTCCGGCACCTGCCCTTTCAGCGCGTCCAGCACGGCAATCGCCGTGGCCAGCGCAAAGGCCAGTTCCTGCTCCGGCGTCGCCCCGGCCTCTTGCAGGTGGTAGGAACACACGTTCATCGGGTTCCACTTCGGCACGTTCCGGTAGCAATAGGCGGCCACGTCGGTGATGAGCTTGAGGCTCGGTTTCGGCGGGCAGACATATGTGCCGCGGCTCAGGTATTCCTTGATGATGTCGTTCTGCACCGTCCCTTGCAGCTTGCTCACATCCGCGCCCTGCTCCTCGGCCACGGCGATGTAGAGCGCCAGCAGCCACGGCGCGGTGGCGTTGATCGTCATCGAGGTGTTCATCTGCTCCAGCGGAATATCGGCAAACAGCGCCCGCATGTCGCCCAGATGCGCCACCGGCACGCCCACCTTGCCCACTTCGCCCCGCGCGCGGGGGTCATCACTGTCGTAGCCGGTCTGCGTCGGCAGGTCGAAGGCCACCGAAAGGCCGGTCTGCCCCTTGGCGAGGTTGGCCCGGTAGAGCGCGTTGGAGGCGCTGGCCGTGGAGTGCCCGGCATAGGTCCGGAACAGCCAGGGGCGGTCGGCTTGGGGGGCATTATTCTGCGCTTGCGACATGATGGGCCTCCGATGAATCGGTTGAGCAAGATTATTCCGTTCTGCGCGTTTCTGGCGAAAGATTATGCCAATGTCAATTCGCTGCATCGCGGCGAGGGCAGGGCGGTTGCAATTGCCCGCAATCGGGGCACATCCGGCGCGCTCTGCCGGGGATTTACCCGGGCCGCGCCACCTGTAACTCTCCCCCCATGACGCAAACGGTCTCGCTCCCGCTCTGGCTCTTCCTGCTGATCCTGCTGTTTGCCGGCGTCACCTTCGCCTCCCACTTCCTCTTTCCTTCCGTCCGCTGGTTCTTCCGGCGACGGCTGGAGAGGGCGGTAGCGCGGCTGAACACCCGCCTCGCCCGGCCCATCGAACCCTTCAAGCTGGCCCGGCGGCGCGACACCATCCAGCGGGTGATCTACGCGGCTGAGGTGCTCGCCGCCGTCACCGCCCATGCCGAGGCCGAGGGCATCCCCGAAGAGGTCGCCTTCGAGCAGGCCCGCCGCTACGCCCGCGAAATCGTGCCCGGATTCTCGGCCTTCGCCTACTTCGGCTTTGCCATCCGCGTCGCCAAATGGCTGGCCACCTCGCTGTTCCGCGTGCGTCTGGCGCGGCTGGATGAGGCGAAGCTGGCGGCGATCCCGGAGGACGCCACGGTTGTCTACGTGATGAACCACCGCTCCAACATGGATTACGTGCTTGTCACCTATCTCGTGGCCCAGCGCACCACGCTCTCCTACGCGGTGGGCGAATGGGCGCGGGTCTGGCCGTTGCGCTCGCTGATCCGGGCCATGGGGGCCTACTTCATCCGCCGCAAATCCCGTGGTGAGCTCTATCGCACGGTGCTTGCCACCTATGTGTCCGTGGCCACGCGGGCCCATGTGGCGCAGGCGATGTTCCCCGAGGGGCGGCTCTCGCTCACCGGCGCGCCGGGCGCGCCCAAGCTGGGGCTGCTGGCCTACATCACCGAGGCCGCGCGGGATGACACCGAGGTGGTCTTTGTCCCAACTGCGCTCAACTACGACCGGGTGCTGGAAGACAGGGTGCTCATCGCCGCGCAGGGAGGCGGCGGCTTTCCCACCCGCATTCGCGTCGTCTTCCGCTGGCTGGTGCGGCGCCTGGTGCTGCGGCTGCGCGGCATGTCACATCATCTTGGCTACGCGGCCGTCAGCTTCGGGGATCCGCTGTCGTTGTCCAGCTTTCCGGGCGATACCGAGGCGCTCGGGGCCGAACTCATGCGTCGGATCGAGGTGGTGATGCCGGTACTGCCGGTGCCATTGCTGGCCACATTGCTGACCGGGGCCGATGGGCCGCTCCCCCGCGCCGCGTTGGAGCGCTGCTGGAACACCCGCATCCGCCAGCTGGAGGCCGCCGGCGTCGTGCTGCACGTGCCCCGCGCCAATCCGGCCTACGCACTGGAGAACGCCCTGCGAATCCTGCGGGACCGAAACCTGCTCGTGGAAACCGAAAGCGGCATTGCCGCGGCCCCGCAGGAGGGCCCGCTCTTTGCCTTCTACGCAGCCTCCATCGCCCCGCAAATGGCACAGCTTGCGGATGCTGCAACTGCAACCACGCCGCACCCCCGGCTCATGCCTGCGGATGATGCAGCTGCGAAGGGCGCTGCCCTTTCGAGCGCCGAAACTGAATCGGGCGAGACATAAAATTACAAATCCGACGTCAGTCGTATTGCAATCTTGCGCGAGCGTTCGTAGAACCCCGGGAGAGCACGGCGCGATTCTGCGCCGCAGAACGACCTGAGGAGAGAAGCCCATGGCTCTGGACACCACTGAAGCCCCGCAGGCCGCATACGAGGCCGAGGAGAAAGACCTCTACGAGATCGGCGAAATGCCCCCGATGGGCTACGTGCCGCCCAAGATGTACGCCTGGGCGATCCGCCGCGAGCGCCACGGCGAGCCCGATGTCTCGTTTCAGAAAGAGGTGGTGGACACCTGGGAAATCGACAGCCACGAGGTGCTGGTGCTCGTGATGGCCGCAGGGGTCAACTACAACGGCGTCTGGGCCGGTCTCGGCCAGCCGATCAGCCCCTTTGACGTTCACAAGCAAGATTATCACATTGCCGGCTCCGATGCCTCGGGCATCGTCTGGGCCGTGGGCGACAAGGTGAAGCGCTGGAAGGTCGGCGACGAGGTCGTGATCCACTGCAACCAGGACGACGGCGACGACGAAGAGTGCAACGGCGGAGACCCGATGTTCTCGCCCACCCAGCGGATCTGGGGCTATGAGACAGGCGACGGCTCCTTTGCCCAGTTCACCCGGGTGCAGGCCCAGCAGCTCATGCCGCGCCCCAAGCACCTGACCTGGGAAGAGAGCGCCTGCTACACGCTCACGCTGGCCACCGCCTACCGCATGCTCTTCGGCCACCACCCGCACGAGCTGAAGCCGGGCCAGAACGTGCTGGTCTGGGGTGCGTCGGGCGGCCTCGGCTCCTACGCGATCCAGCTGGCCAACACGGCGGGCGCCAATGCCATCGGGGTGATCTCGGATGAGAGCAAGCGCCAATTCGTGCTGGATCAGGGCGCAAAGGGCGTCATCAACCGGAAAGACTTCAACTGCTGGGGCCAGCTCCCCACGGTGAACAGCCCCGAGTATAACGAGTGGCTGAAGGAGGCCCGCAAGTTCGGCAAGGCGATCTGGGACATCACCGGCAAGGGCGTGTCTGTCGACATGGTCTTCGAGCACCCCGGCGAAGCGACCTTCCCGGTGTCGACGCTGGTGGTGAAGAAGGGCGGCATCGTGGTGATCTGCGCGGGCACCTCCGGTTTCAACACCACCTTCGACGTTCGCTACATGTGGATGCACCAGAAGCGCCTTCAGGGCTCGCACTTCGCCAACCTCAAGCAGGCCGCCTCTGCCAACCGCCTGATGGTGGATCGTCGGCTCGACCCCTGCATGTCCGAAGTCTTCCCCTGGGAAGAGATCCCGGCGGCGCACATGAAGATGCTGAAGAACGAGCACAAGCCGGGCAACATGGCGGTGCTGGTGCAGGCCCCCAAGACCGGTCTGCGCACGCTCGAAGACGCGCTCGAAGCCCGCGGCTGACGGCGGCTCCACGCCCCGCCGCGCGCGTCTTCCGCGCAGCGGATTTGCAATTTAAAATTGAATGTCGGGCGCTCCTTTTCGGAGCGCCCGTTTCGCTTTCTCAGGCAGGTTAGTGAACAAGGCAAAGAAATAGCTGCTATTCGTGAGGTCTCCCCATTTCGGGGGACTGCCAATCCGCGAATTTATCGGCGCGCCGCCACATGCTAGGGTTGTGTTAATACATCGTTAACCTTTAGGATTGAGGCTACCTATGAAACACGAGTGGGTACTCGACGTCTTGGCGGATGTGCGCGCATACGCATATCGAAATGGGCTGACCGAGCTGGAGGGCAGGCTGCTGGAGACGATCGAAGTCGCGCGACGGGAAACCGGCTGCGTACCTGCATCGTTCAGGGGAGACGCTTCGGCGGACGGCGATGGCAGCTGTGCTGGAACAGTTTATCGAAGGCTTGCAACAGGCGAGCACGCTTGACGATGTTCAGGCGAGCGTATTCGGCCTGCGCGAGCTCTACGATGTGGAGCATGTCGTCTATCATTCGGTGAACGCCACCGGCGGCCAATACGCCGCGCTCACCTATTCCGATGCCTGGGTCGGGCGTTATGTCTCCGAGGAATACGAGCGGATCGACCCTGTCGTGGTCGGGTGTTACCAGCGCTTCCACCCAGTGGACTGGCGACGGCTCGACTGGTCGGGCAAGGTCAGCCGCGACTTCATGGGAGAGGCGCAGGACGCCGGCGTGGGAAACCAGGGCTACACCGTGCCCATTCGTGGCCCCTCCGGCCAGTTCGCGCTCTTCACCGTTTCGCACAATGCAACAGACGCCAAGTGGACCCGCTTCACCGAGGCCCACACCCGCGACCTGATCCTGGCCGCCCACTACCTCAACCAGAAAGCGCTTGAAATCGAGAACGGCGATTCTGCCAAATCGCCCACGCGCGCGCTCTCGCCGCGCGAACGCGACGCGCTCACCCTTCTGGCGCTGGGCTACAGCCGGGCACAGGCCGCCGAAAGCCTGGAAATCTCCGAGCACACCCTGCGCGTTTACATCGAGGGCGCGCGCTACAAGCTCGGCGCGATGAACACCACGCACGCCGTGGCCCTCGCACTGGCACAAGGGCGGCTGGTTTTCTGAGCAGATTGGCAAAAGGTTGATGCAACCTTAAGGTGCCGCAAACTTAGAATTAACAATCTTAACGATAACTCCCTAACGTGTTTCCCGTTCAAAGCAACGAAGACGGAGGGAGTTACCATGTTGCGCTACATCTACGGCGAAGAGCTTTTTCAATATCCGAAACTGCGGGACACCATGTTCCGCGATCGCGCCCGGCAGTTCCACGAGCGGCTGGGTTGGGACGTCACGGTTGATGACCGCGGCGAAGAACGCGACGAATACGACGCGATGAACCCGCTTTATGTCATCTGGCAGCGGGCAGACGGCAGCCACGGCGGCTCCATGCGCTTTCTGCCCACCACCGCGCCCTGCATGGTGAACGACCACTTCACCCATCTCACCGATGGCGTCACCATTTCGCACCCGCTGATCTGGGAGTGCACCCGCTTTTGCCTCGCGCCCGAGGCCGAGGGCCGGGTCGCCGCCGGGCTGATGCTGGGCGGCGCGGAACTGGGGCAGGGCTTTCACCTCAGCGACGCGGTGGGCGTCTTCGATGCCCGCATGGTGCGAATCTATGGCCGCCTAGGCTGGGCCCCCACGGTGCTGGGCACCTCCGGCACGGGGCGCGATGCCGTCTCGGTCGGCTTGTGGGAAATGTCCGAGCGCACCCGCTTGGCCATGGCCCGAAAGGCGGGCCTCAGCCCCGCGCTCTCGCGCCACTGGTTCGACCGGGCCTTCGGCCGGGTTTCCGATGTGCGCGAAGCGGTTTCGGCCTAGCGGCCCGGGGGCGGAGCATCTAAAGCCTTTCGGGTTCTGATCGAGAATCCCAGTATCGCTTATCGCGTTCGACCGTAGGGAGAGGCAGCGAATAAGCGATTCAATGTGAACCCGAAAGGCTATACTCTCCGCCCCATGAACCTCCCCGCTTTGACCTTCTCCGACGACCAGGCCCAGGCCTGGGACACGCTGGCCGATGTGCTGCGTCGCCACGGTGTCGATCTCGACAACGAGACGACAACGCCAATGGCCGAGGGCAAGGGCAGCGTGACGGCGGTGATGGGCAAGGCGGGCTCGGGCAAGACCCTGCTGCTCGCCCGTCTAGCCGATGCGCTCGCCGAGGCCGGGGTGGATGTGATTTCCGGCGATTGGGAGGGCAAGCCGCGCAAGGATCGCCGCACGCTCGCCATCCTCGCCCCCACGAACAAGGCCGCCTCGGTGCTGCGGGGCAGGGGGGTGGCCGCCACCACCATCCACCGCATCCTCTACACGCCCGTGTATGACCCGGAATACGAGAAGATCGCCGAGTGGCTGGCCGGGCAGGGCGAGCGCCCCGAGCCGATGGAGGGCCTGACCGAAGCCGCGCTCGACCGCGCCCAAGCGGTCTACGAAGTGCACAAATCCATCCCCGCCGCGCTGGCCTCCGCCGGGCTGCGCGGGAGCGATTTCATCACCGGCTGGAAGCGCCGCGAGGAGCCGCTGGATATCGGCTTCATCGACGAATCTTCCATGCTGTCGGATGACCAATACGAAGACCTGCGCGAAATCTTCCAGGCGCTGGTGCTCTTCGGCGACCCGGCCCAGCTCGCCCCTGTCAAGCAATCGGGCAACATGGTGTTCGACCGCCTCCCAGAGAAGCGCCGCCTCGAGCTGCACCGCATCCACCGCCAGGCCGATGACAACCCCATCCTCGACCTCGCCCACGCGCTGGCCGACCCGGCGCTGGATTTCCAGAGCTTCGAGCAGATGGTGTATGAAAAGGCCCGCGCGGATGACCGGGTGGTGGTGTCCGAACGGGTCGAAGCCGCGCTGATGGCCCGCTCTCCGGTGCTGGTCTGGCGCAACAACACCCGCATCCGCCTCATCCACGCCTTCCGCGCCGCTTACCACGCCCCGCCCGATGCGCTGCTGCCCGGCGAGCCGCTGATCTGCGACGGCATCGAGCTGCCGATGAAGCACCGCAAGAAGCGGCTCGATCTGGAGGCGCGCGGCCTCATCAAGGGGGCGCAGGTGGTCTACCTTGGGCCGGGCAAGAAGGCGGGCTTCTCCAAACTGCACGTCATCGGCGCCGAGCAGCCGCAGGTCTCGGCGGCCTCGATCGTCAAGATCGAGCTGCCCGACGAGGAAGAGCCCTTCATCCCCTATGCCGCCCGCATGGGCGCCACCTTCCTGCACGGCGCGGCGGTGACGATCCACAAGGCGCAAGGTAGCCAGTGGCCCACCGTGCAGGTCTTCGCCCCCGATCTCTTCGTCGCCGCCCGGATGGGCCGGGAGGAGGCCGGTCAGCCGCTGTGGAAACGCCTCGCCTATGTGGCGATCACCCGCGCCGAGGAGCGGCTGCTGTGGTGCACCCGCAACCGCCTCGCCCGTCCCACCGAGCCGCTCACCACCGCCGATCTGGAAGCCCCGGTCGCCCCGCTCACGCTGGAAGCGGAAGAGTAGAGCACCGTCATCCTCGGGCTCGACCCGAGGATCTCCCGGCGGCCAGGAGATCCTCGGGTCGAGCCCGAGGATGACGGCGAAACACGCACATCGCCCTCAATACCC
>NZ_QTNQ01000031.1 GCF_018424695.1 Vannielia litorea
GTGTGGGGGGCTGGCCCCCCACGGCGCAACGCCAGCTAAGGGAAACACGCTCATAGCCCTTCCTCCCGGCTGATCCACTTAAAGAAGAAGACGCTGAACATGATCAGGCAGGCGAAGATCACCACCGCCACAGCCGCACCGGCCCCGATGTTGGAGATCGCAAAGGCCTGCTCATAGACGTTCACGGTGAGGGTACGGGTGCCCGCATTGCCCCCTGTCAGCAGGAAGATGTCGTCGAACTTGTTGAAGGTCCATATGAAGCGCAGCAGGAACAGCACCGAGAGAATGCCGAGGAGCTGGGGCATGCTGAGGTACCAGAACTTCTGGAAGGGAGAGGCGCCATCCATGTCGGCGGCCTCGTACATATCGGTATCAATGCTCTGCATCCGGGCGAGGATGAAGAGGAAGCTGAGGGGGAAATAGCGCCAAATCTCGAAGACGATCACCATGATCAGCGCCAGCGGGCGTTGGCCGAAGAAGTTGATTGCCTCATTCGTCACGCCCATCTGGAGCAGCAACGCATTGGCAGAGCCGCTGAACGGGTCAAACAGCGTGACCCAGGTGAAGGCCACCGCGATCACCGGGGCGACATAGGGGAAGAGATAGAGCCCCCGCAATATCCCCTGCCTCCGGAAGCTCTTGTTCAGCAGCAAGGCGGCAAAGAGGCCCATGACCAGCGCGCCGATGGTGCCGAAGACGGTGTAGAGCAGCGTTACCCAGAGAACCTGCCAGAACTCGCCACCGTCGAAGACACGGGCGAAGTTTTCGCCGGTGAACTCGAAGTTGGTGAGGATGTTGGGGGCCTTCACGGTAACGGTCGGCTCGCTGTCTTCCAGCGGGTCTTCCATAGCCTCCGGGTCGTCCGCCACGATCGGCACACGAATCTCGCTGCGGCCCCCGGCCTCAACCTCGCCCAGGTCGCATGTGAGCGTGCGGGCCTCGTAGCTGCAGCCTTCGGGCACCGTGCCCGGCTCTGCGCCTTCGGGGAACACGTCGGAAAACCGCGCGGAGGTGAGCGCCACGTCCTGGCTGGTGTTGCGCACCCGATAGCGGATGTAAGGCTCGGCCTCGTCGGCATCTCGCAACTGCTCGTTGACGCTCAGCGTGGGCGGGCGCAGGTCGGCCAAGCCGATGGGTTTGACGCTGATCCAGAAGATCGCCAGCAGCGGCAAAATCACCACCAGCGAAACGCTGATGATCGTGGGCGCCAGAAGGCCCCAGGCCAGCCGCGCCTCGCGCTTGGCAAGCGGGCCGGTGCCCTTGGGGGGGATGGGGGTATCGCTCATCTTGAAGCCGGGCGGCGAGGCTCCCCCGCCGCCCGATGGCCAAGGTTCACTGAACCTTCGCCAGTTCCTCGTTCATCATCTCAACGGTCGCCGCCGCATCGCGGGCGCCGTCGATGTACTCCCGCACGAGGCGGTTGATGACCTGGCTGTTGATCATCTTGGAGGCCAGCGAAAGCTGCCCTTCCTCAACGCCCCAGCGCTGCGCCACATTGAGTCCGTTGACGATCTCGTCGATCATCTCCGGCGCATAAAGATCCGAAAGGGCCGCCTTGCGGTCCACGCCAACCTCCAGCATCGACCATTCGGTCTTGAACTTCTCGGGCTCGTCCGCCGTGCCGCGCCGGGTCGGGAACTTGCCTTCGGGTGCGATGGAAAGCGTGTCCATGTAGCCCTGGTCCATCGAGTACATCACAAACTCCATCGCGGCATCCGTGTCGGCATCGGAGGTGATGCCGAAATAGCGGGTATCGCCCCAGGCCGCGCCATCGGGATTGGAGGGGCCGGAGAAAGTGGTGACGATCCCGGTCTTGGAGGCCAGCTCGGCGCTGGTCGGGTCATCCGTCAGCGTGGGCGGGGCGTCATCCCGCAAGCCTGCCAACTCGTCGAGGATGAAGGGAGACCAGATGATCATCGCGGCCTGCCCGGCGAAGTAAAGCTCGCGGCTCTGCTTCCAGAACAGCTCGCCCGGCGGCGAGGCCTCGGCGATGGCCTTGTAGAAGTCGAGCACTTCGGTTGTCGCGGCCACGTCGAGCGGGGCGAAGCCTTCTTCGTTCACCGGCGACACGCCATTGGCCAGGAAGACATGCTCCAGCACCTGAGACATGAAGTTTTCATCCACCTTGGTCGCGGCGACGAAGCCGTACATCTCTGGCGGGTTGTGCAGCGCCTCGATCGCAGCCAGCACGTTGGCGTAGGAGTTGGGCGGCTCAAGTCCGTTCTCTTCGAAAAGATCCTTTCGATAGACGACCATCTGCGTCCAGCCGTCCACCGGAACGGCGGCTGTGCCATCCTCAAAGGCGGCCATGGCGAGCGGGCCGGGGGCGAAGGTATCCTCACCCAGCTCTTCCAAAACTTCAGTCGCGGCCTCCGCATCGAGGATTCCGGCTTCGGCCCAGGGTAGGGTGTATTGGATGGTGTGATAGATCACATCGGGCAGGTCTCCGGCGGCATAGGCAGCCGTCGCACGTGTGCCGAGATCGGACTCGGTGACGGGAATCACCTCCACCGCCGTGCCCGTCTCCGCCTCGAAGGCCTTTGCCATTTCCTGCTGCTTCGCCAGCCGCTCAGGTTGCTCCTCCGTCGTCCAGAATCGGATCGATTGAGCGTCGGCCACGCTCACGCCAAGGGTGAGCGCCGTGGCCGCGAGAAGCCCGCGTTTTATATGTGCTTTGGTCATTGAGTTTCCTCCCGGTGTTGGTCACGAGGGGGCCTCTTGCGGACCCGCCGATTATCTCGCTGCTCGCTCCTCCGGAGTGGATTTCGGCGCGTTTTCCGCCGTTGCGCTGTGCCGCGCTTTATCCCCGTATTGAAGCCATAGTTGGCATTCAAACCGCTTCGGGCAAGTGATTTTTGTCGTATCAGACCTTAATCAAGCCTTTGCAGGCGCAGCATTTTCGGCGCTCACTCCCGTGCGTACAGGCGCCAGGTCAGCATCAACGCACGGTCAGACCGGGCCCTGGTTTCGGTGGCGGCCGGCGGCGGGGCGGCGTGGATCGCGCGCCGGATCTGAAGATCACCCAGCAACAGGGAAAGGTAGGTATCGCAGATCGTTTTCGCGTCGCCTCCTTTCAACGCCCGCGTGTCCAGCGCCCTCTGGCAAAGGGCTTCGATCATCGGCTTCACCCGATGTCGCCCCACCTCAGACAGTGAGGCACCCAGCGCGCCCGAAGGGTCACTTGCAGCAGCGCGGGCGAGCGCGACGGCGCGCGGGGCCGTGAGCAACTCGAGCAGGACCGGGCCGATCCTGTCGAGGGCTTCGAGCGGCGAGGCATCCTCTGCCAGAGCGTCTTGCAGCTGCGCCACGAGATCGGCACCGTTCTGCTCCGCCATGGCGCGGAACAGGCCGAGCTTGTCGCCGTACCAGTTATAGAGTGTCTCGTTGGAGGCCCGCGCCGCCTTGGCCACGGTGAGCATCGACATGCCCGTGGCGCCTTTTTCCCCCAGCACGCGGTAGGCCGCTTCCATGATCTGCGCTTGGCGCCGCGCCCGATTGTCTTCTCGCATGAAACACTCCCGTTGACACCAAACCGTATATCAGGTTACGGCTCTATCGCAAGCGTAACAATGTATACGGATATTGACATGACAGCCTTCTTCCGGATCTCCGCACTCTTGTCGCTTCTGTTGTGCGGCGGCCTCTTCGGCTTTTTCTATGCGTGGGTCTGCTCAACCATGTGGGGCCTCGACGCGGCTTCGCCGGACGTCGCAATTCGCGCGATGCAGGCGATGAACGCCTCTGTCCGTAACGCCGTGTTCGCCCCCAGCTTCTTTGGCACCGGCCCTGCGCTCCTGATCACGGGACTGCTGGCATGGAAGGCCGGGCAGGGCAAAGCGGTGGCCCTTCTGTTTACACTCTCGGGGCTGGTCGTGCTCTTTGGCGGTACGGTCCTGACCATGGCCGTCAACGTGCCGATGAACGAAGCGCTGGCGCAGGTCACAGCAGCGCAAATCGAGGCGGACGCCTCCACGATCTGGGCCGACTACTCGGCTCCGTGGCAGCGCTGGAACCAGGCGCGCACCGTCTTCACCGGCGTCGGCCTTCTGCTGGCGGCCGCCGGGCTGCTCGCCGCAGGCCGCGGCAGCGCTACTCGCCTATCGGCCCATAGCTGATGGTCTGGACGGAGTCGGTCAGCTTTGCGTCGGCATCGCGATAGTCGATGATGAGGCCAAGGGTAAGATCACGCTCGCCCACCTGCTGCCGGTCGTTGGAGGCATACATCGCCACGCCGTCGACCGGCGAGTAGGTGGGCGGGCCTATCAGCTCTTCCACCTCCGAGCGTTTCGTGCCCGGCCCGATCCGGGCCGAGACCGCCTCCAGGCTGGCGGCATCCCGGTTGTCACGGAAGCTTTCCGCGGCCGCCGCAAGCTCGGCGGCTGGCCCATCCCCCTCGCGGCACCCGGCGAGGGCCAGCGCCGCAAGAAGCACAAGGGCCGCGCATTTACCCAAACTCATAGCCCTCGCCCTTCAGCCGCGTGATCAGCTCCGGCAGATCGCGGGCCGTGGTCTCGAGCACGTGCATCAACACATCATTGAGGTCTTTCGTGGCCCGCTTCTTCACCTCGCCCATCACCCAATCCCATTTGTCGGCCATCGGAACCTTCCAATCTTCGGTATCGACCTGCCAGAGGGTGATGGTGAGATTTTCTTCCCGCGCCACCTGCAACAGCTCCGGATCTTTCGGGTTCGTCCACATGCCGTCGCCGTAGGGCGGGCGCAGGCGTGTGGGAAGCACGCCGACCGTATCCTTGATGATCTTTTGGTTCTTCTTGACCTCTTCCCGAAGTGTCTCGATGGGCAGCGGGCTCAGCTTGATGTGGTGGAAGGCGTGGTTTTCAACCTTGTGGTGCCCTGCATGAATGGCCTGGGCACCCGCCTTTCCGGCGGCATCCTCCATCTCGACACCATTCACGTAGAAATCTGCGACGACGTGATTGTCGTCCAGGATCTTCAGGATCTTCGTCA
The DNA here is from genome assembly GCF_018424695.1 of Vannielia litorea. Classification (GTDB taxonomy): domain Bacteria; phylum Pseudomonadota; class Alphaproteobacteria; order Rhodobacterales; family Rhodobacteraceae; genus Vannielia; species Vannielia litorea_A. Next base: position 4,969 of record NZ_QTNQ01000031.1, read on the forward strand.
GCGCAGGAACGGGCTTCGGGCCATCGTCAAACGACAGGCGGATTTTCTTTGCCATGGGTAATCACTTTCGGAAATCGACGATTCAATGCCTGAGATGGTATCTGTTGCGCCGATTCCCGTAAAGCGTGCGTCAGGCCGCCCCTGCGATCTCAGCCATGGCGGCGAGGAAGGCGGCCACCTCCGCCTCTGTGTTGTAGTGGCACATCGACACCCGCAAACAGCCCGCCAGCCCCAGCGGGGTGAGCACGTTGCCCGAGTAATGATCTGCCTTGCGGGCGTGGGTGCGGATCCCGCGTTCGCGCAGGGCGCTCACCAGCTCCTCGGCGGTCAGCCCCTCCAACGTGAGAGAAACCAGCCCCTCTCGTGCCGGGTTGTCCACACCGCCAAGAATGGTCACGCCCTCAAGCTCTGCCAGCCCCTTCTGGTTGCCGGTGCCGTGCAGCATGGCGTTCGTCAGGTCCGTTTCATGCGCGTGGATCGCCGCAGCGGCGGCTTCGATCTTCGCCCGCGTGTCGCCCGCCTCGCCCAGCGCTTCACCCAGCCAGCAAAAATAATCCACCACATCCGAGAAGGTGGCATAGGCCCCGGTGTCGCGCGTGCCCAACTCCCACGCGCCGCCGCCCTTGAGCGTATCATGGGGCTGCGCCGCGAGCCGCTCGGAGATCCATGCGAGGCCGAAGCCGTGTCGCGAGAACATCTTGTAGGGCGATACGACGTATCCATCGACGCCCGCTGCGGCAACATCCACGTGGCCGTGTGCGGCGTGCTGTATGCCATCGACGAGGATCAGGCACTCCGGCGCGACGGCGCGGATTGCGCCCGCGATGGCGGCCACATCCATTCCCATTCCGGTCACCGGTGACGCGTGAACAATGGTGGCCACGCGCACATCCGGCGTCATGGCCAGGGCATAAGCCTCCGGCCCGATGGTGCCGGTGGCGTCGTCATGCGCCACCACCACGTGCTCCAGCCCGGCGGCCTCCGCGCCGAGCGCTGCGGCGGAGCGGCTTGCCGGGTGCTCCAACGTGGAACTGACGACCTTTCCGGGCGCCTGTCCCGCACAGGCCGCGCGTGCAAGACGGAACAGCAATTCGGTGCCGCTTTCGCCCACCACCACCTGCCCGCCGGCGGGCGCGTTGAAAAAGGTTTGCGCGTCGGCGCGGGCCTTCGCGATGACATCGACGAGATAGGCCGACGCCGGGTTGTCGCGCCCCTGGTTGTCGGGGATGGCGGCGAACCTTGCCGAGGTTTCCACCACCGAATTCAGCGTCAACGCACCACCCGCGTTCTCGAAGAATATCCGCTCGCCGGAAAAGGGATCACTCTCGACATGGGCAAAGCGCCCCCGGACTTGGGTGATCAGATCAGGTGAATTGCCCAGCATATGCGCCTCCGTTCCATGCGCCCGCTCTATGCCTTGAGGCAACCGGCTACAAGCGCAGCTTGATTTCAATCAATCGTTTGATTAATTGGGAGTATGGATAGCCACCCGACTCACAAGGCCCTCATCTCGGCGGCGCTGAAGCTATTTGGAGAGGCAGGCTATGCCGCCACCTCCACCCGCGCGATCGCTGCAGAGGCGGGCACCAACGTGGCCTCCATCGCCTACCACTTCGGCGGCAAGGCCGGTTTGCATGACGCCTGCGTGGAGGAGGTCGCGCGAAGGATGAGCCGCGTTTCGGAACTGCCAATCGCTGCGACCGCCTCACAGCAGACGGCGCGGGACGCGCTTGAGGCCCTGTTGCGCCGCGCGGTGACCTACATGTTCACAGACGACGAAGCCGGGGAAAACGTGCCTTTCGTCCTGCGCGTTCTCACCGAAGCGGCTGGGGCATCGGATACGCTCTATTCCCGCCTGTTCGAACCCCGCCACCGGATGCTTTGCCACCTGTGGGGCGTCGCAACAGGCCAGCCTGCGGAGAGCGAGCGCACGCGGCTTGCCGTCTTCGCCTTCGTTGGCGGAATCGTCTATTTCCGCATCAACCGCGCCTTCGTGTTGCGCCGCATGGGCTGGAACGTCGCGGGCCCTGCCGAAGCCGAAGCGATCGCCGACACGCTGGCCGAACACCTCCATGCCGCGCTTGAAAGGAGCAGCTCATGAGCTTCGTCTGCGCCATCCCCGTCGTCTCCGCCCTTTTCACCGCCTGCGCTCCGGCGCTGCCCTTCGCCACCGGCTACGTCGAGGGGGAATACACCCTTGTCGCTCCCATCGCCTCGGCCCAGATCCGCGCGGTCGAGGTCACGCGCGGGGATCGCGTGGCCGAAGGAGACCTGCTGGTAGAGATGGAAAGCCGCGATGCCGAAATCGCACTGGCCCAGGCCGAGGCGGCGCTGGCACAGGCGGAAAACCAGCTGGCCAATCTCACCGAGGGCAAGCGCCCGGAAGAAATGAAAGTGCTGGAGGCCACCCTTGCCTCCGCCCGTGCACGAGAGGCAGAGGCCGAGCGTGAGGCAGGCCGCATGGCGCAACTGGCCGAGCGCGGCGCGGCCACCTCGGCCCAGCGCGATGATGCGGCGACCACCGCAGAGGTGGCCCGTGCTGCCGTGGCCGAGGCCGAGGCGCAGCTCTCCGTGGCCCGCCTGCCCGCCCGCGCTCAGGAGATCGCCGCGGCACAGGCGCAGGTAGAGGGCGCGAAGGCTGCCCGGGATCAGGCTGAATGGGCCCTGGCGCAGCGTCGCCTGACCGCGCCCGTCGCAGGCCAGATCACCGACATCATCCGCATTGCCGGAGAGAACGCAGGCCCATCGGCGCCGGTTCTCTCACTCCTCGGCGACGGCGCGGTGAAGCTGCGCCTCTACGTGCCCGAAACCGCCGTGTCGCAGATCGCGCCCGGGTCACGGCTCACGGTCAACTGCGATGGGTGCGAGGCCGGGCTGGCGGCAACCGTCAACTACGTGGCCGATGGGCCGGAGTTCACCCCGCCCGTCATCTACTCGCTCGAGAACCGCCAGAAGCTGGTCTATCTCGTCGAGGCCCGTCCCGATGAGGGCACGCGGTTGAAGCCCGGCCAGATCGTGGACGTGGACCTGCCTGCGCAGGTGAGAGAATGAGCGCCGAGCCCGCCATTTCGGTGAAAGGCCTCACCAAGCGTTTTGGCGACAAGACGGTGGTGAACGACGTATCGCTCACCGTCCAGCGCGGCGAAATCGCGGGCTTCCTCGGCCCCAACGGCTCGGGCAAGACAACCACGATCCGCCTGATGTGCGGGCTGCTCACGCCCGACGCCGGCGAGGGCATCGTGCTGGGCCACGACATTCGCAAGGAGGCACGGCGGATCAAGCTGAAGGTGGGCTACATGACCCAGCGGTTCAGCTTCTACGAAGACCTGACGATCGAGGAGAACCTGCGCTTCGTTGCCGGACTCTACCGGCTGAAGCGCGCCCGGAAGGTTGTGGAGGAAACGTTGCAAGACCTTGGCCTGCATTCGCGCCGCAAGCAGCTGGCCGGGTCCCTTTCGGGCGGCTGGAAACAGCGCCTCGCCCTGGCCGCCTGCATCATGCACAAGCCCGATCTTCTGCTGCTCGACGAACCCACCGCCGGGGTGGACCCGAAGGCGCGTCGCGAGTTCTGGGACGAGATCCATGCGCTGGCGGCGAAGGGGCTGACGGTGCTGGTAAGCACCCACTACATGGACGAGGCCGAGCGCTGCCACCGGATCAATTACATCGCCTACGGCACGCTGGTGGCCCGAGGCACGGTGGAAGAGGTGGTGGCAGAGGCGGGGCTGACGACGCTTCTTCTAACCGGCACATCGGCACAGACCTCGAAGGCGGGTGCGCGCCTGAAGGGGGCGCAAGGTGTCGAGCAGGTCGCCCATTTCGGCGCCGATCTGCACGTGGTGGGCCGGGATGGCGCAGCGCTGCGAGCCTCGGCCGAGAGGGTCGCAGCGGACACCGGCTGCACCCTCACCGCTTCCGAGACTTCGCTGGAAGACGTGTTCATCCGTTTGATGTCCGAAAGCGCGGACAACATGCAATGATATCGCGGCTCTTCTCTCTCGCCCGACTGGGCACGCTGATCGCCAAGGAAAGCATCCAGATGCGGCGTGACAAGCTAACCTTCGGGATGATGCTGGGCGTGCCGCTGATGCAGCTTGTGCTCTTCGGCTTCGCCATCAACACCGACCCGAAAGAGCTGCCCGCCGCCCTCGTCGCCCCCACGCAGGACCGCTACACGCGGGCCATGGTGACCGCGCTGGAGCTGACCGACTACTACCGTTTCATCGCGCCCGACGCCTCAGCGGCCGAGGCCGAGCGGATGATCGCGCGCGGCGACGTCGCCTTCGTGGTGACGGTGCCTTCAGACTTTGGCCGCCGCGTCGCACGGGGCGATCACCCGACCATCCTGATCGAGGCTGACGCGTCAGACCCTTCAGTGGCGTCCGGGGCCATCTCGACGCTCAGCGAGGTCGCCGCTGACGCGCTGCTACGCGAGACGGGGCAAGAGGCCGAGGCGGCTCAACGCGCCGCCACTCAGCTCCGGGTCGCCGTCCACCGCCGCTACAACCCCGAGGGCATCACCCAATACAATATCGTGCCCGGCCTGCTGGGCGTCATCCTGCAACTCACCATGGTGATGATGACCTCCATGGCGCTCACCCGCGAAACCGAGCGCGGCACGATGGAAAACCTGCTGTCGATGCCGGCCACGCCGCTGGAGATCATGCTGGGCAAAATCGTGCCCTATCTTATCGTTGGCGCGGTACAGGTGGCCGTGGTGCTCCTGGCGGCGCGGGCGATGTTCTCCATCCCCTTCGTCGGCAGCCTGTCACTGCTGCTCTTCGGGGTCTTCGTCTTCGTGCTGGCGCTGGTGATATTGGGCTACCTGATTTCCACCGTTTCGCGCACCCAGATGCAGGCAATGCAGCTGACGTTCTTCTTCTTTCTGCCCTCGCTGCTGCTGTCCGGCTTCATGTTCCCGTTTCGGGGCATGCCGCTTTGGGCGCAGTACCTGGGTGAGGTCTTCCCCCTCACGCACTTCCTCCGGTTGGTGCGCGGGGTGATGCTGAAGGGCGCGGATCTTGCAGATGTCGCGGCGCCTCTGGCCGCACTCGGCATCTTCGCCGCCTTGCTCACGCTGGTGACTCTGGCCCGATTCCGCCGCACGTTGGATTGAACGGTCTGCCGCTCGTGCATCAGCCCTCTGGGCCGCCGCCCAAGGGCACCCGGCGCACGAGTTGAAACCGGCCATCCCTGGCCCGCTCACCAAAAAGGCAAAGCGAACCAACGATGAAAGGCGCAGGCAGAAGGCCCACAAGCCTTTCCTTCAACACCTCCTCCGTCGCCTCGGCCTGCGAAGCGGTGAGCTTGCCCGTAAGGGTGACATGAAAGCGAAACTCCTCCATAACGTAGGGGTAGCCCCAGCGCAGCAGCAGGGCATCCTGGCGCGGCGAAAGCCCCGTGCCGCGCCTGCGCGCCAGCTCATCCCGACCAGGCGGGGCCCGAAAGCCATCGATCTCCTCCACCACGCGCCCGGCCAGCGCGGTGAGCGAAGTGCCTTCACCCACTGGCACCAGCGCCAGAAACCCACCGATGCGCGACAATTTCAGCCCCTGAATCTCGGGCGGCTTGGCATCTGCGCAGAGCCCGGCCAGTGCCGCCGCCAGCTCCTCCGGGCGGCGGCCTTCCTTCAGCCGGAACGGCGGCTTGATGGTGCCATGAAAGCCGTATTTTTGGGGCGCCTCGGTGATCGCGCCCATGTCCAACCCGGGGGCGGGAGGCTGCATCACCGTCCTTGCGGCGAGCGCATCCCAGCCCAGCCAGGCCGCCCCGAAATCGGCCAGCGGCCCCTCGGGTGGGGCGTAATAGATTGCATATCGGCTGAACTCGCTCACGGGCCCGACCCTCCGGCTTTCCGGCAACACGCAGATGACACTGGCGGGCAAACTGTGGCGAGATTTAGAGAAAGTCGAGACTGGAAGGCCCAAAGTGGCAACCGAATATTAACGCCGCGCTCCCTACAGTCAGGATCAATCGCTTGCCACCTGATGCAGGAGCGCGCCCATGTCGACGCAGCCAATCCCCTTTCCCGCGCCCGCCGCGGATACCGCTATTCCCTCTCGTCTCAGGGCGCTCGTGCTCGATGATGACGATATCGATCACCTCCGGCTCCAGCGCGTTTGCGAGCGTGCCGGGCTCGACCTTGAGGTAACCGAGGCCTACTCGATCGCGGAAATGCGCGAAAAGCTCGACACCCCGTTCGATGTCGCCTTCATCGATTACAACCTCGGGATGGAAACCGGCCTCGATGCGCTCAAGGTGCTTTTGGGCCACGAGGAACAGGCGCAGGTAATTCCGATCATGCTCACCTCCGTCACCCGCCGCGCGATTGCCGTGGAGGCCATGCGCCGGGGCTGTGCCGACTACCTCGTGAAGGAGGAACTCTCTGTCGACAACCTGCGCAAGTCCATGGTCTCGGCCTTCGAGCGGCGCATGTTCTATGCTTCGATCTCGGATGCCCGCAACTTCCAGCAACAGATGAAACGCACAATCTCGCATTTTCTCACCTCCTGCGGGCCGGAGATGCGAGAGATTCTCTCGGGCACCCTGTCCCACATCCGCAAGCTGCGTGCGGGCGAGGTGGAGCCCGGCAGCGACGAGCACATCACCACGCTGGAGCGCGGATGCAAGGATCTCGTCGTTTTCCTCGATGACCTGATGACCCTCGTCGAGCAGAGCAAGCTGGAAGCCACCCGCAACATCAAGCTCGTCAACACGGCGGGATAGTTGGGCGTCATTTCGGCCGGAGGGCCAATGAGGAACGCACGGCAGACAAAAACTCAGCCTTCCGCCGAGCGGCTCACCCAACGGCTCACGCTCCTTGCTGTCGGCATGGTCATCGCGGTGAGCGCGCTCTACGGCGCCTACCACGTGCTGACGACGCGGGCCGATGCCCTGCGCGCCGAGGAGCGAGAACTGGCGCAGCGGGCCCAGTTCTATGCCGAACAGATCTCGGGCGTGTTCGAAGCGATGGAAACAGACGGCACCATTCTGGCCAACTATCCGCCGATACGAGGGATCGAACGGTCGCTCGCCGCTCCCGACGGGATTGACCCGGAAGATGCCTCAACGCTCACCCAGTGGGAAAACAGGCTCGCCACCCTTTTCTCAAACAAGCTCGAAGCGAGGCCGCACTACGTTCAGCTGAGGCTGATCCTTGCAGCCGACGGTTGGCGCGAAGCGGTGCGCGTTGACGGGCGAAACGGCAAGGTCACCCGCGTTCCCGACAGTGAACTGCAACGAAAGGGGGGCGAGCCTTACCTCGCGCGCCTGAAAACGGATGCCGGATCCGCACCATATTTCTCTCGCGTCACCTACAACCGGGAGCGAGGAAAACGAGACGGTGGCCCGGTGACGATCCGCCTCATCCATCCCCTTCATGACGCCGAAGGACGGCTGCTCGGCGCAATCGTGATCAATGCAGATTACGAAGAGCTACTTAAATCCGTCCGCCCCGAGGTGTTACCGGACCAGAAGATTGCCGTCGTGAACAGCGAGGGAGATTACCTGCTCTACGAACTGGGGCAGCGCAACCCCCGGCTGTTCCACCACACCGACCCCGATTATGTTCCGCTGCCGCACGCCGAGGCGCTCGGCAGCGAACTGGGGCGAAACGGATTTGCCCAGATCGATGACAAAACCGCCTACCTCCACGTGGTGCCGTTCGCCAGCCATCAGCCTCTCTCGGTGCAATTCGGGGTGCTGACGTTTGGCACATCCACCCCGATCACCGGCGCCATTGCTGGCCTCGTGATCCGCCACACCCTGATGACGGTTCTGCTCTCGCTCTTCGCCGGCGCTGTCACCCAGTTTCTGGCCGCGGAGCTTTCACAACGCTTCGAAGACCTCAGCGCCGAGGTCGCCAAGAGCCACGAACGCCTGGAATGGACAGTGCGTAACGTGGCCGACGGGCTCATCACGATATCCGGCGACGGCCATATCGAAGATATCAACCCGGAGGCGGAGAAGATGTTTGGCTATAGCGCCCAAGAGCTGAAGGGGCAGCCGCTCACCGTGCTCATGTTCGAGGACATTGCCGCCCGGCACCAGTCTCATGTCGCCGCTTCCCGAGTCGGTTCGACGGGTGTGCGCATGGCCGGGAACCGCGAGATCCACGGGCGCCACAAATCCGGACGCAGCCTGCCGATTGAAATTTCCGTCAGCCGCGCCGAACTGGACGGCGAGATCAAGTTCATCGGCCTCGTGCGCGACATCTCGGTGCGCCGTGCCGCCGAAGACCGCGTGAACGCGCTGGTCGAAGCCTTGCGCCGTTCCAACGAGGAACTCGACCAGTTTGCCTATGTCGCCAGCCATGACCTGAAGGCCCCGCTCCGCGTGATCCAGAATGCCGCAGGCTGGCTCGCGGATGATCTGGAACCCCACCTCACCGAGGACACCCGAGAAAGCCTCGAGCTGCTTCAGAGCCGGGCGCTGCGCATGGAAGGCCTGCTGAACGACCTGCTAGAACATTCTCGCATCGGCCGTACCGCACAGTCGAAAGAGACGGTGCCCGGCCATGTCTTCATCGAAGAGTTGCGCGGTCTGCTTCTGATCCCCGAAGGCATGCGGCTGGAGGTCGAGGGGCCATGGGATGGCGTGACCCTACCCCGGATGCCGCTCCAGCTGGTGGTGACCAATCTCGTCAGCAACGCCTTCAAACATCATGACCGTTCTGAAGGCACTGTGCGCCTAACCATGGTGCCCCGTCCCTCCGCCTGGGAAATAACGGTGGAAGACGACGGCCCCGGCATTGCGCCCGAGTTCCACGAGAACGTGTTCCAGATCTTCCAGACGTTGCGCCCCCGCGACGAGGTAGAAGGCAGCGGAATGGGTCTGGCGATGGTGCGCAAGCACGTCGAGGTTGTCGGTGGCGAAATCGAACTGCAGTCGGACGGAACCCGCGGCACCTTGTTCCGGCTGATCTGGCCGCACCCCATTGACACACACGACAGGGAGATCGCTGCATGAACGCCGTCCACCGACGCATACCCGAGACACGGCAGCAGATGCTCAATCTCGTTCTCATCGAGGACGATGATGGCGACGCAAAAGCAGTTGTTCGCGCACTCAAGAAGTCCCACATCGCCAACCCGATCCACCGTCTGCGCGACGGGGTGGAGGCGCTGGCGTTTCTGCGTGGCGAGGGGCCAACACCACCTCCCGAACAGTACGTGCTGCTGCTCGACATCAACATGCCCCGTATGAACGGGCACGAATTTCTCGCCAAACTGCGTTCAGACCCCCGCCTGAACCGTGCCGTCGTTTTCATGCTGTCCACATCGGAGGACGAGACAGACGTGTTTCGTGCCTACGATCAGAATGTGGCGGGCTACATCATCAAGGGGCGCGCCGGGGCCGACTTTCTCGAACTGATCAACACGGTCGAGCATTTCTGGCGCATCGTCGTGCTACCAGACATGTCCTGCTCAGCGCCGCTGACCAAGGTTTGAAGGTGTCATGATGGTGCAAACGTTTCTGGTAATTGACGATGATGCCGGTGACCGCAAGCTGCTGCGACGCCTGATCAGCCAGCGACAGGAGCCCTCCGAAACGCAGGAAGCACCAACCGGCGCCGAGGCCATGAACCGCAACCTGGCCGAACCCGACATGATCTTTCTGGACTACATGTTGCCCGATACCAGCGGTGTAGAGCTGATCACGGAGCTGGCCCAGCGCTGGCCGCGTGCCGCCATCTGCATGATGACGGGCCAGGGCGACGAGGAAATTGCCAAGGAATCGATCCGGCGCGGCGCGATCGACTACCTTCCCAAGCGCAATCTCTCTCCCGCTGCACTCGACCGCGTGATCAAGACCGGCTGCAAGTTGGCGCGGATGCGCTGGCAATTGGATGAGAAGCGCGAAGATCTCTCGATGTTCTCGGAAGTCCTTGTGCACGATCTCAAGGCCCCGATCCGCTCCATGCGCTTTCTGGTCGAGAAGCTGCAGGAAGACATCGCCGGGGGCGCCGCGCAAGAAATCAACCGAGATGTGGAGCTCATTGGCAAGTCCGCCGACCGGCTGCATGACCTCGTCAACAGCCTCGCCGGTCATATCCATTACGATTCCGAGACCGATGAGGAAGTCGTGCATGCCGCCGTTCTTGTCGAGGAGGCCTGCCAAGTGCTGCTCGCCGAAATCGAGCGCACCGAGGCACGGATCACCTGCGATGCAGACGGCATGGTGCGCTGTCGTACTCCGCAAATCGTCCAGCTGCTGCAAAACCTTGTTGGCAACGCGATCAAATACGCCGGACAGTCCCCGCCGCGGATCAATGTGCGCTGCCGCGAGGGGCCCGAAGGCCTGCACTTCGAAGTGGCCGACCAAGGTGTCGGGGTGCCGCCCGAGCACCGGGAAACCATCTTCCTGCCCTTCAAGCGCCTGCCCGTGTCCGCCTCCATCCCAGGCACCGGCCTCGGCCTCGCCACATGCCGCAAGATCGTGGATCGACACGGCGGGCGCATATGGTGCGATCCGGAGGTGTCCGAGGGCACCATCATCCACTTCACCCTGCCACATCGGCCCCAATCGCTCGATCGCGCCGGCTGACCCGTTGCAGCCCCGCGCCCATGCTCTACCATCCGGCACAAAGCACTCGCAGCCGGAGGAGCCCCTTGTGACCAACCCCGAAGAGACCCCCGCCCCCCACGCCATTTACGGTGTCAACCGCTGGGGCCGCGGCCTTGTCGAGGTGCTGGACAGCGGCGAAATTGGCCTGGTGAATCCATTTTCGCCCGATGCAAAGCCTGTCAGCCTGCCCGGCGTGGTCAGCACCCTGTCGGAGCGCGGCATTCAGACGCCTGTGCTCCTCCGCGTGACTCAGTTCCTGCAATATGGCCTGCACCGCGTGACCGGCAGCTTCGCCGAGGCCATCCGGAAGGCCGGCTACGGCGGCAGCTACCGCGGCGTGTTTCCCATAAAGGTGAACCAGCAGGAGCAAGTGGTGCGGCGGCTGGTCGAATATGGCGCACCCATGGGCTACGGGCTGGAGGCAGGCTCAAAGCCCGAGTTGGTCATCGCTTTGGGCCAGCCACTGGCCCCCGAGGCGCTCATTGTCTGCAACGGCACCAAGGACGAAGAGTTTGTGCGCCTCGCCACGCTTTCGCGGAAAGCCGGGTTCAATACCTATATCGTGCTGGAATCCCTCAACGAAGTCGACATCGCCATTCGCGTTGCGAAGGAGCTGGGGGTTGATCCGCTTCTCGGGGTGCGAATCAAGCTCACCAACCAGATCGGCGGCGCCTGGGCGGCCTCCTCGGGGGATCGGTCGGCCTTCGGCCTCAATTCCGAACAGCTGGTAACGGCAGTTGAAAAGCTGAAGGCGGCTGGCCTCCTGCATTGCCTCACGCTCCAGCACAGCCACCTCGGAAGCCAGATCCCCGATGTGAACGACGTGCGCCGCGCCGCCTCGGAGGCCTGCCGCTACTTCACCGAACTGCTGGCCGAAGGCGTGCCCCTCACCCACCTTGATCTCGGCGGGGGCCTTGGCATCGACTACACCGGCGAGGCGCGCGCCACCGAATCCTCGGTGAATTACTCGGTGCCGGAATACTGCTCCAACATTGTGGAAACGGTGAAATACGCGATGGACGAGGCTGGCGCGGCACACCCCACGCTGGTCACAGAAAGCGGGCGCGGCGTGGTGGCCCTGTCTGCCGCGCTTGTCTTCGACGTGCTGGAAACAACCCGCTACGACGTGGAGAGCGCGCCGGAGCCCGAGCCGGGCGACCATCACCTTGTCTCGGACCTCGCCGCCATCACCGCCTATCTCGAGCCGAAACGCCTGCAAGAGTGCATCAACGACGCCAGCTATTATCGCAACGAGCTGCGCGCGATGTTCCGTCGCGGCGCGATTGGCCTGCGAGAGGTAGCCCGGGGCGAACGCATCTATTTGTGGCTCATGTCCCGCATCCATGACATCGCCGAATCCCCCGGCGGCTCGGCCGAGATCCTCGACCAACTCGACAGCACTGCCGACATCCTCCACTGCAATTTCTCGCTCTTTCAGTCCCTCCCCGATGTCTGGGCGATCGACCAGCTGCACCCGCTGGTGCCGCTGCAACGGTTGAACGAGGTGCCAGACCGCCGCGCAATTCTGGCCGATATCACCTGTGACAGCGACGGCAAGATCGACAGGTTCATCCTCGCGGATGGCACGGCCTCAACCCTTCCGGTTCACGCCGTGGAGGAGGGGGAACGCTATCACTTCGCCACCTTTTTCGTCGGCGCTTACCAGGAAACGCTCGGTGATCTGCACAATCTCTTCGGCGATACCAACGTGGCCACCATCACGCTGCGCGATGATGGCGGCTTTGATCTGGTGGAAGAGCTGGAAGGAGATACCATCAGCGAGGTGCTGAGCTACGTCGAATACAACACGCGCAACATTACGGACGGTTTCCGCAAGCGGGTGGATGCGGCCATATCCGATGGCGGGATCGATGCACGGGAAGGCCGCGAATTGATCGAGGCCTTCCGCAATTCGATGAACGGCTACACCTACTTCGAGTAACTCATGCCTGCTTCTTTGGCCGCTGCGCGAAGACCGAGAGCAGGGCCAGCAAGCCGGAGCCCAGCATCAGCACTACGGAGGTGGCGTTTAGCACCGGGGTGGAGCCTGCCTTCACCATCCGGTCGTACATGGTGATCGTAAGCGGGGAGTCTGAGCCGACGAGAAAGAGCGTGGTGTTGAAGTTCTCGAAGCTGACGAGGAAGGCCACGACAAAGGCCGAGAACATCGCCGGGAAGAGGAAGGGCAACGTGACCGTCAGCAGGGTGCGCGGGCGCGAGGCGCCGAGGTTCAGCGCCGCTTCCTCCAGCGAGATATCGAACTTCTCCAGCCGCGCGATGATGACCAGCGAGGTGATGGTGACGAGGAATGAGAATTGCCCCATCACCACCAGCGGGATGCCGGGACGGAGCGAGGTGAGGAACACCCCGAACCATTGGTCGGCAAGGCCCGCGATGGTGGAGGCCAGCACGAGGATCGAGATGCCGAGGATCACCCCCGGAATCACCAGCGGCACCACCATCAGCACGTAAAGTGCGCTCTTGAAGCGGAAGTCCTTGCGCACGAATAGGAAGGCATTGCAGGTGCCCACCGCCACCGATAGCGCGGCGACGATGACGCCGATGTAGAGCGAGTTGCCAAGCCCCTGCAGCAGCCGGTCGTCGTGGAAGAGGCCAAGCTTGGGCTCGTTGGGCGAGAAGAACCAATCCCATGTGAAGCCGTTCCAGGGCAGCGAGGGGAACATGCTGTCATTGAAGGCGAAGACACCCGCCGCGACGAGCGGCGCGACGAGGTAGAGGAAGAAGACCACCACATAGGCGCGGTAGAGCGTCATCAGGCTGCGGGACCCCTGCATCCGCCTACTCCTTCGCCACGGTGGTCGCCAGGCTCTGCCCGGTCAGCCGCAGCCCGGCCCAGACCACGAATGAGGTGAAGACGAGAAGCGAGACGCCAAAGGCCGAGCCGCTCTCCCAGTTATACCGGGTGATGAACTGGTTGTAGATCTGTTCGGTAAACCAGCTCGAGTTCTTGCCACCCAGCAGGATCGGCGTGAGGTAGCTGCCCGCCGTCAGCATGAAGGTGATGATGCAGCCCGCCACGATGCCCGGCATGGCATAGGGCACGATGATCCGGCGGAAGACGGTGACGCGGGAGCCGCCGAGGTTGTACCCAGCCTCCAGCAGCGCGTCATCCATGCCCTGAAGGGTCGAAACCAGCGGCACGATCATGAAGAGGATGACCGTGTAGACGAGTCCGATGATGACCGTCATATCGTTGTAGAGCATCTCGATGGGCTGGCTGATGATGCCCCATTTCACCAGTGTCATCGAAATCACCCCGGTCTCGCGCAGCAGCACGATCCAGCCGTAGGCGCGCACAAGGTCGGAAACCCAGAGCGGGATGAGGCACATCAGGAATAGTGCGGCGCGGGAGCGTTCGCGGGCGATCTTGGCGATATACCAAGCGATGGGAAAGCCGATGATCAGCGCCAGCGCGGTGACGAGAATGCTCATCCATGCGGTGCGCAGCAGCGTGTTGCGATAGACCGGCTCGGTGATGAAATCGACGTAGTTCTTGAACCCGTATTCATACTGGTTGATCCCCACCTTCTCTCGGATCGACACATAGCCGATGCCAAGCTGGGGCAGGATGATCAGCAGGGCGATCCACAGCGCGAATGGCGTGAAGAGCAGGATCAGCGAAAGACGGCCCGCGTCGCGGCTCATACAATGGCCCCTCCGTCTGGCCGCCGGGCAAAGATGCGCGCGCGGTCGGCGCTCCAGCACACGTTCACCGTGCTGCCCTCGCTGACCCCGCTGCGCTGTTCGGGGTCGGCCACCTCGATGAGGTGGCGCCCGGTGCGCACGAGGATGCGGCTGGAGGCCCCGTTGAAGAGCAGGCTGTCGACGGTGCCACCAAGGCGGCACCCCGGTTCACCGTCCCCCAGCCGCAGCGCTTCGGGCCGCAGGAACACCTCTACAGTGTCACCCGTGGTGCTACTATCAGAGACGGAGCCAACCACTTCCTGCCCGCCTTCCAGCACCACCCGGCCCTGGCTGCCGCGCACCTCGCCCAGCTTGCCCTCGAGCACCGTCGCGTCGCCGACAAAGCCGGCGACAAAGCCGCTCGCGGGCGCATCGTAAAGGTCTTTCGGTGCACCGATCTGCTCGAAGCGCCCGGCGTTCATCACCGCCACGTTGTCAGACATCACCAGCGCCTCCGACTGGTCATGCGTGATGTAGAGGAACGTGGTCTCAAACTGGTGCTGAAGCTGCTTCAGCTCGATCTTCATGTGCTCTCGCAGCTTGAGGTCGAGCGCGCCCAGCGGTTCGTCGAGCAGCAGCACGTCAGGCTCCAGCACCATGCAGCGCGCGATGGCGATCCGCTGCTTCTGGCCGCCAGAAAGCTGGTCGATCTTCTTGTCTTCGTTACCCGGCAGGCCCACACGCTCCAGCACGCGGGCCACCTTGGGGCCGATCTCGTGCTTGGGTTCCTTGCGGCAGCGCAGGCCGTAGGCGATGTTTTCGCCCACCGTCATCATCGGAAAGAGCGCGAGATGCTGGAATACCATCTTCACGTTGCGCTTGTTCGGCGGCAACGCCAGCACGCTTTCGCCCTTGATCCGGATATCCCCCGCTGAGGGGTTCTCGAACCCGGCAATCATCCGCATCAGCGTGGTCTTGCCGCAGCCCGATGGCCCAAGGATCGAGAAGAACGAGCCCGAAGGAATGTCGAGCGACACGTCGGAAACGGCGGTGAAAGTGCCGAACCTCTTGGTGAGATCAGTGCAGCTCAGGTCATGCATGGGCGGGTCTTCCTGTGGTCCGGAGCCGGGCTGCGCCGACCCGCGGGGTGGCGCTGCAACGGCAATTCGGGTGCGCTTTATGGTTATCGTGTCATCTTCCCGAGGAGGAAAGCGCCAACGTCACCCAAGCGCCGCCCCGGGGGGCGGGTCGGCGCTGCGCGGCGGCTTCGCCTTGAGTCCGCGCGATGCAACGCTCAACCCGGTCGATAAAGGGCCAGAGCGCACGCACCCCGGCCCTCTGTCCTCAGTTGGCGGCCTTGATGCGCTCCAGCGCCAGGCCTTCCATGTCTTCGATCCCCGGCGGGATGTTGGCGAAGAACTTGAGGTTGTCGATGTCGGATTGGTCGAACGCCGCAGACACAGCCGCCTTCTTGTCTTCCGGCAGCAGGTCGATGCCATCGGGCACAGCCGCGATGGCGCCTGTGGAGGCCGACATCATCTGGGTGATCTCGGGCCGCAGCACGAAGTTGATCCACTTGTAAGCCGCGTCATCGGCCTCACCGCCACGCGGGATGGTGAAGGTGTCGATCCACGCCAGCGCCCCGGTTTCCGGCGGTACGAAAACGATGTCGGGGTTCTCGCCGTAGAGCTTGAAGGCGGTGGAGTCCCACGTCTCCGACAGCACAACCTCGCCCGAAAGCATCAGCGCACTCAGGTCATCGCCACCGCTCCAGTAAGTCTTGATGACGCTCTTGCAGGCGATCAGCTTCTCGGTGACCTGGTCGAGCATGTCTTGGTATCCTTCCGGGTCGCTATAAAGCGCGAAAGGATCCATCCCCATGCCGAAAGCGGTGCCCAGAAGGATCGTGCGGCGCAGGCGCATCGAAGTGCGGCCGGCGTATTTCTCGTCACACAGGTCGGCCCAGCCGGTGGCATCGGGCGCTTCCTTCATGTTGGCCATGATGCCCGACGTGCCCCACTGGTGCGGCACCGAGTAAACCTCGCCCTCGATCGTGGTGTTTGCCTTCACGCCGTCCAGCAGGTTCGGCGTCATCTTGTCGGTGTCGATCTTGGAGAGGTCGAGCGGCTTGTAGATGTTGTATTCCACCTGCGCGGCATAAACCCGGTCATGGCTCGGCTGGGCAAGGTCAAACCCAGTGCCACCGGTGGCGCGCAACTTGGCCACCATCTCTTCGTTGTTCGAGAGCGTCACCTCGACGTCGATATCCGGGTATTCTTCTTCAAAGGCGGCAATCACGTCTTCCGGGGCATAGCCACCCCAGGTGAGCAGGCGCAGCGTTTCGGCGCTGGCGGTGCCCCCGGCCAGAACCATGGCGGTTCCGGCAAGCAGGGCGCGGATGGTGGGTTTCATGTCTGATCCTCCGGTTGGGGTCGTTTGTTGAATGCTTTGGCCCGTCTCGCGCAGGCCTGACGTCGAGTGAAGCCCAGAATGGTTTGGTCCGAAAGGTCCATTTCGCGCATCCTGGCAAACCGATACACAGCCGTTACAAACCGAGGCGATCCAGCAGGCGATAGCTTGCAACCGCAGCGGGCAGAAACCATGGGTCGCCCGTGTAGAGCGGGCGCGTCGGGAAGTCTGGTGCCGTCATCGCGGTATCTCCTCCCGGATCGCCCAGCACCCTGAGCCCCGCCTTCATGCCGAGGTAAGAGGCCATACCAACGCCCGATCCGCAATAGCCCATGGCATGGCGAATGCGGCCCCGGTCTGCTGTATGGGCCAGCTTGTCGAAGGTGAAGGCGACGAAGCCCATCCAGCTATGGGTGATCTTCGCGCTCTCCAGCTCGGGAAACAGCCGCACCATCTCGGCCCGCAGCCGCTGGGCCGCCACCACTGCCCCGGCCTCACCTGCCGCCGCGCGCCCGCCAAAGAGCACGCGCTTCCTGTCAGGCGAGGCGCGGTAGTAGTAGATCACGCGGCGGCTGTCGCAATGCATCCGGTTGTGCGGGAAGAGGCGGTTTATCACCTGCTCCGGCAGCTCTTCGGTGGCAATGATGTAGCTGCCGATCGGGATCACCCGCTGCCGATGCCAGGGCGTCGCCTTGGAAGTGTAGCCGTTGGTGGCAAGCACCACATCCGCAGCCGTGATGCTGCCATGCGCGGTGCGCAGCGTCACCTCGCCCGGCCGCTCGTCCATCGCCTCCACGCCGCATTGGGGCAGTACCATCACCCCCGCCTCCAGCGCCTTTGCCAGCAGCCCGGCATGGTAGCGGGCCGGGTCCAGCCCGCCGTAATTCATGTGGATCAGGCCGCCATGATACAGATCGGTGCCGATTTCATCGCGCTGGCGCTCCTTCGGCACAGCAATGATGTTCTCGCCATCGGCTTCATGGCTCATCTCCACATAAGCCCGCGCCGTGGCGGCCCCGTCTAACCGCCCGCAGAGCCGAAAGTCGCAGTCGATCCCCTCCTTGCGGATAAAGTCGCCAGTGAAGGCAAGCGAGGCGGGGCCTTCGGCGCGAATCGCGGCGGCCACCTCGCGCCCGTGCTTTGCAGTCAGCGCGCGCAGGGACGGTTTGATAGAGTGACTGAGTTGGCCGCCGTTGCGCGTCGAGCAGCCCTCTCCCACCTGACCCTTCTCCAGCACCACCACGTGGCGCCCGCCCCGCGCCATCTGTAGCGCGGCATGCATCCCGGTGTAGCCCGAACCGATCACCACGGCATCAGCACGGGTCGGGAGCGGCCCCCTTTCGAGCTTCGCGGGCGGGGTGCTGTCCCACCAATAGGGCGTTGTCTTCATCCCACGATCCTGCCCGTCGCCCGGGGTTCGCGCAATCACCGTGCTGCCGCCTCGCTCACCCTGTAGCCTGCCGCCTCCAGCCACTCCGGCGCGATCTCAACGCCCCAGCCGGGCGCATCGGTGACTTCCACCTTGCCGCCCTCAACGCGGTAGGGGTCATTTCGGTAGAGGCCGTATTGCCATGGGTAATAGTCGGCCCCTTCAATCGAGAACTCGAGATAGGGGCCGGCATTGGGGATTGCCCGCAGGAGGTGCATGGTAAAAAGCGTGACCAGCCCGAGGTTGGCCGCATGGGGGGTAACAGGCAGGCCCGCCGCAGCCGCCATCTTTGCCACCTGCAAAGTGCGGCCAATTCCGCCGAGATAGAGAACGTCCGGCTGGGCCACATTGACCGCCTTCAGCTCGAACATCCGCCGCCATGTTGGCAGCCAACAGTCTTGCTCGCCGCCTGTCACGTCGATCTCCAGCGCGGCGGTGACTTCGGCTGTTTGTTCCAGCTCCCAATAGGGGCAGGGTTCCTCGTAGTGAGAGACACCGTGGTCTTGCAGCATCCGCCCGTAATGGATGGCCTCCCCGGGCGCGTAGCAGGAGTTGGCATCGGCCAGAAGCGCCACATCCTCGCCCCGCATCGCGGCGGCAATCTCGGGGATGATCGCCTCGGTGCGTCCCTCCCATTCGTCTCTGTTTCGGCCACATTCGGCCCCGATGCGGAACTTGAAGGCATCGAATCCGTGCTCGCCGCGCAACCGCCGAAAGCGCTCGGCCTCCTGTTCCGGCGTGATGTCGCGCTTCATCGAGGAGGCGTAGGCGCGCAGCTTGCCTGGGCTGCCGCCAAGCAGCACCGCCACCGGCTTGCCCGCCGCCTTGCCGCGCAAGTCCCACAGCGCGGTTTCCACCCCACCGATGGCGCGGCACATGTAAGAGCCCGGAAACTTGTGCTCCTTCTCCCAGGCGCGCTGAAACAGGTCATCCTGGCCTGTGTCAGGGTCGAATTCGACGCCCAGCACATGCGGTGCCACCTGCCGGTGCAGCACGGCGGCGCTGATATCGCTCTGATAGGTGGAAACCTGCCCCCAGCCCTCGCGGCCCGCCTCGTCGCTGACACGCACGAAGCCCACATCGGGGGTGGCGAAGGTTTCAATTTTTGTCAGGCGCATGGTGCGGACTCCCGGTTACGGGCCGATTGAACTTGCCAAACGGTCTGCCGATAAGGTCCACTCCGCAAAGGCTGGCAGACCAATCGGAGGGTGGGGTGACCAAATACGCAGGCGGAGCGCTGATTCCGGGCCTTTCGGTGGATCGGTCAGATGCCGCGAGCCTGTCGATGCAGCTCACCACCCGCCTGCGTGACCTGATCCTGTCGGGCGCGTTGCCGCCCGGCACACGCTTGCCCGCAACCCGCGTGCTGGCGCGGGATCACGGCGTCAGCCGCACCACCGCCGTGACCGTCTATGAGCAGCTTGCCTCCGAGGGAATGGTATCGAGCCATGTCGGAGCAGGCACCTATGTGTCGGAGGAGGTGCGCCCGCATGCGCCCGCTGCTCCCGCGCCCGAGGGGGTATCACACGTCACCAAAGACCTGACGGAGCGCTACTTTCCCCGGCTTGATCACCCGCGCACCCCGCGCCCTTTCGTCACCGGGATGCCCGCGTTCGATGCCTTCCCGATGGCGCAATGGGCGCGGATGCAGGCGAAATACTGGCGCGGCTCTCGTGCCGGGCTGATGAGTTATCCCGAGGCTGCCGGGCTGCCGGCCCTACGAGAGGCCATTTGCCAGCACTTGCGCGCCAACCGGGGCCTCAGTTGCGCACCGGGGGAGGTTTTCGTCTTTGCCGGGGCGCAGGATGCCTTTGTGCAGATCGCCCAGATCCTGCTGGAGCCGGGCGATGCCGTCTGGATCGAGAACCCCGGTGCCATCGGCGCGCGCAACGCCTTCTTGTCACGCGGGGCACGGCTGGTGCCCGTGCCGGTGGACGGGCAGGGGATCGACATTGCCGCCGGGCGCGCCGCCGAGCCGAAGTTTCGCGCCGCCTTTACCACCCCGGCCCATCAGCATCCGCTGGGCGTGCCGATGTCACGCGACCGGCGCTTCGAGCTGCTGGAAGAGGCCGAAATGGCGGGGGCCTGGGTGATCGAGGATGACTACGTGGGCGAGTTTCACTATGGCCGCGCCCCGCTGCCTCCGTTGAAGGCGCTGGATGCCGGGGGGCGGGTGATTTACGTCGGCACCTTCTCCAAGGCGCTGTTTCCGGCGATCCGGTTGGGCTATGCGGTGGTGCCGCCGGGGCTGTCAGAGGTGTTCACTCGCACGCTTGAAGCGGCGGCGCATGGGGTGTCGCATTCGGTGCAGGCGGTGGCGGCGGCCTTCATCGAGGAGGGGCGGTTTTCGGCCCATATCCGCCGGATGAGAGACCTCTACCGGGACCGGCGCGATGCCCTGCTGGAGGCAGCGCAGAGCCACCTCGGTGGGCTTCTCAACGTGCAGCCGACGGAGACCGGCTTTCATACGGTTGGATACTTCCCGCAGCCGCGCGACGAGGTGGCGGTGGCAGAGGCGGCGCGTGCCGAGGGGCTGGCCACCGCCCCTTTGTCCCGCTTTGCGCTGGCGCCGATTGCGCAGCAGGGGCTGACGCTGGGCTTTTCGGCGGTGCCCCGGATCGAGCTGCAACGCGGGGTGGAGCGGCTGGCAAACGCGCTCAGAGCCGCGCCGCGATGAGATCTGCCGCCTTTTCGCCGATCATCAGTGCCGGGGCGTTTAGGTTACCCGAGGTGATGGAGGGGATCACCGAGGCATCGGCGACCGTCAGGCCTTCGATCCCGCGCAGGCGCAGGTCGGGGGTGACAACGGCGCTGTCGTCGACCCCCATCGCGCAGGTGCCACATGGGTGGAAGACCGAGCCTGTCGTGGCCCGGATGTAATCTTCCAACGCTTCGCGCTCAGCCGCCGCCGGGCCGGGCTTCAACTCCGCCCGAGTCACGCTGGCCAGCGGCGATTGCCCCGCGATGGCGCGCATGATCGGCACCGAGGCCAGCAGTTCCTCCATGTCTTCGGGCGCGCTCAGGTAGTTGGGGCGGATGGCTGGCGGTTCTTCGGGGTTGCGCGAGCGAATGCAGAGCTCACCCCGGCTCTTGGGGTGGCAGTTGGAAACGCCAATCATGAACCCGGCAAAGGCATCGGGCTTCATCAGCCGCCGCTTGCCCGGCACAGCCTTGGTGTAGCTGAGCGGCGAGAAGTAAAGCTGGAGGTTGGGCCTGCTGCGGCCCGCGTCGCTGCGCACGAATCCGCCCGC
The DNA here is from genome assembly GCF_018424695.1 of Vannielia litorea. Taxonomy (GTDB): domain Bacteria; phylum Pseudomonadota; class Alphaproteobacteria; order Rhodobacterales; family Rhodobacteraceae; genus Vannielia; species Vannielia litorea_A. The sequence goes on from NZ_QTNQ01000031.1 coordinate 26,269, forward strand.
CTGGTTGACCGAGAGCGAGAGCGGCCCACCGCGTGTGATCACATAACGCATCCCGGCCCCCACGCGTCCGGCCCAGCGCCCGAGAATGGCGTTCAACGTCGGCACAGTGGCCTCGTAGACCAGATCAAAACCGATATGATCCTGAAGGTTGCGCCCCACCTCGGGCGCGGCGTGAACTGTCTCTATTCCATGCGATTCCAGCATATCCGGATTGCCCACGCCGGACAGTTGCAGAATTTGGGGCGAGCCTATGGCCCCGGCTGAAAGCACCACCTGGCGGGCCGTCACCTGATGAAGGGAATCGCCCCGGCGAAACTCGACGCCAACGCAGCGCCGCCCCTCGAAGAGCAGCCGTGTCACGTGAGCACCCGTCTCAAGCCGGAGCGAGCGCCGACGCAGAGCGGGCCGCAGGTAGGCCGCCGCGGCTGAACTGCGAAACCCGCCGCGTGTGGTGATCTGGTAGAAGCCCACACCTTCCTGCGTTGCGCCATTGAAATCAGGGTTTACCGCGTGGCCGGCGGCCTTGCTCGCGGCGATGAAGGCATGCGCCAAGGGATGCGCCTCGGCGGCAATTGAGGTCACGCCCACGGGCCCCCCGGTTGCCCTCCAAGCGTTCGCCCCGGTGAGGTTGTCTTCCAGCCGCTTGAAGTAGGGCAGCACGTCGGCATAGCCCCAACCGGTGCAACCCGCTTCGGCCCATCGGTTGTAGTCTTCCGCCTGACCCCGGATGAAGACCATCGCGTTGATCGAGCTGGACCCGCCGATCACCTTCCCGCGCGGCCAATAGGCACTGCGCCCGCCCAATCCGGCTTCCGGTTCGGTATAATACCGCCAGTTCAGGCGCGGGTGGTAGAAGGCCCCGCCATAGCCGATGGGCATGCGCACCCATGGGCTAAGGTCACGCCCACCTGCTTCAAGCACGCAGACGTGCAGGCCCGGGCGCTCGGCGAGGCGGCTGGCCACGACACAGCCAGACGAGCCCGCGCCCACCACCACCACGTCGCATTCAATCGTGTCCACACGCCGCTCCCTGCACTTGCAGCCTCACAGCCTAGAGCGCGATCGGTCTGGCGTCACGGGGCCATTCCGCACTGTCGAGAAGTCCATTCTGGCACGAAGGCACCGATTTGTGTGCATCGCCCCCACATGGCGCTCAAAGCGCCGCGGTCACTGCCTCCGAGAGTTTTTCGACCAACTCGCCGATCTGCTCTTCTGTGAGGATGAAGGGCGGAGCGAGCAGCACGTGGTCGCCGCGCTGGCCGTCGATGGTGGCGCCCATCGGGTAACACATCAGCCCGGCCTCGAAGGCCGCAGCCTTGATCTTCTTGTGCACCGCGCGGGCGGGGTCGAATGGGGCTTTTGTCTCGCGGTCCGCCACCAGTTCCATCCCGATAAAGAGGCCCCGGCCCCGGATGTCGCCCACATGCGGATGCTGGCCGAACTCTGCGTTCAGCGCGGCCATCAATTGCGCGCCCAAGTCGCCCACGCGGGCCAACATGCCACCTTCGGTCAACCGGGTCAGCACCGCATCGGCAGCGGCGCAGGCCGTGGGGTGCGCCATGTAGGTGTGCCCGTGCTGGAAGAAGCCCGAGCCGCCCGCAATGGCATCGTAGATCGTTCCCGAGCAGAGCGTGGCCCCGATTGGCTGGTAGCCCGCCCCAAGGCCCTTGGCGATGGTCACGATATCAGGCGCAATTCCGTCCTGCTCGCAGGCAAAGAGCGTGCCCGTCCGGCCCATGCCACACATCACCTCGTCAAGGATCAAGAGCACGCCGTGGCGGTCACAAATCTCTCTGATCCGGCGAAAGTAGCCCTCAACAGCAGGCACAGCCCCCATCGTCGCCCCCACCACGGGTTCGGCGATGAAGGCAATCACGGTCTCAGGCCCGGCCGCCAGCAGCGCGGCCTCCAGTTCGTCGGCCACGCGCAGCCCGTAGGCCTCCACGCTCTCGCCCGCCTCGCGGCCCCGGTACTCGTAGCAGGGCGCGATATGGGTGCCCTCCACCATGATTGGCGCGAAAGGCGCGCGCCGCCAGGCATTGCCGCCGGTGGCCAGCGCCCCCAACGTGTTGCCATGGTAGCTCTGACGCCTCGCAATGAACTTCGTCCGTCCCGTCTCCCCCTTTTCCACGAAGAACTGCCGCGCCATCTTCAGCGCGGCTTCCACGGCCTCCGAGCCGCCCGAAGTGAAGTAGACATACTCGATGCCCTCGGGGGCATGGGTCACCAACCTGTCGGCCAACCGCTCGGCTGCCGCCGAAGAGAAGAACCCCGAATGCGCATAGGCCAGCGCGTCCACCTGTTCGTGGATCGCGGCCTTCACCGCGCTGTCAGAATGCCCGAGGCAAGATACCGCCGCACCCCCGCAGGCATCAAGAAAGCGGCGCCCATCTGCCGCGTAGATGTAAGCCCCATCCCCCGACGCAGCGACGGGCGGAACATATGCAGTGTGGCGGTGAAAAACGTGGGTCATCTCGGGGATTCCGTGGTGGAGTGGTGCATCTTGCGATGAGTGATACGCTTGTTTCAGTATTTGACAAAGCATGAAACAATTGAAACGGTAGCAGGGCCCAAAGAAAATTCCGGAGCCTGCCGATGAGCACCCCCTTCGACACACGTCTCGCGGCCAAATACGCCACCCTCAGCCCGCGCCTGCGCCAGGCGGGTGACTACGTTGCGGCCAATCCCGTCGATACAGCCACGCGCGGTCTGCGCGCTATTGCCGCCGAGGCGCGGCTGGCCCCGGCCACCTTCACCCGCATGGCGCACGCGCTTGACTACGCCAGTTTCGAGGAGTTGCGCGAGGCGATGCGCGGGCAGATCGCAAGCAAGGTGCGCCGCTTCGCCGTCCGGGCCGACGACATCCAGCACGAAACGCCCGAGGCTGCGCCTGGCCTGCTGGCGCGGTATCGCAATGCCTGTGTCGGCAATATCGACAGCCTCTGCACCGGGCTGGACCCTGATTTGCTTGAGAAAACCGCCGCCCGCCTCGCCTCTGCCCGGCGGGTCGTTCTGATCGGGGCACTCGGCTCGCTCGGCCCGGCGACCTACGGTGCCTACATGGGCCGATTTCTCGGGCCGGGCTGGGAGCTGGCCGGGCAGGGTGGCGCCTCTCTCGGGGCCACGCTCACCGGGCTCGGGCCGCAGGATGCAATGCTTGCCATCACCAAGCCGCCCTCGGCCCGCACCACGATTCGGGCCATGGAGGCGGCCCGCCACGCCGGGGCCTTCACCGTGCTGCTCACAGACAGCCACATCTGCCCTGCCCTCGCCCATGCCGAAAGCCACTTCATCACACCCGACGAAACGCCAAATTTCTTTTCTTCCTACGTCGCCACCCTGTTTCTGCTTGAAACACTCATCGCCATGGTCGCGCGCCGCAGCGGACCTGACGTTACGGAAAGGATTTCACGGATCGAAGCGCAGAACCGGCTGCTCGAAGAGGTGGTGGACTCGTAGCCAATCACGGTCCAACTTATGGATATAAAAATTGTCAAACAGGGAGAATGACATGACCAAGAGCCTCAAGCTCGGTTTCGCCGGTCTCGCAGCCGCCGCCCTCATGGCGCCCGCCGCGATGGCCGAAGAGTTCATCACCATCGGCACCGGCGGTGTCACCGGCGTCTATTACCCCACCGGGGGCGCCATCTGCCGCCTCGTGAACAAGGGTCGTCGCGATCACGGCATCCGGTGCTCGGTCGAGTCCACTGGCGGCTCGGTGTATAACGTCGAAACCATCAAGGCCGGCGAGCTCGAATTCGGCGTGGCCCAGTCCGACATCCAGTACAACGCCTCCAATGGCGTGGTGCAGTTTGACGGCGAGCCCTTCGAGGGCCTCCGCGCCGTCTTCTCGGTGCACCCTGAGCCCTTCACCGTGGTGGCCCGCGCCGATGCCGGCATCTCCACCTTCGAAGATCTCAAGGGCAAGCGCGTGAACATCGGCAACCCCGGCTCCGGCCAGCGGGCGACGATGGAAGTGCTCATGGAGAAGATGGGCTGGACCTCGGATGATTTCGCGCTCGCCTCCGAGCTGAAAGCCGCCGAACAGTCCGCCGCGCTCTGCGACAACCAGATCGACGCGATGGTCTACACCGTCGGCCACCCCTCCGGCTCGATCCAGGAGGCCACCACGGCCTGCGACTCGGTGCTGGTGGAAGTTTCGGGCGATGCGGTGAACGCGCTGGTCGAAGAGTTCCCCTTCTACTCGGTCGCCACCATCCCCGGCGGCATGTATCGCGGCAATGACGAGGACACCACGACCTTCGGCGTCCGCGCCACGCTGGTGACCTCCGACGCGGTGTCTGACGAGGCCGTCATGGCGCTGACTGCTGCCGTCTTCGACAACTTCGAAGACTTCAAAGGTCTGCATCCGGCTTTCGCCAACCTGACCCCTGAAGAGATGGCAACCCAGTCGCTCTCCGCGCCGCTGCATCCGGGCGCCGAGGCCTACTACAAAGAAAAAGGCATGATGGAGTAACACTCCACGCCTGACACAAAGACCCGGGGGGCGGTGCGCCCGCCCTCCGGACCCTAGAAGATAAAGCGAACAAGGCCGACAAGGCCGCACGGGGGTGGACATGGCCGACAAGGAAAAACGCGCGCTCAGCGAAGAAGAGCTTCAGGAACTGGTTGCTGCCTCCGACAGCGGGGCACGGGTCGTTCCCGGCACGCTCGGAATGCTCATCGCCGGGGTGGCGCTTGTCTGGTCGATCTTCCAGGTGCTGCTCGCCTCGCCCGTCGGCCTCACGCTGCTGCCGGGTGATCTTATCAACAATGCCCGCCAGATCCACCTCGCCTTTGCAATCTTCCTCTCCGCCATGGCCTATCCGCTCTGGAAGTCAGCCCCGAAGAATGCGGTGCCCTGGTATGACTGGATATTGGGCGTCGGGGGGGCGGCACTCGCGCTCTATGGCTACTTCTTCTACGAAAAGATCGTCGGCAACGGCGGGCTCGCGGATGATACCGACTCCTATTTCGCCCTCGCCGGCCTGATCTTCCTCTTCATCGCCGCCTACCGCACCCTCGGCCCGGTGATGGTGGTGCTCGCAATCGTCTTCCTCGCCTATGTCTTCTTCGGCTCCTCCGAGGTTGTGCCTGACCAGATCCGCTGGGCCGGCGCCTCGCTGCGCAAGGCCATGTCGCACATGTGGATCACGACCGAGGGCGTCTTCGGCATCGCGCTCAACGTCTCCACCCAGTTCGTCTTCCTCTTCGTGCTCTTCGGCGCGCTGCTGGATAAGGCGGGCGCGGGCAACTACTTCATCAAGATGGCCTTTGGTGCCCTCGGCCACCTGCGCGGCGGGCCTGCCAAGGCCGCCGTGGTGGGCTCCGCCGCCACCGGCCTCATCTCGGGCTCCTCCATCGCCAACGTGGTCACCACCGGCACCTTCACCATCCCGCTGATGAAGCGAGTAGGTTTCTCTTCGGAGAAAGCCGGATCGGTCGAAGTGGCCAGCTCGGTCAACGGCCAGATCATGCCGCCGGTGATGGGCGCCGCGGCCTTCCTTATGGTCGAATACGTGGGCATCTCCTACGTCGAGGTTATCACCCACGCCTTCCTGCCCGCGATCATCAGCTACATCGCGCTGGTCTATATCGTTCACCTCGAAGCGGTGAAGAACAAGATGCCCACCATCGGCAACAAGGTGGTGAACCTCTTCAACACGATCCTGGGCATGTTCGGCTTCTTTGCCGGCTTCGCGCTGCTCTGCTACGCCACGCAATACCCGGTCGCGCTGATCACCTCGATGTTCCCCTCCGGCACCTCCGGCTGGGTGCTGGCCGCCCTGCTCGGCCTTGTCTACATCGGGCTGATCTACCTTGCCGCCCAGGTGCCCGACCTTGAGGCCGACGACCCCAATGCCGAGGTCGTTGAGCTGCCCGAGATCCCCAAGATCTACAAGGCGGGCCTTTATTACCTGCTGCCCATCATCGTGCTCGTCTACTTCCTGATGATCCAACGCAGCTCACCCGGCCTTTCGGCCTTCTGGGCAACTTTCCTGCTCTTCTTCATCCTGCTCACGCAGAGGCCGCTCAAGGCGCTGTTCCGCGGCGAGAGCAACCTGGGCCCGCAGTTCAAAGCCGGTGTCTCCGACTGGACATGGGGCATGATCGACGGCGCCCGAAACATGATCGGCATCGGCCTTGCCACGGCGACGGCGGGCATCATCGTCGGCACGGTCTCACTCACCGGCATCGGTCAGGTGATGGCTGACTTCGTGGAGTTCCTCTCCGGCGGCAACCTGATCCTGATGCTGATCTTCGTGGCGATCCTGTCGCTGATTCTCGGCATGGGCCTGCCGACCACAGCCAACTACATCGTCGTCAGCTCCCTGATGGTCGCCGTCGTGGTGGAACTGGGCGCGCAGTCCGGCCTCGTGGTGCCGCTGATCGCGGTACACCTCTTCGTCTTCTACTTCGGGATCATGGCGGATGTGACACCCCCTGTGGGCCTCGCCAGCTTTGCAGCGGCGGCGGTTTCGGGCGGAGATGCAATCAAAACCGGCTTCACCGCCTTTTTCTACAGCCTGCGCACCGTGGCGCTGCCCTTCGTCTTCATCTTCAACACCGATCTGCTGCTGATCGATGTGACATGGGTGCAGGGCATCATCGTCTTCATTGTCGCCACCATCGGGATATTGGTGTTCACCGCCGCCACGATGGGCTTCTTCCTGACAAAGTCGCGGATCTACGAGACTGTCGCACTGCTGGTGGTGGCCTTCGCGCTCTTCCGCCCCGGCTTCTTCATGGACTACATCCAGCCACCATTCGAGGATATCGAGCCGGCTGCCTTCGAGCAGGCCGTGGGCAATGCCACGCCGGGTGACACACTCCGCGTGGTCGTCTCCGGCCCCGATTTCGACACCTTCGAGATGAAGGACGTCACGCTCGTGGTCGAAGTCCCAGAAGGCGAAGATGCCGCCAGCCGGATCGAGGCCATGGGCTTCATGGTCCTGCCCGAAGAGGGCCGGGTGTATCTTGATGAGCCGGCCTTCGGCGCACCGATTGCCGATGATCTTTCAAGCTTCGATTTCTACGGCGACGACCGGGTCGAAATCACCGCGGTCCGCGCCCCGGTGCACGGGCTGCCGAAAGAGCTGATCTTCATCCCCGCGCTGCTGCTTCTGGCGCTGGTCGCCTTCCTGCAACATCGCCGCAAAGAGCCCGAACTCGAAGGAGCACCGGCATGATCAACACAGTTCTCTGCGCCATCGACGTGAGCCGCCCGGAGGCCGAGGCAAAGGTGCTGAGCCGCGCCAACAAGCTGGCCGAGGCCGAGGGCGCCCAACTCGACGTCATTACCGTGATCCCCGACTACGGCATGTCCGTCGTGGGCGGCTACTTCGAAGAGGATCACACCGCGAAGGCCACCGCGAAGGCTCGGGAGCTGCTGATCACCTTCGTCGGGCAGACGCTCGGCGAGGAAGTGAACCAGAAGACTCGGCACGTGATCGGGGTGGGCAATGCCTACCACGAAATCCTCAAGACGGCAGAGGCAAGCAGCGCCGACCTGATTGTGCTCGGGTCCCACACACCGGACTTCAAGGATTACCTGCTCGGCCCCAACGCCGCACGCGTCGTCCGACACTCGACCTGCTCGGTCTACGTAGTGCGCTGATCCGGGGGTTTCCCGGCGCAATCTCTGGTGCAAGTGGTGAGCCGTGCAGGATTCGAACCTGCGACCCACTGATTAAAAGTCAGTTGCTCTACCAACTGAGCTAACGGCCCACTTGAGGCCCGCTCTCTAGGGAATCCCCAAAGGGGGGTCAAGCGGGAATCTTCGCGCCCGGACTAGAAAGGTGATGCGCCGGGATGTATATGCCCGCCAATGCGCGACCAGACCCCTCCCCCTGGCCTGCCCTTCATGAAAATGCACGGGCTTGGCAATGACTTCGTGGTGCTCGATCACCGCGCGGGCGGCCTGTCTGTGACCCCGAAGCTCGCCACCATGATCGCCGACCGCCACCGGGGCGTCGGCTTTGACCAGCTTGCTGTGATCGAGCTGACGGACCGGGCAGATGCGAGGGTTACGTTCTACAACGCCGATGGCTCCCTCTCTGGCGCCTGCGGCAACGCCACCCGCTGCATCGCCCGCCACCTGATGAACGAGACCGGCGCCGACAGACTGACGCTGCTCACAGAGCGCGGCCTTCTGCCCTGCGTCGATTCGGGCAAGGGCCTAACCTCCGTCAACATGGGCGCGCCGCTCACCAGCTGGCGCGAGATCCCACTGGCCCGCGAAACCGACACGCTGCACCTGCCGCTTGAGGGCGATCCGGTGGGCACATCCATGGGCAACCCGCATTGCACCTTCTTCGTGGACAACGCCGAAACTGTAGACGTTGCCACGCGCGGCCCCGAGGTTGAGCACGACCCGCTCTTCCCCGAGCGCACCAACGTGCAGTTCGCGCAGCTCATCGGCCCAGACCACCTTCGGATGCGCGTCTGGGAGCGTGGCACCGGAATCACCCTCGCCTCCGGCTCCTCCTCCTGCGCCGTGGCCGCCGCCGCCCACCGGCGCGGCCTGACCGGGCGCAAGGTGACCATCGAGCTTGACGGCGGCACCATCCATATCGACTGGCGCGACGATGGCGTCTGGATGACGGGGCCCACCGCCCATGTCTTTTCTGGGGTCCTGCACCTATGAGCGCCCCGATCTTCTCCACCCACGGCTGCCGCCTCAACGCCTATGAGACGGAAGCGATGCGCGAGTTGGCAGAGAGCGCGGGCCTGCATGGTGCGGTGATCGTCAACACCTGCTCCGTCACCTCCGAGGCGGTTCGCAAGGCCCGGCAGGACATTCGCAAGCTGCGCCGCGAAAACCCCGAGGCCCGCCTCGTCGTCACCGGCTGCGCCGCGCAGACCGCGCCCGAGAGCTTTGCCGAGATGCCCGAGGTCGATCATGTGATCGGCAACACCGAGAAGATGCAGCCCGAAACATGGGCCAGCCTCGCGCCCAACTTCATCGGCGAGACCGAGCGGGTGCAGGTGAATGACATCATGTCGGTCACCGAAACAGCGGGCCACCTGATCGACGGGTTCGGCCGCCACCGCGCCTACGTGCAGGTTCAAAACGGCTGCGACCACCGCTGCACCTTCTGCATCATCCCTTTCGGGCGGGGCAACTCGCGCTCCGTGCCCGCGGGCGTAGTGGTCGAGCAGATCAAGCGGCTGGTGGGCAAGGGCTTCAACGAGGTGGTGTTGACGGGGGTGGACCTCACCAGTTGGGGCGCTGACCTTCCCGCGCAGCCCAAGCTGGGCGATCTCGTCATGCGCATCCTCAAGCTGGTGCCTGATCTGCCGCGCCTGCGGATCAGCTCGATCGATTCCATTGAGGTGGACGAAAACCTGATGCAGGCCATCGCCACCGAACCGCGCCTCATGCCCCACCTGCACCTCTCGCTCCAGCACGGCGCCGACCTGATCCTGAAGCGGATGAAGCGCCGGCACCTGCGCGACGATGCGATCCGCTTCACCGAAGAGGCCCGCAAGCTGCGCCCCGAGATGACCTTCGGCGCCGACATCATCGCCGGCTTCCCGACCGAGACAGAAGCCCATTTCGAAGACAGCCTGAAGCTCGTCGAGGACTGCCACCTCACATGGCTCCACGTCTTCCCCTATTCCCCCCGCCCCGGCACCCCGGCGGCGAAGATGCCCGCCGTTCCCGGACCCGAGATCAAGGCCCGCGCCGCCCGCCTGCGCGCGGCAGGGGAGGCCGCCGTGGCGCGCCATCTCGCGGCGCAGCAAGGTCGCAGCCATACGGTGCTCACCGAATCCCCCCGCATGGGCCGCACCGAGCAGTTTGCCGAGGTGCAGTTTGCCTCCGACCAGCCCGAGGGCGCCCTCGTGACGGCCAGGATCACCGGCACCGACAAGGCCCGCCTCACCGCCGCCTGATCTCCTCACCGTTGTCCTCGGGCTTGACCCGAGGACCTCCACCCGCAAGAGATCCTCGGGTCAAGCCCGAGGATGACCGCTGCAATGCACCCCAACCCGATCTACCGCGATGCCCCCACGGCCCAGAGCCTCGCTTTTGCCTCCGAACGAGGCTTCGGGACGCTGACCGCCAATGGCGAGGTACTTCCGCTCACCGCCCATGTTCCTTTCCTGCTCAACATCGAGACCGGCACCGCCGCTCTGCACTTGATGCGTTCCAACCCGCTGGCCCGGGCCTGCGCCGCGCCCCTGCCCGCCCGTCTCTCGGTGATGGGCCCCGACAGTTACATTTCCCCGGACTGGTACGAAATGGAGCACCAGGTGCCGACGTGGAACTACGTCGCCGTCCAGCTCGATGGCCAGCTCGAGCCGCTGCCTGACGATGCGTTGCACGGCGTGCTCGACGCACTTTCCGACCATTTCGAGCAGCGCCTTCTGCCCAAGGAGCCCTGGACAGCCAGCAAGATGCCCGCAGACAGGCTGGCGCGCCTGATGCGCATGATCCAGCCCTTCCGCTTTACCGTCGAAAAGGTCGAGAGCACCTGGAAACTTGCACAGAACAAGCCTGTCGCGGCCCGAGAGGCCGCGGCGCGGCAGGTCAAGGCTTACGGCATTGGGCAGGAGGCGGCACTTCTCGCGGCAATGATGCTGGGCGCGCAGGAGGATGCCGGTTCGGCGGGCTGACCACGGTTAACTTGCCAGAGCGGCATTCTTCGGCCAACGTGAATTGTCCGTTACCTCAACCGGTTGCCTGCCATGCCCTATATTCTTCACCACAGCCCTGCCTCGCCCTTCGTCAGGATGGTCATGGTGGTGGCCCACGAGTCCGGGCTGGCGGACGAGATCGAATGTGTAGATGCCATAGGCACGCCGCTGGCCCCCGGCACCATGCCGGTCGCCCAAAACCCCCTCGGCAAGATCCCGACGCTCGAGCGTGCCGATGGCCCTGCCATGTTCGACAGCCGGGTGATCTGCCGCTTTCTGGATTCGCAAGGCACCGGGCGGCTCTATCCCGACAGCCGCATCTGGGAAGTGCTCACGCTGGAGGCGCTGGCCCACGGGCTCACGGAAGCCGTGCTGCTGATGACCTACGAAGCCCGGCTGCGTCCCGAGGACAAACAGATGCCCGAGATCGTCGATGCGCAATGGTCCAAGGCACACCGCGCTGCCACCGCCGCCAACGCGCGCTGGATGAGCCACCTTTCAGGCCCGCTCGATGCCGCCCAGATCGCACTGGCCTGCGGGCTGGGCTACGCCGACTTCCGCCACCCTCAGCGGGACTGGCGAACGGGCAATGAAGCGCTGGCCGAATGGTACGCACGCTTCAGCGAACGCCCCTCGATGCAGGCCACCAAACCGCCCGAAGGCTGAACGCCACGGCGCAGCTCAAGCGCAGGGTGGGCGACCTGCCCATCACCCCGATCAGAAATTGTAGCTCAAACCGATGTTGATCGCATTGGTCACGATGTTCGATTCCCACTCGCCGCCACCTTCGAGGTCGCCCTTGTTGGCGGAATAGGTGCCCTGGTATTCGCCAAACACCGACCAGGTGTCATTGATCGCGTAGGAGGCACCGGCCATCCAGCGCGCGGCAGGGCCGGTGAACTGGTACTCGAACGTCTTCTCACCGCCGGTCGGGGTAATGTCGACGTGGGGCACCGCAACCCCGAGGCCTGCGCCGACGTAAGGCGTAAGCCGGCCGCTCGCCCACTTGCCAGGCCAGCGGTAGAGCACGTTGGCGGTGATGATGTTCAGGCCGTCCGTCAGCTCCAGCCGGTCAAACCCGTTGTCCGCCAAGGTCGCATCAGAGGCATAAACCTTGGTGTGGGTGAATTCGGCGCCAAAACCCAGATTCGCACTGCGCCACCAGGTTGCCCGGATGCCGTAATAGGGCGGCATCTCGAAGGGTCGACCTTCCCACTCAGACAGGAACGAAAAATCGGAGCCGCCGTAGTTGCCCTCCACCCGGCTGTGCGGCGCGGTCTGGTAACCGGTGTAAAAGCTCAGCTCCACCTCCGCCGCAGCTGGCCTTGCGGCGGGCAGAAGGGTGGTCATGGCCACGGTGAGCGTTGCAGCGAGGCGGGACAGGGCGGGAATACGCATGGACGGCTTTGCTCCGAGGGGTCGTAGGGTGTCTACCTGCCACCTAGCACGGGCCGGGCCGATTTACAGCCGCAGCGGTGACGCAGGGCGCGATGTGATGCTTTGCTGCCCTTTTTCCGGCCTTCGGGCGGTTTTTGCGTCACTTGGCCGCAACTGTGCGGGAATGTCCGCTGGACTGGCGCGATGCAGGCAGCTAATAACCGCGCGAAATGGCAGGGCTTCACGCCTCTGTCATGCCGCGTCATGGCCCGCGTTGCGCCGGGCCGGTGAGAAGGAGAACAACCCGTGTCGGACACTCACGAGCCCGAAGGTACACGCCGGGATTTCATCTATTATGCAACCGCCGGGGCCGGCGCTGTCGCCACCGGCGGGGCAGCATGGGGCCTGGTCAACCAGATGAACCCCTCCGCCGACGTTCGGGCGCTCAGCTCGATTCGCGTCGATGTGAGCGGCGTCGAGGTCGGCACACAGCTCACCGTGAAATGGCTCGGCAAGCCGGTGTTCATTCGTCGCCGGACCCCGGAAGAGATTGAAGAGGCCCGCGCCGTCGAGGTGAGCCAGCTGGTCGACCCGGTCGACCGTAATGAAAACAAGCCCGGCCTGCCTGCAACCGACGAGAACCGCTCGCTCGATGAATCCGGTGAGTGGCTGGTGATGATGGGCGTCTGCACCCACCTCGGCTGCGTGCCGCTCGGTGACGGTGCCGGTGAGTTCGGCGGGTGGTTCTGCCCCTGCCACGGCTCGCACTACGATACGTCGGGCCGTATCCGCAAAGGCCCGGCGCCCGAGAACCTTCCGGTCCCTGTCGCCGAGTTCGTCGACGAAACCACCATTCAGCTCGGCTAAGGGAGAAAACGCGCATGTCCGGTATCCCGCACGACCACTACGAGCCCAAGACGGGCATCGAGAAATGGCTCCACTCGCGCCTGCCCATCGTCGGGCTCGCCTATGACACCCTGATGATCCCCACCCCCAAGAACCTGAATTGGTGGTGGATCTGGGGCATCGTGCTCACCTTCTGCCTGGTGCTTATGATCGCCACCGGCGTCGTTCTGGTGATGCACTACACGCCCCACGTCGACTATGCTTTTGCCTCCATCGAGCACATCATGCGCAATGTGAACGGCGGCTACTTCATCCGCTACACCCATATGAACGGCGCTTCGCTGTTCTTCTTCGCGGTGTACATCCACATCTTCCGCGGCCTGTTCTACGGCTCCTACAAGGCGCCCCGCGAGGTGACGTGGATCGTCGGCATGCTGATCTACCTCTGCATGATGGGCACCGCCTTCATGGGCTACGTGCTGCCCTGGGGCCAGATGTCGTTCTGGGGGGCCACTGTGATCACCGGCCTCTTCGGCGCGATCCCCTTCGTCGGCGAGAGCATCCAGACCTGGCTGCTCGGCGGCCCGGCGGTGGACAACGCCACGCTCAACCGCTTCTTCTCGCTGCACTACCTGCTGCCGATGGTCATTGCGGCGCTGGTGGCGGTGCATATCTGGGCCTTCCACACGACCGGCAACAACAACCCCACGGGTGTCGATGTCCGCAAGGCAACAAAGGAAGAAGCCGAGAAAGACACGCTGCCCTTCTGGCCTTACTTCGTGATCAAGGATCTCTTCGCCCTTGCGGTGATCCTCGCGGTGTTCTTCGCAGTGGTGGCCTTCATGCCCAACTACCTCGGCCACCCCGACAACTACATCGAGGCCAACGCGCTCTCAACTCCCGCGCACATCGTGCCCGAATGGTACTTCCTGCCCTTCTACGCGATCCTGCGGGCCTTCACCGGCGATGTCTGGGTGGTGATGTTTGCCAACTGGATCAGCTTTGGCATCATCGACGCCAAGTTCTTCGGCGTGCTGGCGATGTTCGGCGCAATCGCGGTGATGGCGCTGGCGCCCTGGCTCGATACGTCCTCGGTCCGCTCCGGCCGCTACCGCCCGATGTTCAAGTGGTGGTTCCTGCTGCTGGTGATCGACTTCGTGGTGTTGATGTGGCTCGGCGCCATGCCGGCGGAAGAGCCCTACTCCAGCTTCTCGCTGGTCGCTTCGGCCTACTGGTTCGCCTACTTCCTGGTGATCCTGCCGCTGCTGGGCGTGATCGAAAAGCCGTTGCCGCGTCCGGCCACGATCGAAGAAGACTTCAACGCCCATTACGGCAAGGCCAAATCGGCCGCGCCGGCTGAATAAGAGGACGGAGAGAGAGACATGATCCGCAAACTCGCACTCACCGCTCTGCTTGCTCTGGCCATGCCGGCTTCCTCCGCCCTCGCGGCGGGGGGCGAGGGCCACATCGAAGACTATGCCTTCTCCTTCGAAGGCCCCTTCGGCAAATATGATCAGAACCAGCTGCAACGCGGCCTGAAGATCTACACCGAGGTCTGCTCGGGCTGTCACGGCCTCAAGTACGTCTCCTTCCGGTCGATGGCCGAAGAGGGCGGGCTGGGCTACTCCGAAGACCAGGTGCGCGCCTACGCCTCGCAGATCGTCATCCTCGACGAAGACGCCAACCGCGACTTCTACGATGCCGAAACCGGCGAGTTCCGCACACCCACCCCGGCTGACAATTTCCCGGCCGTCACCACCGCCGGCGCACCCGACCTCAGCCTGATGGCCAAGGCCCGCGCAGGCTTCCACGGCCCCTATGGCACCGGCATCAACCAGTTCTTCAAGGGCATGGGCGGCGCCGAGTACATCGCCTCCCTGCTCACCGGCTACACCGGCGAGGAAAAGGAAGAGTATGGCTCCGTTTTCTACGAGAACACCGCCTTCCCCGGCGGCTGGATCTCGATGGCCCCGCCGCTCGTCGGTGAGGACGTGGAGTTCGACGACGGCCACGACAACTCGCTGCACGATGAAGCGATGGACGTCGCCGCCTTCCTGATGTGGGCTGCCGAGCCGAAAATGATGCAGCGCAAGGAAACCGGCTTCCTGATCGTCGGCTTTCTCATATTCCTGTCGGTCCTGCTCTATCTGACCAACAAGCGCCTCTGGGCGCCGCACAAGGCGAAAGCCAAGGCGCTGAACGCCAAGGCCTGAGCCGCAACCGCAGAATGACGAAAGGCGCGGACCGCACGGTCCGCGCCTTTTTCGTTGCGACGCCTGCTCATCCGCCCTTCGAGGCGTCTTCGCAAGGGCGATGAGTGCCCGGAGGCCACGAAGAGCTACCCCAGGTAGGCCCTGAGTCCGTCCGGCGGATCATCCAGCAAAGGCCCGGTGGCCAGAGGTGCCGAGGCCCGGCCTTCGGCCACCACCACCGTCTGCCCTGCGAAGGCGCGCGCGTCATCCGGATCATGCGTCACCATAAGCACCGTCGCGCCGCTTTCTGCGGCGATCTCGCCCACCAGCTCCAGCATCTCCCGCTTGAGCGCAGGCCCAAGCGCAGCAAATGGCTCATCGAGCAGCAGCACCGGCCTTTGCCGCAGCAACACCCGTGCAAGCGCCACACGGCTCCTCTGGCCGCCGCTCAGCTCGCGAGGCAGGCGTGCGCCCATGCCGCCCAGCCCGACCCGCTCCAGCGCCTCCTCCACGCGCTCCCGATCAGCTGCCAAGAGCCGCAGATCGGGCCGCAGACCCAGCCCAACATTGCGCTCCACGCTGAGGTGCCCGAACAGGTTTTCTTCCTGGAAAAGCACCGACACGGGCCGCGCGCCCGGTTCCAGCGCAGAAATGTCTCTTCCGTCCCAGGCCACCCGCCCGCGCGCAGGCTCAACGAAGCCCGCGATGCCCATCAGCAAAGTCGATTTCCCGGCGCCCGACGGTCCGATCACCGCCACCCTCGCGCCGGGCTCCACCGCCCAATCGGCCTCAAGGGCAAAGGAACCCTGCTCAAGACGCAGCCCCTCAAGCGCCAGCATTGGCC
>NZ_QTNQ01000032.1 GCF_018424695.1 Vannielia litorea
CCCCACGCCCGGCAACGGCCCCATCACCCCCGCCTCCGCGCAGGAGGGCGCCAGGCCGGGGGCGGGCTCTTCGGGAAAGATGCAGCGGTAGCAGGGCGCGCCGTTCACAGGGTCGAAGACCGAAAGCTGCCCCTCCCACTGCGAGAGCGCGCCGGAGATCAGCGGAACACCCGCGGCCACGGCAAGATCGTTTGCAAGGTAGCGAGTGGCGGAGTTGTCGGTGCCATCGAGGATCATGTCGGCCCCGGCGACCAGTTCGGGGCCGTTCTCGTGCGTAAGGCGCGCGGCGCGCGCCGTCACCTGGACATGCGGGTTCAGCGCCGCCATCGCGGCGGCGGCGCTCTCGGCCTTGTTCCGGCCTTGGGCATCTGTGCGGTGAATCACCTGCCGCTGTAGGTTCGAGGCATCCACCTCGTCGTCATCCAGCACGGTCACATGCCCCACCCCGGCGGCGGCGAGGTAGAGCAACGCGGGCGAGCCGAGGCCCCCCGCTCCGATCACCAGCACGCGGGCGGCCTTGAGCTTCTTCTGCCCCGGCCCGCCGATCTCGCGCAGCACGATGTGGCGGGCATAGCGGGTGAGTTCGTCGGGGGTGAGGCGCCCGGGGTCGGCCTGCGCCTCATTCGACACGGTTTCAGGCTCGGGCTCTGAAGGCTCGGAGGGCACCGCGCGGCGCGCATTGAACCGGGCGGCCTGTGCCGCGCGCTCGGCATCGCGCTTGTCCTGTGCCACCTCGATATCCACCGCCTCGCGCCGCAGGGACTTGAGCAGGTAGCCGTAGCCGACCGCGATGGACCCGAAGAGCAGGACGATGAACCAGAGTTCCCATTGTTTGCCGGTGATCTCGCGCAACGCGTTTCCCTCCGGCAGCAGACGGTTGATCGCAAGCGCCGCGCCCACCACGGCGCCCACACCGAGCTGGCGCTGCCAGAGCCGCGCGCCCAGCGCCGCGCCGCCCCACCAGACCAGCGCCATCAGTGCAAAGACCAGAAGCATCAGCCCGTCCCGGTTGAGCCGAATCCACCAACCCCGCGCGCCGTCTCCGAAAGAGCCCCGGCGGGGCTGAAGGCCGCCTGCACCACCGGCGCGACGACCAGCTGCGCGATGCGCTCACCATGCTGCACGGTGAAAGGCTCGGCCCCGAGGTTGATCATCAGGATGCCCAGCGGCCCGCGATAATCGCTGTCGATGGTGCCCGGCGTGTTCACCAGCGTCACCCCGTGCTTTGCCGCAAGGCCGGAGCGGGGCCGCACCTGAATCTCGTATCCCTGCGGGATCTCCACGCGCAGCCCCGAGGGCACGATGGCACGGGCGCCGGGGGCCAGCGTGACGCCCGCGCTGCGCTGCGCCTCGGGCAGGTTCGCCCGCACGTCGGCCCCGGCGGCACCGGAGGTTTCGTAAGCGGGGAGGGCAATGGCGGGGTCGGCCCCGTCATCGAGAATGCACAGGATTTCGGGGGTCACGTAAGCGCCTCTGCAATACGGGCGGCGAGCTGTTGGGCCACCTGGTCCTTGCTCATCCGGGGCAGCGCATCGGCGCCCTCCGCCGTCAGGATCGTCACCGCGTTTTCGCTGCCGCCCATGATGCCGGTTTCCGGCGATACATCATTGGCGATGATCCAATCACAGCCCTTGCGCTTCAGCTTGGCTTCGGCATGGGCGATCAGGTCGTCGGTCTCAGCGGCGAAGCCCACCACGAGGCCGGGCCTCTGGTCCAACTTCGACACCTCCGCCAGAATGTCAGGGTTCTCGGCAAACTCCAGCGGCGCGATCCGCCCCGAGCCGTCCTTCTTGATCTTCGAGGCGCTCTCCGAGACCACCCGCCAATCGGCCACGGCGGCGGCGAATACCGCCGCATCGGCGGGCAACGCGGCAAAGACCGCCTCATGCATCTGCGCCGCCGTCTCCACCTTGACCACGTTCGCCCCCTCGGGCGGCGGCACCGAGGCCGGGCCGGTCACGAAGGTCACCGATGCGCCCAGCCCCATCAGGGAGCGGGCCAGCGCCGTGCCCTGTGCCCCCGAGGAGCGGTTGGCGATGTAGCGCACCGGGTCAATCGGCTCATGGGTCGGCCCGGAGGTCAGCACGATATGCTTGCCCTTGAGCGGCCCGTCGGCCAGCGCCTCGCCCACGGCCGCCACGATCTCGGGCACCTCGGCCATGCGCCCCGGCCCATATTCGCCGCAGGCCATCTCGCCCTCGGCGGGGCCGGTGAAGCGCACGCCATCGGCCCGCAGCGTTGCCACATTGCGCTGGTTGGCCGGGTGCAGCCACATCCGCACGTTCATCGCAGGCGCGCAAAGCACGGGCTTGTCGGTGGCCATCAGCAGGGTGGAGGCAAGGTCATTCGCGTGGCCATTGGCCATCTTGGCCAGCAGATCGGCGGTGGCGGGGGCGACGACCACGAGGTCAGCGGCGCGGCTGAGTTCGATATGGCCCATTTCGCGCTCATCCGTCAGGTCGAACAACTCGCGATACACCTTCTCGGCGGCCAGAGCCGAAACCGAAAGCGGCGTCACGAACTCTTCGGCGGCCTTGGTCAGCACCGGCGTCACATGGGCCCCCTGTTCGCGCAACCGCCGGATCAGGTCCAGCGACTTGAAGGCGGCAATGCCGCCGGCGATGACGAGTAGGATTTTCTTGCCTGCCAACATGGGTTTGGCCCTCCGCTCCTGCATTCCTACCGCCGCAGCACGCGGCGCACAATCCGCGAGCGGTTCAGTCGCGGAAGGCGCGGCACGGGTCGTCGCGCGGCGTGGGCGGGGAGAGGGCGGTGGCATCGAAGGGCGCGTCCGCCTCCGCCGCCTCCCCCTCGAACTGGCCGAGGCTCGCCACCTGCGGCGCATCGGGCAGCCGCGCCAGAAGGGCAGGCACGCCCCAGTCCTCCCGGGCATGGCCATTGCCGGCGATGACCACCACCGGGCCGCCGGTTTCGGCCAGCGCGCGCAGGGCCTCGCCTGCAAGCGCCGCGTCCCGCAACCGTTGGGCAGCGACGAAGCCCGGCAGGATCTCGGGCGGGAGCGCATCGCAATGGGAAGCCATCTGCCCCGCCTCGCGCTCCGCCTGTTCGACCTCGGGCAAGTGATCGGCCAGTCCGAAATCGGGCGGCGGCCCATCACCCTGCCATATCGCGGCAAACAGCTGTTCCGGCGGCTCGGCAAAGGCCCGGCGCACCAGCGGGCGCGGCAGCATGGCCCCGTAGTGCTGCAGGCCCTCCGTTGCCGCGAAGACCGGGGCATAAAGGGCAAAGTCGGGCCAGCCGCTCTCCGCCCAGTCAATCGCCTCCGGGTCGGCCTGGCCCATGGAGTTGATGGTGCCCGCCTGCTCCGGTGTTAGCATCTCGAAGACCACCGCAGCCGGGCCGATCTGGACGATCAGTTCGGCCTGCCGTTGGTGGTGGCCGGGGTTGTCGTGAATCTCGCCCAGCACCACAACATCTGCACCAGCGGCAAAGCCGGGCAGCTCATCGGCACAGGCAGGGAGGGCGGCGCAGGCAAGCGCCGCCGCCCAGAGAGGCTTCACGAGATCAGCGCCAGAACTTCCTCTGACTGCTGCTCCAGCGAGCGCCGCATCTTCTGAAAGGCTGCCGCTTCGAGCTGGCGCACGCGCTCTTTCGAGAGACCCAGCTCTTCGCCAAGGCTCTCCAGCGTGCGCTTCTCGCGCGCCAGCCGCCGCTCGCGGATGATGAACTGCTCACGCTCATTCAGCGCGTCCATCGCCTCGGCCAGCCAGTCACGGAGTTGGGCCTTGTCATGCTCCACCTCCACCTGCTCGGCGGCCTGCGGGCCGTCGTCTTCCAGCGCGTCGATCCACTGGCGGCCATCGTCCTCGGAGCTTTGGGTGACGTTCAGCGAGAAATCGGAGCCCGAAAGACGGCCCTCCATCATCTCCACGTCCGCCAGCGGCACGCCCACTTCCGTGGCGATCTTCTGACGCAGTTGCTGGCTGTCCAGTTCCTCACCCGCCGCCGCAGCCTCGCGCTCCAGCTGGGCCTGAACCCGGCGCATATTGAAGAACAGCGATTTCTGCGAAGAGGTCGAGCCGGTGCGCACCATCGACCAGTTGCGCATCACGAACTCCTGCACGGAGGCCTTGATCCACCACATGGCATAGGTCGAAAACCGAACGCCGCGCTCGGGGTCGAACTTGTCAGCCGCCTTCATCAGGCCAAGGCTGGCCTCCTGGATGAGGTCGTTCATCGGCGCGCCGTAACGCTTGTATTTCGCCGCCATAGAGATCGCGAGGCGCATGTAGGCCGAAATCAGGCGATGCAACGCTTGCTCGTCGCGGTGGTCGCGCCAGGCGCGGGCCAACTGCTGTTCGGTTTCGGCGTCAAGCAGTTCAGCCTGACGCGCGTGCCGGGACATGGAGGTATCGATATCGCCGTCCAAAGGCATGGGGGAGCTCCTTTTCGCGGGCAAGAGAGGCCGAGCACCGACCTACCTTGTCTTATGCTAAACGAAGATTAAGACCGATCGGTTCAAAAGAAAGTGTGAAAAATGCATATAAGCCCTTCCATCACAAATCTTGATGGACTTCTGCGCAAATATGCGTTGGTCAGATGGTTAAGTCTGTGCGTAGCGTCACAGGTATGACCAATACACTCTACATCGGCGATCCCGCCTACTCTTCGTGGTCCCTCCGGGGCTGGCTCCTGTTCGAGAGATTCGGGCTCGAACGCAGCACCGTCTGGGTCGATTTCGCACACCGCGACGTGGCCGACCAACTGGCCAAGATCGCCCCCGCCAAGACCGTACCCGCCGTCGTGTTCGACGATGGCGCAATTCTGGGCGAGAGCCTGGCGATTGCCGAAGAACTGGCCACCCGGTTCCCTTCGGCGGGCATATGGCCGGACGACAGCCGCGCACGGGCCACGGCGCGCGCGCTGGCATCCGAGATGCACGCTGGCTTCGGCGCACTCCGGGCAGACTGCCCCATGGCGCTGCGGGTGGCCTACGAGGGTTTTGAGCCTTCCGACGCGGTGCTAGCCGACCTCGCCCGGCTGGAGGTGATCTGGGATCACGCCAAGCGCACCGTGGGCGGCGATGGCCCTTGGCTCTGCGGCGCCCATTCCGCAGCAGATGCCTTCTTTGCCCCGGTGGCGGCGCGGATCGCAACCTATGGCCTGCCGGTGTCGGAGGCCGCAACCGGCTACGTCGCCGCCCACCTGGCCGACCCGGCCTTCCGCCGGTGGCGCGGGATGGGCTTTGCCCGGGGCGAGGATCTGCCCTGGTATGCGATGGATCTTCCCACCCGTGGCTGGCCCGGCCCGACACCGCTGGAAGCGCGGGCGGTGGACGAAGGCCCCGCGGAGAACGACGCCTGCCCCTACTCCGGCAAGCCCGTCACCCATTTCATGGAAGCGGGCGGCAAGACATGGGGCTTCTGCAACGCCTTCTGCCGCGACAAGACCGTGCCCGACCCGCTGGCCTGGCCGGCCTTCGCGGCGCTCTACGAGGGGCGTTAACCATTCACTAACCATCCCGCTCTAGCGTGAACCCCGGTGTTGCAACCGGGGAAACGCGCATGCTTGACGGAAGCGGAGGGATGCTGGCGGCGGCCTATACCGTCGCATTCGACGGTATCGAGGCGCGCCCTGTCGAGGTGCAATGCGCCGTGTCGCCGGGCATGCCCGCCTTTGCCATCGTCGGCCTGCCCGACAAGGCGGTGAGCGAGGCGCGCGAGCGGGTGCGCGCGGCGCTGGGCGCGATGGCCATTGCCCTGCCGTCGAAGAAGATCACCGTCAACCTATCGCCCGCCGACCTGCCCAAGGAGGGCTCCCACTTCGACCTGCCGATCGCGCTGGCGCTGCTGGCGGCAATCGAGATCCTGCCGCGCGAAGAAATCGCACAGGTGGTCGCGCTGGGGGAGCTTTCGCTCGATGGCAAGCTGGTGCCCGTCACCGGCGCGCTGCCCGCCGCCATGGCCGCCGCCGAACAGGAGCGCCAGCTGCTTTGCCCGCGCGCCAGCGGGGCCGAGGCGGCCTGGGTCGGGGCCGCCGAGGTGATCGCCGCGCCGAGCCTCGCTGCCGTGGTGCGGCACTACACCGGCGAAGCCCCGATCGAGCCCTCGCAGCCCGGCGAGGTGCTGGGCAGTGCGGCGGGTAAGGACTTGCGCGATGTAAAAGGACAGGAGCGGGCCAAGCGCGCACTGGAGGTGGCCGCCGCCGGGCGGCACCACCTGCTGATGGTCGGCCCGCCCGGCTCCGGCAAGTCGATGCTGGCGGCGCGGCTGCCGGGCATCCTGCCGCCGCTCACCCCACGCGAGGCGCTGGCCACCTCCACCGTCCATTCGCTCGCCGGGCTGCTGAAGGAGGGCGGCATCAGCCGCGAAGCGCCCTACCGCGCGCCACATCACACCGCCTCCATGGCCGCCGTGGTGGGCGGCGGGCGACAGGCCAAGCCGGGGGAGGTGTCTCTGGCCCATAACGGCGTGCTCTTCATGGACGAGTTCCCCGAGTTTCCGCGTGCGGTGCTCGAAACCCTGCGCCAGCCCATCGAGACGGGCGAAATCATGGTGAGCCGCGCCAATGCCCACGTCGCCTACCCCTGCCGCTTCATGCTGGTGGCCGCCGCGAACCCGTGCAAATGCGGTCACTTGACCGACGCCGCCCGCGCCTGCTCTCGCGCGCCCAACTGCGGCGAAGACTATCTCGGCCGCATTTCCGGCCCTCTGCTGGACCGCTTCGACATCCGCCTCGAAGTGCCCCCCGTCGCCTACACCGATCTCGATCTGCCTCCCGCCGAGGAAGGCTCTGCCGAGGTGGCAGCGCGGGTGGCAGAGGCGCGGGGCGTGCAGCGCGCGCGGTTCGAGGCGCTGGGGGTGGAGGCCAGCACCAACGCCGATATCGAAGGCGAATTGCTCGATGAGGTGGCCCGTCCGGACGACGCGGGCATGGAGCTGCTCCAGAAGGTCGCCCAGCGCTTCGGCCTCTCGGCCCGCGGCTACCACCGCGTGATGCGTGTGGCCCGCACCATCGCAGACCTCGACGGCAGCGAAGAGGTGACCAAACCCCATGTCGCCGAGGCGGTGGGTTACCGTCTGGTGAAAGGCGCCTGAGTGGCCGCGCGCGCCCTAGGCGGTGGCCGAGGGGCGGGCCTCGACCTGCTTGGCAAAATCGCCCATCCGGCGGCGCAGCTGCTGAGTCAGGCTGGAGCGGCGCAGGCGCAGCGACTGCACCAGCACACGCGAGGTGATGGTGCGGGGCTTCAGCTCGATATCGAGGTTCATCCGGGTGCGCATCTTCGACAGGGCGATCAGGTCGATCATCACCACCGTATCGAGCCCGCCAATGGTGATATCCAGCACCACATGCTCCGGCGGCTCATAGGCCGAAACCCGCGCCGTCAAGTCGCGCATCTGGCCCCGGATCGGAAACCGCATCTTCCACGCCATCCCCGCGCCCGGCGCCTCCAGCGTATCTGTGCGCGAAATCTCGTGCCCACGCCGCATGACCTGCTTTTCGAACGTTTCGTGGTCGGTGATCGCCGCGAAGACCTCGTCGATGGGTTTCTCGATGTCTTCCTTGCCGGTGAAGTTCATTCAGCCGTTGCCCTTTTCGTGCCTGTCCCCCGGCCAATCTCTTACGCGTCAATCAAGCCTGTCCGCAAGCCAGTTGGCGAGCAGGAACTGCGCGATCGCACCGCGCCGGGCCGGTTTCATCGCGGGGTTCAGCCCGGCAAAGGTATCCAGCATCTCTTCCCGGGTGACCCAGCAGGCATCTTCCAGCTCCTTCGGGTCCAGCGTGATCTCGGTGGCCGTCGCCTCGCCGTGGCACCCGATCATCAGCGAGGCCGGAAACGGCCAGGGCTGCGAGGACAGATAGCGCACCGGCCCCACCGGCACCCCGGCCTCTTCCGCCACCTCCCGGCGCACCGCCGCCTCAATGGTCTCGCCCGGCTCCATGAAGCCCGCCAGCAAAGAATACATCCCCTCCGGCCAGCCCGGCGAACGGCCCATGAGCACCGAGTTGCCATGGGTGATGAGCATGATCACAACCGGGTCCGTGCGCGGAAAGTGATGCGCCCCGCAGGCCGGGCAGCGCCGCTCCCACCCGGCGCAGGCCACCTCGCTCTTCGCGCCGCATTTGGCGCAAAACCCGTGAGTTGCGTGCCAGCCGGTGATCGCCCGCGCCGTCGCCGCGAGTTCCGCCTCCAGCGGGGTGAGGCGCGACATGGCCGCGCGCAACTCGATGAAGCGGGCGCCCTCAAGGCCGGGATAGTGCTGCTCGCTCCGATCAAGGAAGCTGTCGGGCTGCTCCGGGGTGTCTTCCGGCTCCCAATCCGAGATGTCATGGGCAAACCAGGCGCTGCCATCGGCGGTTTCTCCGAGAAACACTTGAAGGCCCGCATGGCCAAGCACCGCCGCCCCTGCGCCCTGCGGGGCCAGCACCGGTGCCTCCTCGGGGCCCTGCATCAGCACCTTGCCGCGCCAGACGGGCAGATGCCGCGCGTGGCTGGCCCCGGCCATCCGTGCCAGCCCCTCCGCATCCCCGCGCAGCTCGGCCCGTCGCTCCAGGCCGCCGCCGCCGAATGTCACCTCTTCCGCATGCCGCATCCGCCATTCTCCCTTACCCTGGATGTGTTCTGACATGGGGGGCAGAGCGGCGCAAACCACCTGCCGCCCGCGCAATTCCAGGTTGCGTATCGATTTGACATTCCCGTGATCAGAGAGTCTCCTGCACGCCCGCCCCAAGGCGCACCACCAAAGCTTGCAATGACACGATCCGACGAGACGACACAAAAGGCCCTCAGTAGGGCAAGGGTCCGGCTGCGCCTTGCCGCAACTTCCGACCTGCACATGAATCTGCTGGGCTACGACTACCACACCGACAGCGCCGCCCCGGGGGTGGGTCTGGCGCGCGTGGCAACTCTCATCGCCCGGGCGCGCGAAGAGGTGCCCGGGCTGCTGCTGTTCGACAACGGCGATTTCCTGCAAGGCACCCCGCTGGGCGACCACGCCGCCGAGGCACCCCGCCCGCACGGCAAGGCTCACCCGATGATCGCCGCGATGAACACGCTGCGCTATGACGCGGTGGGCCTCGGCAACCACGAGTTCGACTATGGGCTCGACGTGCTGGAAACGGCGCTGTCCGGGGCAAAGTTTCCGGTGCTCTCCGCCAACGTGCTGCGGCGGCGCGGCGCTGATCCGCTGCGGGATGACCCCCTCGCGCAGCCCTGGGTGCTGCTCGACCGCGAACTGGAAGACGAGGCCGGCGTGCCGCGAAAGCTGCGCATTGGGGTGCTGTCGCTCCTGCCCCCACAGGTTCTGCACTGGAACAGCGCGCGGCTCGGGGGGCGGATGGAGGTGCGCTGCATGATCGAGGCCGCCCGCGCCCATGTGCCCGCGCTCCGCGCCGCCGGGGCCGATGTGGTGGTCGCCCTGGCCCATTGCGGCCCTTCGGACCGGCCCGAGACGCAGGGCATGGAAAATGCCCTGCTGCCGCTCGCCGCCATCGACGGGATCGACGCGCTGGTGGCGGGCCACGTCCACCGCCTGATCCCGGGGCCTGACTATGCCGCCCTGCCGGGAGTCGACGCCGAAGCGGGCCGGGTGTCCGGCAAGCCCGTGGTCATGCCGGGCATCGCCGGAAGCCACCTTGGGCTCATCGACCTCTGGCTGGAACCGCAGGCGCCGGGCTGGCGGGTGTCCGAGACTCGCGCCGAGCTGCGCTCGATTGCCCGGCGCGGTGCGCGCGGCCCTGAAGAACTGGTGGAGGAGGCCCCCGCCGTCGTGGCCGCCGTGGCCAAAGATCACGCCGCCACCCTCGCCTATATCCGCCGCCCCGTAGGCCACAGCGAGATCGCACTGCACAGCTATACCAGCCTCGCCGCGCCCTGCCCGGTGCTCCACGCCATCAACATGGCCCAGCGCTGGTATGTCCGCCGCGCGCTCCCCGATGCGAGCCTGCCGGTGCTCAGCGCCGCCGCGCCCTTCAAGTGCGGCGGGCCTGCCGGGGCCGATAACTTCACCGATGTGCCACCAGGCCCGCTCTCCCTCCGCGACATCGCGGCGATCTACCCGTTCCCTAACGAAATCCGCGCGATCGAAGTCACCGGCGCCCAACTGCGCGACTGGCTGGAACGTGCGGCAGGCGCCTTCAACCGGCTCACCCCCGGCACGCCCGGCCAGCCTCTGCTCAATGCCGCGTTTCCGCGCTATGATTTCGACGTCATTGCCGGATTGGAATGGGAAATCGACCTCTCCCGCCCAGCCCGCTACGGCCATGACGGCTCGCTACAGCAGCCCAAAAGCGCCAGGGTGCACAACCTGCGCCACGACGGTGCGCCGGTGGAGGACGAGCAGCGCTTCATCGTCGCCACCAACAGCTACCGGATCGGCGGCGGCGGGCTCTATACGCCGCTGGCGGAGGCCCCAGTGGTTCTGTCCGAGCCGACCGGCAGCCGCGACGTGCTCATGCGCTACATTGCCGATGCAGGGCCTCTGCGCGGGCCGGTGCCGCCCAGCTGGCGCTTCAGCCCCCTCGGAGGGGCTTGCGAGGCCGTGATGGAGAGCGGGCCGAGCGTGCTGCACCACCTTGGCGCCATCGCGGAAAGCGGAGCGCTGCAGGTGCGGGCCGGGCCGCTGGGAGAAGACGGCTTCCAAAGGGTGCACCTGCTGCTCTGAGCCGCTGGCCAAGGCCCGCGCCTCGGGCTAAGCAGGGGCCGCAACATCAACGGAGGCGCGCGCATGCGCAAGATCGTCTGGCTCATCGCCATCCTCGCCATCGCGGCCCTCGCCGCGGTCTTCACGAAGCCTACGCAGGACGACGTGGAGACCGAGCTGAAAGCCCAGTTCCTCCAGCGCCTCGCCAACACCAACCCCAGTGCCCAGCAAAACGGTGGCGACTTCGCCCTGACATTGATGTGCAAGGCCGATCACGACGCCTGCTACCAGCTCATCCGCTCGGGCCTCGATGTCACCTATGACGACCGGCGCCTCTATGCCGCCGTCGATGTGTCGGGCTTCGGCGAGGCGATCCGCTGCTACGGCGCCTTCACCCGGTTTTTCTGCAACGGCGACCTCCCGGTGAAAGACGGCTGACCTTGCGAATCCCCTTCGCCCGCCCTAAATAGCGCCTTGAGAGGTTGGCGCGGGCGAGCGCCTCGCCAACCCGGTCAGGTCCGGAAGGAAGCAGCCGTAACGAGCCCCGCTTGGGTCGTTGTCCAGCCTCTCACCCAAGTGCATTTGCGCCAGCAAATGTGCGTAGATGCGGCAGGCGTGTTTCGCAGAAACATGCCGAGAGCATCCCTTCTCCACCCCAAAAATCGAGCGAAGCGAGGCCACGACCAGCCCCGCCTAGAGGTTATCCACCAACCGCTCGGGATGCGCCTCGGCATAGTCAGCCAGCATCCCGGCAATCTCCTCATTCCCGGTGAACACCAGATACCCGCGGTACAGCGGCAGTCCTGCCTCCAGCGCCAGCCTGACGCAGCCCGCGTGGTCGCGCGTCGCCCGGTCCGGCGCGTTGGCCGCGCCGTGCAGCGTGGTACCGAGCAAGTCACCGCCGTAGCCGTTCTTGTGCTCCAGGTCCGGCCCCAGCGAGAGCAGGTAGGCCATGATCTCCGAAAGCCCCTCCCAACCCGCGATCTGAACCGGCGGAACGCCCATGCCATCGGGCCTGTCCCACTCCATTCCGGCGGCCACCAGCGCCTTCACCCGCGGCAGCGCGCCGGGCAGGTGAATGATGCCGCGCAGCATCGTGCGGGTCTCCGGGCTCAGTTTCTCGGGCTCAAGCCGCCCCTTGGGCACACGCCCGTCCGCCGCCTCGGCAATGATCGCGTCCTGCGCGTCAAGCGGGGTCTCACCACCGGCTTCGGCGATGACGCTGGCCACCTCGGCATTTCCGAAGATCCGCGCCGTGGCATAGGGGCTGCGCCCGTCCCAGGGCGCGGTCAGCGAGGCACCCGCCTCGATCAGGAGCCGCGCCACGGCGCCCGAGCGCATCCGCCGTGCCGCCTGATGCAGCGCCGAGGCTTTCATCGGTGGCTGGCCCGAGGCGTGGTTTGCCACCCCTTCGTTCGGGTCCGCGCCAGAGTCGAGCAACATGCGCACCGGCTCGATATCCTCGAAATCCAGCGCCCGCAGCAACGCATTGGTGCCCTCGTTCCGCGCGCCGGCCCCCAGCAGCATCCGCAGCCCCTCGCGATGCCCCAACTCGGTGGAATGATAGAGCGACTCGCCGTCGTTCGGGTCCGCCCCGTGGTCCAGCAGCCAGCGGCCCAGCGCCATGTTGTCGCCGTGGCCGATGGCCCCATAGAGCGGCGAAAGCACATGGCCCGATCCGCCCGCCTCCGGCTTGCCCGCGTTCACATCCGCGCCATGGGCCAACAGCAGATCGGCCAGTGCAAGCATGTCGCCCGCATCGCCATCGCCGTGGCACCACCTGGAAAAAGCGAGGTGGCAGAGCGGCGGCGCGCCCTCGATCTCCCGGGTCGCCACGGCCGGATCGGCGTCAAGCGCCGCGCGCCAGGCCGCCACATCATAAAGTGCCGCCGCCACGCCCAGATCGGCGCGCGCCAGCTCGGGCGACACCGCCAGCACCTCGCGCGTGGCCCAGTGAAAGCCGTTCTCCAGCGCCTCCCGCAGCCGCCTCAACCTTTGCTCAGGCGTGGCCGCGCGCAGCTCGAGCCGCAGCTTCAGCCGGGGCCAGCTCTCGGCCCCCTCCTCGCGCGCAATCACATGCAGCGCATCCACATGGTGCAGCGGCGCAAGCCGCTCGGGCGGCAGCACGGCAGCAGCACGCACCAGCGCCTCGGCCTCGCCCGCGGCATGGGCCTTCTTGAGCCGCTTGGCGGCCCGGCGAAAACGGTCGATCTCGGAAGTCATGTCTCAGGTTTCCCTTGGTCAGGGCCCGATGGTCCGCCAGCGCTGGGCCACAAGAAAAACCGGTATCGGTTTCGCTCTTCTCAGGGGGCCTTTCAGCTTTCCGCGGACCGGGGGTGCCGCCCTGCGCGGCCTGCTTAGGCTAACGGGCGTCAGGGGACATAGGCAAGCCCCCTCGCCCGCGCTAGGCTCGCCCCATGCAGGATGGATGCCCCGAAGACCCCGACACCAAGACAGAATGGGCCGAAAGCCGCACCGACTGGGCGGAAGATCGCACGTTGCAGGCCAACGAGCGCACCTTTGCGGGCTGGATGCGCACCGGCCTCGGCTCGGTGGCGGTGGCCATCGGCCTCAAGGCCGTCTTCGGCGATTTTGATCCAACATGGGCCGCCAAGGCCGTCGCCAGCCTCTTCATTCTCTCCGCGCTGGTGATCTTCTTCTTCGCCCAGCGCAATGCCCGGCGCACGCAGGACAGGCTGTCAGACCACGCCGCCGAGCCGCTCAAGCACACCCATTTCACCACCATCGCCAGCCTCTTCGCCGTGGCGACGCTCGCGGTGGGTTTCGTGCTCTGGTCGCTTTGAGCCATGGACCTCTGCCAGCCCAACCCCTAGATTGAGGCGGGTCCACTGCACCGAGGCGACATGAGCGAAACCGCGAAATCCGGCTACCAGGTTCTGGCGCGCAAATACCGCCCGCTCACCTTTGCCGACCTCGTCGGGCAAGAGGCGATGGTGCGCACCCTGAAGAACGCCTTCGCCGCCGACCGTATCGCCCAGGCCTTCATCATGACCGGCATTCGCGGCACCGGCAAAACCACCACCGCGCGGATCATCGCCAAGGGGCTGAACTGCGAGACCGGGCCAACCACCGACCCCTGCGGCAAATGCGATGCCTGCGTGGCCATCGCCGAGGGCCGCCACGTCGATGTGATCGAGATGGACGCCGCCTCCAACACCGGCATCGACGACATTCGCGCCGAGGTTCTGGATACGGTGCACTACGCGCCCGCCAATGCGCGCTACAAGGTCTACATCATCGACGAGGTCCACATGCTGTCCAAGAGCGCGTTCAATGCGCTTCTGAAGACGCTTGAGGAGCCGCCCGCTCACGCCAAGTTCATCTTCGCGACCACCGAAATCCGCAAGGTGCCGGTGACGGTTCTCTCGCGCTGCCAGCGGTTCGACCTGCGCCGCATCGAGCCCGAAGACATGATCGCGCTGATGCGCCGGATCGCCGAGGCCGAGGGCGGCAAGATCACCGACGATGCGCTGGCGCTTCTGGCGCGTGCCTCCGAAGGCTCGGCCCGCGATGCCACCTCGCTGCTCGATCAGGCCCTCGGGCAAGGCGGCGAGGAGGCCAGCGCCGAGACGGTCCGCGCCATGCTCGGCCTCGCCGACCGGGGCCGGGTGCTGGACCTCTTCGAGATGGTCCTGCGCGGCGATGCCTCGGGCGCCTTGGGCGAGTTGGCGCAGCAATATGCCGAGGGCGCCGACCCGATGGCCGTGCTGCGCGATCTGGCCGAAGTCACCCATTGGGTCTCGGTCACCCAGATCACCCCCGATGCGGGCGATGACCCCACGATCTCGCCCGACGAGCGCGACAGGGGCCGCGCGCTGGCCGAGAGCATCTCCATGCGGGTGCTCAGCCGAATGTGGCAGATGCTGCTGAAATCGCTGGAAGAAGTGAGCCAGGCGCCCAACGCGATGATGGCCGCCGAAATGGCGATCATCCGGCTCACCCATGTATCGGAGCTGCCCACGCCCGACGAGCTGATCCGCAAGCTGAAGGATATGCCGCCTCCCCCGCCGCCCGGTCCGGGTGGGGGCGGCGGCAATGGCGTGGCCGCGCCCTCCGCGCAGGCCACCGCCATGAGCCACTCCGCCGCGCCGCCGGCCTCGGCCCCGGCCGGCACGCCCCATGGCACCGCCACCGCGCTGGCGGTTGAGCCCGAGGTGGCGCTGGCCCGCTATGCGCGCTTCGAGGACATGGTGGAACTGATCCGCCACCACCGCGACGTGAAGCTGCTGGTGGAGGTCGAAACCACCCTGCGCCTCGCCCGCTACCAGCCCGGCCGGATCGAGTTCGAGCCCACCGAGGATGCCGCGCCCGACCTCGCCGCGCGGCTTGGCGGACGGCTGCAAACCTGGACCGGCGTGCGCTGGGGCGTTTCGGTCGTCGGCTCCGGCGGCGGTGAAACCATCGCCGAAGTGCGCGATGCCGAACGGTTGGCGCTGGAGGAAGAGGTGAAGAAACATCCTCTGGTGCAGGCCGTTCTGGCAGAGTTCCCGGCGGCTCGGATCAAGGAAATCCGCACCACGCAGGAAATCGAAGCGGAGGCCGCCGCCGAGGCGCTTCCGGAAGTGGATGACGAGTGGGATCCCTTCGAAGAGGACTGACCCGCTGCAAACCAAGAGGTTACGACATGCTTAAAGGACTGGGCCAACTCGGTGACATGGCCAAGATGATGAAGTCCGTGCAGGAGATGCAGGGCAAGATGGCCAAGCTTCAGGAAGAGCTGGCCGAAATGACCGTCGAGGGCGAAAGCGGCGCCGGGCTGGTGAAGGCCCGCTGCACCGCCAAGGGCGTGCTCAACGGGCTGGATATCGACCCATCCATCTTCAACCCCGACGAAAAGGAAGTGGTCGAAGACCTGATCCTTGCCGCGATCAAGGACGCCCAGGCCAAGGCCCAGGTGAAGGCGCGCCAGGAGATGGAAAAGATCACCCGCGAGATGGGCCTGCCCGAGGGGATCGATCTGCCGATCTGAGGCAGCCCACCCCATGGCCCAGGACCAGGAAGAGATCGAAGGGCTGATCGCCCTGATGGCCCGTCTGCCCGGGCTCGGGCCGCGCTCGGCCCGCCGGGCGGTGCTTCAGCTCATCAAGAAGCGCGGGCAACTGCTGGTGCCGCTGGCCGATGCCATGCGCCATGTGGCCGAAACCGCGCGCGAGTGCCTGCGCTGCGGCAACGTGGGCACGGCCGACATCTGCTCGATCTGCCAAAGCGAGAAGCGCGCAACCGGCGAGCTCTGCGTGGTCGAAGACGTCGCCGACCTCTGGGCAATGGAGCGCGCGGGCGTGTTCAAGGGCCGCTACCACGTGCTGGGCGGTGTGCTCTCGGCGCTTGATGCCGTCGGCCCGGAAGAGCTGCGCATTCCGCGCCTCGCCGAGCGGGTGCGCGAGGAGAACATCACCGAAGTGATCCTTGCGCTGAACGCCACCGTCGATGGCCAGACCACCGCCCATTACATCGCCGACCAGCTGGAGGATATGGGTGTCCGCATCACCTCGCTGGCGCAGGGCGTGCCGGTGGGCGGCGAGCTGGACTATCTCGACGACGGCACCATCGGCGCCGCGCTCAGGGCGCGCAAGGCACTCTAGCCCGCAAGCTGCTCACACACATCCGGCCCCCAGTCGATCACCGTCCAGCCAGCCTTGCGCAGCACGCCGTCATCGAACACCTGCACATAGTCCCACACCTGCCCCTCGGCCTGCTCGGTCTCATGCGAGAACAGCACCACATCCCCCGGCGCCAGCGTGAAGAGCGTGCCGGCGGACAGGCTCGTGCCCTCGCGCAGCCCCACCGGCCCGCCCTTCCAGCCGATACAGCCCGATTCGCCTTCGGCGCGGATCGGCAGCACCGAGAGGCGGCGGCGTATATCCAGATCGGGAATGTCGAGGCTGGTGCGGCCTGAATCCACCACGCAGCCCTGTTCCGCCGCCTTCACCCGGTCCAGCCGGGCCGCCTGCTCGGCGCTCAGATCGGGGGTCTTGGTGGTGCAGCCGTCGTTGCCGAACACGGCCTGCCCGAGCGGCGAGCCAAAGCAATAGCCCGCCTCATGGAAGATCGCGTTGCGGGTGAACCAGAGATCATCGCAGGTGCCGTCCCCGGCAAAGGCAGGCGAGGCGGCGAGGAAAACGAGGGCCGAAAGGCGCATGGCAAAGAAAATCCCGGCAGAAATCACTGCCGGGATGGTCTCGCGTTGCGAGGCTCGAATCAAGCCGCTCTTCGGTCCTTTCGGCCCTCATCGCAGCTGCGAGGAGGGTCCGGCAGGGCCCGAGGAGCCGCCCGGGTCAGGGCTGCTCGTCGTCCGAGCCGCTCTCGTCGTCGGGCAGGTTGAAGAAGCTGTCGGCGTCCAGCACGTCGGCCTCGTCCTTCTTGTCCTCTTCCTCCTCATCCTCGTTGCCCGAGAGGGTAAAAGTCTCCAGCCCGGAAATCGCCGAGGGGATCTTGGGCTCGGGCTCGGCGGCAAGGCTCTGCTCGGTCGAGAGCAGCTTGCGGCGCTCATCGTCCGACATCGCCTCCCCCTCGCGGGCCTTCTTGGCGGCGGCCTTCTGCACGGCGGCGTCCAGCTCGGTCTGCTTGCACAGGCCGAGGGCCACCGGGTCGATCGGCTGGATGTTCTGGATGTTCCAGTGGGTGCGCTCACGGATCGCCTGGATCGTCGGCTTCGTGGTGCCCACCAGCTTGCCGATCTGGCCGTCTGTCAGCTCGGGGTGGAACTTGACCAGCCAGAGGATTGAGGCCGGGCGGTCCTGCCGCTTCGACAGCGGCGTGTAACGCGGGCCGCGGCGCTTTTCCTCGCCCACGGCAGCCTGGTTGAACTTGAGCTTCAGCTTGTGGCCTGCATCCTTCTCGGCGGCGTCGATCTCTTCCTGCGTCAGCTGGTTGTTGGCGATCGGGTCGAAGCCTTTGACGCCGGCAGCAACATCGCCATCGGCGATGCCCTGCACTTCCAGCTCGTGCAGCCCGCAGAACTCGGCGATCTGGCGGAAGCTGAGGGTGGTGTTATCCACCAGCCAGACGGCGGTGGCTTTGGCCATGAGCGGTTTGTTCATCGGTAGAAACTCCTTGAGCACGACTTTCCCGACGCCGGAAAGGCGACCCCGGGTTTCGGCGGGGTGAGTTCACGTTGTCGGGGAACTTGGGGGGCTATATAGGGAAAAGCGGCAAGGAAAGGAAGGGCGAATGCGGGGCTGGATCACGGCACTCTTTGTCGCGCTGGCACCACCGGCCTGGGCCGAGGGCGAGCGTGCGGGCGACTTCGACTACTACGTGATGAGCCTGAGCTGGTCGCCCAACTGGTGCGCGCTGGAAGGCCGCGCCAAAGGCTCGCCGCAATGCGATGCGGGCCGCGGCTTCGGCTGGGTGCTGCACGGGCTCTGGCCACAGAACGAGCGCGGCTGGCCCAGCTTCTGCCGCACCGGCGCGCGCGACCCGAGCCGCGCCCAAACCGCTGAAATGGCAGACATCATGGGCACCTCCGGCCTCGCCTGGTATCAGTGGAAGAAGCACGGTCGCTGCGCCGGGCTTCCGGCCACGGACTATTTCGCGCTGGCCCGCGAGGCCTATGGCGCGGTGGTCCGCCCCGAGGTCTTCCGCAAGCTGAAAGACCCGATCACCCTGCCCGCTTCCGTGGTCGAAGAGGCCTGGCTGAAGGACAATCCCGGGCTGGGGCCCGACATGCTCACCGTCACCTGCAAGGCGGGCCGGATCCAGGAGGTGCGAATCTGCCTCACCAAGGATCTCACGCCGCGCGACTGCGGGGTGGACGTTGTGCGCGACTGCCGCATGCGCGACGCCGGGTTCGAACCGATCCGCTAGCCGCGCCCGCGCTCACACCGGAAAGTCATCGCCCCCCGGCGGGTCGGCCTGCGCCTCGGCTGTGTCATCGGCCTCGGCAATCCAGGCCTCCGCCTCCCGCCGCCGCGCCAGCGGAAAGCACCGCAGCGGTGCCTGGATGAGCGGCGCGAAGAGCCGCACGGCGTGGGTCACCCAATCGGCATCCGTCACTAATGCGATGCGCGCGAAGTCATGCAGATGGCTGAACCCCAGCCGCGCATCGCTGATCGCGGCTCCTGCGGTGAAGCCTTCGAAGTCTTCCTCCAGAATGTAGAGCAGGCGGATCGTGTCATGCCGCTCCAAACGCGCCTCGAGCGCGGGGCGCAGCACCTCTTCATAGGCCGCCGCATCAATGATGCCGTGGCCAGCAACGGCCAGCACGTTCGGCGGCGTGTCGGGCAGTATGGTGAAACCGTCAGGCATGGTGCCTCCTTTCGGTCGGTCAACGCGCGAGTCCCCGCCCGAGTTTGCCTCATTGCGAAAACCGGCGCGATCCCCCTTGCAAAGGCCGGGACGGGCGGTTAGATGACGGCTCCACGCGCTGGTAGCTCAGTTGGATAGAGTACTTGACTACGAATCAAGGGGTCGGGGGTTCGAATCCTCCCCAGCGCGCCACTTCCCCAGATTATCCGACTGACACCGCAGCACGCCTGTAGCGCATGCCTGCCTAGCCGTGCCTGTTGCACCCTGCGCGATCCCGGCCATCTCGTCCCGCCTGCACGCCCCGGCGCGCTTCAATCCCGCCTCAGCCATTGCAACTGCGCGCCCGTGGCCCGATATGTCAGGGGCTGAAGGAGGGCAGGATGGCAGACCGGCGGATACCAGAAGGGCGGCGCCCTTCGCTCTCGCTGCCCATCCTGCGGGCCTCGCGGACCCATCACGCCCTTGGCACGCTCACGCTGGGCGAGTTGCTGGCCTCCCTGGGCGAGCGCTCCTTCGGCTGGTCGATCGTGGTGTTCTCGCTTCTCACCCTTCTGCCCCTGCCGCCGCCGATGACGCTGATCACCGCCCTGCCGGTGATGCTGGCCACGGCACAGATGGCGCTGGGCTACCCCCACGTGCGCCTGCCCCGGCGCATCGCCCGCATGCGGCTCGACCATGAGAAGCTGCGCCGTACCCTGCTGCGGCTGCGCCCGGTCACCCGGCGGCTGGAGCGGGTGCTGTTTCCGCGTTACCAGCGCATCTTCGCCCGCCGCTACGAGCGGCCCCTGGGGCTGCTGCTCTTCATCATCGCCTTCGCGCTCTTTCTCCCGGTGCCGCTCAGCGGCTGGTTTCCGGCGATTTCGCTCTTCATCGTGGGCGTGGGCCTGACGGAGCAGGACGGGCTGGTGGTGGGCGCGGGGCTGGTGCTGGGCGTGCTCTCCGTGGTGCTCACCGCCTCGATCATCACCGCCGCCGCCATGAGCGCCGAGCGGCTGATGGAGGCCATGCACGAGCCGCCGCCGGCCCCTGCCGCAGCCGCGCTGCCCTAGAGCATGTCGCGCAAGAGTGGGAACCGTTCCTGCGCTCCTCGGATATGCGAAGTCAATCGGTTAGAGTGTGTCGGGCGAATGCGAATGAGCGCGACACGCTCTAGCGCCAGCGCCAGCCGGGCGCGAGGCTCGCCAGCATCGCATCCAGCCCATCGGTCAGGCAGGCCGGGCCGGGCTGGAGGATGAGCGACGACTTGATCTCATGAATGCGCCGGTTGGCCACCGCCGGAATAGCCTCCCACCCCGGACGCGCGATAATGCGCTCGGGCCGCACCTTCTTGCCGCACCACGAGGCCAGGATCACATCGGGCCGCGCGTCGATCACCTGCGCGGGGGTGACGATGCGGTTGGTCGCTGCCTGCTCGGGGGCGAGCGCGGCAAACACATCGCGCGCGCCGGTGGCCTCGATCAGTTCCGAAACCCAGCCGATGCCGGAAATCATCGGCGCGTCCCACTCCTCGAAATAAACCGTCAGGCCTTTCGCCGGGGCGGCCTTGCGCAGGCCTTCGAGCCGGGCGCGGTAGCCGCGCGTCAAGGCCTTCGCCGCGTCCTCGCAGCCGGTCAGCGCGCCCAGCGTCTCGATCATGTCGAAGATCCCGGCCAACCCGCGCTGGTTGAAGCCGTAAACGGCAACCCCCTCGCGCAGCAGCGCGGCAGCGATATCGGCCTGAAGGTCGGAAAAGGTCAGCACCAGATCGGGCTTCAGCGCCATGACCTTAGGGATGTCGGCAGAGGTGAAGGCGGAAACGCGCGGCTTCTCCCGCCGCACCCCGGGCGGGCGCACCGCATAGCCCGAAACGCCCACGATCCGGTCCTGCTGGCCAAGCAGGTAAAGCGTTTCCACGGTTTCCTCGGTGAGGCAGACGATGCGTTCGGGCGGGAAGGCCATGTCAGGTCAGGCCCGTGGGGGTGAAGAGTGCGCCCTCGGCGGTCTCGGTGAACCGGCCGGTGATGTGGAAGACCTCTGCAAGCAGATCGGCCGTCAGCACCTCCTGAGGCGCGCCATCGGCGGCCAGGCGGCCCTCGTGCAGCACCACGAGGCGGGTGCAGTGTCGGGCGGCAAGCGAGAGGTCGTGGAGCGAGGCCAGCACCGCGCGGCCCTCGCGGGCCAGTTCGGCAAAAAGCTGCATGGTGGCGATCTGGGCCGCCGGATCGAGGCCCGCAATGGGCTCGTCGGCCAGCAGCAGCGGGGTTTCCTGTGCGAGGGCGCGGGCAATGAGCGCGCGCGCCTGCTCGCCGCCAGACAGGCGGGTGGCGCGGCGGTGGGCAAGCGCGGTGAGATTCATCTGCGCAATGGCCTTCGCCACCGCCGCCGCATCCTCCGCCGAGGGCCGATGCGGGGTGCGCCCAAGCATCACGAGGGTCTCCACTGTCAGATCCCAGGCGATCTCGCGGGATTGCGGCAGGAAGGCCGCGGCACGGGCGCGCTGCCCGGGGGTGAGGGCGGCAAGCGAGGAGGTGCCGCTGGCAGGCAGCAGCCCTTGCGCGGCCCGCAGCAGCGTCGTCTTGCCCGCACCGTTGGGGCCGATGAGGCCGATAAACTCGCCCGGCGCCACCGCAAGGCTCACGTCGCGCAGCGTGTTGCGCCCGTTCTGCCGGGTGACGGAAAGGCCGTGCAGCTCAAGCGTCATAGCCGCCCCCTGAGCCGCCACACGAGGTGGAAGAAGAAGGGCGCCCCGACGAGCGCGGTGACGACACCCAGCTTCAGGTCGCGCGCGGGCAGGATCAGCCGGGTCGCGGTGTCCGCCGCCAGCAGCATCGCCGCCCCGCCAAGTGCCGAGGCGATGAGCAGGGTGGAGGGGCGGTGCCCGGTGAGCGGACGCAACAGGTGCGGCACCACCAGGCCGACAAAGCCGATCGCGCCTGCCACCGCCGTGCCCGCGCCCACCGAGGCCGCCACCCCGAGGATCAGCGCAAGCCGCAGGCGCGTCAGGCGCGTGCCCATCGAGGCGGCGGCGTCCTCGCCCAGCGTCAGCGCATCGAGGCCCCGCCCCAGCGGCAGGATCAGCGCCATGCCGCCAAGGATGAAGGGCGCCGCGAGCGCGACGTGGGTCATCGACCGGTCGGCCACCGAGCCCATCATCCAGAAGACGATCTCCGCGGCGGCATAGGGCGAGGGCGAGAGGTTGAGCACAAGGCTGGTCAGCGCGCCCGCCAGCGCCGACAGCGCGACACCGGCGAGGATCAGCGTGAGCGCCGTGCCCCGCGGCCCCGCCAGCGCCAGGATCGCCAGCACCGCCAGCCCGGCCCCGGCCAGTGCCATCAGCGGCAGAGCAAGCGCGGCGGTGTAGGTCAGCCCGGTCTGGATCGCGATCACCGCGCCAAGCGCAGCGGTGGACGACACGCCAATGAGCCCCGGCTCGGCCAGCGGGTTGCGCAGGTAGCCCTGCATCGCCGCGCCGCAGAGCCCCAGGGAGCCGCCGATCAGCGCGGCAAGCAGGGCGCGCGGCAGGCGAATCTCGCGCATCACCATGGTCGCCGGACCGTCGGATTGGGCCACGAGAGCCGAAAGCGCCTCGCCTATCGGCAGCGAGGCCGGGCCAACGGTGAGCGAAGCCAGGAAAAGAGCGGCGGTGAGAAGCCCGAGGAGGGCATAGAGGCGGCCAGCGGTCATGTGCGGACCCCGCGGCGAGGACACCTCGAAGGGCGGACGAGCCGCGCGGCGGGCAGCTCTTCGGCGGCCTTCGCCCCCTCATCGCAGCTGCGAAGAGGACCGCAAGGGCCGATGAGCCGCTGCGGGCCGGTCATTCCATCCGCTCCCGGATCGCGGCCAGCCGTTCCACGGTGTCGAGCACGGCAGGGGTGCCGCAGGTCCAGTCACTGTCATGCAGCGTATCGGTCGGCACCCGCTCCCGCAGTTCGGCCACCACCGGATGGGCCAGGATCTCCTCGGCGCGGCTCTTTGGCGCGCCGGGCTGGGCAGCGATCAGCAGGTCAGGCGCGGCACTTGCCAGAACTTCAAGCGGCACTGCCCCACCGTAGGGCAGCCCAAGCTCCTCGGCCAGCAGCCCGAAGCCCGCCGCCTTTACCATCTGCCCTGGCAACGTGGCCTGCCCGGCGGAATAGCCATTGGCGGCATAGAGCGCGGCCAGTGGCGCCGGCCCCTCGGGCACGTCGATGGCGGCCAGCCGGGCATCGAAGGCCGCCACCTGTGCCCTTGCCGCAGCCTCGCGTCCCAGCAGCGCGCCCATGCGCGCCATGTTCGCCCGGATGTCGGCCAGCGTCTCTGCCGGGGCAAATACCTCCACCCGCAAGCCGAGCCGCTCCAGCATCCGCAACGTGTCCGGCGCAGTGAAGCTGCCCGCCAGCACCAGATCGGGCGCCAACAGATACACCTCCTCTGCCCGTGCGGCGTTTCCGGGCAGCGCCCGGGCCTGCGCGGCCATGGCGCTGTCATCGTTCTGAAGCATCCGGGTAACCGAGACGACCTGTCCCGGCGCGGCAAGCGCCAGTGCAAGCTGATCGGTGCAGAGGTTGATCGACACCACCCGCTCGGGTGGGGCGGCATCAGCCGCCCCGGCGAGGAGCAGAAGCGGGAAAAGTCCCGCCCGACAGGCCCTTGCGAGGCTGCGGAGGGCCTCAGAAGGTCGCACGCAGCCCCACGTGGAAGGTCCGGCCCGCGGTGCCGTAACCATCGAGCGCCTCATAGTCGGCGTCGGTGGCGTTCTCTACCCGCAGATAGGCCTCGGCCCCGGGCTGTATCTCGTAGCTGACAGAGGTGTTCACCAGCGTGTAGTCGTCCATCTGCACCGGCGCATAGGGAAAGCTCTGGCTCACGTCGAGCACATCCGCCACGTGATGCACCTCCGCACGGCCCGTCCATCGGGGCGCCAGTTCGGCCTCGACACCCAGCACCAGGTCATGCCGGGGCACGCGCACCTGCCGGGTGCCATCGGGGTTTTCAGCCTCGGTGTAGGTATAGGCGCCGTAAAGCAGCACCGCATCGCTCACCTGCGTCTGCCCCGAAAGCTCCAGGCCCTTCGAAATCGTCGTGCCCTCCACCTGAGCATAGGCGTTGGTTGCGAAGTCGTAGTCGATCAGGTTGTCGATCTCGGTGTAGAACAGCGTCGCCTTCACGAAATCCTCGCCGCCATAGCGCTTCTCCACGCCAATCTCCGCGCTGCGGCTCTCTTCCGGCTCGAGGCCGGGGTTGCCGTAGGTCGGATCTCCCAGCTCGTAGAGCGAGGGCGCGCGAAAGCCGGTGCCCAGGGCCGCGCGGAAGATCAGATCGTCCGAGGGCCGCCAGGCCGCTGCAAGCCGCCCGGTGGTGAACCCGCCGAACGCGTCATGATCGTCGTGGCGCAGGGTGGCGGCGATATCGAGGTTTGGCGTGGCCGCCCAGAGCGCCTCGGCAAACACGCCGGTGGTGGTCGACTCCGAGGAATTTGCGCTGCTGTCGTAGCTTTCCACCGTGTGATCCGCCCCGAAGTTGAGCGTGAGCGTGGGCGAAACCTCACCCTGCGCAAGATAGCGCAACTCGCGCCGCTCGCCGGTGAATGTGGAGCCGAAGCCGCTCTCGGTGCGCGTCCGCTCGATCCGGAAGCTGGAAAGATCCACCTGATGCGTCCAGGCCCCCAGCTCGGCGCGGGCAAAGACGCGCAGGCCCGAGGTTTCCGCCTCGGTGACGGCATCGGTATCGCCGAAGGCATAGGTGGGCGGCCCGTAGCCGTCGCTGTCGGCCTCGCTCTTCTGGGCAAACCCCGAGGCGCCGACGGTGATCACATCGGTCAGCGCGTACTCCCCGGCAAAGGAGAGGCGCAGCGACGAGAAGCCATCGGCCTCGCTGTTGCCATCATCCTCATCCGCCGCCGAGAAGCCCCCGGTTTCGACCCGCGCAAGGGTGAAAGCCACATCGCCGCGCGCGCCCTTGGTGGCCACTGTAAGCGCGGTGGAGAAGCTGTCATAGCTGCCCACCTCGCCCTCGAAGGTCACCTCGGTGCCCTCTTCACTGGCCCGGCGCTGCGCCAGCGAGATCACGCCCGCCACGGCCTCGGAGCCATATTGCGCCGATTGCGTGCCCTTCAGCACCTCGGCCCGGCCAACGCCATAGCTGGAGAGGCCGCCGAAATCGTAGTTGAGCTGGGTCGCCGACGGGTCCGACACGTCGATGCCGTCAACCCGCACCGCAACGTACTTCTGGCTGAGGCCACGGATGCGCAGGTAGGCCACACCGCCGGTGCCGCCGTTCTGCGCGAGCGAGAGGCCGGGCTGGCGGGCGAGGTAGCTGGCAATCTCCGTGTCGCCGTCCGCCTCGATCTTGTCGCGGTCGATCACCTCGACGGTCGCGCCGGTGCGGGCGGTCTCGGTGCCCTCCGAAAGGTCCGCGGTGACGGTGATGGTGTCGAGGTCGTAAACCTCCTGCGCGTGCAGTGCGGAGGCCGCGAGCGCAAGGGTGGCGGTGGTGGCGAGGAGCTGTTTCATCCTGTCCAAAGTCCTTCTGCGTCGGCCCGTCGCGGGCCGGTATGGCGTGGTGTCTTTGGAATGGCTCTGGCCCTCC
Organism: Vannielia litorea; assembly: GCF_018424695.1. Lineage (GTDB taxonomy): Bacteria > Pseudomonadota > Alphaproteobacteria > Rhodobacterales > Rhodobacteraceae > Vannielia > Vannielia litorea_A. The sequence goes on from NZ_QTNQ01000032.1 coordinate 25,419, forward strand.
GCAGACGGTGCTTTCGTCACCGCTACGGAAAACCGCTCACACCGTGCGCCCCGCACGGGTTCAGGGTGATCGCCTCGGCAGGTCTCCTGACTTGCGGGTCATCGCGAGTTGGCCGGCCTTCCCGGAGGGTCTCCTCCAGTGGCACACAGGCCCCGCTCTCCGCTCACAGTTGCGGGGGCAGTCGCGGCATTGGGGTTTCTCCCCGCACCGCGTTCCCTTTTGCTCCGGGCTTGCGCCCGAACCGAAGCAGGGGCGGGGTAGCCCGGGATTGGGGAGTCGCGCAAGGAAATTGTTAACGCCTGCCCATGAGACGTTTTGGCGATGAGGCCGAGTGGCCCCGCGGGGCGGGGCCGCCGCACAGCGCCACCTCTCAGGGCAACGCTGTGCGGCGGTCTTCGGTTTATTCCGCCGCCGCCTCGGCCCGCTCGGCTGCGCCGGGCTGGTTCAGCGCCTCGGCCTTGTCTTCGGGGCCGGGCCGTGTTGCCGCGCGCAGCACGAAGTAGCCCACCAGCGCGGAAACGGCCGACCCCAGCAGCACCCCGAGCCGCACCTCGTTCATCAGCGCCGCCTCGGTGAACGACAGCGAGCCGATGAAGAGCGACATCGTAAAGCCGATGCCCGCAAGGCAGGCGAGCCCGTAGATATGCGCCCATGTCACCCCGAATGGCAGTTTGGCGAGGCCCATCTTGACCATCAGCCACGTGGTGCCGAAGACGCCCACCTGCTTACCCACGATCAGGCCAAGCGCCACGCCAAGCGGCACCGGGTCCAGCAGCGCGGCAAAGGACATGCCCTGAAGCACCACGCCCGCGTTCGCGAAAGCGAAGAGCGGCACGATGATGTAGAGGACATAGGGCGCGAGGCCGTGCTCGATGGAGTGCAGCGGCGACTTGTTCCACCTGTCCTTCAGCGGGATGCAGAAGGCGGTGACCACACCGGCGAGGGTGGCGTGCACACCGGATTTGAGCACGAAGACCCACATCACCACGCCCAGCAAGAGGATCGGCGCCACCCGGTGCGCCCCGCGCAGGTTACGCCAGATCATCAGCGCCAGCGGGATACAGGCAAGGTAGAGGTAATCCACCTTCAGTTCGGCGGTGTAAAACAGCGCGATTATGAGGATCGCGCCCATGTCGTCGAGGATCGCAAGAGTCAGCAGAAAGATCTTCAGGGCTGCGGGCACACGCGTGCCGAGCAACGCCAGTACACCCAGCGCGAAAGCGATGTCGGTCGCCGCCGGAATTGCCCAGCCATGAATCGTCGCCGGATTGCCCCAGTTGAAGAACGCGTAGACGGCAGCAGGCACCACCATGCCGCCCACCGCCGCCATGCCCGGCAGCACCACATCGGCCGGATTCTTCAGCTTGCCCTCCATCAGCTCTCGCTTCAGCTCGAGACCGATGAGGAAGAAGAAGATGGCCATGAGGCCGTCGTTGATCCACAGAAGTGCGGGTTTTTCTATGCCCTCGCCACTCACCGTCACGCCGATATAGGCGCCCAGGAACTCCTGGTATTCAGGGTTGAGCGAAGAGTTGGCCACCATCAGGGCGGCCACGGCGGAGAGCATCAACACCACGCCGCCGGCGGCATCGGAGCTGAAGAATTCGTCAATTGTTCTGCGGAGCATTCCCTGTCCCTGTTGCGCGTTCAGTTTCCCTAGGTAACGAAATGGCAACCCTGTTGGATCAGATCAACCGCGTGAGGCGCGGTGTCGCAGGTTTTTCTCAAGTTTTCTCGAAGATCGCGCAGGCCAGCTCGGCGCGTATGGCGAAGCCGAGGCTCTCATAGAGCCTGATTGCCGCCGGGTTGGAGATGAAGGCGTGCAAGAAGGGGGTATTGCCTGTGGCCGCGATGGCATGAGCGACATGAGCTGAAAGCAGCCGGGCAAGGCCCTGCCCCCGCGCCTCGGGCGCGGTGCAGACACCGGAGATTTCGGTGAAACCCGGCGCCGACATGCGGGTGCCTGCCATGGCGATGAGCTTGCCGCCCTGGCGAATGCCCCAGAACGGCCCAAGCTCCAGCGCGCGCAGCGTGAAGGGGCCGGGCTTGGTGACCTCGGCAAGGGCCAGCATGTCTGCGGCATCTGTCGGGCCGAGCGGGGTGATGCGCGGATCGTCCGGCGCGGGGGGCAGGCTCTTGCAGGTCAGCTGCACGGCCTCGGCGCGCAGGGTTTCGGCAAAGCCGGGTGGGGTGGCGACGGCGCTGGCCTGGAGGAAAACGGCCAGCTCGCCCCGGGCGGCCAGGGCGGTAAGGTCGCCCGGATGCGCCGGGTCGATGCAGGCGAAAGGGATCAGGCCAGGGTCGTAACGCAGCGCAGTCCCGTGCCGCTGTGCGAGATGCGCATGCGGGCCGGTGAGCGCGGCACGCGCCGGAGTATCCAGCGGATGATCGGTCATGCGCGGTCCTTCAGGGGCTTGGTCGCGAGACGGGTTTCGAGCATGTCGAGCCGCTCCAGCAACTCCGGCCCGAAGGGCGCGCAAAGGTCGGTCACGGCGGCAAGAACGCGCGGCCACGCGGTGGCGCGGGCCTGGTCCAGCAGGGCGCGGCCGTCTGGCGTAAGGGCAACAAGGCGCAGGCGGGCATCCTCCGGGCTGGTGCCCACGCTGACAAAGCCTCGGGCGCTCAGCCGCGTCACCATCCGGGTCACGCCGGGCTGGGCGGTCCCAAGGGCGCGGGCGATCTCGCTGATGCTGCGCGGCTCGGGACCATCGAGAAAGGCAAGCAGCGGATGGGCCGAAGAAGGGATGCCGGGGGCCAGTTCATCCAGGATCACCTGCGTCTCGGCCTGCAACCTCTCCCCAAGGCGGCGGAAGCGGGAACCGAGGGTGAGCAACCCATGGGGGCGAAGTGCATCATCTTCATGTATGGGTATATACTTGCGCATACTTCCGCCGCCCGCAAGCCCCTGCTGTCAACGGTCTCGCAGCCCTTTCAGTTGCCATGTAAAACCGATTTTGGGCCAGGTCACTGACCCAGTTCACATGCGCTGATCGGAATTTGTCCTTCGCGGATGGGCCAGCGAAAGGGCAGCATTGGACCTATCACTGCGCCTGCAGTGTCTTCCCATGCGCGGAATCAAGGCGAAGCCGCCGCGCATCGCCGGGCCGCCCCCCGGCACGGCGATACATCGACGGCAGCGCGAGGCTCAGGCCTTACAGGCAAATGAGAACGATAAACTGCGCCGCTCCGCCGTTGGATCGCCGTACCGCGGCCCGTCGACGCGCGGCTCAGTGAAAGTCCGCTCCGTCCCGCTCACCTGACCTTCGTGCGCCCCCAGCCAAGGTCAGGTTTTGGTCAGGATTGCCTGGCACGGCCTTCCGACGAGATTCAGACAACCCGCTGGTTCGAGTCGCTTTCGCGTGGCAGTCGACAGGCCCGCACGCCACCCTCCAAAAACAACAAACCCCCGGGCGGAGCCGCGGGGGTCGTCGTAGGCAGAGGCCGAAGCCGCCGCCGTTCGTGTGCCGACGGGTGACTTACATCATCCCTTCGCGCTGGGCCTTCTTCCGAGCCAGCTTCCGCGCACGGCGGATCGCTTCGGCCTTTTCACGGGCTTTCTTCTCGGACGGCTTCTCGAAGTGCTGCTTGAGTTTCATCTCACGAAACACCCCCTCGCGCTGAAGTTTCTTCTTCAGAGCACGAAGCGCCTGATCGACGTTGTTGTCACGAACGCTCACCTGCATGTGGTTGTCACCACCTTTCTGATTAGAGTTGCAAGAATTTGCAGGAAGGCGCCGTATAGCAAAGGGTCGGGCATCTGTCTACACTCCGGCGAAATTTGCCCTATGTTGCGGTGACATGACCGATCAAAGCTCCGAAACCCCCGCAAAAGCAGCCATTCTCGACGCCGCCCTGCCCCACGTGGCCTTCGACGGGTGGTCCGACGAGGCCTTGAAGCGCGCCGCCGAAGAGGCCGGCGTAAGCGAGTCGGAGGCGCGCGCGCTCTTCCCCAGGGGCGCCGTCGATCTGGCCCTCGCCTTCCACGCCCGCGGTGACGCGAAGATGCGCGCGGCGCTGGGCGAGGCCGATCTTGAGCCGATGCGCTACTCCGAGCGGATCGCCCACGCGGTGCGGCTCCGGCTCGAGGCCATCGAGGGCGACCGGGAGGCCGTGCGCCGCGCCGCCTCGCTCTTCGCCCTGCCGCAAAACGCCGCCGCCGGGGCCGGGGCCGTCTGGGGCACCGCCGATGCGATCTGGCGGGCGATGGGCGACACCTCCGAAGATCTCAACTGGTACTCCAAGCGCGCCACGCTCTCCGCCGTCTATTCTGCCACCCTGCTCTACTGGCTGGGCGACGAGAGCGCGGACCACGAGGCGACCTGGGCGTTTCTCGACCGTCGGATTGCCGATGTGATGCGGGTGGAGAAGATGAAGGCCGATCTGCGCAAGAACCCGTTGACCAAGGGGCTGATGGCCGGGCCGGAGTGGCTGGCCTCCAAGGTGCGCGCGCCGCGCAGCACCCCGCCCGCCGACATGCCGGGGCATATGGGCACGAGGGACTGACAGGAGGATGGTGTTTGCGATGATGATGCGGGCGATGGAAATCTCAGAGCCGGGCGGGCCGGAGGTGTTGCAGCCAACGGATGTAACGGTGCCGGCCCCGCACGCGGGCGAGATCGTGATCAAGGTGGCCTACGCCGGGGTGAACCGCCCCGATGCGCTGCAACGCGCCGGGGCCTACGATCCGCCCCCCGATGCCTCCCCCCTGCCCGGCCTCGAATGCTCGGGCGAGGTCTTTGCCGCGGGTGAGGGCGCGCGCTGGAAGGTGGGCGACAAGGTCTGCGCCCTGCTGCCGGGCGGCGGCTATGCCGAGTATGTCAAATGCCCCGCCGATCACGCCTTGCCGGTGCCGGAAGGGATGGGAATGAAGGAGGCCGCCTGCCTCCCCGAAACCTTCTTCACAGTCTACTCCAACGTCTTCATGCGCGGCGGGCTGAAGGCCGGAGAGGTCTTTCTCGTTCACGGCGGCTCTTCGGGCATCGGCACCACGGCGATCCAGCTGGCCACCGCTTTCGGCGCGCGGGTCTTCACCACCGCCGGATCGAAGGAAAAATGCGACGCCTGCCTGGGCCTCGGGGCCGAGCGCGCCATAAACTACCGCGAAGAGGATTTCGTGGAGGTGCTGAAGGCCGAGGGCGGGGCCAACCTGGTGCTCGACATGGTCGGCGGCAGCTACATCCCGCGCAACGTGTCCGCACTGGCGATGGAGGGGCGGATGGTCCACATCGCATTCCTCACCGGCCCCAAGGCGGAGCTGAACTTTGCCCAGGTGATGGCGCGGCGACTGACGATCACGGGCAGCACCCTGCGGCCGCAGTCCGTCGCCGCCAAGGCCGAGATCGCGGCGGAGCTGGAGGCCAAGGTCTGGCCCCTGATCGCCTCCGGCCGCGTCGCGCCGGTGATGGATTCCACCTTCCCGCTGGCCGAGGCCGCCAAGGCCCACGCCCGGATGGAGAGCTCGGAGCACATCGGCAAGATCGTTCTGGAGGTCGCCGGCGGGTGAGCGGCTACCGGCCCGCCCTGCCCGATCCGCCGCCCCAAACCCTCGCCGCCCTGCGCGACTGGATGGTGGCGGAGGGCGCCAACTTTCAGGGCTACGCGCTCGACGGCCGGGCCATTGCCGAGGGCTTCGCCGTCCGCCACGACGGGCAGGCCTGGCTCTGGGGCTATGAAGAGCGCGGCCACTGGCGTGAAGAGGGGCGCTTCGCCACCGAGGCCGCGCTGGTGGCCCACGTCGTGGCCCATGTCGCCGCAGACCAATGGGCCTGGAGCCACCCGGTGCTCATCACGCCCGACAGGCAGGCGGCGCGCGCCGCCGAGGCGGCCTGCCTCGGCAAGGGCCTCGCCGTGAAGGCCGACAGTATCCCCTTCGGCGGCCCCGACGCGCGGCACTACCGCGTCTTCGTCTTTGGCCGCGATGCCGAGCAGGCCCGCGCTCTGGCGCGCCCGCCCCTCCACGGTCGCTGACCGCCCCGGCCCGAATGCGGGGCGGCCCCTTCTTAAACGCGCGGTCAGAACACCTTCGACAGCGTCAGCTTCACGTTGCGCCCCGGTGCCGCATAGGTGGCAAGGTTCGGCGTGTAGAGCCTGTCGCCCACGTTCTCGATGCCAAAGCGCACCTCCATCCCCTCCAGCGCCCCCTGCTGCGGGCGGTATGTGGCGCGCAGGTTGTGCACCGCATAGCCCGGCGTGGGCTGGCTGTCGCGATCCTGCCGGGCGGCGGCAACCACCTCCCACGACAGGTCCAGCTCCTCGCCCCAGCGCTTGCCGAAGGTCACCCGCAGCTCCTTCGCCGGAATGCCGCCGAGAATGTCGCTCGCAGCGCCCGGCGTCTCGTCGTAGCCGTAGGCGATGTTGGCGCTGGCATCGACGTAGAAGCCGCTCTCCATCGAATAGGCTGCCTCGATCTCCACCCCTTCATAGCGCGCGTCAGTCACCCCGAAGATGGTGGTGATGTCGCTCAGATGGGTGCGATAGGCCACGGCCTTGACCTCCAGCGCATCGCCGCTGCGCAACAGGTTGGCCCCGTCATAGCCCAGCCCCAGTTCGAAGGTGCGGCCCTTCTCGCTCTGCGCGCGAAAGGTCGCATCCGCCAGATCGTCGAGCACCGGCAGCGACTCGTTGTAGTAAGCGCCGCCGAAAACCGAGAAACCGTTGCCGAAGGCGTAGCGCGCCGAGACGCCGCCCACGAGCGCATCCATCTCACCCTCGAAATCCACGTCGCTGCCGGTCAGCTTCTGGCTCTCCCAGCGCAGTTCCGGCGTGACGGTGAGGCCATTGCGGAAGTCCATCTCGTCCACCAGGAACACGGCAAGCCGCTTGTCGGTCCCGCCGGGGGCGGAGGCCGCATCAAGCCGCTTCCGGTTGGAAAGCTCAACACCCGCCGTCAGTTCATGCGCGGCCCAGCTTGTGTCGAAGAAGGCGGTGTTCTTCAGCAACAGCTTGGTCGTCTCGTAGCGATGGTCGGCATCGAGCACCGGCGAAATCGGGATGCCCACGGCCTCCTGCATGATCTCCTGATCCGAGTAGCTGAGGCTGACCATGAGGTTCACCATGTCGGTGGTCGGGCTGTCGTATTCATAGCGCAGCTCGGCGGTGCGGTCGGTGGTCTGCCGGTTCACGTTGCCGAAGATCCCCGCCGAGGTGGCGAAGGTGTCATAGGGCACGTCCTGCTCGTCGGTCGAGGTTTCCTGCAAGATCACGCTCAGGCGGTGCTCGTCGGCACTGCCAAAGCTGTAGCGCCCCGTCACCATCCACGACGGCAGGCCAATGCCGTTTTCCGTGCGGTCGTTGCCCGCGCCATCCACCGTGATGCCCTCTTCGCGCCATGTGAAATTGGCCAGCATCTCGAAGCCGTCGGCCTGATAGCCCAGCGTCGAAGAGGAGGCGATGCCATCGCCGTTGGTCGAGAATTGCAGAAGCTGCCGCACCTTCCACCCGGCCTCCTCGCCGAACACGTCCGGGGCAAAGGACGGCTCGGCGCGCACCAGCCCGCCGATTAAGCCCGAGCCATACTGAAAGGTGCCACCCGGCCCACGAAAGACCTGCACCGAGTTGTAAAGCGCAGGGTCGGTGAAAAGCTGATTGCCGACGCGATAGATCTCTTCCGACCCCTTCGACGAGTTGCCAACCTGAATGCCCACCTTCTGGTCGGAGCCATAGGTGCCATTGGCCCCCAGCCCCCGGATGGAAATACCCGAGCCAACCGGCGTGCCGCCGTTCACCAGATTCACGCCCGGAACGGAATCGACCAGCTCGGCAATCGTGCCGCCCTGCCTGTCTTCGATCTCGGTGCTGTCCACGGTGGTGGTGGCGTTGGCGCTGTCGGTCGCCACGTCGCGCTTGCTGTCGACGACGATGGGCGCGAGGTCGACAACCTCTTGTGCGGTGGCCGAGCCAGCCGCGATTGCGGCGCTGCACAGAAGCAGCGCGCGCATCCCCTTGAATGCGGTCATGATAAGTCCCTCAGACGGTTTGGTTGCTGGCTGGCCTGAGGGCTTGCATGGGCTGATGCGTGGAAGGCTCGCGCGGGGCCAGCCTCATGTGATAGCTGCGCCTAAATTACATGACTAAAATAGTCAAGATTGCTGTTGCTTGTCAGCTCTGGCCTTGCGGCCTTGGCGCAACGGGCCACTCCGCCCTTGCCTTGCCCTACTCCGCGGCGCGAGGGCTTTCCGGCGCCGTGACCTCAAGCAAGCTGTCGTCCTCGGCCAGTTCACGCGGCAGCACCACGGCAAACTCGGTGCCATCCGGGCCGGTGCGGAGCAGGTCGAGCCGCCCGCCATGGCCGCGCACCAGCTCGGCCGAAATCGCCAGCCCCAGCCCGCTGCCGCCCTTGCGATAGCCCCCCTGGAACGGCTGAAACAGGTGTTCCTGCGCCTTCACCGGCAGGCCCGGGCCAGTGTCCGTCACGGTAATCGTCCAGCCGTCCTCGTCTTCTTCGCCGGCGATGCAGATCTCGCCCGGTTTGCCGGTGGCCACAATCGCCTGCCGTGCGTTGCGGATCAGGTTTGTCAGCACCCGGAAAAGCTGCTCGGGGTCGGCCCGCAAGGTCAGCCCGGCGGGGATGTCCTCGGCGTAGGAAATATCATGCTCCCCCGCCGCCAGCCGCTCGCTGTCGATCACGTCGCCCACCACCGGCGCCAGCGCGAAGCGTGACAGTTTCGGCGGCGCCTCCTCGGCCCGGCCAAAGGCCAGCGTGCTCTCGCAAAGGTTCACCGCGCGGCTGATCGAGTTCACCAGCTTCGGCGCGGCGCGGGCCACCGCCGGGTCTTTCGAGGTTTCCATCCGGTCGGCAAAAAGCTGGGCCGTGGTGAGGATGTTGCGCAGATCGTGGCTGATGCGGGCCACCGCACCGCCAAGCTGGGCCAGCCGCTCCTTCTGCTTCAGCGCCGTGGTCAACTGGGTCTGCATCTCGGCCAGCCCCTCCTCGGCCTCGCGCAACTCCAGCGCTCCGGCGGAGGGGGCGATGATGCGGCGGGCGTCCTCCGGCGCGCGGGCATAGCTGGCCATCGCATCCACCACCCGGTGGATCGGCCCCACGATGAACACCCGCACCGCGATGAACAGCAGCAGCGCCGTCAGCGCCGAGATCGCCGCCGACAGCCACAGGATGCGCAGCCCGTAGTCGATCATCGCCATCCGCAGCTCGCCGGTGTCCATCGTCACCTCGATCAGCAGCCCCGCCTGCTCCACCGGATCGCCGATCACCCGGATCAGCTCCGGCTCGGCCCGCCAGAGCCGCTGCATCGCATCCGTCATCAGCGCCCACGGCCCCGGGTCGCGCAGGTCGTAGGTTTCGGTCACCGGGGCGATGATGGGGGAGGAGAGGATAAGTTCGCGCATCTCGTCGCGCCGCAGAACCACGTTCTTCACGCCCGCGTTTTGCAGCAGCTCGGCCTCCAGGTTGGCGTCGATCACCTCGTCGGTCGCCAGCAGCGCCAGCGAGGCGATCTGCGCCCGCTCAAGGCGCGACAGCAGGAAATCTTCGCGGTAGCGCGCGATGGAGGGCACGAAGATCAGCACTTCGGCCAGCATGACGAAGGCAATCGTCAGCATCAGGAAGCGGCCGGAGAGCGTATTCAGGAACATTTCTCGCGCGTTATACCATTTCCGCGCCGCGGCTGCGACCGGCGCACATACCCTAGGGCAGGAAGCGTTGCACCAGTCCGACGACGCGCTTGACCATCGGGCTCTCGAAGAGCTTCGGAGAGAAATAGGCACCCGCGGCGCGTTTGTTAAGCTCTTGCAGCGTCGGATAGGGCAGAACCGTGTTCGCCAGCGCGGTCAGCTTGTGGCCATTGGCGATGGCCGTGGCCCATGCGGCGATGAGTTCGCCCGCCTGCGGCCCGGCAATCGTCGCCCCCACCGGCTTGCCGCCTGAGACCATCAGCTTCAGCCGCCCGTCGAGCCGCATGGCGCGGGCCCGGTCGCTGTCGTTGTAGGCGAGGTTTATCACGTCGAGGTTGCCGCCGAACTTCTCCCGGGCCTGCACTTCGGTGAGCCCGACCTGCGCCAGTTCCGGATCGGTGTAGGTGACCCACGGAATGTGATTGGTCTTCGCCTTGGCAGGCAGCCCGAACATGGCCGAGCGGATGACCACGCCGGCGTGGTAGCCCGCAACATGGGTGAATTGCAGGCCGCCCGCCGCGTCGCCGATGGCATAGACCTTCCGGTTCGACACTGAGCGCAGCGAAGCATCCACCTTCACCGCCCGGTCATGCTCCACATCGGCAACCTTCAGGTTCAGCCGGTCGATATTCACCTGCCGCCCCACGGCGACCAGCAGGTGTGAGCCGGTCACAGGGCCCTGCTGCGTGTGCACCGTCACGCCGCCCTCTGCGGTTACCTTCTCGGCGGCGGTCTCTTCCATGATCTCGATGCCCTCGGCGCGCAGCTTCTCAAGCACGAAACCGGCCATCTCCGGGTCATCCTTGCCCAGCGCCGTCTGCGCCTCGATCACCGTCACCTTGCAGCCCAGCCGCGCATGGGCCTGGGCCATCTCCAGCCCAATCGGACCACCGCCGATGACGATGAGATGCTCGGGCTTTTCACGCAGCTCGAAAATGGTTTCGTTGGTGTAATAATCAACCCCGTCCAGTCCGTCGATCGGCGGCACGAAGGGGCGGGAGCCAGTGGCGATGACGAAGCGACGGGCGGTGATAGAATGCGCCCCGGCGCGCAGCTCGGTCGGCGAGATAAAGCTGCCCCACTCACGGATCACCTGCACGCCCAACCCCTCGAAACGCTCCTGGCTGTCATGCGGCTCGATCCCGGCAATCACCTCGGCCACGTGGTCCTTGGCCCTGGCGTAATCCACCTTCGGCTCCACCGGGCCAATCCCGAAGGGCGCGCCGGTCGTCATTGCATGGGCGTGATGCGCCGCCGAAAGCAGCGCCTTGGAGGGCACGCAGCCGTAGTTCAGGCAGTCGCCGCCCATCTTGTGGCCCTCGACGAGCACCGTCTTCGCCCCCATCTGGGCCGCGCCGGAGGCCACCGAAAGCCCGCCGGAGCCTGCCCCGATGATGCAGATATCTGCCTTGATCGCCGTCATGTCAGAGGCCTTTCTTGCCGCGCAGGGCTTTCAGAACGATGGGGAGGGCCGCCAGCGCGCAAAGGCCGAGGATGGGCAGCAGGATGTGCGTCTCGAAGATGATGCCAAGGTTCGGCGTCTCGCCCCGGGCAAACACCTCGCCAAGCCCCGCCCCAACCGAGGTGTAAACCACCGCGCCGGGGATGATGCCAAGGAAGGTGGTCACGGCGAAGCGGTAAAGCGGCACACCGACGAAGGCGGGCACGAGGTTGGCCACGAAGAAGGGCACGGCGGGCACGAGCCGGATCAGAAAGAGCATCTCCCACTGGTTGGCGTCGATCCCGGCCTTGATCTTCTGCACCGTCCCGCCCGCACCTTCGAGCTTCTCCGAAAGCCTGTCACCCAAGCCCCAGCGCGCCGCCTGGAAGATGCAGATCGCACCCAGCGTGGCAGCGGTGACGTTGAAGAGCGCGCCGGGGAAGGTGGCAAAAAGGAAGCCGCCGGTCAGCGTCGCCACCGTGGCCCCGGGCAGCGAAAAGGCCACAATCACCACGTAGATCGCGATGAAGGCGAGCACGGTGAGCAGGTAATTCGCGTCGCGAAAGGCAATCAGCGCCTCGCGGTTCTCGGCCAGCGTCTCGAAGCTCAGGTAATCACGCAGGAAGAAGGCCCCGGCGAGTGCAACGGCGAGAATGGCCAGCAGCGGCAAGCGTTTGAGCCACGGGCTCTTCGCCCCCGTTTCGGTCATGTCTGCCATCCCGTCATCCCTTTGATCGCCCGTCAGTCATGGCAGAAGATGGGCGCTTGCCCTATGCGGGGCGCGGCAGATCACGCCCGGTTGATGCGAGGTGAGCACATCGGGCAGGATCGGCCCCGCCGGGCGCGGGTTTGTTACAGGACGCCGCGCGCCGCGCCGGAAATGTTGCAAAAATCCCGCCGGGGCGAATTGACAGACCACCGGCAGCCCCCTATTGAGCGGGCTTCTAACACATCGAGCCGCCCGAATCCGTTGGGCTGGCCTGACCCGAACCGGAGTAAGCGCCATGAAACGCACTTTCCAGCCTTCCAACCTCGTCCGCAAGCGGCGTCACGGGTTCCGCGCGCGCATGGCCACCAAGGCCGGCCGCAAGATCCTCAACGCCCGCCGCGCCCGCGGCCGGAAGAGCCTGAGCGCCTGAGGCGCCGCGGGGCAGAGATGCCCGGCGTAGAGGCAAAGGTTGATGAAACCGCCGGGGGCGAGAGCCCTGCGGCGGTTTTCGCTTGTCCGGAGATCCTGAAGAAACGGGCCGATTTTCTGGCGTGCGCCCGCGCGCGGCGGCAGCACACGCCCGGCTTCGTGGTGCAGGGCCGCCGTCGCGCCGAAGGCGGGCCTGTGCGCGTGGGCTTCACCTGCTCCAAAAAGGTCGGCAACGCGGTGGCCCGCAACCGCGCCAAGCGCCGCCTGCGCGAGATCGCCCGCGCCGTGTTGCCCGAGGCCGGACGCCCGGGATGGGATTACGTGCTGATCGGGCGGGCCGGGGAAACGGCGGCGCGCGACTTCGCCCTGATGCAGGACGAGCTGCGCGCGGCGCTGGCAAAGCTGCATGGCTAGCGCGAGGACGCCTCGAAGGGCGGACGAGCGCGCCGCCGGGGGCAGCTCTTCAAGGCCCTTCGGCCTTTCATCGCAGCTGCGAAGAGGGCCGCAAGGACCGATGAGCTGCCCGGCGGCCGGGCCATGACGCTTCTCGCGCGCCTGTTCGCCCTCCCCGTCCGCGCCTATCGGCTGATCTTCTCGCCCTGGGTCGGGCACAACTGCCGCTATCATCCCACCTGCTCGGCCTACGCGCTGGAAGCGCTCGAAAAGCACGGCGGCCTCAAGGGCGGCTGGCTCGCCCTCCGCCGCATCCTGCGCTGCCACCCCTGGGGCGGCTCGGGCGTGGACGACGTGCCGAAGTGAGCACGCTCCACCTCATCCCCGGCCTCTCCGCTGGCGGCGCGCTGCGCCAGCACCTGCGCGCCTCGGGCGATGCGGGCCGGGTGATCGCGCTCTACGACTGCTTCGACATCGGCGCCATCCCGCGGGGCGACGACCCGCTGGAGGTGGCGATCCGCCGGGGCCGGGCCGAGGCGACGCGAACCGGAGACGCCGAGTTCGCCGCCCGCGCCGCAGATGACATGGCCGCGCTTGCCATGGCCGTGGACAGCGCCGAAGGTATCGCGCTCTGGGCCGGGGAGACGCTTCAGGAGCAGTTCGCCCTCGCCTTCGCAATCGCGCTCGCAACGCATCGGGGCAAAGCCGACAGCCTCGCCCTCCATCAACTGCACCTGCCGGGGCCTCTGAAGAGCATCGGCAACCACCAGCCGGGTGACTTTGCCGAAGCTCCGAAGGCCCGCCCGCTCACCCGCGCCGAGGCCGCGCTCTACCCGGCGCTCTGGCGCGCGCTTCAGGCCCCCACGCCCGAGCCACTTCTGGCGCTGCGCCGCGACCCGGCCCTTCCAGTGCCCCTGCGCGCCGCGCTCGACGCCCATTTTGCGCGCTTCCCCCACGCCGCGACCGGCCTCGGCGCACGGGAAGAGCGGGTGCTGGCCCAGCTTTCCGAGGAATGGCGCCTCGGCGCGCACCTCATCTCCCATGCGCTGGCCTGGTGGGAAGACGCGATGATCGACATGGTGGGCGACCTAGACCTGCTGACAATCCTGCGCAGCTTCGCCGCCCGGCCCGAGGATCAGCCGGTGGTCGAAATCCGCGAAGAGGGGCGCGCCCGCTTCGGCTTCTCCGCCCGGCTGACCGCCTATGGCGCGGCGCTGGCCCGCGGCGGGGCGAGCCTGGTGGAGGACGGCGGGATCGACGCCCAGATCGGCGGGGTGCGCATTGTCTCCGGCGCAGGGCCGCTCTGGCTACGCACCGGCGGGGCCGAAATTCTCGCCCGCCGCGATTGACCGGGGCAGGCTCAAGCGGCGATGCTGGGCCATTGCAACCCGGAGATTTCCCGATGACCCGCCGCCTTTTCCTCGCGCTCTGCCTCGCCGCCGCCACCCTGCTCACGGCCCTGCCCCCCTCGGCGGCCACGGCCCAGGCCGTCTATGTCCAGGATACCGACGACGGCTACCTCAACCTCCGGCGGGGCCCGGGCAGCGGCCATGCGATCCTCCTGCGCCTCACCGCAGGCACCGCCCTTCAGATCACGGGCGCGCAGGGCAACTGGCGGCAGGTGATCCTGCCTGACGGGATGCGCGGCTGGGTCCACGCCCGCTACATCGCCCCGCAATACTTCGCCCAGCGCCCCTATTCCTTCGTGGTGCTGGCCACCAGCGACGGATACCTCAACATGCGGCGCGGGCCGGGCACGCGCTTCGGCATCATCCGGCGGCTCCATGCCGGGCAAATGCTGCTCTGGCAGGGCGCGCGCGAGGGGAACTGGACCCAGGTACAACTGCCCGACGGCACGACCGGCTGGGCAAGCATCCGCTACCTCGGGGCGGTCAACTAGGGCCAAAAGCGCCACCTCGTGTCGCCCTGAGGCAAGCCGCCGCCGCCTGCCCACCCCTAGCCTTTCGGGGCAAAAGGGAGCCGCGCCACCATGCCAGATGATCTCTCCGCCGTCCTCCGCCCCATCGAGGCCGCACAAGGGCTGCCCAACGCGCATTACACCTGCGAAGAGACCCACGCCGCCGAGCGTGACGCCCTGCTCTGGGGCGGCTGGGCCGGGATCGGCGTGGGGGCCGATGTTCCCGAGCCGGGCGATGCCGGGCCGGTGGATTTCCTCGGCCTGCCCCTCCTGATGCTGCGCGGGCGCGACGGGGTGCTGCGCGTCTTCCGCAACACCTGCCGCCATCGCGGGATGATCCTCGTCGATGCGCCCCGCAAGGTGGAAGGCGCCATCCGCTGCCCCTATCACTCCTGGTGCTACGCCCACGACGGGCGGCTTGTGGCCACGCCCCACGTGGGCGGGCCGGGGATGAACCGCGCCGAGGGCATCGTGAATGACGATCTCGGGCTGGTGGAGGTGGCCAGCCATATCTGGCGTGATGTGGTTTTCGTCGACGTCTCCGGCACCGCCCGGCCCTTCGAGGAGGTGCACGCCGAGCTTCTCTCCCGCTGGGCCGATGTCGAGGCCCCGCTTCATCACGGTGGAGAGGGCAGCCGCTTCACGCTGGAGGTCGCCTGCAACTGGAAGCTCGCGGTCGAGAATTTCTGCGAAAGCTATCACCTTCCCTGGGTCCACCCCGGGCTCAACAGCTACTCCCGGCTGGAAGACCACTACAACATCGAGGCCGCGGGCTTCTCCGGCCAGGGCAGCACGCTCTACCGGCAGATCCGCGGCGCGAATGGGGAGACCTTCCCCGATTTTCCCGACTGGCCCGAAAGCTGGCAGGAGGGGGCGGAATATATCGCCGTCTACCCCAACGTGCTAATGGGCGCCCAGCGCGACCACGCCTTTGCCATCGTGCTCGAGCCCACCGGCCTCGCCACCACCCGCGAACACATCCACCTTTATTACGCCACGCCCGAAACCGACGCGGGCCTGCGGGCAAAGAACACCGCCCAGTGGCGCGAGGTCTTCGAGGAAGATGTCTTCGTGGTCGAGGGCATGCAGCGCGGGCGCGTCGGGCCGGGCTTCGATGGCGGGCGGTTTTCTCCGGCGATGGACGGGCCGACGCACCGGTTTCACCAATGGGTCGCCACCCGGCTGGGCAGGTGACGCTGGAAGCCCGCCTGCTGGCCGCCCACGCGGCCCACGACGGCGCAGCACTCGCCCGGCTTTATGCCGAAGCGGCAGAAGCAGGCGGGCCGGGCGCCAGCTTCTACCTCACCCAGGCCTGGGTCTTCGCGCTGGAAGCGGGGCTGCCCGAGGCCGAGGCCTATGCGCGCCGCCTCAGGCAAAGCGGCCTCGCCTGAGAAAGGGCGCGTGGGTTCGGCCGATCGCGAGCTTAGTTGGGTAAGAGGACCGATGCAGTCGTTGAGTATCCAGGCGCGCCGGTCGATATATGGCCGCGCTAAAGATGCCACAAAGCGACGGGATTATTTCTTGGTAGTCAGCCAGACTTGGAATTGGGATGAACAACGACCCAAGAGACAAGCGCTTCTTTGCGCTTAAAAGGAAAGATAGGTCTCAACTAAGCAAGGATGAGATCGAAGAACTGATAGATCACTGTGCCAAAGTGCTTCAGTACGGCTTAGATAAAAAATCGCGCCGATCATGGTCTAGGTTTCGGGACAAACTTACCGACCTTCTATGAACTGAGCGTGTTTCCAAGCGGTACTCCGACACCTGTCTCTTATACACATCT
>NZ_QTNQ01000033.1 GCF_018424695.1 Vannielia litorea
AGGCCCCCTTGCCTGCCGCCAAAGCGCCCTACCTCCTTTCCACCCCAAAGGAGAGATCCCGATGATCCCGCTCTACGCCATCACCGCCGTCCTCTTCCTGGCCATCGACGCCGTGATGCTGACGCTGGTGATGAAACCGCTCTTCACCCGCCACCTCGGCAACGCCATGCGAGACGGCCCCCTGCTGGCCCCCGCCGGGCTGTTCTACCTCGCCTATGTCGCGGGCCTCGTCTTCCTCGTCTCCGCCCCCGCCCTGCGCGATGCCGAACCGACCCGCGCCCTGCTGCACGGCGCGGTGATCGGCGCCATGGCCTATGGCACCTACGAGTTCACCTCCATGGCGATCATGAAAGACTGGTCCTGGGCCATGGTCGTGACCGACACCACATGGGGCGCGGTCCTCACAGGCTTCTCCGCCTGGGCCGGGGTGGCCCTGATGCTGCGCTTTCAGGGCTGAACAGCCCCCCGATTCGCCACTTCCCCCGGGCGGGCGCGCGCCCCTTCTGCGCCGCCTCAGGCTTCCTGCCGCCGCGCCGGCCAACCCTTGCCCGACCGCGGCCACCTCTAGCTGCAAGGCCGGTGCCGCCCCACGGCCCATGTCCGCTTGCCCACCAACATCTGCCCCTTGCCCAGATCCACAACACCTCCCACATTCGGGGCATGGAACCCCACCCCTGCCTCCCGACCGACAAGCATGATGTCGAAGCCGTCCGCCGCGCCGCCGCGCTCAGCCCGGTGGCGCTCGAACCGCTGCTGCCCGATTTGCTCGAATGGCTGCAAGATGCCAACTGGCCGGTCGCCAGCCCCGTGGCCGATTGCCTCGCCGGGGCGGGCCCCGCGCTGCTGCCGCCGCTGCGCCGCATCCTGCGCGGCGACGATGGCGCGTGGAAATACTGGCTGCTTGAGCTGCTGCCGCCCCGCCTGCCCGCGCCTCTCTTCGAGGCGCTGCGCCCCGAGATCGAACGACTCGCCTCCGCACCCACACCCGAGGACCGCCGCGAAGAGGTTCACCTCGCCGCCCGCGGCGCACTGGCGGCGGCCCCGGGCTGATACAGCCCTCACCACCTGTCGGGCGCGGGCAATTTTCCACCCCCTGCGACCACTTGCACATTGCCGTTCCTGAATGCGATCCGTAAAAGCGGAAGCGGAAGGGAGAGCCGGGCCGTGCTGCGCGAAGCGTCGGCCCATGTCTCGCCCCATGGGATAAACTACGCAAGCCGGGAGGCAGCACCTATGGCGGACGCCACCGTTCACGGTCACGACCACGAGGACAACCGGTCCTTCTTTACCCGTTGGTTCATGTCGACCAACCACAAGGATATCGGGATCCTCTACCTGTTCACTGCCGCGGCGGTGGGCTTCATCTCGGTGGCCTTCACCGTCTACATGCGGATGGAGCTGATGAGCCCCGAGGTGCAGTTCATGTGCGCCGAAGGCGCGCGGATGCTGCCCTCCGGCGAGGAATGCACGCCCAACGGCCACCTCTGGAACGTGCTGGTCACGGCCCACGGCATCCTGATGATGTTCTTCGTGGTGATCCCGGCGCTCTTCGGCGGCTTCGGCAACTACCTGATGCCGCTCCAGATCGGCGCGCCCGACATGGCCTTCCCGCGGATGAACAACCTGTCCTACTGGCTCTACGTCGCCGGCACCGCGCTTGCCGTGGCCTCGGTGCTCTCGCCGGGCGGCAACGGCCAGCTCGGCTCGGGCGTGGGCTGGGTGCTCTACCCGCCGCTGTCGACCAACGAAAGCGGCTATTCGATGGACCTCGCGATCTTCGCGGTGCACGTCTCGGGTGCCAGCTCGATCCTCGGCGCGATCAACATGATCACCACCTTTCTGAACATGCGTGCCCCTGGCATGACCCTGTTCAAGGTGCCGCTCTTCAGCTGGTCGATCTTCGTGACCGCATGGCTGATCCTGCTGGCCCTGCCGGTGCTCGCCGGCGCCATCACCATGCTGCTGACCGACCGGAACTTCGGCACCACCTTCTTCGCCCCCTCGGGCGGCGGTGACCCGATCCTCTACCAGCACATCCTGTGGTTCTTCGGCCATCCCGAGGTGTACATCATCATCCTGCCGGGCTTCGGGATCATCTCCCACGTCATCGGCACCTTCGCCCGCAAACCGATCTTCGGCTACCTGCCGATGGTCTGGGCGCTGATCGGGATCGGGGTGCTGGGCTTCGTCGTCTGGGCGCACCACATGTACACCGTCGGCATGTCGCTGACCCAGCAGAGCTACTTCATGCTGGCGACCATGGTGATCGCAGTGCCCACCGGCATCAAGATCTTCTCCTGGATCGCCACCATGTGGGGCGGCTCCATCGAGTTCAAAACCCCGATGCTCTGGGCCTTCGGCTTCCTGTTCCTCTTCACCGTGGGCGGCGTCACCGGCGTCGTGCTGTCCCAGGCCGGGATCGACCGCGCCTATCACGACACCTACTACGTCGTGGCGCACTTCCACTACGTGATGAGCCTCGGTGCCGTGTTCTGCATCTTCGCGGGGATCTACTTCTACTTCCCCAAGTTCACCGGCAAGATGTACTCGGAGACCGCAGGCAAGATCCACTTCTGGGCCATGTTCATCGGCGCAAACCTGACCTTCTTCCCCCAGCACTTCCTGGGCCGTCAGGGCATGCCGCGCCGCTACATCGACTACCCCGAAGCCTTCGCCTTCTATAACTACATCTCGTCGATCGGCGCTTTCCTCAGCTTCGCCAGCTTCGTGTTCTTCATCGTCACGATCTTCTACGCGATGCGCAAAGGCGCCCCCTCGCCCGCGGCCAACCCGTGGAACGAGCACGCCGACACGCTGGAGTGGACCCTGCCCTCCCCGCCGCCGGAGCACACCTTCGAGATCCTCCCCAAACGCGAGGACTGGGACAAGGTCGCCCACCACTGAGGCGGACCGCCACGAACACGAAAGGCCCCGGCATCGCGCCCGGGGCCTTTTGCTTTCCGGGCGATAAAACAAGTCCCGCCCTGCGAGCGGAGCTGCGAAGAGCGGCCGCGCCGCAAGGCAAGGCCCCGATGAGCAGCCCCCTCGCCCCCGCTCCCACGCCGCGATAAACTCACGCCATGCCCTACACCTGGCACACCCCGCCCCCTCCGGGCACCCTCACCAAGCTCTCGGCCTGGCCCTTCCGCTCGTTGCCGAAAATCGGATTCGTCTGGTTCATCGGCGGCACCGCGGCGCTGCTCTGCGTGCCGCTGATTCCGGCCATAGGCACGCCGGTGCTCTGGGGCCTCCTGCCCTTCATGCTGGGGGCGCTCTGGCTGCTCTACTTTCTGCTGCAGAAGAACTACCGCGACGCCGAGATCCTCGAAGAGCTCACCCTCTGGCCCGACCGGCTGCTGCTCACGCGGCACAACCCCAAGGGCGCGGCCCTGAGCTGGGAGGAAAACCCGCACTGGGTCCGCGTCACCCTGCACCGCTCGGGCGGGCCGGTGCCAAATTACATCACCCTCTCCGGCAAGGGCCGGGAGGTTGAAATCGGCGCCTTCCTCAGCGAAGAGGAGCGCATCGCGCTCCACGCCGAGCTTGCCGCCCTGCTGCCGCTGAGAGACTGATGGCCCAACAGCCCGCCACCCCCAAATGGAAACGCGCCGCGCTGCGCGCCGCCGCCGCGCTCTCGCCCGCGCTGGCGCGCGCACTCGGGCCCGCGCCCTCCGAAGCCGCGGCGCTGTCGCGCCGCGGGCACCTCGTGGCGGCGCCTTCGGCGCCGGAGGTGGTGTTCATACTGCCACTCGTCGGCAAGCACCACGTGGGCGACTGGGCCACGGTGGAGGCGCGACTCTGCGAGACGCTTGCCAGCTTCACCGCCCAGACCGACGGGCACTGGCGCGCCCTGATCTGCGGGCAGGACGCGCCCACGCTTCCGCCCGATCTTGAACACGACGCCCGTATCACCTTCCTCCCCTTCACCGAAACCGTCGAGGGCAACGACAAGTGGAAGAAGCTCGCCGCCCTCTGCCGCGCCCTGCCTGCGCAAGGGCCCGAGGATGGCTACGTGATGCCTTTCGACGCAGACGACCTGCTGGCCCCCGGCGCGGTGGCCGAGATGCGCACGCGCCGCGCGCCCGGCGGCTACCTCGTGGAACAGGGCTGGCTGCTGAACGCCGGCACCGGCACCTTCGCCCGCGCCGCGCCCCGCAGCCTGGCCCAGCCGGGCCAAAAGCCCTTCTGGAAGCTCTGCGGCTCCTGCGCCGCCTTCCGCTGCTCCCGCGATCCCGCCGAGGCCGCCTTTCTGGAGGCGCTCACCGGGCACGAGCACCGGATGTTCCCCTACCTCGCCGCCCTGGCCGGGCGGCCCCTCGCCCCGCTGCACGCGCCCGCCGCGCTCTACATCCTGAACCACGGAGAGAACTTCGGCGCGCGGCGCGGGCGGGTGAGCTTCAAGGCGCGATTCGTGGAGCGCTTTGCGGTGTCGGCGGAGGAGGAGGCGCAGATTCGCGCAGCGTTTCCGGGCCTGAGCGCCGATTGAGCCGACGGAGTGGGGGCGCTGCCCCCACACCCCCGGGATTTTCGATGAGCAATGAGAAGCGGAGCGGCCCGCCGTCTCTCAGGCCAGCCGGTCCTTCACCATCGGGCCGACGGTGCCGAAATCCATCTGGCCGGTGTAGCGCTCTTTCAGGATGCCCATGACCCGGCCCATATCGCGGATGCTCTCGGCGCCGGTCTCCTCGATCGCCTCGGTCACCGCCGCCTCGGCCTCATCCTCCGAGAGCTGCTGCGGCAGGAACTCCTCGATCACCTTCACCTCGGACAGCTCCCGCTCGGCCAGGTCCAGCCGCCCGCCTTCCTCATAGGCGCGCGCGCTCTCCTGCCGCTGCTTCACCATCTTGCCAAGGATGCCCAGCACCTCGGCATCCGTCACCCCGGCCTCGCCTGCCCCGGTTTCTCCCCGGTTGGCGATGTCCTTGTCCTTGATGGCGGCATTGATCAGCCGCAGCGTCGAGAGGCGGTCGGCCTCCTTGGCCTTCATGGCCTCCTTCAGCGCGGTCGACACGCGAGTGCGGATATCCATACGGTTGAGATCCCTGATTGCGCCCGCCGCGCAAGTTGAGTGGTTGCGCGTCCCCCGGGCCAGACAAGGGCACACCCTACTTGGCCACGCCGCGCGGGGCAAGCCGGGCCGCGCCGGACGTGACGGAAACACCACGTTTCGCCCCGCTTGACGCCCCGCGCCCACCGCCCTAGACACGGGCGGATTTGCCCCGACTGACCCTCACCGCCAAAGGAGTCGCGCCCATGCCCAGCCAGCCCAAACCCACCGCCTGCCTCGCCCTTGCCGACGGCACGCTGTTCTACGGACAGGGCTTCGGGGCGACGGGCGTGAAAACCGCCGAGCTGTGCTTCAACACCGCGATGACCGGCTACCAGGAGATCATGACCGATCCCTCCTACGCCGGCCAGATCGTCACCTTCACCTTCCCCCATGTCGGCAACGTGGGCGTGAACCCCGAGGATGACGAAACCGCCGATCCGGTGGCCGAGGGCATGGTGGTGAAATGGGATCCCACCGAGCCCTCCAACTGGCGCGCCGCCGAGCAGTTGCAGGACTGGCTGGCGCGGCGCGGGCGCGTGGGCATCGGCGGGCTCGATACCCGGCGGCTGACCCGGGCGATCCGCCAGCAGGGCGCGCCCCATGTGGCGCTGGCCCATGACCCGGAGGGCAACTTCGACATCGAGGCGCTGATCGCCGCCGCACGCGGGTTCTCCGGGCTCGAGGGGCTCGATCTGGCAAAGGATGTGACCTGCGCCCAGAGCTACCGCTGGGACGAGATGCGCTGGGCCTGGCCCGAAGGCTTCACCAAGCGCGAAGGGCCGGGCCACAAGGTGGTGGCCATCGACTACGGCGCCAAGCGCAACATCCTGCGCTGCCTCGCCTCCGCAGGCTGCGACGTGACGGTGCTGCCTGCCACGGCAACGGCGGAAGAGGTGCTGGCCCACGGCCCCGACGGCGTGTTCCTCTCCAACGGCCCCGGCGATCCGGCGGCGACGGGTGAATATGCCGTGCCGATGATCAAGGAAGTGCTGGCCAGGGAGATCCCCGTCTTCGGCATCTGCCTAGGCCACCAGATGCTGGCGCTGGCGCTCGGGGCACGGACGATCAAGATGAACCACGGCCACCACGGCGCCAACCACCCGGTGAAGGATCTGACGACAGGCAAGGTCGAGATCACCTCGATGAACCACGGCTTCACGGTGGATAGCCAGACCCTGCCCGAGGGTGTGCACGAAACCCACGTGAGCCTCTTCGACGGCTCCAACTGCGGCATCGCGGTGGAGGGCAAACCGGTATTTTCGGTGCAATACCACCCCGAGGCCAGCCCCGGCCCGCAAGACAGCTTCTACCTTTTCGAGCGCTTCGCCGAAGCAATGAAGCAGAAGGTGCCAGGCTGAGGGCTTCCCCAGCGGACCCCATGCTCTCAGCATGGGAATTAACCGATCCTTAACCAATCGGGCGGCAATGTGACGGGGCGGGGGCTGCTGGGCCTCCGCGACTGCCGCCGGGAGCCTGCCATTTTCTTCCCGGTGCCACCAGGGGAAGGAAACGCGCTCAATGAGCCCGCAGCCACAGCGCAGCGTGGCCGGCGCCGCACCCGCTCTTTCCGAGAGCGCGCTGCAGCTCGTCACACCCGAACATCCGCCCGAGGCCGAACGCCCGAGGCTGGGCAAGATCCTGGTCGAATCCGGCGCACTGGACCCGGGTGACCTTTTGAAGGCCCTTTCGATGCAGGCCCGCGAGGAGGCACGACTGGGCGACATTCTCCTCGCCCACAGCATGATTACCCGGCCCCAGCTGATGGCCGGCCTGGCCCAGCAATGGGGCGCCCGCATCGTCGATCCGCTTTTCGAACCGCCCGACCCAAGGCTGGTCGATCGCCTGAGCCCGGAGCGCTGCCTGCGCGACGGCCTGCTGCCCTGGCGTCGCGGTGGCTCGCTCACCATCATCGTCACCGCGCGCCCGCATTTCTTTGCCCGCCACCAGGAAGAGCTGACCCGCCTCTTCGGGCCGGTCGTCATGGCACTGGCCCAGGAGCAGGAAATCTATCGCGCCGTCCAGCAGATCCGCGCCAAGGATCTGGTGCGCAAGGCCGAAACCAAGGTCGCCGAGCCGCTGAGTTGCCGCGAGTTTCTCACCCGGCGCAAGCAGCGTGTGCTCATCGCGCTCTGCACCGCGCTTGTTCTGATCAGCCTCGCGGCACCCGCCGCCTTGCTTGCCCTGCTCACCGTCTGGGCCGTGGTCACGCTGGTGCTTCAGATGGCCCTGAAGGCCGCCGCCACCACCTTCGCCTGGCAACGCCTGCGCGCCGACCGCCGCGAACGACACCGCCGCACCGCCGCGCTGGAGGCGGCCGCCCAGGCCGCACAGCAAACCGGCCCGCTGCCTCTTGCCTCCGCCCTTCCCGCCTTCAACAGCCGCCGCAACCGCCCGGCCATCGCCCGGCTGCCAGTGGTGTCTGTCATGGTGCCGCTGTTCCGCGAAGAGCATATCGCCAGCCACCTCGTGCGCCGCCTCTCCCGGCTGACCTACCCCAAGGAGCTGCTCGACGTCTGCCTGGTGATGGAGGCCTCCGATGACACCACCCGCCTCACCCTCTCGCGCACCCACCTGCCGCCGTGGATTCGCGTCATCACCGTGCCGCGCGGGGCGGTGCAAACCAAGCCGCGCGCGCTGAACTACGCGCTGGAGTTCTGCCGCGGCTCCATCGTCGGCGTCTGGGATGCCGAGGATGCCCCTGACCCGGACCAGATCCACAAGGTGGTGCAACGCTTCCACGAGCGCCCGCCGAAAGTGGCCTGCCTGCAAGGCGCCCTCGACTTCTACAATGCGGGCACCAACTGGCTCTCTCGCTGCTTCGCGGTGGAATATGCCAGCTGGTTCCGCGTGGTGCTGCCCGGGCTGGCGCGGCTGGGCTGGCCGATTCCGCTGGGCGGCACCACGCTGTTCTTCCGCCGCGAGGCGCTGGAGAACATCGGCGGGTGGGATGCCCATAACGTCACCGAGGATGCCGACCTCGGCATGCGGCTGGTGCGCCTGGGCTATCGCACGGAGCTTGTGCAAAGCACCACCTTCGAGGAGGCCAACTGCCGCGCCCTGCCCTGGGTCAAGCAGCGCTCCCGCTGGCTTAAGGGCTATGCCCTCACATGGGCGGTGCACATGCGCAAGCCCCGCCAGCTCTGGCGCGATCTCGGGGCCTGGCGCTTCGCCGGGTTCCAGCTGCTGTTTCTCGGCGCGCTCTCGCAATTCATCCTCGCCCCCCTCCTCTGGAGCTTCTGGCTCGTGGTGCTCGGCCTCTGGCACCCGGTCGCGGCGGTGCTGCCCGGCTGGGCGATATGGACTCTCGCGGGCACCTTCCTCGCCTCGGAGCTGGTCAACATCGCCGTCGGCCTCACCGGCACCCGGCTCGCGGGCCACCTTGCCCTGCGCAAATGGGTGCCCACGCTGCACTTTTACTACCCGCTGGGGGCGCTGGCCTCCTACAAGGCGCTCTGGGAGATCGTCACCAAGCCGTTCTACTGGGACAAAACCACACACGGGCTGCACCACGAGGATGAAGATGAGCTCGCCCCTGTGCTGGTGCTCGACAGCCCCGCGCCCGTCAGTCCTGCGCCGCGTCCAGCTTGAGCCGCTGCTCGAAGGCCGCCGAGATGTGGCGGCGCAGCGCCTCGCCCGCGCCCGCCTCGTCGCGGGCGGCCAGGGCATCCACGATCGCCTGGTGCTCTGCCAGCGCTGCCTCGCCCCGGCCCTCGCCCGCCAGCGAGGTGGTGGCCAGAAGCGCCATCGACCGATGCACCAGATCCAGCTGCTGGATCAGGAAGCGGTTGTGGCTGGCCAGGTGGATCTGCCGGTGAAACCGCCGGTTGGAGCGGGACAGCGCCAAAGGGTCATCCACCTTCGCCCGGTCCTCCTCCACCATCTGGCTCAGCACCTTCACCTCCTCGGTCGTCGCATGCCGGGCGGCCAGCCGCGCCGCCAGCCCCTCCAGTTCGGCCCGCACCACGTATAGCTCGGCCAGCTCGTTGTGGTCGAGCGAGGCGACGATCAGGCTGCGCCCGTCGCGCACCAGCAGCCCCTGCGTCTCCAGCCGCTGCAACGCCTCGCGGATCGGCGTGCGCGACACGCCGAAGCGCTCCGCCAGCTCGCTCTCCACCAGCCGGTCGCCGGGCTTGTAGGTGCCCAGATCGATCGCGTCGAGAATGAGCCCGTAGGCATCGCCCTGCGTGGGCCGTGCGCTTGGCATAGCGAGGTCTCCTGTCTTCGTCCGGCGACACTATGCCCCCCCGTCCCCGCAAGGCAAGCCGCCGTCACGCCGCAGGCCCACCTCCCCTTGCGCCCAACACCGGGCGGCCCTAGCGTCCGCGCCATGTCACATGCCCCCCTCTTCTCCCACGTCGCCGCCTGGGTCTTCGACCTCGACAACACGCTCTACCCGCCCGAGGCCCGCCTGTTCGACCAGATCGAGGTGCGCATGACCGCCTGGGTCATGGAGGCCCTCGGGATCGAGCAGCCCGAGGCCAACGCCCTGCGCAAGAAGTACTGGGCCGACTACGGCACCACGCTCGCCGGGTTGATGGAGGTGCACGGCCTCGACCCGGCCCCCTACCTCACCCACGTCCACGACATCTCGCTCGACCATCTGGAGGCCGACGACGCGCTCGCCGCCGCCATCGCCGCCCTGCCCGGCAACAAGTTCGTCTACACCAACGGCTCCCGGCCCTATGCCGAGCGGGTGCTTTCCGCGCGCGGCCTCTCCGGCCTCTTCGACGAGGTGTTCGGCGTTGAGCACGCTGGCTTCCGCCCCAAGCCCGAGCGCGCGGCCTTCGAGACCGTCTTCAAAAAGGCCGGGCTGGACCCGGCCCGCGCCGCCATGTTCGAGGATGATCCCCGCAACCTCGCCGCGCCCCACGCGATGGGCATGCGCACCGTGCTCGTCACCCCCGAGCCGCTGGCGGCGCCGCACATCCACCATCACACCTCCGACCTCACCGGCTTTTTGCGCCCGGTCGCCCGCGCGGCGGGGTAACCCTTCGGCGTTTTGCAAAACTGCATATGCATGGGATGTGCATGCCTTGTGCATCACTTGTGCCCTCCTGCTTTCCAGGGTTAACGCCGATTTCCACCGCCTCGCCCCTGCATTTCCGCAAAACGCTGCCTGCGATTATCCGCCCCCTTGGCAATTGCGCGTCCCGCGCCCTAAATCCCGACCATGGCACGTGAAACCACCGATATCCTGATCGCCGGGGCCGGCATCGCCGGGCTGACCGCCGCCGCCTGTTTCGCCCAGGCCGGATACAGTGTCACCCTCGCTGCGCCCGGCGCCCCGAAACGGGATAGAACGCAAGGCGATCAACGCTCTACCGCCTTTCTCGACCCGGCGATCGAGCTCTTCTCCGAGGCCGGTCTTTGGGATCAACTCGCGCCCCACGCTCAGCCGCTGCAAGAGCTGCACATCACCGACACCACGGGCTGGCCGCCCCAGATCCGCGACAGCCGCGCCTTCGCCTCAGAGGCCCCCGGCACGCCCCCGCTGGCGCAGAACCTGATGAACTGGCGCATCGCCGACGTGCTGCTCAACGCGCTGGAATCGCTGCCGAATGTCACGCTCCACTGGGGCGCTGGCTTTGCTTCGATGGTCACCCGCGAGGGCGAGGCGCTGGTGCGGCTCACCGATGGCACCGGCCTGCGCGCCCGCCTCGTGATCGGCGCCGACGGGCGCGAAAGTGCTGTGCGCGAAGCCGCCGGAATCCCTGCCGAAATCTCCCGCTTCGGCCAGAAGGCCCTCGCCTTCTCTGTCACCCACCCGGAGCCGCATCGCAACATTTCCACCGAGGTCTACAACCAGGGCGGCCCCTTCACTCTCATCCCGCTCCCCGATGACGATGGCACGCCGACTTCAGCGGTCGTATGGATGAACCCGGGCCCCGAGGCAATGCGCCTGCAAGCCCTTGAGCCGGAAGATTTTTCTGCCGAGGCCACCACCCGCTCCGCCGGCCTGCTCGGCCCGCTCACCCTGGCCTCTCCCCGCGCCCTCTTCCCGATCATCACGCTCCGCGCCAAGGCCCTGACCGCCCAGCGCACCGCGCTCATCGCCGAGGCGGCCCACGTGATCCCGCCCATCGGCGCGCAGGGGCTCAACACCTCGCTGAATGACCTTGCCGCCCTGCTCCACAGCGCCTCGCCGGACCGCTTGGGCTCCCGGCAACACCTTGATGCCTATGAAAAATCCCGTGCCCACGACGTGGCCGCGCGGGTCGCGGCCATCGCGCTCTACAACCGGCTCACCCGCTCCGGCCTGCCGCCGCTGCAATCGCTGCGGCTCTCTGGGTTGAAGGCCGTGGCCGATGTGCCGCCGCTGCGCCGGGCGGTGATGCGGGCGGGCATGGGCGGTTAACCCGCCCTTAAGCCTCAGGCGATAACCTTGTCCAACACCCGCTCGAGCCGTCCGAGCGTCGCCTCAACATCCGCCAGCTTGTCGAGCCCGAAGAGCCCGATGCGGAAGCTCTTGTAGTCGGCCCCTTCGTCCACCATCAGCGGCACGCCCGCTGCAATCTGCACGCCCTCGGCGGCGAATGCGCGGCCCGTCTGCAGTTCCGGATCGTCGGTGTACACCACCACAACGCCCGGCGCGCCAAACCCCTCTGCGGCCACGCTTTTCAGGCCCTTGCGGGCCATCAGTGCCCGCGCCCCGTCGCCCAGCGCCTGCTGTGCGGCCTTCACCTCGCCGAAGCCCCGCGCCTCGGTTTCCTTCAATGCGTCGCGGAACACCCGCAGCGCATCGGTCGGCATCGTTGCGTGGTAGGCGTGGCCGCCGTTCTCATAGGTCTGCATGATCGCCAGCCATTTGCCGAGGTCGCAGGCAAAGCTGTCGGATTTTGTCTCCGCCACCTTCTCCTCGGCCCGCGCCGAGAGCATGACAAGGCCCGCCGAGGGCGGGGCCGACCAGCCTTTCTGCGGCGCCGAGATCAGCACGTCCACGCCGGTGGCTTCCATGTCGACCCAGATGCAGCCCGAGGCGATACAATCAAGCACCATCAGCCCGCCAACCTCATGAACGGCCTTGGAAATTTCGGCGATGTACTCATCCGGCAGGATCATGCCCGAGGCCGTCTCGACATGGGGCGCGAAGACCAGAGCCGGCGCTTCGGCCTTGATCCGGGCCACCACCTCTTCCACCGGCGCGGGCGCAAAGGCGGCCGTCGCCTCGTTGCCCTCGCGCCGGGCCTTCATCACGATCTCGTCCGAGGGGATGCCCCCGGCCGCAAAAATCTGGCTCCAGCGGTAAGAGAAAAACCCGTTGCGCACCACCAGCACCGTCGCATCCTTGGCAAGCTGCCGCGCCACGGCCTCCATCGCATAGGTTCCCCCGCCCGGCACCACCGCCACGGCATGGGCGTTGTAGCAAGCCTTCAGACCGGCGGAGATGTCACGCATAACCTCCTGAAATGCCTGGCTCATGTGGTTCAATGAGCGGTCGGTGAACACCACCGAGAATTCCAGCAGCCCGTCCGGGTCAATGTCTCCGCGCAAGGCACTCATGGGGCGATCCTCCGTTTAAGGTCGCCAACAGCTATCGCCAACCGCGCCCAAGTCAAAGCCCCTACTTCGTCTTACCGGCGAACGACCAGCACATCGCAAGGCGGTGTCCGGATGAGATCCTCGGTGAACCTTCCCAGAAGTGAAATCGAAATCGCGACCCGGCCATGCGCACCCACTGCAATGAGTTCTGGCTGGAAGCTCTCGATTTCCTTGTCGAGGCTCGAAGACACCGCGCCCACAGAGGGAACCGGTTGTTCCATCTGCTCGGGCAACTGTGCCCTCTTCCACCAGTCCCCAAGTTCGCGTTGTGCCTCATCGATGAACGGCGAGAGCGCCTTCGCGCTGTCTTGCGGGGCCAAAAGCCCCCGGTAGGGCACATGGACGGCGTGAAATGCCTTGAGAACGGCTTCTGGCGCAACCCGCCCGGCCGCCTGCGCCGCAGCCTCGCAGGCGGGCGAAAGGTCGATCCCGCACAACACACGCTCGTAGGCGCCTGTCACGGGCCCCGACGCCAGCAGCACCGGCCGCTCACTGGCGCGCACGATGCGCTCCATGGTTGTCCCGGTGAAAATGTCCCAGAAAGGCCGTGGCCGATGCACCCCGAGCACCAGCAGATCCGCGTCGATACTGGATGCGCTGGTGGTGATCGCTGCCACAGGCTCGACCGTTTCCACGCGGATTGCCGCCTTGCGCTCCGAGATTGTCCCACATTGGGCGACCAGCTGTGCCTCCGCTTCCGCAGCCATCACAGTTGCTATTTTCTCAGGCAAGTCCTCATCTACAACTGTGAGCACAGTCAGCTCCGCATCCATCTCTTCCGCGAGGCGAAAGGCGCGACGCAATGCGCGGTCTGACCTTTCGGAAAGGTCGGTTGCAATTAGGATCCTTGTCATGGCGAACTCCTTTCCACGAGCATACCATGAGCCGAGTGAACCTTGAACTGAATCACTCTCAACCTTGCCCGGCCAAGCCCCCCAACGGCCCGGGGCGCCGCTCTTCGGTGAGCAGCACATTGGCCTCCACGTTGCCCACGCCGGGCAGCGCCATGATCCGCCGCCGCAGCACCCGCTCGAAATCGGCGAGGTCGCGGGCGGTGACGCGCAGGCGATAATCATACAGCCCCAGCACGTGCTCCACCGTCTGCACCTCCGGAATCGCGCTCACGGCCCGCTCGAAATCATCCAATGAAACCCGCCCTTTCGTCGCCAGCTTCACACCGAGGAACACCGTCACGCCAAAGCCCAGCTTTTCCGCATCCAGTCGCAACCGTTGCCCGCGGATCGCCCCCGACTCCCTGAGCCGCCTGATCCGCCGCCAGGCCGCCGGCTGCGAGAGGCCCAGGCGCCGCCCCACGGCCCCGGCAGACTGGCGACCGTCCGCCTGCAGGGCCGCCAGGATCTTCCAGTCGATTTCATCGAGGGTCATACCGGCAATGCCTCCTGCACCTTGATCCGGCTCACATGCATCAGCGCCTCGATATCGGCGATATGGGGCAGCGCCATGATCTTCTCGCGGTAAATGCCCGTCCAATGCCCCATGTCGCGGGCAATGACCTCCAGTCGCACGTCAACCCGGCCCAGAAAGGTTTGAATTTCAGTCACTTCCCGCACAGCGCGCGCGGCTTCAAGAAATTCGTCAAAGGCGCGTGGTAGGGTTTTGTCGAGCGTGATCCGCAGGCTCACCCGCACCGCAAACCCAAGCGCCTCCCAGTCGATCATCGCTTCCTGCCCCCGGATGACGCCGTCACGCTCCATCCGCTCGACCCGCCGCCAGGCCTGCTGGGCGGAAAGTCCCACCCGCTCGGCCAGCTCGTTGGCCTTCAGCGTCGGTTCGGCCTGAAGCTGGCGCAGGATGCGCCTGTCGTGGTCGTGGAGCATGAGTTTTTCACATTTATGTACCTAGATGAATTAACTTTTCGCCGAAAGCGTCAAGAACGTCAACTCTCACTCTCCCACACCCGGCACCACAGGGCTACAACCCACCGCAATGAAACCACTCCCGGAGGGAAAACCATGCGCGTGTATTATGACCGCGATTGCGACATCAACCTGATCAAGGACAAGAAGGTGGCCATCCTCGGCTACGGCTCGCAGGGCCACGCCCATGCGCTGAACCTGCGCGACAGCGGCGCCAAGAACGTAGCCGTCGCCCTGCGCGAAGGCTCGCCCTCCGCCAAGAAGGCCGAAAGCGAAGGCCTGCAGGTGATGGGCATCGCCGAGGCCGCCGCCTGGTGCGATCTGATCATGTTCACCATGCCCGATGAGCTTCAGGCCGAGACCTACAAGAAATACGTGAAGGACAACCTCAAGCCCGGCTCCGCCATTGCCTTCGCCCACGGCCTCAACGTGCACTTCGGCCTGATCGAGGCGCCCGCCGAGGTCGACGTGATCATGATGGCACCCAAGGGCCCCGGCCACACCGTGCGCGGCGAATACACCAAGGGTGGCGGCGTGCCCTGCCTCGTGGCGGTGCACAACGACGCCACCGGCAAGGCGCTGGAAATCGGCCTCTCCTACTGCTCCGCCATCGGCGGCGGCCGCTCGGGCATCATCGAGACCAACTTCCGCGAAGAGTGCGAAACCGACCTCTTCGGCGAGCAGGTGGTGCTCTGCGGCGGCCTCGTCGAGCTGATCCGCATGGGCTTTGAAACGCTGGTGGAAGCCGGTTACGCCCCCGAGATGGCCTATTTCGAGTGCCTTCACGAGGTGAAGCTGATCGTGGACCTGATCTACGAAGGCGGCATCGCCAACATGAACTACTCGATCTCCAACACCGCCGAGTATGGCGAATATGTCTCCGGCCCGCGCATCCTGCCCTACGACGAGACCAAGAAGCGCATGAAAGAGGTGCTGACCGACATCCAGAAGGGCGTGTTCGTGCGCGACTTCATGCAGGAAAACGCCGTCGGCCAGCCCAACTTCAAGGCCACCCGCCGGATCAACGACGAGCACCAGATCGAGGAAGTCGGCGAGAAGCTGCGCGCCATGATGCCCTGGATCTCCGCCGGCAAGATGGTCGACAAAGAGCGCAACTAAGCCTCTGCCTGCAAAGGCCCAAGCAAAACCGAGCAACCCCGGCCACCGCGCCGGGGTTGTCTGTTCCCGGAGATACAAATGAACGTGCAACCCCCTGAAATCACGGCCAGAAGCTGGGCGATGATCGCCACGCTCGGCGTGGTCTGGGGCGGCACCTTCATGGTCCAGAGTCTCGCACTGCAAACCACCGCCCCTTTCTGGGTGGCAGCGGCGCGCGTCAGCTTCGCCGCGCTGCTGACCTTTCTGGTCTGGCGCCTGCGCGGCGGGCGCATGTTTACCACCACGCAAACCGACTGGCCCCGCCTCACCCTCGTGGCCCTGCTCTCCTCCGCCATTCCCTTCATGTGCCTGAGCTGGGGGCAGCAGTTTGTGCCCTCGGCCTTCGCCGGGGTCTCCATGGCCAGCGTCACGCTCTTCATTCTGCCACTGGCGCACCTGTTCCTGCCCGGCGAGCGGATGACCCTGCGCCGCACGGCCGGGTTCCTGCTTGGCTTTGCTGGCGTCGCCGCACTCATCGGGCCCGAAGCGCTCTCGGCGACAGGCGCAGCGAATGAAAGCTGGGGCCGGGCGGCCTGCCTCGGCGCAGCCTGCTGCTATGCCGTCTCCTCGGTGATGATGCGCCGCCTGCCGCCGATCGACCCCATCGGCCTCACCTTCGCCACCGTCGGCATTGGCGCGCTCTTCGTGATCCCGGTCGCCGCCATCACCCATGGCGCGCCCGCCAACCCGGGCCCCCAGGGCCTGCTGCTGCTCGCCCTGCTCGGCCTCGTCCCCACCGCCGGGGCCAACCTGCTGCGCATCCTCGTGATCCGCTCCGCCGGCCCGGTATTCATGAGCCTCACCAACTACCTCGTGCCGCTCTGCTCCATCCTCTTCGGCTGGCTCATCCTGTCCGAGCAGCTGCCCGCCTCGCTCTTTCTCGGCATGGCACTGATCCTCGCAGGCGTGCTCCTCAGCCAATTGGGCGCGCTCACCCGGCTATTTCGCCGCCAGTGAGCGACAGCGCACACGTCTCCGGGCCGTATCGCGCATTGATATAACATAACATCACGCCCATCTGCCCCGCATGACCAACCTTCATGTGAGCACAAGAGGGGGCCTGCCGACTGAGATGCAGACCCTCCTTCGGGCCACCCCGCGCGAAACCTGGCCGGGGCACCCGAACTTCGCCGCCTCCGTCCAGAGCTGGATGGGGGCTCACCAGATGTTCCGCGACCTCGCCCGAGTCACGCGGGAAGATACCGAGGACTATCTCGACAAGGAGATGGACGATGCCGCCTTCACCCGCTCCCTCGCCCGCTACGGCGACCGGCTGGTGCGCAACCTCCACGGCCACCACGCCTGGGAGGACCGGCGGTTCTTTCCCGAGCTGAACGCGGCGGATGACCGCTTCGAGGCAGGGCTGGAGATGCTGGAAAGCGACCACATCGAGATGGATGCCCTGCTGGAGCGGTTTACCCGCAAGGGCAACCGCATCATCCAGCTGGCCCATCTGGACCCGCCGCAGATGGCCGAAGAGGCCCGCGGCTTCCATGATGAGGCCGTGGCGGCAGAGGCCTTTCTCGCCCGTCACCTGACGGATGAGGAGGATCTCGTGGTGCCGATCATCCTGCACCACAAGCTGCGTGGCTGATGGCGCGGGCCTGCCCTCACCGGCAGGCCCAACCCGTCACGTCGCCGGATCGAGCCGCACGTTGGCGTCGATCTGCGGCGCCATCGTGCACCACCGCTCGCCGTTGTAGACCCAATGCGCCTCGCGGGTCTCGGCCCGCAACACCACCCGGTCCTCCGAGAGGTCCATCAGGTGGGCGGGCATCAGGCTCAAAAACAGGTAGAGGGCTTCGGTCGTCATGCACATGGGAAGGCTCCTTGCGGGCTGCTCGAATGGTCCTCCCATGAGACAAGCCTGCGCCTTTTCTGCGGTGCAGCATAGCCTGCCGCGCCGGCCGCATGACCGCCCGCAGCATATCCCTCGAAACTGAGCAATTTCTGAACCGGGCGCCCGGAAATCAGGCAGCAGGCGCTCCGGCAGCCTCCACCTCGGCCACGATGCTGTCCACGACGCGCTCCAAAAGCGCCTCGTCCTCGCATTCGGCCATCACCCGGATCAGCGGCTCGGTGCCGCTCTTGCGGATCAGCAGCCGCCCCTGCCCGGCCAGCTCGGCCTCCGCCGCTTCCAGCCGTGCCTTCACCGAGGCCGCGCCCAACGGATCGGCCCCCGCCTCGTAGCGCACGTTCTTCAACAGCTGCGGCACCGGCTCAAAGCTGCGGGCCAGCTCGCTCGCCTTGCGGCCCGTGCCCACCATCGCGGCCAGAAACTGGATGCCCGCCAGCAGCCCGTCGCCGGTGGTGGCATAATCCGTCATCACGATATGCCCCGACTGCTCGCCACCCAGGTTGAACCCGCCCGCGCGCATCCGCTCCACCACGTAGCGGTCGCCCACGCCCGTGCGCTCCAGCCGCAGGCCCCGCCCTTCCAGAAAGCGCTCGAGCCCGAGGTTGCTCATCACAGTGGCCACCAGCGCGCCGCCCTTGAGGATGCCGAGGTCACCCCAGCGGGCCGCCAGCAGCGCCATCACCTGGTCGCCATCCGCAATCTTGCCATTCTCATCGATGATCATCACCCGGTCGGCATCACCATCGAGGCAGATGCCCACATCTGCGCCATGGGCCACCACCGCCTCGGCGGCGGCTTGCGGCGCGGTCGAGCCGCAGTTTTCATTGATGTTGTAGCCGTTGGGAGAAACGCCCAGCGGCACCACCTCGGCGCCCAGCTCCCAGAGCACTTCGGGCGCAGTCTTGTAGGCCGCGCCATTGGCGCAATCGACCACCACC
Organism: Vannielia litorea; assembly: GCF_018424695.1. Taxonomy (GTDB): domain Bacteria; phylum Pseudomonadota; class Alphaproteobacteria; order Rhodobacterales; family Rhodobacteraceae; genus Vannielia; species Vannielia litorea_A. The sequence continues at coordinate 18,421 of NZ_QTNQ01000033.1, forward strand.
TTCAGCCCCGAGAGCGAGGCCCCCACCGGAAAGCTCGCCTTGGCCCGCTCCACGTAGCGAAAGCGGCCATCGTCGATCCGCTTGGCGCGCCCGATGTTCTCCGCTGCCGCAGGCTCCACACCGGAGGCCACAAGCGCCTCGATCTCCTCCTCGGCCTCGTCCGAGAGCTTGAAGCCGTCTGGCCCGAAAAACTTGATCCCGTTGTCATGCGCCGGGTTGTGGGAGGCCGAAATCATGATGCCCAGATCGGCGCGCATCGAGCTGGTCAGGTAGCCCACCGCCGGTGTCGGTACCGGGCCGAGCAGCAGCACGTTCATGCCTGTGCTCGTCAGCCCCGCCGTCAGCGCATTCTCGAACATGTAGCCCGAAAGCCGGGTGTCCTTGCCGATCACCACCCGGTGCCCGCTGGCCCCGTCCCGGCGAAAGTAGCGGCCCGCCGCCGCACCCAGCTTCAGCGCCATTTCGGCGGTCATCGGGGCGGCGTTGGCCCTGCCCCGCACCCCGTCGGTTCCAAACAGCGTCCTGCCCATAGCAGCCCCCTCACATGCCCCATTGCGCGGCGGCGAGCCTCAGGCCCTGCCGCGTTTCCCGCGCATCATGCACCCGTAATAGCTGCACCCCCTGCCCTGCAGCAAGCACGGCCAGCGCGAGGGAGCCGGGCATGCGCTCCGCCGCCACATCTTCGCCCGCGAGCTTGCCGATGAAGCCCTTGCGCGAGACACCCAGCAACATCGGGCAGCCCAGCGCATGAAACAGCGAGAGGCGTCCGAGCAGGGCCAGGTTGTGATCCATCGTCTTGCCAAAGCCGATCCCCGGGTCCACCACGATGCGGGCCCGGTCGATGCCCGCAGCCTCCGCCGCGACAATGCGGGCGGCGAGGTGGTCATAGACATCGAGCAGAACATCGGTGTAGCGCGGATCGTCCTGCATCGTCTCGGGGCTGCCCTGCGCGTGCATCAGGCAAATCGGCACGCCCGCCTGAGCCGTCACCTGCGCGATCTCCGGGTCGAACAGCATGGCCGAGACGTCGTTTACCATGTCGGCCCCGGCGGCCAGCCCTGCGCGGGCCACCTCCGCCTTGCGGGTGTCGAGCGAGATTGGCGCGGTGCAGCCTGCCGCGCGCAGCCGCTCCATCACCGGCACCACCCGGGCGATCTCATCCCGAACGGCCACTTCTTCGGCCCCGGGGCGGGTGCTTTCGCCGCCGATGTCGAGCATGTCGCCCACCTCGGCGAGCGCCAGCGCGTTCTCAAGCTCGCGGCCCGCGTGGAGCCCGCCATCAGAGAAGCTGTCCGGGGTGAGGTTGAGAATGGCCATCACGCGGGGCGCATCCATGGAGAGGCCCGCCAGCGCCGCACGCGGCGCTGTGAGCGGGGCCAGCTCCTCCGCCGTCAGCGACGCGGCGGGCATGATCGCAGGCGGCGCATCGCGCGTCAGCAGCTCAACCCGGTCAAACCAGCACCAGCCCCCGGCCAGCGTCAACGCGCCTTCGGGGCGGGCCGGATCTGTCTGCACGAGCGGGCGGATGTATCTCATGGCGCCAGCTCTGCCGCGATCCACGCCGCCAGCGCCTCGGGGCGCGCTTCCGGCGGCTCCACGGCGGCGAGCACCAGCTTCGACGGCGCCCAGAAGGCCGGAATGCCCTGCGCCGCGCAAAAGCCGATCTCGGTGCGGCTTGCCACCACCCGGGCGCCTTCCACGCTCTCGGCGGCGATCCAGGCCGCCTGCTCCATCGCCAGCAGCATCACCCGCGCCCGCGCCTCGTCTCCGCGCGCGCGTGGAACGTAGCCCGGCGTCACCACGTAGAGCACCGGGCCATCGGCGGGCGGCACGGCGGAGCCCAGCACCATCAGGCAAACCTCGGGCACGGCGGCGGGCAGCGCGACCGGCTCCACCTCACCGCGCACCCGCAGCGCCTCGACGCCCAGCACGAATTCGCCCCGCTCCAGCTTGTCGATCCGCACCGCCATGCGGCTGACGCGCGGCTCCGAGAAGACGCGCGCCGCGATCCGGTCGACCAGGGTTTCCAGCAGGTCCACCCGGCCCTCTGCCAGCGAGGCATCGACCGCGCCGATAAGCGTGTCGTAGCTCACCACCTTGTCGACATCGTCGCCCGCAGGCTCGCCCACCACCTCGGCATGCACCTCGAAGCACAGCTTCTGCACCACGCCGCGCTCGTCGGCAAAGGCGCCGATCTCAACGTCGCGGTAGAGTTCGCGAAGGGCGATCACATCGCGGGGGGCATGATGCGAAAAGGCGAGGCCGGTTTCATCCATGCCTCGCCTCTTTCCATGACCTGCGACCAAGTTCAATGGCCGCGCGGCTTTATCAGATCACACGCACCTGCGTGCCGATCGGGGTGAGCTCAAAGAGCTCCGCGATCAGCTCGTTGTAGGTGCCAATGCAGCCCGAAGACGAGCGACGCCCGATCTTGCGGGTGTCATGGGTGCCGTGGATCAGGTAGGCGGGCCAGCTGAGATACATCGCATGGGTGCCCAGCGGGTTGTCGGGGCCCGGCGGCATGTAATGCAGGCTCGGGTCGCGCTCCATCATCGAGGCCGTCGGCGTCCAGTCAGGGCCGACCTTCTTGCGCACCACTTCAGTGTACCCGGTGCGCTTCAACTCATCGGTCAGCGGCACGGAGGTTGGGTAAACCTTGTAAACCGAGCCGTCGCCCGACCAGAAGTGCAGCGCCCGGCTGATCGTGTCGCAGACGATCGTGGCCTTGCCGAGGTCGCTGAAGTGGTCGCGCCAGTCCTGCGCCTGAAAGCTCGACGCGTTGCGACGCACCTTCTCCTGGCTGCGGATGGCGGTCGGGTCGATCTGCTCGGCCCAGCTCACGGCGGGCACGGCGGCCAGCGCGGCGGTGCCGGCAAGAAGGCGTCGTCTGGAAATCATCGGATACATGCCTCTGTCATGAACACGCGGTTGAACCTCAACTGCCATGTCGCGGAATGGTTCGCCACTCACATATCAGTGAAATGGAATGCGACAGGGCCGCGTTGCAGCGCGGCCATGCCGGCAGGGCTTACGAGCTGGGGTGACGGTAGAAGCTGTGCACGCCGATACGGGCGGTGCGCGGAAACTTCCGGGCCCAGGACGGGCGCACGGCATTGGTGTGATAATGCGTGGCGCCGGCGGTCAGCTGCCGCGGGGCGCCGTTCAGCATCAGCCAGGCGATCTTGCCAACCCGTTCATAGGCCGCAGGCTCACGGATCGCGTCGGAGTAACCATCGCAGGTGTAGGTGAACTGGCACTGGTATTTGCGCCCGGTGCCCTGGTGGATCACACCGCAGACAGTCGAGGGGTAGAGCCCCGAGTTGACGCGGTTCAGGATCACCTCGGCCACGGCAAACTGGCCCTTCACCGTCTCGCCGCGCGCCTCGAAGTAGAGTGCCTCGGCAAGGCAGGCCCATTCGGCCCCGCCCTTGCGGCTCGGCTGGCTGTCGATCCAGCCGCGACCGTAGCTCACCTTGATCGAGCCGGGGGTGCCGAGGCTGCTGCGCGGCGTGGTCGCCAACCGCTTGATCCGCTTGCCGCTCACCGCCTGAAACGCCTTGCGCTCCTGTCCCAGCAGCGCATCGAGGCGCCGGTCCAGTTGGGGGTCGGTGGGCTGAGTGGCGTCAATCACCTCCGTCGGCACTGTCGAGGTCGACATCACCGTTTCGGCGGTTGCGGGGGCAAAGGCGGTGGTCAGGCCCAAAAGCAGGGCGACCAGCGCGGACGGTTTCCGGCGCAGGTTAAGCATCGTCTACTCTAATTCGCAGCACGTCCCAGGCTCGTGCCAAGCCGAGGGCGCGCTTAACGGATGACACGCGCATATGTCTACCCCCGGGCCCCGACATGCGCGCAATCGGCGCAGTTCAGCCCACATTCTCTTCGAATATCCGCAGAAATGCCCGCAAAAGTTGTTGAAAGTCTTAACGAAGCTCGCCGGGCGCGTCGCCTGCCCGGTCGCGAATCGCAAGGTGAGCGGCGGCAAGCCGCGCAACCGGCACACGGAAGGGCGAGCACGACACGTAGTCAAACCCCGCCTCTCGGCAGAAGGCAATCGTGTCAGGGTCGCCGCCATGTTCGCCACAGACCGAAAGCGTCACCCCCGGGCGCGCCGCCCGGGCCCGCTCGGCCCCCAGCATCAGCAGCTCGCCCACGCCCTCCTGATCGAGGGTATGGAACGGGTCTTCCGGAAAAACCTGCTGCTGCACATAGGCTCCCATGAACTTGCCCGCATCGTCACGGCTGAGGCCGTAGGTCATCTGCGTCAGGTCGTTGGTGCCGAAGCTGAGGAAAGTCGCGTGCCCGGCGATATCGCCCGCACGGAGTGCCGCGCGCGGGGTTTCCACCATCACCCCCAGCCGGTAATCGAAGCTGGCGCCGGTCTCGTTGCGCACCGCCGCCGCCACGCCGTCGATCCGGGTTTTCAGCAGCTCCACCTCGCGCCGGGCGCTGACCAGCGGCAGCATGATCTCGGGCACCACGTGGTCGCCCTTGCGGCCCACCGCCACCGTCGCCTCGAAAATCGCTCGGGCCTGCATGTCGTAGATCTCGGGCACCGTCACACCCAGCCGAACGCCGCGCAGGCCCAGCATCGGGTTGAACTCGGCCAGCGCCTCCACCCGGTGCGCCACGTCGCTGAGCGGCAGGCCCAGGGCCTCGGCCAGCCCCCGCATCCCCTCCCTGTCGGAGGGGAGGAACTCGTGCAGCGGCGGATCGAATAGCCGGATGCACACCGGCTGGCCCACCATGATGCCGAAAAGCTGGGTGAAGTCCTCGCGCTGCATCGGCAGCAACTGCTCCAGCGCGGCGCGGCGGTCTTCGGTGCTGTCAGCGAAGATCATCTCGCGCATGACCATCATGCGCCCCTCTTCGAAGAACATGTGCTCGGTCCGGCACAGCCCGATGCCCTCGGCCTTGAACATCCGCGCAGTCTGCGCGTCGGCGGGGGTGTCGGCGTTGGCCCGGATGCCGATGTCGCGCAGCTCGTCGGCCCAGGACAGCAGCGACTGAAAGCTGTCATCCAGCGCGGGCTCCAGCATTTCGACCTCGCCCAGCAACATCTCGCCGCTACTGCCGTCGATGGTCACCGTGTCGCCCTCGCGAAAGCTGCGGCCATCCTTGGTTCGCAGGGTCTTCTTGGAGGTGGAAAGGCGCATGTCACTGGCGCCCACGATGCAGGGCAGCCCGAGGCCCCGGGCGATCACGGCGGCATGGCTCGTCATCCCGCCGCGCTCGGTCAGGATGCCGTTGGCGACATGCATGCCGCGAATGTCCTCCGGCGTCGTCTCGCGCCGCACGAGGATGCAGGGCTCGCCCTGCGCCGCATGGGCCTGCGCCGCCTGCGCCGAGAAAACCAGCTTGCCAATCGCCCCGCCCGGACTGGCCGCGATGCCGCGCAGGATCACGTCGCGCTTGGCCTTCGGGTCCACCTGCGGGTGGAGCAGTTCCGGCAGGGCGCGCGGCTCAACCCGCAGCACCGCCTCTTCCCGGCTGATGATCGACTCTTCCGCCAGCGCTACCGCAATCTGCAAGGCCGCGCGCGGGCTGCGGCTAACGCGCACCGCGTCGAGCACCCGCAGCTTACCCCGTTCGAGCGTGAATTCGATCTCCATTTCCTCGCGCAGCCGCGCGCGGCACATCTCGGCCATCTCAGTCAGCCGGTCGAAGATCTCCGGCTGCTCGCCCTCCAGCGAGGGGCCGCGCGGGTCTTCCAGCAGATAGAGCGCCTCGCCATTGGCCTCCAGCGCATCCCGCAAGAAGCTCTGGCGCAGGTAGCGGCCCGAAACCCGGCGCTGCCCGGTGACCTGGTCGACACAGCGCAGCACGCCCGAGCCGCTCTCGCCCGGCCCGACGCCCAGCGCCATCTCCTGCACCACGAGGCCCAACCCGGCATCGGGCGGCGCGCCCCGCGCCTGCCTGAGCAGCCGCGCCGTCGTGCCCTCCCAGGCCCGCGCCATCGAGCGCAGAACCTCCAGAAGCTGCACATCCGCCTCCTGCGGAAACGGCTCGTCGGCTTCATCCTCGTAGATCGTGAGCGCCTGCTTCAGCCGCTCGGTCGGATCATTGTCGGTGAAGGAGAAGGCATCGGCATCGAGCCGGGCCACATGCACCGCGTAGCTCTGGATGAAACGCAGGTAGAGGATCGAGGCCGCATCCTCGCCATGGGTCTGACTGAGCTCAAGGTGGCGGCGGTCGTTCATCCCGATGTTCAGAATGGCCCCCGGCCCGCCCCAGTCCGGATCCTGGCTGGAGGGGCGCACACAGAGCAGCGAGCGCGCGCCGAAAGTCGCCAGAAGCCGCGACACGTCAAACCCCTGCCCAGCGGCAAGCCCCTTCACCGCGCCAAACGAAAGCGCCACTGTCTGCGGCACCGGAAGGCCCAGCCGGATCAGCCGTTGCAGGCACTTCGCACGGCCACCATGCGTCGAGGCGCTTAGTGTCGCCTCGGCGTTAATCTCGGTGAATCCTGCAATCTGGGCCGATTTCTGCAACGCAGCGATCCTTTCTGTGGCGCAGAATAACCCGATTGGCGAGTCGGGCAAGGGCGACGTTAAAATTGAGTTAACGCTAACACCAACCCGCTCAAGGGCTTAGCCTTCCAGCCGCGACAAATCCGCCACCGTGGAGCAGGTCTGGCGGATACGATGCAGCAGATTCAGCCGGTTCCGGCGCAACACGTCGTTCTCCGCATTCACCTGCACCGCATCGAAAAACCCGTCGATTGGCGCCCGCAGCGCCGCCATGCGGGCCATCGCGGCGGCAAAATCCTCGGCCTCCACCGCGCTGGCAATCGCCGGCTCAGCCGCATCCAGCGCCGCGAACAGCGCCTTCTCCTCCGGCCCCTCCGCCAGCTTCGCCTCCGGCCCAAAGGAATATTCCACCCCATCCGCCGCTTCGGCCTGGCTGAGAATATTGTTTGCCCGCTTGAACCCCTGCACGAGGTTCTCACCATCCTCCGTGCCCAAGAAGGCCTGCACCGCCTCCGCCCGTTTCACCAGCAGCGTGAGGTCGTCCTTGCCCGGCATGGCGAGGCAGGCGTCGATCACGTCATGCCGAATGCCCTCTCCGCGCAGGTGCACCTTGAGGCGGTCGTGGAGGAAGGACAGCAGGTCGTCCGAGGTATCGGGCCTCTGCGCCGTTACGCGCTCAATCCACTCCGGTGCGTCGCCCTCGATCTGGTCCACCACGGCGCGCACGGCCCCGCCGAACACCCCGTGCTGCGCAATTTCATCAAGCAGCGCGTCTCGCAGGGCGACAGCCTTTCTGTCATCCGGTGCGATCTCGTGGCGCAGAAGCTGCGCGTCGATCAGACGATCCAGATGCAACCGCAGCCCATTCGCCAGCACCAGCCGGATCACCCCCAGCGCCGCACGGCGCAGCGCAAACGGGTCTTTCGACCCCGTCGGCTTCTCGTCAATCGCCCAGAACCCCGTCAGCGTGTCCAGCTTGTCGGCCAGTGCGACGGCCACCGAGACCGGCGCGGTCGGCACATCATCCGACGGCCCGAGCGGCGAGTAATGCTCTTCGCAGGCCGCCGCCACCTCGGCGGGCAGACCTGAAGCATCACTGTAATAGCGCCCCATAAGCCCCTGAAGTTCCGGAAATTCTCCGACCATCTCGGACGACAGATCGGCCTTCGCCACCTTCGCCGCCTGCACCGCCAGCGCCGGATCGGCGCCCACCATCGGCGCAAGGCTCTCGGCCAGCGCGGCAACCCGCGCCACCTTGTCGGCTACCGACCCGAGCTTGTTGTGAAAGGTCACGTTCTCAAGCCGCGCGGTCCAGGCCTCCAGCCCCTCGTCTTTCGCCACCCGCAGGTCGTTCTCCCAGAAGAACTTCGCATCCGAAAGCCGCGCCGCCAGCACTTTCTGGTTCCCGGCCAGAATAGTCGCGCCGTTGTCCTTCGTCTCCATGTTCGCCACGGTGACAAAGCTCACGATCTGCCCCTGCGCGTTCTTCACCGAGAAGAACTTCTGGTGCTCTTTCATCGAGGTCTGCAGCACCTCCGGCGGCAACCCGCGAAACTGCTCTTCGATCTCGCCCATCAGCACCACCGGCCACTCCACGAGGCCAGACACTTCGGCCAGAAGCCCCTTGTCCTCGACCAGCTCCAGCCCCTTGGCAAAGGCGAGCTGCGCCGCGTCATGGGCGATGGTCTCGGCCCGCGCCCCAGCATCCAGCACCACCCGCGCGCGCTTCAGCTTCGCCTCGTAATCCTCGAAATTCGAAACAGAAATCGCACCCGACGACAGAAAGCGGTGGCCCCGCGTGACATCCCCCGCCTTGATCCCGTCAATCTCCAGCGGCACCACCTGCGCACCGCTCTCGTCGCTCAAGATGCAAAGGATCGAATGCAGCGGCCGCACCCAGCGCAGGCTGCCCGCCCCCCAGCGCATCGACTTCGGCCAGGGGAAATTGCGAACGGCATTCTCCAGCACTGTAGCAACAACATCAGCAGCTGGCCGCTCTGGATACTCGAACGTAGCGAACAGTACCTGTTTGCCTTTCAGCTCTTTGGTGCGAACAAGCATATGTTCGCCATAAACGCCGTCTCCATCGCGCAGAGAAGCTAGCTTCTCTGCGTACCAAGAGTTGGGAGCCTCCCAGCCCAAACCACGAAAGAAGCCAAAAATTGCCTTCTCCGGCGCTTCCAGCGGAGGCCCTTTGCGATCTTCTTTGATTTTGGGTGTGTGGCTGGGCAGGCCATCCACAGCCAGCGCCAGACGGCGCGGCGTGGAAAACGCCCGTGCGCCGGCGTAGGTCAGCCCGGCCTCCACCAGCCCGTCGGTCACCAGCTTCTGCAAGTCCTCGGCGGCCTTGCGCTGCATCCGTGCGGGGATTTCCTCGCTGAAGAGTTCGATCAGAAGATCAGCCATCTCACTCGCCTTCCTGCGACCGTGCCGCAACAAATCCTTCGGGGTCGGGGCAGCCGGGCGGCACCGGCTTGCCGTCAAACACCTCTTCGCCGCAGTGGTTGATCTGGTGCCAGACAAAGCCGCGACCGTCATCCATGATCGCCACCACGCGGTCGATCCCGTAATAGATGTTCTCCACCCCGGTGAAGGCCATCGCCCGGCCCTCTTGCAGCGCAACGCCGACATCTTCAGCGTCGTAGCAGTCAAACCACCCCGGCCCGGTCAGTGGCACCGCCTCCTCGTAAGGCTCATAGGTTTCGCTCAGCATCGCCTGGCTCATCGGGGTGGTGAAGCAGGCCCGGTAGCGGATCGGGCTGGAGCTGGCGTCAATCGCCTCGAACTCGTCAGCGATGATCTCCTCGGGCGCCCCGCTCGCAATCGAGGTCAGCTCTACCGGCACCATGTCGTCCCGCAGCTCCACCCGCTCGTAAAAGCCGTAAACCTGCAGGTAATAGATTGCCAAACCGGCAACAGCCGCAGCCCCCACGATCACCCCTCCGACGAGTTTGCCGTTCATGCGTTTTCCGGTTCGGGCGCTTCCGGCACCCAGCCCCCGGCCTCGGTCTGCACGAAGGCATCGGCGCATTGCTTGGCCAGCGCCCGGACCCGGCCAATGTAGGCCTGCCGCTCGGTGACGGAGATCACGCCGCGCGCGTCGAGCAGGTTGAAGAGGTGGCTGGCCTTGATGCACTGGTCATAGGCCGGGTGGGCCATGACGATGCGGCGGCCGGTCTTCGGGTCTTCCGACGGAGCGGCAAGGATGCGCTCGCACTCCGCCTCGGCGTCCTTGAAGTGCTGCAGCAGCGTGTCGGTATCCGCCAGGTCGAAGTTCCAACGCGAATATTCGCCCTCGGTCTGGCGAAACACGTCGCCGTAGCTCAGGGCAATCGGCGTCTGCGGGTCGTTGTAGGGCATGTCCATCACGTGATCGACGCCCAGCACATACATCGCCAGCCGCTCCAGCCCGTAGGTCAGCTCGCCGCTCACGGGGTGGCAGTCATGCCCGCCAACCTGCTGGAAATAGGTGAACTGGCTCACCTCCATCCCGTCGCACCACACCTCCCAGCCAAGGCCCCAGGCGCCAAGCGTTGGGCTCTCCCAGTCATCCTCGACAAAGCGAATGTCATGCACCTGCGCGTCGATCCCTATCGCCGCGAGCGAGCCGAGATACAAATCCTGCAAGTCCGGCGGGCTCGGTTTGATCAGCACCTGGTACTGGTAATAATGCTGCAACCGGTTGGGGTTGTCGCCGTAGCGTCCATCCGTCGGCCGCCGCGAGGGCTGCACGTAGGCCGCCGCCCAGGGCTTGCTGCCCAGCGCCCGCAGGGTGGTCGCCGGATGGAAGGTGCCCGCGCCCACCTCCATGTCGTAGGGTTGCAGTACCGCGCAGCCCTTGCCGCCCCAATAGGCCTGAAGCCGCAGGATGATCTCCTGAAAGGAGCGGGGTTTGTCGATGCTCTGATGCTCGGCCATGGGGCGCGGTATCCTCGGGGTTTCGGCGTGCAGCGCCTCAATAGAGCCGGGGCGCGAGACGGTCAAACCGTTTGCCTGTGGCCCGTCTGCGACGCCGCACGCCCGGGGCCTGAACACACGCATATTTGGGGTGCAACGCCCGTCAGCACTGGTAGATTGCCCGAAATCGCGCGGGGCCCGCATTTCAGGCCCATCAGGGAATGGGACACGAGACAGAGTATGACGATTTTCACCAAGCGTATTTTTGCGGCGATCTGGCTGCTCTTCGCACTCGCCGCGGGCAGCGCGGCCACCGCGCAAAGCACCGTCTGGGTGCAGATCGAGGCCCAGCCCACGCTGGCCGAGGCCGAAGCGCGGGCGCGGGCCTATTCGGCGGCCTTCCCCAACACTGCAGGCTTCCGGATGCGCTCGGGCTGGTATGCCATCGCGCTCGGGCCCTATACCCAGCAACAGGCCGACCGCGAGCTTGCCGCGCTGCGCCGCGAGCGGCTGATCCCGGCCGACAGCTTCATCGCCTTCCCCAACCAGTTCCGCCAGCAGTTCTGGCCCGTGGGTGCCAACACCCTGAACGATCCGGCGCCCACGGCCCAGCCCGAGGCCAGCAACGAGCCCGCAACTGATCTGGAGTCCGCAGCCGAAGCGGTTGTCGAGGCCACACCAGAGCCCGAGCCGGTGATCCCCGATGAAACCCCCGCCGAGGCCCGCCGCTCCGAGCGCGCACTCAGCCGGGACGAACGCGCCGAGCTTCAGGAGGCCCTGCAATGGGAGGGCTTCTACCTCGGTGCTATCGACGCGGCCTTCGGCCCCGGCACCCGCCGCTCCATGGCCGATTACCAGGCTGCCAAGGGCTACGAGCCCACCGGCGTGCTCACCACCGCCCAGCGCCGCGAGCTGGTCGAGGGCTACCGCGCCGAATTTGCCGCTCTCGGCATGGCCCCCCTGGCCGACAACCGTGCGGGCATCGAGATGACGGCCCCCCTCGGCCTCGTGGCCTTCGACCATATCGAGCCACCCTTCGTGCATTACGACAGCACCAACGACCGGGGCGTCCGCCTCCTGCTGATCTCGCAGACCGGCGACCAGACCACGCTGTTCGGCCTCTACGACATCATGCAGACGCTCACCATCGTTCCCCAGGAAGGCGAGCGCAGCCGCTCCGAGCGCAGCTTCGTGCTGACCGGCCAGAACGACGAGTTGCACAGCTACACCTACGCCCGCCTCGACGGTGGCGCGGTCAAGGGATTCACCCTCGTGTGGAAGCCGGAAGACGCCAAGATAATGAACGCCGTGGTCAAGGAAATGCGCGAGAGCTTCACGCCGACTGCATCGATCCTTCCCGACAGCGCCGGAAACAGCGGTGAAGAACAGCGGGTGGATCTTCTGGCGGGGCTCGAAATCCGCAGCCCCGAGCTGTCGCGTTCCGGCTTCTACGTCGATGGCTCCGGCGCGGTGCTGACCACCACCGAAGTGCTCGGCCAATGTGGCCGCGTCACCCTGGATGAAAGCTATGAGGCCGAAATCGCCGCCCGCGACGACACCCTAGGCCTCGCCCTGCTGACGCCCCGCCAGCCGCTGGCGCCTCAGGCTCACGCCCGCTTCGCCCCGTCCACGCCGCGCCTCAAGTCCGAGGTCGCCGTGGCGGGCTACAGCTACGAAGAGGTGCTTGGCCTGCCCACCGTCACCTTCGGCACCCTCGCCGACCTGCGCGGGCTGGGCGGCGAAAACGGCGTGCAGCGGCTGGAGCTTTCCACCCTGCCCGGCGATGCGGGCGGCCCGGTGCTCGACCAGTCCGGCGCGGTGCTCGGCATGTTGCTTGCCCGCCAGCAGGACGGCAGCCGCCAGTTGCCTGACAACGTGCAATTCGCACGCGACGTGCCCTCGATCGCGGGCTTCCTCTCCGCCGCCGGGCTCGATGCCACGCCGTCGGAGGCCAGCTCCGCACTCGCCCCCGAGGATCTCACCTCCCTGGCCGAAGGTATGACGGTTCTGGTCAGCTGTTGGGAGTGATCCCCACGCGCGGTGTAGGGCTCCCGTAGGGTGGGCAATCTGCCCACCTTCCCGGCCCCGTCCCGCGCGTTATGCCCGCCAGCAGTTGCCGGTGCGCTATGCGCGCCAGAAGTTGACAGTGAACAGCGCATAAACGGCCAGCACCTCCAGCCGCCCCACCAGCATGCCTGCCGCCAGTAGCCACTTGGCGGTGTCGTTCAGCGTGCTGAAGTTGCCCGCCGGCCCGATGATATCCCCCAGCCCCGGGCCGATGTTGGCAATCGCCGTCGCCGCGCCGGAAACGGAAGTGGTAAAATCCAGCCCGGTAAAACTCAGCAGCACCGCCAGCGCCCCAAGCGACACGGTGAAGAGCACGAAGAAGCTCATCACCGAGCTCAGCACATCCTGCCCCACCGGGCGCCCGTCATAACGCGGGGTGAAGATACCCGAGGGCGAATGGATGGTCCGGATCTGGCTGCGGATCGAGGCAAACAGAAGCTGGTAGCGGAAAATCTTCACCGAGCAGGCTGTCGAGCCCGCGCAGCCTCCGATCAACCCGATGAAGAAGAACATGATCACCAGGAACCCGCCCCACTGCATGTAATCCACCGAGGCATAGCCGGTGCCCGACATGATCGAGGTGATGTTGAACAGCCCCTCCCGCATCGCCTGCTCCCAGTGATGCGGAAAGATCGACGTCAGGATCAGCGTGGTGACCAGCACCAGCACCGCGATGATGCTCAGAAACACCCTCACCTGGCTGTCGCGCCAGAGCGGGGTGGCATTGCCGTTCACCAGCTGCACGTAGCGCACAAAGGGCAGCGCGGCGAGGATCATGAAGATCGAGGCCGCGTATTCCGGCGCGCCCTGAAAGGTGCCAAAGCTGGCATCGTAGTTCGAGAATCCCCCAGTGCTGACGGTGGTGAGCGCATGCACCACCGCATCGAACCCGCTCATGCCCAGAAAGAGGTAGGTGACGAGGCAGGCGAGCGTGATGGCAATGTAGATCACCGAGATCTGCGCCGCGATCTGGGTGGCGCGCGGCAGGATCTTCCCCATCGTCTCGAAGGCCTCCGAGCGGAAAATCTGCATCCCCCCCACCTTCAGTTCCGGCAGGAACACCATGGCCACAACGATGATCCCGATGCCTCCCAGCCATTGCAGAATGCCCCGCCAGAGCAGAATGCCCTTGGGCAGATCGTCCAGCCCGGTGAGCACGGTGGAGCCGGTGGTCGTCAGCCCCGACATCGCCTCGAAGAAGGCATCCACCACCCGCGCATCGGTCTCGCCAAGGATAAATGGCACAGCCCCGAAGAGCGGCAGCGCCACCCAAACGAGCGTGGTGAGCAAGAAGGTCTGCCGCAGCGTCAGCCCCTCGGTCACCCCGTTGGCACAGGCCAGCGCAATGAGCCCGCCCGAGAGCATGGTGATGATCCCGCTCTCAAGGAACACCGGCCACTGGCTGTTGCCCTCATAGAGATCGACCATCATGGGCACCAGCATCATGGCCCCGAGAATGGCTGTGAGAAGGCCGATGACATAACCGACCGGGCGAACGTCCAACATGGACGAACGGTTGGCTTGGGGCGCGGGAAGTGTCAAGCAACAGCGAGCCTCAGGGGCCCGCGGTGCGGCCCGTGACCGTCACGTGGTGAAACGCCCCTTCAGAGTCGAACCTCACCTGAACCCGCAGTTCCCGCGCGATGAGCAGGCTCCAGGCGGTCTTGCTGCACGGCCCGCCCAGCAAGGAGTCAACAGCTCCAAAGACCGGACGCCTACCACAAGCCCCCCCGCCCCGCATTAACCCCAAATCAAGGTTAACGCCGCCGCCCGAAACCCGACCGGCGCCGCACCATTTTCTTGCTGCAAGTATCTCCGGGGAGCGCGAGGGGCTGGCCCCTCGCTCCTGCCCTTTCCGTCAGCCCATCCGCTCCGAGCGGAAGCCGCCGGGCGAAGCCGGGAACACAACCGTCTTGTTGCCGTTCAACAGCACCCGGTGATGGATGAAGGCGTGGATCGCGCGGGCAAACACCTGCGCCTCCACGTCCCGGCCAAGGCTCACGTAGTCGTCGCCATTCTGCGCATGGGTCACCCGCACAGTGTCCTGCTCAATGATCGGCCCCTCATCCAGATCGGCGGTCACAAAATGCGCCGTCGCGCCAATCAGCTTCACACCGCGCTCGAAGGCCTGCTTGTAGGGGTTCGCTCCTTTGAAGCTCGGCAGGAAGGAGTGGTGGATGTTGATGATCCGCCCCGCCATCTTCTGGCACATCGCGTCAGACAGCACCTGCATGTAACGCGCCAGCACGATCAGCTCCGCCCCGGTTTCCTCGACCACATCCATGATCCGCTGCTCGGCCTGCGGCTTGTTCTCCTTCGTCACCCGGATGTGGTGAAACGGGATATCGTGGTTCACCACCACCTTCTGGTAGTCGAGATGGTTCGAAATTACCGCCACGATCTCCACCGGCAGCGCCCCGATGCGCCAGCGATAGAGCAGGTCGTTCAGGCAATGGCCAAAGCGCGAGACCATGATGATCACCTTCATCTTCTGCGCGTCGTCGTGGATCGCCCACCCCATCGAGAAGGGCTCCGCCACCGCGCCGAAGGCCTCGCGCAGCGCCTCCAGCGGCGCGCCCTCCTCGGAGTTGAAGCTGGTCCGCATGAAGAAATTCCCGGTTCCCGGGTCGTCAAACTGCGCCGAGTCTGTGATGTTGCAGCCCTTCTCGGCCAGAAAGCCGGAGATGGCGGCAACGATGCCCCGCGTGGAGGGGCAGGTGACGGTAAGGGTGTAGCGGCTCATGGCTATATGGTCCTGCGCGTTAAGGTCTCGTGTTGCACCGATGCCCTATCAAGGGGATGTTCCCCGTCAACTCCTCCACGCAGGCACACGGCGTTCTGGCCGCAGAATAACCGCCGCCGATTCAACGGATTGCCACAATGCGACACTTGGTGTTCCTATAGGGAACTCGGGTGAGGCGTGTGTGATGGAACTGGTCGATTCAGAGCGGGTGAAAGCGGGGCCGGGCTGCGATGCCATGGCCGGGCGCATCACCTTCGAGCCGCTCAAGGCGGCCTGGTGGGCCGGGCATGGGCTCGGCGGCCTCACCGCAGTCCTGGTCTTCCCAAGCTGGAGCGGCCTCGCCGTCTTTATCCTCCTCACCGGCCTCACCATCTGCGCCGGCCACTCCGTCGGCATGCACCGCCTGCTCATCCACCGCGCCTTCACCACACCGCTCTGGCTGGAGCGTCTGCTGGTCTGGCTCGGCACCCTCGTCGGCATGGCCGGCCCCATGGGTATGATCCGCGCCCATGACATGCGCGACTGGCACCAGCGCCAAGAGCGCTGCCCGCCGCACCCCTCGCACGGTGCAGGGTTTTTCAAAGATGCCTACTGGCAACTGATGTGCAGCTACCGCCTGACGCAACCGCCCCGGCTTGAGATCGAGCCCGAAGTGGCCCGCGACCCGGTCTACCGCTTCACCGAAGCCACCTGGATGGCTCAGCAACTGCCCCTCGCCCTTGCTCTCTGGGCGCTCGGCGGCTGGGGCTGGGTGCTCTGGGGCATCTGCCTGCGGGTCTGGGTGTCGCTGACGATGCACTGGATGGTCGGCCACTACTGTCACCGTTCGGGCCATCAGGGCTGGCGTATCGCGGGCCTGCCGGTGCAGGGCTACAACCTGCCGGGCTGGTCGCTGGTCACATTCGGAGAAAACTGGCACGGCAACCACCACGCCTTCCCCCATTCCGCCCGCCTCGGGGTGGAACGCGGCCAGCTCGATCCGGGCTTCTGGTTCATCCGCACGCTGGAGGCGCTCGGCCTCGCCACCCATGTCCGGCTCCCCACCAACGAAGCCCCGCGCGAGGGCCTCACCCGGCTTGGACAGCCCGCCGAATGACGGCCCGAAGCATTCGCGCGCTCACCCCGGAGCATGACCTCGCCGCAATCATCGCCTTCTACGAGGCAGCACCCGATTACTTCCTCATGGCCGACGGAGAGGCCCCCGGCCCCGCCAAAGCCCGCGAATTCTTCACCGACGTCCCGCCCGGCTGCGACCCTGCCGCCACCCATCACCTCGGCCTCTTTCTCGAGGACCGGCTCTCCGGCCTCGCCGAACTCTCCTTCGGCTTCCCCGAGCCAGGCGATGCCTTCCTCGGCCTCATGCTGCTCGGCCCCTGGGCGCGCGGCGCAGGCCATGGCCGCGCCTTCCTTGCAGAGGTCGAGGCCCGCGCGCGCGCCACCCGTAGCCCCGCGCTCTCCCTCGCCGTGCTGAAGGCCAATCCGCGTGGCCGTGCCTTCTGGGAGCGCGAAGGCTTCACCGCGACAGGCCACACCGGCAGCTACACCGCCGGTGGCGTAACCCACCACCTCGCCCGCATGTCGAAACCGCTGTAGGTCGGGACTTGTCCCGACGCTCCGCACCCGAGACGGGCAGGTGACGCGTATCGCGGTAGGGTGGGCAATCTGCCCACCGCCCCGGGCGCTGCTCATCGGTGCCTTGCCTCACGGCGCGGCGCCTCTTCGCAGCCGCTACCCGCCGTGCACGAGCGTCGTGAAGAGCTTCGGATCGAGGCTCTGCGCTGCAAAGGTCTCGCCTTCGGTCAGCACCGCCACCGCGTCGTGGGAATGGAGCGATTCCTGATGGCTCGCCACGATCCTGAAATCCCCCACCCGCGGCTCGGCCTGCAACGCCTCGCAGAACGACCGCGCGGCATCCTCCACGAAGATCGGGTTGGCCGCGTTCAGCTCGGCAAAGGCCTGCTCGTCCTCGCGCTTCACCATCACTTGGGTCTCGGTCGGCACCGCCTCGCGGCACAGCTCCACCAGATCCTCGAACCAGAGCCGCTGCCCCGGCAGGCACTCCACCGAGACCCGCGCCACCGAGCGCTGCGAATGGGGCGTCGCCAGCTGCCCCCGCGCCCGCCGCGCGTGCTCAGACAGCTCCAGCGAACAGGGGCAGGTCGAGCTGTAAACATAATCCAGATGCATCAGCTTCTTGCGCCGCCCGCCCGCGTCCACCACCTCCATGGCGATGTCGTAATACTGGTAGCCCTCCAGCCCGCTGCGCAGGCTCCCAACCTTCATCGGAAAGGAAAACCGCATCTGGATCCGGGCATCGAAACTCTCCAGATCGCCCTTGTAGGCCTCCAGCGTCTCCTCGATCACATCGAGCGAAAATTCCTTCTCCGCCTGGGCATAGAAGGTCCGCATGATGCGGCTCATGTTGATGCCCTTCTTCTCCGCCTCAAGGCTCACCGTGCCGGTGACGGAGGTTTCCAGCGTGATCCCCCCGCCGTCGCGGGTGTGAAAGCGGATCGGCAGGCGGAAATTCGAAATCCCGACATGCTCGATATGCTGCCGCGCGCCCCGGATCAGGCTCGATGGCCCGTTCTGCAGGTCCGGCAACCCGGCCTTGTAGGCCTCATCCGCCTTGAACTCTTCGGGGTAGGCACGGGCCAGCGCGGGGTAATTCGGCAGCGGCGCATCGGGCAACAGCCGCGAAATCGCCGGATCGAGCGCCGCAACCTCCTCAGGGGTCGCCTTCGACGCCCAGCGCCTGAGCTGTGCCAGCGCGGCGCGCGCCTCTTCCTCGGTGGTCTCATCCAGCGTGGCAGCACGGATATTCATGGCAATTTCCCCCTTTCATGCGGGTGCGGGCCATCGCCTGCATATGGGGCACCCTAGCGGCCTTGCAAGCTTTTCCTGCCCCGCGGACGACCTGCCATCCGCCAAATGAGACAGCCACCGCCCTGCCCTTCATTGCCCCAAAGTCGTAGGCAAGGGCGGTTCCATTGCGCCCCGAAGCGCCTATCATCGCACCCGGGGAGGAACCCGCATGACCCATGTTGCACGCCACGTCGACCACGTGCTGAAAACCGCAAGCCACCCGGCCGCCGCCGCCCGCTCGCGGCTGGCCGCTTCGTGGATGCGCTCGCTCACCCACCACGGGCTGGACCCGGCCCAGCGCGCAGGCGTCCAACGGATAACCGAAGGCGCACTGCGCGAGCGCCACGAGCGCGCGGGCCGGATGCGCGCCATCGCCGCGCCCCAGATGGATGCGCTCTTCCGCCTCGTCGACGGCTCGGGCTGCGGCGTGCTGCTGACCGACGCCGAGGGCGTGGTGCTCGATCTGCGCGCCGCCGAGGGCGACACCGCCACCTTCGAGCACTGGGGCCTCGCACCTGGCCATGACTGGTCGGAAGGCTCCGAAGGCACCAACGGCATCGGCACCTGCATCGCCGAGCGGCGCGAGGTGATTATCCACCGCGATCAGCACTTCCGTGCCCGCAACACCGCGATGAGTTGCATGGATGCGCCGATCTTCGGCGCGCAGGGCGAGCTGATCGGGGCGCTCGATGTCTCCTCCGCGCGTGCCGACCAGACCGAGGGCTTCAACCAGCTCATCGCCGCCGTTGTCGCCCAGACCGCCCGCAAGATCGAGGCCGCGCACTTCCGCGCCGCTTTCCCCGGCACCCGGATCATCTCCGCCGCCAGCGACGAGGAGGCCGATGCTGTCACCCTGCTCGCCGTCGATGCCGACGACATCCTGCGCGGCGCGACGCGGGGCGCACGCAAAGCATTCCGTCTCGCCCCCACGGGGCCCGTCACGCCCCTGCCCGCTTCCGACATCTTCGGGCGCGCCGACGGGCCGACCGGCTTTGAGAAGGCCGAGCGCGCCGCCGTCAACCGGGCGCTGGCCCGCGCGGGCGGCAACGTAAGCGCTGCGGCGCGCAGCCTCGGCATCGGGCGGGCCACGCTCTATCGCCGGATGAAGCGGCTGGGCCTGAGCGAAAGCGCGGCCTGACCTGTCTCACCGCTGAGACACATCGCACCTACGCCCGGCCTACCCCCCCTCCCCCGCCGCACCCCGGCAGCGCAGGCTCTGCCCATCCCGGCACGGGGCCGGGCGCAAATTTGGGAGGAGCATCCATGAACGAGATGACTCAACTGGCGAGCAGCTTCACCTCGCCCTTCAAGGACCGGTACGACAACTTCATCGGCGGCAAATGGGTCGCCCCCGCCTCCGGCAAGTACTTCGACAACATCACGCCGATCACCGGCGCCGTCGTCTGCCAGGTGGCGCGCTCCGATGCCGCCGACGTCGAGCTGGCGCTTGATGCCGCCCACGCCGCCAAGGACGCCTGGGGCAAGACCAGCGCCACCGAGCGCTCCAACCTGCTGCTGCGCATCGCCGACCGGATCGAGCAGAACCTCGAGCGCATCGCCACCGCCGAAACCTGGGACAACGGCAAGCCGATCCGCGAGACCATGGCCGCCGACATCCCGCTCGCCGTCGATCACTTCCGCTACTTCGCAGGGGCGCTGCGGGCGCAGGAAGGCAGCATGTCGGAGATCGACAACGACACCGTCGCCTACCACTTCCACGAGCCCCTCGGTGTGGTCGGGCAGATCATCCCCTGGAACTTCTCGGTGCTGATGGCCGCCTGGAAGCTCGCGCCCGCGCTGGCCGCCGGCAACTGCATCGTGATGAAGCCCGCCGAGCAAACCCCGGCGGCGATCATGGTGCTGATGGAGGTCATCGCCGACCTGCTGCCCGACGGCGTGCTCAACATCGTCAACGGCATGGGCCCCGATGTGGGTGGCCCGCTGGCCGAAAGCCCGCGCATCGCCAAGATCGCCTTCACCGGCTCCACAGAGACCGGCCGCATCATCATGAAAGCCGCCACCAAAAACCTCATCCCGGTGACGCTGGAGCTGGGCGGCAAGTCGCCCAACATCTTCTTCTCCGATGTGATGGCGCAGGATGATGCCTTTCTCGACAAGGCGGTGGAGGGCTTCGTCCTTTTCGCCTTCAACCAGGGCGAGGTCTGCACGTGCCCGTCCCGCGCGCTGATCCAGGAGGATATCTACGAGGAGTTCATCAAGCGCTGCATCGCCCGCGTCGAGGCGATCAAGCAGGGCGACCCGCGCGAGATGGAGACCATGGTCGGCGCCCAGGCCAGCGCCGAACAGCAGCAGAAGATTACCTCCTACCTCACCATCGGTGTCGAAGAGGGGGCCGAGGTGCTCACCGGCGGCGCGGCAGCCCAGATGGGCGGCGAGTTGAAGAACGGCTTCTACGTCCAGCCGACCATCCTGAAAGGCCACAACAAGATGCGCGTCTTCCAGGAAGAGATCTTCGGCCCGGTGGTCTCGGTGACGACCTTCAAGACCGAAGAAGAGGCCCTCGCCATCGCCAATGACACAATGTACGGCCTCGGCGCCGGCGTCTGGACCCGCGACGGCACCCGCGCCTACCGCTTCGGCCGCGAGATCGAGGCGGGCCGCGTCTGGGTGAACAACTACCACGCCTACCCCGCCCACGCAGCCTTCGGCGGCTACAAGCAATCGGGCGTCGGGCGCGAGAACCACAAGATGATGCTGGACCACTACCAGCAGACCAAAAACATGCTGGTCAGCTACAACCCCAACAAGCTCGGCTTCTTCTGACAGCCCACACATGCCGTCGGCCTCTCCCGTGGCCGGCAACCCCGGGCGTCCGCAGCCACCTGCGGGCGCCCTTTTCAGTCCGTGGGTCGGGGCTGAGCTTCGGGCATTTCTTGCGGCGGCTGCAATGCATGAGCGGCCTGCCCCGGGGCAAAAGCGGGGGTCAGGCTGCCATCGCCATAGCGCGCCCCACGGGCGGGCCAGACGGACAGGTGGCGGAAATCGGGGGCGGGGGTGCGGGCGGTCATCGGCCCTCTCCTCTGGTGATGTGGAAACGCAGGTGAAAGGGCCGCTCAGGCCATCTCCAGCGCCTGCATCACATCCGCCACAAGGTCTTCTCCATCCTCGATGCCCAAAGACAGCCGAACCAGCCCCGGGGAGATCCCCAGCAACGCCTTCTTCTCGTCCGAAAGCCGCTGGTGCGTGGTCGTCGCCGGATGGGTGATGATGCTCTTCGCATCCCCGAGGTTGTTGGAAATCACCACGATCTCCAGCGCGTCGAGAAAGCGGAAGGCCGCCTCCTTGCCGCCCTTGATCTCGAAAGACACCACCGTGCCCGGCTTCTCCATCTGCGCCAGCGCGAGATTGTGCTGCGGATGGTCCGGCAGGCCGGGATAAAGCACGGCCTTCACCTTCTCATGGCCGACAAGCGCCTTGGCCACCGTCTCGGCATTGCCCGCCTGCGCCCGGCAGCGCAGATCCAGCGTTTCCAGGCCCTTCAAGAGCACCCAGGCGTTGAACGGGCTCATCGCTCCGCCGCTGTGCTTCAGGTAGGGTTCAAGCGTCTTGCGGATGAACTCTTCGCTGCCCAGCACCACGCCGCCCAGCACACGCCCCTGCCCGTCGATATGCTTTGTGGCCGAGTAGACGATCACATCCGCCCCCAGCTCCAGCGACCGCTGAAAGACTGGCGTGGCAAAGACATTGTCCACCACCACCAGCGCGCCCACCGCGTGGGCGAGCTCGCTGACGCCGCGAATGTCGATCACCTCCAGCGTCGGGTTCGAGAGTGCCTCGAAGAACACCAGCTTGGTGTCGGGCCGGATCGCCGCCTTCCAGGCCGCCAGGTCGGTGCCGTCGACAAATTCGACCTCCACGCCAAACCGCACCAGCACTTCGCTCAAGATGTACTCGCAGGAGCCAAAGAGTGCGCGGGAACTCACCACATGATCCCCTGCCTTCAACGGCGCCATCAGCGCCGCGTTGACCGCGGCCATGCCGCTTGCAGTTGCAAAGGCATCCTCCGCGCCTTCAAGCAGCGCGATCCGCTCCTCGAACATCCGCACCGTCGGGTTGCCGTAGCGGGCATAGATGAACTCGTCCTCGCCCAGCGCCTCAAACCGCCCCTCGGCCTGCGCCGCGCTGTCATAAACAAAGCCCTGGGTAAGAAAAATCGCCTCGCTCACCTCGCCATACTGCGAGCGCCGCGTGCCGCCATGAACAAGCTTGGTGCGTGTCTTGCGTTCAGACATGATTGGCCTCCTTCGCCAATAAAAAAGCCCTCACCGCTGCCAAGCGACGAGGACTCTCCCCTGCCTGACCTCTTTAGCGGAAGTGTTTAGAGTGGCCCGCAATCCGGTGAACAAATCGCCACTTGTGAGGGTGAATTACGCCTGCGCGCGGCCTGCGTCAATCCCCGTGTCCGCATCAAGGGGCAAGGCATAGCGCAGCGCCTCCACCTCCGCGCCCCGGCTGGCGCTGAATACAGCCTGCCGCTCCCCCATCGCCCGGAAGCCGAGCCGCAGCAGCACCGCCGCCGATCCCGCTTTGTCGCAAAAATGCCCCGCTGTCACCCGTGCCACCCCCATCCGGCCCGCCTCGTTCAGGGCTTCGCGCGCCATCGCCATGGCCACCCCCCTGCGGCGGAACGCTGGCGCGACCCAATAAGATAGCTCCGCGGCATCTCCCGCGCGTCGAAGCGCGACCGAGCCCGCACCCGCGCCACCCAGCAAGGCGACGAGCGCAGCCCATCGCCCGCCGCCCGCAAGGCCTGCCACTCGGCAATCCAACGTGCGGCAAACCCCTCGGGCAAGGGGTGCGGTATCGTTGCAGTGTTGCGCGCCAGCTCCGCGCGCGCCAGCACGGGCGCGATCCAGCTTGCATCCTCGGGGGCGATCGGACGAAAGGTCAGCACTTCCTGCATCCGGCATCCATGCCAGAGCAGGAGCCGAAACAGAAGGCCCCGGCGGATTACACCTCCCGACCTTCACTGCGCTCTTGCGCAGGCGCTGCTTCCCGCTCCACCGCCCCCCGCCGCGACAACCACCGCGCGCCAAGGAAACAGGCC